>JADCCX010000022.1 GCA_020252485.1 Methylocystis sp.
CTCCCGCAAGGGGAGAAGGAGAGCGCGAACCAACGCCTTTCATTGCAGGGGCGCGGATGGGGTGCTGACATGGCTCCCCTATCCTATGCCGGAGGCGGTGCCGGAAACTCCCTCTCCCCTTGCGGGAGAGGGTGGCATGCGGAGCATGTCGGGTGAGGGGTTGCACCGATCTGCGAGCGCAGCAAAACCCCTCATCCGCCTGCCATCCGGCAGGCACCTTCTCCCGCAAGGGGAGAAGGAGGGAGCTGGACAAACAGCCCACTGCCCCCCCTCACCGTTTCTTCCACCGCCCCTTGGGGCTTCCCGCCTTGCCCGCCGTCGAGAAGCCGCCGGCCTTGGCCTTCACGGCCTGCTGGCGGATGCCGCTGTCCTCGAACACGGCGAGCGAGGTGTCGCGCAGCCGCTTGAGCTCGTCGCGCAGCCGCGCGGCATCCTCGAATTCGAGATTGGCCGCGGCCTCGCGCATGCGCTTTTCAAGGTCGGCCACCACCGCCTCGAAGTTATGGCCGACGGTGGCGGCGTCATTGGCTTCGCCCGCGATGCCCGCATCCACCGTCACGCGGTCGCGCTCATAGGCCGAGTTCATGATATCGAAGATATCGCGCTTCACGCTTTCGGGCGTGATGCCGTTGGCGGCGTTATAGGCCACCTGCTTCTCGCGGCGGCGGTCCGTCTCGGCGATGGCGCGCTCCATGGAGCCGGTCATCTGATCGGCATAGAGGATGACGCGGCCATCGACATTGCGGGCGGCGCGGCCGATCGTCTGCACCAGCGAGGTCTCGGAGCGCAGGAAGCCCTCCTTGTCGGCATCGAGGATGGCGACCAGCGCGCATTCGGGGATATCGAGCCCCTCGCGCAAAAGGTTGATGCCGACCAGCACATCGAAGGCGCCGAGCCGGAGATCGCGGATGATCTCGATCCGCTCCAGCGTCTCGATGTCGGAATGCATGTAGCGCACCCGCACGCCGTTCTCGTGCAGATATTCGGTCAGATCCTCGGCCATGCGCTTGGTGAGCACCGTGACCAGCGTGCGGTAGCCGGCGGCGGCCACCTCCTTCACCTCGCCCAGCAGATCATCGACCTGCGCGCGGGCCGGGCGGATGAGCACCGTGGGGTCGATCAGGCCCGTGGGGCGGATGACCTGCTCGGCGAAGATGCCGCCGGTGCGGTCCATCTCCCATTTGCCGGGCGTCGCCGAGACATGCACCGATTGCGGGCGCATCGCATCCCATTCCTCGAAGCGCAAAGGCCGGTTGTCCATGCAGGAGGGCAGGCGGAAGCCATATTCGGCGAGCGTCGCCTTGCGCCGGAAGTCGCCGCGGTACATGCCGCCGATCTGCGGCACGGTGACGTGGCTCTCGTCGGTGAAGACGAGCGCATTGTCCGGCAGATATTCGAACAGCGTCGGCGGCGGCTCGCCGGGCTTGCGGCCGGTGAGATAGCGCGAGTAATTCTCGATGCTCTGGCAGGAGCCGGTCGCCTCCAGCATCTCCAGATCGAAGACGGTGCGCTGCTCCAGGCGCTGCGCCTCGAGCAGCCGGCCCATGCGGTAAAGCTCGTCGAGCCGGAATTTCAGCTCCTCCTTGATGCCCTTCACCGCCTGCTGCAAAGTGGGGCGCGGCGTCACGTAGTGGCTGTTGGCATAGACCTTGACGAAGGCGAGGTCCGAGACCTTCTGCCCGGTCAGCGGATCGAATTCCTGGATTGATTCCACCTCGTCGCCGAAGAGCTGGATGCGCCAGGCGCGGTCCTCGTAGTGAGCCGGGAAAAGATCGATCGTGTCGCCGCGCACGCGGAAGGTTCCGCGCGTGAAATCCGCCAGCGTCCGCTTGTATTGCAGCGCCACGAGATCCGCGATCAGCTGCCGCTGCTCGATCTTCTCCCCCACCTTGAGGCCGAAGGTCATGGCCGTATAGGTCTCGACCGAGCCGATGCCGTAGATGCAGGAGACGGAGGCGACGATCACCACATCGTCGCGCTCCAGCAGCGCGCGGGTGGCGGCGTGGCGCATGCGGTCGATCTGCTCGTTGATCGAGCTTTCCTTGGCGATATAGGTGTCGGAGCGGGGCACATAGGCCTCGGGCTGGTAGTAATCGTAATAGGAGACGAAATACTCCACCGCATTCTCGGGGAAGAAGCTCTTGAACTCGCTGTAGAGCTGCGCCGCCAGCGTCTTGTTGGGGGCGAGGATCACTGCGGGGCGCTGCGTCGCCTCGATCACCTTGGCCATGGTGAAGGTCTTGCCGGAGCCGGTGACGCCGAGCAGCACCTGATCCTTCTCGTTGCGGCGGATGCCCTCCACCAGTTCCGCAATGGCGGTCGGCTGGTCGCCCTTCGGCTCGAAGGGCGAATGCATGACGAAGGGCCTGCCGCCCTCCCATTTCTCGGGCCGCGACGGCCGATGCGGCTCCCAGGCCACCTTGCCGCGAAAGGCGGGATGCCCCTGCTGGATGAGGCTTTCGAGCGCCTTCTGCGTGGCGTCGACGCCGCCCTCCGCGCCTTCCATGCCGGTGGAGGCGTAAAGGCCGAGCGCCGCGGACATCGCCTCGTCCAGCCCTTCCGCCGAAGCGGGCGCCGCCCCCTCGAAGCGCGCCTGCTGGGGCTCGCCAAAGCCATCCGCCTTCAGCGGCACGCTTTCGGGCGCGCCGCGCTCGTCGAAATAGGCGTCGGACCCCACGGGCGCGAGGAAGCGCTTCATCGCCGCATCAAGCGGCTTCAGCTCCGGCGCGGCATTCTTGCGCGTCTGCGGCAGCAGCGGCGCTTCGCGGTTCATGCCCATGGAAACGCCGCGCGAGGTCTTCTGCGGTTTGGGTGCGGGGGAAGCTGCCTTGGCCATGGCGACCTATATGGAGGGAGTCGCAGCCGAGCGGGAGGGGGAATCTCGTCGCGTGATTGCTTTGTCGCCAGGAGCGGTTAGGCTCGATGGACGAAAGGGAGGAAGCCGGATGCGCCTGTTGATGATCATCGGCATGACATTCGGCCTTTTGTCCGGCGCTCTCGCCGTCGGACCGGAAGAGCCGAAATTCTCCGCCGAGCCGGATTATGCCGAGGCCGAGAAGCTCATCAAGACCGAGGCCTACGCGAAGGCCCTGCCGCTGCTGGTGAAGCTCGACAAGGCCTTCCCCAACGAGCCGGAGCTGCTCAACTGGCTCGGCTTCACGCACCGCAAGCTGAAGAACTACCCCGTCGCCAAGGTCTTCTACGATCGGGCTCTGAAGATCGACCCGCTCTACAAGCCGGCCCTCGAATATCAGGGCATGTGGTTCGTCGAGATGGGCGACATCCCTTCCGCCAAGGCCAATCTGGAGCAACTGCGCAAGATTTGCGCGGCCTGCGAGGAAACGAAGGACCTTGAGGACGCGCTGAAGCAGGCGGGACATTGAGGGGCGGGAGCCGCCTTTTCCGCAGAGAATGAAGCGGGAACGGTGGCGAATCGAATGCGCTGTGCTAGGCAGCACGGATGGCGATTTCGCAGCGCACCCAGGACCTTCTCGACCATCTGGCGGCAAAGCCCGGCCATGATGAGGTCAAGGCGGATTTCCGGCAGCTCCTGATCGAGGAGTTTGGCGTCCTGCTTGAGGCGCTGGAGTTCGAGCGCCGGGTGCCCGAGGTGAAGGGCAGGCTCGACGCCCTGATCGGACGCACGATATTCGAGGCGAAAAGCGATCTCGGAAGAGAGTGGGCGGATGTCGCCCGCCGCATGCCGGATTATCTCGCCGACCGCGAGCGGGAAGAGAAGGAGCGCTTTGTCGGCATCGCCAGCGACGGTTTGCACTGGGTGGTGTTCGAGCTGTCCGAAGGCGCGCTCGTCAAGGTCAAGGAGACGATCCTCAACCCGCGTGAGCCCGCTCCGTTTCTGGCCTGGCTCGACGGCGCGGTGGCGCTCAAATCCTCATTGCCGCCCGATCCCCTCACCGTGCGCATCGAACTGGGTCAGGATTCGGTTGCTTACCGGCGGGCGCAGGATCAGCTTGCGGCTCTCTGGGCGCGCCTCAAGGACCGCCCCGATGTCGCCCTCAAGCGCCAGCTATGGGCGCAGCTGCTCAAGCTGGTCTACGGCAAGGACGTGGACGCCGACCCGCTGTGGTTTCAGCATACGTTTCTGGTCATCACCGCCAAGGCCATCGCTCTCGCGGTGCTCGATATGCGGGAGGACGATCCCAAACGCCTGCTGTCGGGCGAGGCTTTTCATGCGGTCGGCATCCTGGGCGCGGTCGAGAGCGATTTCTTCGACTGGGTGACAGCGGATGCCGAGGGCGCGGCGCTGGTGTCGCGCATTGTGGCCCATGTGCGCCGCTTCCGGCTGCGGGATGTGCAGAGCGATATTCTCAAGATCCTCTATGAATCGCTGATCGACGCGGCGCAGCGGCATGGGCTCGGTGAGTATTACACACCGGACTGGCTGGCCGCGAAGGTCGTGCGCCATGCCGTTACGGCGCCGCTCGAACAGAAGGTGCTCGATCCCGCCTGCGGCTCCGGCACGTTCCTGTTCCATGCGGTGCGGCGCATCGTGACGGAAGCGCCGGGCGCGGACCTCGCGCCGGGGCGGGTGGCGGGCGAGGCGGCGCGGCTGGTGGCCGGCATGGACATCCACCCCGTTGCGGTCATCATCGCCCGCGTCACCTATCTGCTGGCGCTCGCGCCCGTGCTCAACCAGCGCGAGGGGCAGATTTCGATCCCGGTCTATCTCGGCGACGCCATGCAGCTGTCGATCAGCCAATTGTTCGCCGGCAAGGAGCTGGTCATCAAGGTGCCGCCGCCTCCGGCGGGCGAGGGGGCAAGCGGCACGCCGCTGGCCAACGGCGGCGAGCAGCTCGATTTTCCGGAGACCTTTTGCCGCGATCCCGCGCTGTTCGACAAGGCCATCGAGCGCATGCGGTCGGGCTCCGAAGCGGGGCTGACGCGCCCGGCCATCGAGGCGGCTTTGCACAAGATCACCGAGCAGCATTACCGCGCCGATGTCACGAAGGAGCAGGCCGACGCCATCATCGACCTCGGCAAGACCTATGTCACCTTCGACCGTCTGCGGCGCGAAGGGCGCGATTCGGTCTGGGCCTATGTGGCGCGCAACCTCTCGCGCCCGCTCGCCCTGTCCTCGTCGGGCGGCTGGGCCAATGTGGTCGTGGGCAATCCGCCCTGGGTCGCCTTCCGGCATATGAGCAGCGATCTGCAGAAGCGCTTCAAGGAGATGGCGAAGGCGGAGCGGGTCTATGTCGGCGGCAAGCTCGCCACGCAGAACGATCTCTGCGCCCTTTTTCTGGTGCGCGCCGCCGCCCTTTACCTTCGCGCGGGCGGCAAGCTGGCCTTCGTGCTGCCTTTGGCGGCGCTGACGCGCGGGCAATTCGAGCGGCTGCGCTCCGGCTCTTTCAGCTCGGCGCGCATGCATTGGGATGAGGCCTGGGTGATGGACGAAAGCGTCCAGCCGCTTTTCCCGGTCCCCGCCTGCGCTGTGTTCGGCCGCCGCCGCGCCGTAACCCACCCGCTGCCCGAGACGGTGCGGTCCTATTCCGGCGCATTGCCCTTCCGCGACGCGCCGGAGGAGATCGCCGATGCACGGCTGAGGGTGACGGAGAATGCTCCGAAGATCGCGACGGCGGTGCTCGAAGGCGGCTCGGCCTATCGCAAGTCGTTCAGGCAGGGCGCGACGCTGGTGCCGCGCATGCTCTGCCTCGTGAACCGAAAGCCGCTGGGCCGGCTCGGCGGCGATCCGACGCGGCCTGCCGTGGAGAGCCGCCGGAGCGTGCAGGAGAAGAAGCCGTGGAAACTTCTGCCTGGTGTGGATCATCCGGTGGAGAAAGAGTTCCTGCGGCCCGTTTTGCTGGGCGAGAGCATCCTGCCTTACCGGGTGTTCCGGCCATTCGAGGGCGTGATTCCCGTTTTGGACAGCGGCGAGGTCATGGATTCAGGCAATGCCGCCAACCGCGGCTGGACCGGCTTGCACGGCTGGATGAGCAGGGCTGAGCAATCTTGGACCATCAATGGCGAGAGCTTAGAGATGACTCTCGCTGGACGTTGGAACTATCACAACGGCTTAAGCAACCAGTTTCCTATTCCACCTTTACGCGTCATCTATGCCGCCTCCGGCACAAACCCGGCAGCGACGATCCTGCGCGAGCCGCGCGGCGTCATCGAGCACAAGCTCTACTGGTCCGCACCCGCCTCCGAGGAGGAGGCGCATTACCTCGTCGCCATCCTGAACAGTGAGACCGCCCGCGCCCGCACCGAAGCGCTGCAATCGCGCGGGCAATTCGGCGCGCGGGACTTCGACAAGGTGATCTGGACTTTGCCGATCCCGCGCTTCGATGCGGCAAACGCTCTGCACGGCGAACTTGCCGCCGCCGCCCGCGAGGCCGAGGCGCGCGCGGCGGTTGTCGACCTGCCTGAAGACGTCCGGTTCCAGCGGGCGCGGGGGCTCGTGCGGGCCGCCCTCACCGAAGACGGCATCGCGCAGCGGATCGACGCTCTTGTCGCGCGCCTGCTGGACGCGAGCGCCCCTTGACCACCTTTTCCCCCCGGCAGGATGATGCGCTCCCGTCTTCTCCCCGCCTGCGGGGAGAAGGTGCCCGAAGGGCGGATGAGGGGCCAGGTGAGTTTGCTCGGCGTGCAATCCCCCGGCCCCTCACCCCGGCCCTCTCCCCGTTCACGGGGAGAGGGAGCCGAAACTCGCGCCCTCCCTCCCCGCCCCCGGATCGGGCCTGCCCGATCCGGGCAACGATTCTGCGCAAATCGGAAACATCCGATTTGCGTCGGGGAGGGTGGCGAGCGAAGCGAGCCGGGAGGGGGAGGCAACGGTTCAGGCATAGGCAAAGCCCCCCCTCCCCCCTCGCTTCGCTCGGGACCCTCCCCGCGAGGGGGAGGGATAAGCGACGGCCGCTTCCCCGCAAGGGGGAAGGATAACTAGCCCATGACCACCTTCTCCCCCCAGCAGGATGATGCCCTGGTCGCCGTCAGCCGCTGGCTGAAGGATGCAGGGAAAGGCCGCGCGCCGCAGCTTTTCCGGCTCTTCGGCTATGCCGGCACCGGCAAGACGACGCTGGCGCGGCACATCGCCGAACATGCCGGCGGCGAGGTGAAATTCGCCGCCTTCACCGGCAAAGCGGCGATGATGCTGCGCGCCAAGGGCTGCAACGACGCCTCCACCATCCACAGCCTCATTTACCGCTCGCAGACCGAGGATGCGACCGGCGAGCCGAGTTTCTCGCTCAACCGCAACTCGGATGTGAAGAAGGCGGGCCTCGTCGTCATCGACGAATGCTCGATGGTCGATGAGGAGCTTGGCCGCGATCTGATGTCCTTCGGCACGCCGGTGCTGGTGCTGGGCGATCCGGCGCAATTGCCGCCGGTGAAGGGCGGCGGCTTCTTCACCGAACAGGAGCCCGACGTGATGCTGACGGAGGTGCACCGCCAGGCGCAGGGCAACCCGATCATCCGCCTGTCGATGCAGATCCGCGCCGGCGAGCGGCTGGCGCCGGGCGATTATGGCGGCAGCCGGGTGATGGCGCGGGGCAGCATCGGCAAGGAGGAGATGGCCAACTTGGTTCTCGCCTCCGATCAGGTGCTTGTCGGCCGCAACAAGACGCGGCGGGATTTCAATATGCGCATGCGGGAGCTGATGGGCCGCCGGGACCCGCTGCCGGTCGCCGGCGACAAGGTCGTCTGCCTGCGCAACAACAAGACGAAGGGCCTGCTCAACGGCGCGACCTTCACGGTGAAGGCGGTCGGCAAGGCGAAGACCGGCATGGTGACCATGCGCCTCGACCCGGATGATGTCTCGGCCTTGAACGTCAAGGTGTCGGTGCTGCCGGAATTCTTCCTCGGACAGGAGGAGACGCTGCCCTGGCAGGCGCGCAAGATGTCGGATGAATTCGATTACGGCTTCGCGCTGACCGTCCACAAGGCGCAGGGCTCGCAATGGGACAAGGTGACGCTCTTCGACGAGAGCTTCGCCTTCCGCGAACACCGCGACCGCTGGCTCTATACGGCGATCACGCGGGCGGCGGAGAGCGTCGTCGTGGTGGTTTGAGCGCCTGCGGGATCGATCAAGGGATTGTAAGCGATGAGTATCTCAGATTTTACTTAAAATGACGACACGGTCCAGATCGTTGAAATCCTTGCGGAAAGCGATGAAGCGGAGCCCGGCCGCCTCGGCGAGAAGGCGGATTTCGGGCCCCTGGCCGGCCCCGAATTCGAGGATCGCGCGGCCTCCTTCAGCCAGAAGCGCGGGAAGCGCGGGCAGGATGCTTCGGTAACAGGCAAGCCCATCCGCGCCGCCATCGAGAGCCAGATGCGGATCGTGATCGCGCACTTCCCGGTCGAGCGTCGGGATGACGGCGGTGGGAATGTAAGGCGGATTGGAGACGATGAGGCCGAAGGGGCCGTCCAGTCCGGAAGCCCAATCGCCTGTCCTAAATTCCGATCGCTGGTGAAGGTTCGCCAATTCTGCATTCGTACTGGCGACTTCAAGCGCAGCTTCGCTGATGTCGATCCCCAGGCCGCGCGCATCCTCAAACTCCGCAAGGAGCGCGAGCAGGATGGCCCCGGCACCGGTGCCGAGATCAAGGATATGGAGCCGTTCGGAGCGGATTTGGCTGGGCTGCATCTGCTCGACCGCGGCGCGAATGACGGTTTCGGTATCGGCGCGGGGCGACAGCGTATCGGGCGTCACGATGAGATCGAGGGTCCAGAAGCCGGCGCGGCCGACGATCCGCTCGACGGGCTCGCCCGCCAGTCTCCGGGCGACCATTGCTGCAAGCGCGGCTTCGTCTCCAGAGGCCGCTTCGATCAGCCAGCGCGCCTCGATCCGGGCCGCATCACCGGCCGCCGGGCGCAGCGCGGCGATCGTCCGATCGAGCGGGCTTGGCTTCAAAGCCCGCTCTTCCTTCAATGGCCTCTTTTCCGTCAAAGGCCTGCCTCGGCCAGCAGCCCCGCCTGATGCTCGGTGATCAGCGGTTCGATGACCGGATCGAGATCGCCGGCGACGATCTTCTCCAGGGAATAGAGCGTCAGGTTGATGCGGTGGTCCGTCAGCCGCCCCTGCGGGAAGTTATAGGTGCGGATGCGCTCCGAGCGGTCGCCGGAGCCGACCTTCGCCTTGCGGTCGGCGGCGCGGGCATCGTCGAGCTTCTGCCGCTCCAGACCATAAAGGCGCGATTTCAGCACCTGCATGGCTTTCGCCCGGTTCTGATGCTGGGAGCGCTGGTCCTGCGAGAAGACCACGAGGCCGGACGGCAGGTGGGTGATGCGGATCGCGCTTTCCGTCTTGTTGACATGCTGGCCGCCAGCGCCCCCGGCCCGCATCGTGTCGATCTTCAGGTCCTTCTCGTCGATGCTGACATCCACGTCCTCGGCCAGCGGCAGCACGGCGACCGTCGCAGCAGAGGTGTGGATGCGGCCCTGCGTCTCGGTGTCGGGAACGCGCTGCACCCGGTGCACGCCGGATTCGAACTTGAGGCGGGCATAAACGCCGTGGCCAGACACTTCCGCGATGACTTCCTTGAAGCCGCCCATGGCGCCCTCGCTCTCCGACACCGGCTCCAGGCGCCAGCCGCGCAGGGCGGCGTAGCGCTGGTACATGCGGTAGAGATCGCCGGCGAAAAGCGCCGCCTCGTCGCCGCCGGTCCCCGCCCGGATTTCGAGGATGGCGCTGCCGTCGTCAGCCGCATCCTTCGGCAGGAGCGCCAGGCGCAGCACCTGTCCGAAACCCGCGATCCGCGCTTCGAGCGCGGGAAGCTCGAACTCGGCGAGCGCCCGCATTTCGGCATCGGTCGCGGGATCGGCGAGCATCGCGGCGAGATCGGCTTGCTCCGCCTCCGCCTGGCGCAGATTCCCGATGGCTTCGACCAGCGGCGCGAGTTCGGCCTGCTCCCGGGAGAGTTTGACGATTTCATCCGCCGGCGGGCCGGCGTTGAGGCGGGCTTCCAGTTCGGCGGCGCGCCGGAGGATCAGGTCGAGCTTTTCGGCAGGCAGTTTCAAGGGACGGAGACCATCGTCACAAAAGCGTTGCGGCGGCCTCTATGAAGGAAAGGAGCTTCGGCTGAAAGAGGCGTCGCGCAATGGTATCACGACGCTTGTCATAAAACTGTCATTCTGCCTTTCCATGGCAAAGGCGTTCTCATAGGAGCAACCGATGAACAAGACATTCCTTCTGGCCGGCCTGTGCGCAGCGGCCCTTGCAACCGGCGGCACGGCCGCTTCCGCCCGCGATCAGATCCGCATTGTCGGATCTTCCACCGTCTATCCCTTCACGACAGCCGTTGCCGAGCAGTTCGGCAAGGCCGGCAACAAGGCCCCCGTGGTCGAGTCGACCGGCACCGGCGGCGGTATGAAGCTGTTCTGCGCCGGCGTTGGCGCCCAGCATCCGGACGCCAGCAACGCCTCGCGTCGGATCACAAAGAGGGAGTTCGAGGATTGCAAGACGAATGGCGTGACCGACGTCATCGAGACCAAGATCGGCTTCGACGGCTTGACGGTTGCTAACAGCAAGTCCGGCCCTGATCTGAAATTAACCAAGGAGCAGATCTTCCTGGCCTTGGCAAAGAACGTGCCGAACGCTGAGGGAAAGCTCGTTCCGAACCCTTACAAGAACTGGTCTGACATCAACGCGGCTCTTCCAAACATCAAGATCGAAGTTCTCGGTCCGCCGCCATCCTCCGGCACGCGTGATTCTTTCCACGAGCTGGTGATGGAGCCCGGCGCAGAGGCGATACCTGCCTTGAAGGCCCTCAAGGCCGCTGACCGCAAGGCTTTCGATACGGCATGGAAGCAGCTTCGTGAAGACGGTGGTTATGTCGAAGCTGGCGAGAACGATAACCTGATTGTGCAGAAGCTGGTTGCCAACCCAGCCTCCGTCGGCGTTTTCGGCTTTTCGTTCCTTGAGGAGAACACTGCAAAGATCAAGGGTGCGACGATCAACGGCATTTCGCCGACCTTTGAAAACATCGCCAGCGGAACCTATACCGTTGCCCGTCCGCTGTTCATTTACTTCAAGAAGCAGCATGTCGGCGTGATTCCTGGCCTCGACAAGTTCATGGTGGAATTTGTCTCTGACAGAGCGATCGGTGAAGACGGATACCTGTCACGCAAGGGCCTCGTCGCCCTTCCGAAGGCAGATGTCGCCAAGGTGCGCGCCGATATCCAGGCTCAGCGCATCCTCACTTCAGAGGCTGGCCTCTGAAGAAACAACCGCCGTGCGGGCATCAACCCGCACGGCGCTTCCATTTGACCTCGCTTTGACGAGGCAAAAGCCGCGATCAGGACGCAAGCAGGATCAGTTATGTTAGCAGCTTATATCGTCCTTATGCTCATACTGGTTCTGACCGGCTATTTTCTCGGTCGCCGGAGCGGTTTCGCCCTCTATCGAACAGCTGGCTCCGTGCGGAACGCCGTGCATTCGTTGCCATCCTATCATGGCTGGCTGACGGCGACGTTTACATTCTTTCCCATGGTGCTCGCACTCGTGGCCTGGACGACTTTAGCGCCCGGGATCAGCAAATCGGCGGCCATCGGGGCCGCCCCGGTAAAGGAACTGGCTGTTGATCCGGCCAGGCGGCTGTTGGAGGAACAGGCGCTTTATCGCGATGTGCAGGTTGCGGCAAACCTGCTCAAGCAGGGTCAGCCCCTGACCCGGCCTGAACTCCAGCCGGCTGCCGAAGCCTTCATGGCCTCGCAATCTCGCCTTTCATGGGCCTTGATCATCTTCGGCGCGCTGGGTGGAGCGGCCGGGATTGCATTGGGCCTGAAGCGGATCAAACCCGCCTTCCGATCACGTAATGCCTTCGAGCAGATTGTCATGAGCGTGCTGATCGCGTGTTCCGCAGTCGCTGTGCTCACGACCGTCGGCATCGTGTTCTCCGTGCTCTACGAGACGCTCCATTTCGCGTCAGTTTATCCATTCTGGAGCTTCCTGACCGGGACCGTCTGGTCTCCCTCCTCGTTGACGCTCGGAGCCTTGCCGCTTTTCGTCGGCACCATCCTGATTACCCTGGTGGCCATCGCCATTGCCGGTCCGGTCGGCCTGTTCGCCGCCATCTACATGTCCGAATATGCCTCCCAGAACGTTCGCAATTTCGTGAAGCCCATCCTCGAAGTCCTCGCCGGCATTCCAACCGTGGTGTTCGGCTTCTTTGCCGCCTTGACGATAGCACCGATGTTCAAGGGAATGGGCGACTGGATCGATCTGAACCTCGGCACCAATCTGGGTGTGGCCTCGGAGAGCGCACTGGCTGCCGGTCTAGTTATGGGTGTCATGATCATCCCATTCGTATCTTCCCTCTCGGACGACGTCATCAACGCCGTGCCGCAATCCTTGCGCGACGGCTCCTTCGGCATGGGCGCGACCAAATCCGAGACGATCAAGAAAGTCGTGTTGCCGGCTGCCTTGCCTGGCATTGTCTCGGCCTTCATGCTGGCGATCAGCCGCGCGGTCGGTGAAACGATGATCGTCGTGATGGCGGCCGGTCTTGCAGGCAACCTTACCTGGAATCCTCTCGAGGCGGTGACCACGATCACTGTCCAGATCAAGACCCTTCTGGTGGGCGATCAGGAGTTCAACAGCCCCAAGACATTGTCCGCCTTCGCCCTGGGCTTCGTTCTGTTCTTCTTCACCTTGACCCTCAACATGATCGCCTTGCGGATCGTTCGGAAGTATCGGGAACAATATGACTGACGCAACCCTCCAGACCGCTGATGCCGGGCGCGTTGATTTCCGGTCTCCGGCCGCACAGGCGCATTTGCGCAAGCGTTATGCCGTTGAATCGCGCTTCAAGTTCTATGGTGTGGCCGCCATTGCGTTTGCCGCATTCTTCATCGTTTTTCTGGTGAGCGACATTGTCACTAAAGCGATACCCGCTTTCACGGAACACCGGTTGTCGATCACTCTGACGCCTACCGCCGAGCGCGTGGCCGAGGGCGGCAGGACGGATCGTCAGACCCTGATGGCCGGGGATTGGAACGCTGTCGTTCGCGATGGTGTCGGCAAATACTTCCCGGATGTGACGAACCGCGCTCAACGCAGCAAGCTGTATAACGAACTGATCAGCATCGGCGGGGGTGACGATATCCGTAACCGCGTCATTGCTGATCCCAGCTTGCTGGGCAAGCCCGTGCAAGCGCAGGTCCTGCTCTCGGATGATTCCGATCTCTATTTCAAGGGAATGATGACCGAGAGGACAGAGCGCGAGGGACGCGGCTCCATTGGAGTGAGCGGCACTTCGGGCGATGTGTCGATCGCCACCAATGTCAATGATTTCGCCCAGGACGTCGCGCGCGTTCGTTCTGATCTTCAGGCTGCGGCGCGCCGGGCACAGCTTGAAATCAACCGTTTGAAGGCAGCACTGGAGACAGTGGCACCCGATCGGCGAGCCGCTTTGCAAGATCAGATCAACCGCCAGATAGCGGTTGCGACCGATATGGACAGACGTGCCAAATCCGTTGGTGGCACGGAATTGATCGGCGACAGCACGTCCTCGGTTCTTGTGAAGATGAACGGCGGCGTGATCAAGCTGACCGAGATTGGCAACGAAAAGGCATCCGGGACGGTCCTAATCCCGCTGAAGGACGCGAGTGAGGCAAAGCCAGGATCCTGGAAGATAATCAACCTGACGACACCGGAAGGCAGCAGAAAGCTCTCCGATCAGCAGATAGCATGGCTTGATCGCATGAAAGAGGAGGGGCTTGTTACCCAGGCCTTCGCATCCCGCCTTTTCTTCTCGGGAGACTCACGCGAACCCGAACTCGCCGGCATCATCGGCGGATTGACGGGAACAGCGCTTACGATGCTCGTCACGCTCGTGCTTTGCCTCCCGATCGGCGTTCTGGCGGCGATTTACCTTGAGGAATTTGCACCCAAGAACCGCCTCACCGATTTCATCGAGATCAACATCAACAACCTTGCAGCCGTTCCCTCGATCGTCTTCGGTCTCCTGGGTCTGGCGATTTTTCTGAACACTTTCGACATGCCAAGATCTTCGCCTTTGGTTGGCGGCCTTGTTCTCGCGTTACTGGTCCTTCCAACGATCATCATCAGCAGCCGCGCTGCGCTGAAGGCTGTGCCCCCTTCGATCCGCGAGGCCGCACTCGGCCTCGGCGCGTCGAAACAGCAGGCGGTCTTCCAGCATGTTCTGCCCGTGGCGATGCCAGGGGTTCTGACCGGAACGATCATCGGCATGGCCCATGCATTGGGCGAAACGGCGCCGCTTCTGATGATCGGCATGGTTGCGTTCATTATCGATGTGCCTCGATCAGTGACGGAATCCGCAACAGTCCTTCCAGTTCAGATCTTTTTGTGGTCGGACCTTCCCGAACCTGCCTTCCAGGCGAAGACAGCCGCTGCCATCGTCATCCTGCTTCTCTTCCTCTTCGTCATGAACGGCGCCGCGATCTGGCTGCGCCGCCGCTTCGAACGGCGCTGGTGAGCGGCCCCACAGGAGTTTGACAATGAACGTTTTGTCCCAGACCGAGTTCAGCGGTCCAACGATGGGGATCGGCATGGCCGATGGAGAATCAGCCGTCACCGCGCGCGGCGTCGATGTCTATTATGGCGACAAGCACGCCATCAAGAATCTCTCCGTCGACATCCCCGCCAAGGCGGTAACCGCCTTCATCGGACCGTCCGGCTGCGGCAAGTCGACCTTCCTGCGCTGCGTCAACCGCATGAACGACACGATCCCCATCTGCCGCGTGACCGGCGATATCAAACTCGACGGCCGTGATATCTATGATCCGACGCTGGATGTCGTTCAGTTGCGCGCCCAGGTGGGCATGGTCTTCCAGAAGCCGAACCCCTTCCCGAAGTCGATCTTCGACAACGTGGCCTACGGCCCGAAGATCCACGGCCTCACCAGCAACAAGACAGAACTGGCGGAACTCGTCGAAAAAAGCCTGCGCCGCGCCAGCCTGTGGGAAGAGGTGAAGGACCGCCTCGATGCCTCGGGCACAGGCCTTTCCGGCGGCCAGCAGCAGCGCCTCTGTATCGCCCGCGCCATCGCTGTCAGCCCGGACGTGATCCTGATGGACGAGCCCTGCTCGGCGCTTGACCCGATCGCCACGGCCAAGATCGAGGAGCTGATCGACGAGTTGCGCCAGAACTATACGATCATCATCGTCACGCATTCGATGCAGCAGGCGGCCCGCGTCTCGCAGAAGACCGCCTTCTTCCATCTGGGAACCCTGGTCGAGGAGGGCCCGACGAAGACGATCTTCACGAACCCGCATGACAAGCGGACCCAGGACTACATCACCGGCCGCTTCGGTTGATGAGTTTTCGCCCCAGGGCGGCAGGAGCACCTCATGAACCAGCATATCGTCAGCGCCTATGATTCCGAGATCAAGAGCCTGCAGAAGAAAGTCGTCGAAATGGGCGGCATCGCCGAGAAGATGCTGTCGGACGTGCTCGAGGCCATCGAGAAGCGCGACGTCAACCTCGCCCAGCAGATCATCCTGATCGATGCGCGTTTGGACGGCCTGCAGCGCGAGATCGACGAGCAGGCGATCCACACCATCGCCCGCCGTCAGCCGATGGCGGTGGATCTCCGCGAAATCTTCGTCGTCTCGCAGATCGCGGGCGATATCGAGCGCGTCGGCGATCTCGTCAAGAATATCGGCAAGCGCATCATCGCCATGGAAGGGCATTTTCCGCCCAAGACGCTGCTTTCCGGTCTGCGCAACATGAACCTCCTGGCGCTTGGCCAGTTCAAGGCCGTGCTCGATGCTTATATTCAAAAGGATGTCAGCGCGGCCATGAATGTCTGGTCCAACGATGGCGGCATCGACCGGCTCTATAACTCGCTGTTCCGCGAGCTTCTGACCTATATGATGGAAGATCCGCGCAACATCACCTTCTGCACGCATCTGCTGTTCTCGGCCAAGAACATCGAACGCGTCGGAGACCACGCCACCAACATCGCCGAGCGGATCTATTACGTGGTGACGGGCGGCATGCTCACCGTCAGCCGGCCGCGCGGCGAGGATGGGGCTGACATGGCGGCGGTGGAAACGAATACCTGATGACACGTCCGAAGATATTGATTGTCGAGGACGAGCAGCCGCTCGTCACGCTGCTGACCTATAACCTCGAGACCGAAGGCTATGCGACGACCGTTGCGATGCGGGGCGATCAGGCCGCCGATCTCGTCCACGAGGAGCGCCCGGATCTTCTGATCCTCGACTGGATGCTGCCTGGCATCTCCGGCATCGAGCTTTGCCGCCGTTTGCGCCAGCGCCAGGAGACCAGGACGCTGCCGATCATCATGCTGACGGCGCGCGGCGAGGAGAGCGAGCGCATCCGCGGGCTGGCGACGGGCGCCGACGATTACGTCGTGAAACCCTTCTCGGTCGCCGAACTGATGGCGCGCGTGAAGGCGCTGCTGCGCCGCGCCAATCCCGCTTTCGCGGCTGACACCATGGAGGCGGGCGATCTCAGGCTGGACCGGGTCACAAAGCGCGTCCACCGCAGCGCCCGCGAGGTGAAGCTTGGACCGACCGAGTTCCGGCTGCTCGAATGCCTGATGAAATCGCCAGGCCGCGTCTATGGCCGCGACCAGCTGCTCGACCAGGTCTGGGGCCGCGATTCCGAGATCGATGACCGCACGGTCGATGTGCATGTCGGGCGGCTGCGGAAAGCGCTGACATCGCTGGACGAACGCGACCCGATCCGGACCGTGCGCGGCGCCGGCTACGCCTTCGACGAGACCTTCGGTCGGGTGGCCTGACCGGTCCCCGGAGGCTCGGATAAGACGTCCAAACGATCAGCGCGAGCGGCGTCTTTCCGTCGCTGGCTGGTAGGCGATGGCCGAGTGATGCGTGCAATAGGGCGTGCCGAAACTGCAGTCCGCCCCGCAGAATACGAAATCGGCCTGCATCGGATCGCCGATCGGCCATTTGCACATGGCTTCGCGCAGCTCCATGATCTGCACCCGGCGGGACATTGGCACGACGACCTCGGCCTGGGGACGCTGCGCCGGCTCCAGATAAGCTTCGTTCAGCAGAATCGGCGCGAGCGCGACATTGCCGCGCACTTGCGGCATGCTGACGCTGCGTGCAGCGGGCCGTGGAGCGGCAGCCTTGCGCGGCCGGGGAGAGGCCACTGACGGAGATTTGGCGCGGCCGGAGAGGCCCAGCCTGTGCACCTTGCCGATCACGGCATTGCGCGTGACGCCGCCAAGCTCGGCGGCGATCTGGCTGGCGCTCAAACCATCCGTCCAGAGCTTCTTCAGCAATTCCACGCGTTCGTCATTCCAGGACATGCGAGCCTCCGGCGCACCCGCTGGGTCGATCTGGAATCCAGGCGCCTCCACGAACGCTGCGCCGCGATCGTGGCGCTGACGCGCCAGACTTCTGGATGGACCTGCACGAGATGTCGTTCTGCAGATAAGGACTACCTACAATATCGGGTGAATCGTACGCAATGCCGTAACGATTCGGCGGCGCGTTTTCGCCAACATGGCTGGGGAAAACTTGACTGGTTTCGAATCAGGCCAAAGGGGCGGTAGAAAGGCGCCATGCCGCCGCGCCGACCGGCTGCGGCAGGGCCTCCGGCGCAGGCTCGTAACCCGCGATCCTTCCCATTTGACAGAAAGCCGTGCGGAAACGATAATATAACCGTGCCGTCCATTGCTGGGCGGCCATTTTATTTGCGCGATGTTTGTTTTTGTTGCGCAAGGATTACCGCCGGGCTTTCGCCCGGCATGCGTTCTGCCAGGAGAAGGAGCACGAGCCGTGACATCCGCTATTTTGCCAACCTACGCGCGCGCCAACCTTGCGTTCGAGCGCGGAGAGGGAGTCTGGCTTTATACGGCGGATGGCGAGCGATATCTCGACTTCGGAGGCGGCGTCGCCGTGTCGTCGGTCGGCCATTCGCATCCGCATCTCGTCGAGGCGTTGACGGAACAGGCGAAGAAGCTCTGGCACACCTCCAATATCTATACGATCCCGCTCGGCGAAAAGCTGGCGCAAAGGCTGGCCGACCTCACTTTTGCGGATGTCACCTTCTTCACCAACTCTGGCGCGGAAGCGCTGGAGGGCGCGATAAAGACAGCGCGGAAATATCATTCCGCCAACGGCCATCCCGAGCGCTACCGCATCATCACCTTCGAGGGGGCGTTTCACGGCCGCACGCTGGCCACCATCGCCGCCGGCGGGCAGAAGAAATACCTCGAAGGTTTCGGCCCCGTGTCGCCCGGCTTCGACCAGGCGGCCTTCGCCGACCACAAGGCGCTGGAAGCCGCCATCACGCCGGAGACGGCCGCCATCCTGGTGGAGCCGATCCAGGGCGAGGGCGGCATCCGCGTGCTGCCGACGCAATGCCTGCGCGGCTTGCGCGAGCTTTGCGACAGACATGGCCTGCTCCTGATTTTCGATGAGGTGCAATCCGGCGTTAGCCGCACCGGCAAGCTCTTCGCGCATGAATGGGCGGGCGTGACGCCGGATATCATGGCCGTCGCCAAGGGCATCGGCGGGGGCTTCCCGATGGGGGCCTTCATGGCGACGCGCGAGGCCGCCAAGGGGATGACGGCAGGCACGCATGGCTCGACCTATGGCGGCAACCCGCTGGCGATGGCCGTGGGCAATGCCGTGCTCGATCTGGTGGCCGACCCCGCCTTCCTGGCGAAGGTCGAGGCCATGGGCCTGCTCCTGAAGCAGCGGCTGGCGGAGCTCAAGGATCGCCATCCCGCCGTGATCGCCGAAATCCGCGGCAAGGGCCTGCTGATCGGCATTCGCACCCTGGTTCCGAACACGGAGCTTGTGGCGGAATTGCGCGAGGAGCACCTGCTCACCATCGGCGCGGGCGACAATGTCGTTCGCCTCCTGCCGCCTCTGATCATCGACGAAGCCGATATCGCAGACGCCGTGAAGCGGATCGACAAGGCCTGCGCCACCATCGAAAAGCGGCTGCGGGACACCGCCAAGACGGCCGCCGAGTGATCCCATGCCGCCCGAGACAATCGCAATCCCGAACGGTTTGACCCGTCACTTCCTCGATCTTTCCGAGATTCCCTCGGAGGATCTGCGCCGCATCCTCGACAGCAGCCGCGCCATGAAGAGCCGCCGCCGCACCGCAGCGTCGAAGGTCGATCAGGTGCTGCTCGGCAAGAAGGTCGCCATGGTCTTCGAACAGCCCTCTTTGCGCACGCGCATCTCGTTCGAGGTGGGCATCCGGGAACTCGGCGGCGATCCGCTGATGATCACCGGCAAGGAGATCGAACTCGGCGAGCGCGAGGCGATCTCTGATCAGGCCAAGGTGCTGTCGCGCTATGTCGATGCGATCATGATCCGCAGCCTGAAGCATGAGCTGGTGATGGAACTGGCCCGCCATGCCACCGTGCCGGTCATCAACGGCCTTACCAAACGGTCGCATCCCTGCCAGGTCATGGCCGATATCATGACCTTCGAGGAGCATCGCGGCGATATCCGCGGCAAGACCGTGGCCTGGAGCGGCGATTGCAACAATGTGCTCGCCTCCTTCATGCATGCGGCGAAGCGCTTCGACTTCGCCTTGCGCGTGGCCGCCCCGCCGGAACTGAGGCCGGCGGACGCCCTGCTCGACTGGGTGCGCAAGAACAAGGCGAATGTCGAAGTCATGACCGACCCCTTCGAGGCGGTCGAGGGCGCCGATTGCGTGGTGTCCGACGCCTGGGTCTCGATGGGCGACAAGGACGAAGGCCGCCGGCATAATCTGCTGAAGCCCTATCAGGTCAATCAGCGCCTCATGCGGGCAGCGAGACCCGACGCGATCTTCATGCATTGCCTGCCGGCGCACCGGGGGGAGGAGGTGACGGAGGAGGTTATCGACGGGCCGCAATCGGTGGTGTTCGACGAGGCCGAAAACCGTCTGCACGCGCAGAAGGGCATCCTTGCCTGGGTTTTCGGGGCCAATCCGCAATGAACGACGGCCCGCTGGGCTCGATCCTGCTGGGGGATCACGCCGGCGCTGACGACCTGATCCTGCCCTTCCAGATCGATGGGCTTGATGTGCGCGGCCGTGTGCTGAGGCTCGGGCCCTCCATCAACACGCTGCTGAAACGCCATGCCTATCCGGCCGGCGTAGCGCGCCTGGTGGCGGAAGCCGCGGCGCTGACTGCGTTGCTCGGTTCGTCGCTCAAGCTGACCGGCCGCTTCCAGCTCCAGACCAAGACCGACGGTGCCGTCTCGATGCTCGTTGTCGATTTCGATGCGCCCGACAAGCTGCGGGCCTATGCGCAGTTCGACGCGGAACAGCTCCCGGCCGGAACCTCCTCCGCTCAACTTCTCGGCAAGGGGCACCTTGCCCTTACCATCGATCCGGGCGGTTCTATGAACCGCTATCAGGGTGTGGTTCCGCTCGACGGCCTGGGGCTTGAAGCCGCCGCCCACCAATATTTCCGCCAATCCGAGCAGATTCCGACCTTCATCAAGCTGTCGGTCGGCGAAATCGCCGTTCCAGGGGCGAGCGAATGGCGCGTCGGCGGCCTGTTCCTGCAGTTCCTGCCCGAGGCGCCCGAGCGCATGCGGCAGAGCGATCTCGATCCCGGCGATGCGCCGGCGGGGGCGAGCCCTGCGGAGCATCGCGAGGATGACGCCTGGACCGAGGCCAAGCTGCTGGCCGCGACGGTGGAAGACCACGAGCTGCTGGATCCGACCCTTTCGGCCGAACGGCTGCTTTTCCGCCTGTTCCACGAGCGCGGGGTCCGCATTTTCGGGAGCTTGCCGATCACCGAAGCCTGCCGCTGTTCGCGCGAGCGCATCCTGGCGATGCTCAGGCGCTTTTCGCCTCAGGAGCGGCTGGATATGCGCGGCGACGACGGCCGCATCGGCATCACCTGCGAATTCTGTTCGACGAACTACACCGTCATGCCGGACGAGGCCGAGGCGCTCCCCTCCGGTGAAGACCGGACATAATCCTCATCCGGATTCACCCTGAATCGGCGTTTTTCTTCGAAGATGCAACAATCGTTGTAATCTCCACGACAGCTGCTTTCGTGAGGGTCAAACCATGCTGCGCCGTTGTCTTTCCGCCCTCATGGCCGTGGTCGCTCTCGGACTCGCCGCTCTGGCCGGCCCCGCCCAGGCAGGCGTCGATATCCGCGTCAATCTCGCCAGGCAGTCGATGACGGTGACGACGCCTGACGGCGATGTGCGCAGATGGGCGATCTCGTCGGGCCGAACCGGCTACCGCACCATCCGCGGCCAGTACCGCCCCTATATGCTCAAGACCTATCACTGGTCGCGCAAATATGGCGGCGCGATGCCGCATGCGATCTTCTTCAAGGGCGGCTTCGCGATCCACGGCACGACAGCCGTCAGCCGGCTTGGTTCGCCGGCCTCGCACGGCTGCATCCGCCTGGCTCCCGGCAACGCCCGCGAGCTCTTCGCCCTGGTGAAGAAATACGGCCCCGGCTCAACCCGCATCGCCATCAACGGGGTGGCCCCGGATAGCGGGCGCACCATGGTCGCCTCCGCCCGCAAGAAGCAGGCGGCAGGCTCCGCCGTCGCCCGTGCAAGAGTGAAAACGCAGCCGGAACTCATGGTTCCGGCCTATGCTCCCCAACCGCTCGCACCTTATCGCCTGCCCTTCCAGCGGCTGCGCTGAGAGGGGGCGGGCGTCAATCAGCCTGCCATCTTGCTCTTGATGAAGCCGACCCTCTTTGGCGGCCTTCATTCGGCCGTCGATCCGCGCTGTAAACATGGCGGCGTGACTTGCATCCGCCCCCCTTTTACCCGATATAGCGCCCGGGAGGTTGGCGCTGGACGTACCACTCGCCAACCGGGTCAGGTCCGGAAGGAAGCAGCCCTAACGAGAAACGGGCGGGTCAATGTCCAGCCTCCCACCTGATCCGGGATAGGCTGTCCGGGATCGACGATCCACGATAACCGGCGGAACCGATGGCGGAGAACGCTCAACACGGCGCGTACCGCGTTCTGGCCCGGAAGTACCGGCCCAAGGGCTTCGAGGACCTGATCGGCCAGGAGGCCATGGTCCGCACGCTGCGCAACGCCTTCGAGGCCGACCGCATCCACCAGGCCTATATCTTCACCGGCGTCCGCGGCGTCGGCAAGACCACGACGGCCCGCATCATTGCGCGGGGCCTGAATTATGAGCTAGATGACGGCAGCATCACCCGGCCAACCATCGTCATGCCCGGGCTTGGCAGGCATTGCGAAGCGATCATCGAAAGCCGCCATGTCGATGTGATCGAGATGGACGCCGCTTCCAACACCGGCGTCGAGAACATGCGCGAGATCATCGAGGCGGTGCGCTATCGCCCGGCCTATGCGCGCTACAAGGTCTATATCATCGACGAGGTGCATATGCTGTCGAACTCGTCGTTCAATGCACTGCTGAAGACGCTGGAGGAGCCGCCAGCGCATGTGAAGTTCCTCTTCGCCACGACCGAGATCAAGAAAGTGCCGGTGACGGTGCTGTCGCGCTGCCAGCGCTTTGATCTGAAGCGCATCGACATGCCGCTGATGGTGAGCCATCTCGCCGGCATCTGCACCCAGGAGGGGATTACGATCAGCGGCGACGCGCTGGCCCTCATCGCCCGCGCTGGCGAAGGCTCGGTGCGCGATTGCCTCTCCCTGCTGGATCAGGCGATCGCCCATGGCGCGGGCTCGATCGATGCCGATCAGATCCGCGACATGCTGGGGCTGGCCGACCGGGCCCGCATCATCGATCTGTTCGAACAGGTGATGCGCGGCGATATCGCGGCGGCGCTGGCCGAACTGAAGGCCCAGTATGATTCGGGCGCCGATCCGGCGGCCATGATCACGGACCTGGCCGAATACGTCCACACGGTGACGCGCCTGAAGCTCGCGCCGGGCACAGGCAATGATCCCGCGCTGACGGAGACTGAGAAGACACGGGGCGCCGCCTTCGCGCGGGACCTGTCGATCCGCGTGCTCACCCGCGCCTGGCAGATTCTCTCGAAGGGGCTCCCGGAGGTCCAGGCGGCCCCGCGTCCCATCGTCGCCGCCGAGATGCTGCTGGTGCGCCTCGCCTACGCCGCCGATCTGCCGACCCCCGACGAGGCCCTGCGGATGCTGAAGGATGGCGCCGGCGCCATTGCCGGCGGCGCAGCCTCTCCGACGCCCCGAGGCGGCGGCGGGGGGGGCGCAGCGGCCGCGCTGGCGCGGCCGGTCATCGCCGCCGCCAATCCGGCCTTCCAGCCGCAGCCTGCGCCTGCGGCGAAGGCCGTTCCCGCACTTCGGATCGACACCCTGCCGGCGCTCGTGGCGCTGGCGACGGAGAAGCGCGATCCCCTTCTCGTCGCGGCCCTTGAGCGGGATGTGCGGCTTGTGCGCTTCGAGGACGGCGTCTTCGCATTCAACTTGGCGCCCAACGCCGATACCGGGCTGGTGCAGCGCGTCGGACAGCGTCTGCTCGAATGGACCGGCCGCCGCTGGACGGTCGCTCTGTCGAACGAGCCGGGCGAGCCCACGATCCGCGAGGTCCGCAACGCGCGGCGGGCCGAGGAGGAGAGCCTTCGCCATAGCCATCCCGTCGTGCAGGCCGTGCTCGCCATGTTCCCCGGCGCGACCATCATCCCGTCCGTTGAAAAGAGCACAGCGCTTCCCGCCTTGCCCGACGCGTCAGCCCAGCTCGTCGTGAACGACGAGGGCGATGTGGTGGCCGGCGACAGCGACTTTACCGAAGACGATCTTTAGGAGGCGCCATCATGGATATGATGAAACTGATGAAACAGGCCCAGCAGATGCAGGCCAAGGTGCAGCAGATGCAGGCGGAGCTGGAAGAGGCCGAGACCGAGGGTCAGGCCGGCGCCGGCATGGTGAAGGTGACGCTCAGCGGCAAGGGCGTGATGAAAGGCATCGTCATCGATCCTTCGCTGTTAAAGGAGGATGAAAAGGAAATCCTCGAGGACCTCATCCTCGCCGCCCACAATGACGCCATGCAGAAGAACGCGCGCATGATGGACGAGAAGATGAAAACGGCGACCGTCGGCCTGCCGATCCCGCCCGGCATGAAGCTGTTTTGAGAAAGAAGGTGCCCGCATCCCCGCTTCGTGACGCGGCCGATCCGAGCCGGGAGCGCTGCTGATGTCCGGCGCAGTGGCCGGCCCCGAGATTGAACGGCTGATCCAGTTGCTGGCGCGCGTGCCGGGGCTGGGGCCGCGCTCGGCCCGGCGCGCTGCACTGCATCTCATCCGCAAGAAGGACGAACTGCTGGGGCCACTTGGGCAGGCCATGCAGGCCGCGGCCGAACGGATCGTCATCTGCGCGGCCTGCGGCAGCATCGACACCAGGGATCCCTGCGCCGTCTGTTCGGACCTCCGGCGCGATCCTTCCGTCATCATCGTGGTCGAAACGGTCGCGGATCTCTGGGCGCTGGAGCGGTCCGGCGCAATGCGGGCGCATTATCATGTGCTGGGCGGCACGCTCTCGCCGCTCGATGGAATCGGGCCCAAGGATCTCAACCTCGACCGGCTGATCAGCCGCGCAGCGGATCCGGCGGTCAAGGAGATCATTCTCGCCGTCAACGCCACAGTCGACGGGCAGACGACGGCGCATTACATCACCGACCTTCTGTCGCATCTCTCCCTCAAGGTGACGCGGCTCGCCCATGGCGTGCCGGTGGGCGGCGAACTCGATTACCTCGACGAGGGAACGCTCTCCGCCGCCATCCGCCAGCGGACTGGCATGTGACTGGACAGACCACGAAGCCCTGATAGATTGTTGAAAATGTCGCTTGCCTGATCGTCTTTGCGAGCGAAGCGAAGCAATCCAGTCGAGGCTCGCAGGTTCTGGTGTAAACTGCCGAAAGTCCTCCGTCTGCGGCTATCGCGGACTGGATTGCTTCGTCGCTAACGCTCCTCGCAAAGACGATTCCGGCAGGCCTCTGTCGAAAATTAAAGCCACTTCTTCCATTTGAAGAACATATAGGGCCCGATGGCGGCGCAGAGCATCATCGTCAGCGCCATCGGGTAGCCGTATTCCCATTCGAGCTCCCACATCCCGGTCTTGAAATTCATGCCGTAGATCGACGCGACCAGCGTTGGCGGCATGAAGATAACGGCCAGAACCGAGAAGATCTTGACGATCCGGTTCTGCTCAAGACTGACGAGGCCAAGCGTCGCATCCAGCACGAACTGCATCTTGCTGGAGAGGAACGAGGCATGCTCCTCGATCGACTGCACGTCGCGCACCGCCGTGCGCCACTCGGCCTGGAAGCCGCCGGCCCGCTTCGGCCGTTGCATGTTGGTGGAGAGATAGAGCAGCATGCGCTCCAGCGAAACCATGCTTTCGCGGACGTTGGAGATGAGGTCGCCATGGCGGCCAAGGCGGCGGATCACCTTCTGAAATCCCGCGCCGCGATCCGCCGTCGCTGCATCCGCCTCGAACACCGTCCGCGACGTCTGTTCGATCTCGTCGCCGACGCGGCGCAGGATCTCCGCCGCGCGGTCGATGATCGTCTCGATGAGCCCGTCAAGAACCGCCTCCGGCTGATGCCCGCAGCCGCCGGGCTTCACGGCGCGTGTGGCGAAATTGACGAAGGAGCGCGGTTCGTCGTAGCGCACAGTCACCAAAGCCTTCTCGGTGAGGATGAAGGAGATCGCCACGAGGTTGGGCGTCTCGGTATCCGAGTGGCAGAGAATTCGCGCCGTCATGTAGCGGGCGCTGTTTTCCATATAGAGGATGCTCGACGGCTCAATATCCTGCATTTCGTCCCGCGTGGGGATATCGATGCCGAGGAATGTTTCGATCTGGTGATCCTCCTCGCGCGTCGGCTCGACCATGTCGATCCAGATCGCATCAGACGGTATGGGCTCGCCCTTGTCCAGCACATGCCGATCGAGAAAAGCGCCTTCCCCCGGTGGGGAGGCAAAGCTTGGCTTGTGAATGATGATCATGAGGAACCCAGGGCGGAGGCCGCACCTTGCTGTCTTCTGATGACAGCCGCAAGGCGATTGGCGCCTTTCTTCAGCGGATCGCCTTCAGATTCACAGGGGGCTTGCTGTCGGCGGGAACGAAGAAATCCGGCGCCAGGGGCTGGGTCGGATCGACGCGGTAATGATCGAATTCCGTGACGCCGCGCGAGACGAGGAACGTGTCGTCGATCAGGAACTGGCCAGTCAATTCCCGCGACGGCGTCGTGAAGATCATATACGCCGCATCCGCGAGGATATCCGGCGTGCGCGAGGCTTTCATCAGCGCATCGCCGCCCAGCAGGTTGTTCACCGCCGCCGTGGCGATGGTCGTGCGCGGCCAGAGCGCATTGACGGCGATGCCCTTGCCGCGAAGCTCGCCGGCGAACCCCAGCACACAAAGGCTCATGCCGTATTTGGCGATGGAATAGGCGAGATGCGGCGCGAACCATTTCTCGCTCATGTCCAGCGGCGGCGATAGCATCAGGATATGCGGATTGGCTGCCTTCGCGAGATGCGGAATCGCGAATTTCGACACCATGAATGTGCCGCGCGTGTTGATCTGGTTCATCAGATCGTAGCGCTTCATGTCCACCGCCTCGGTCGAGGAGAGGTTGATGGCTGAGGCGTTGTTGACGACGATATCGAGGCCGCCGAAGGTCTCCACCGTCCTGGCGATCGCCGCCTTGACGCTCTCCTCGTCGCGCACATCGACGACGAGCGGCAGCGCCTTGCCGCCCGCCGCGATGATGGCCTCCGCCGCAGTGTAGATTGTGCCCTCAAGCTTCGGATGCGGCTCGGCCGTCTTGGCCGCGATGACGACATTGGCCCCGTCCCTCGCCGCGCGCAGGCCGATGGCGAGCCCGATGCCGCGCGACGCGCCGGTGATGAAGAGGGTCTTGCTGTTGAGAGACATGGTTTATTCCTTCCGGATGTTCATATCGACGAAATCCACGGTCAATTCGTCGGCAATGATGATGTAGATAAGATCGATGCCCGGATGCAGTCCGTTTGGGTCTGCGCTGAACGACAACAAACGGTGTCCGCGGCCACGAAAGCGAATCGGCTGTCCAATCATATGCCCGCTCGTGCGTACCAGGTCCTCCACGCCGGACCACCAGAAGCGACATCGGGGAAATTCTTCGAACAATCGATCAATTTGCGCGCGGGCGGCTGGATCGAATTTCAGGTCGTAGCCGTCTTTACCCGGACCAAGAAGCATTGCCCTTCAGTTCTTCTCAATCCGTCGAACCCAATTCAAGGCACGTTCATCGACAGGTTGAAGAAAAGCAGCGGCGGCAGCCCTTGTTAAGGAAATCGTCTCGCCCAACTCGTGCTCGGCCCATACATCGTCATGCGAAATCTCACTGATCTCGGATGCTGATTTTTGCCGGGCGAAAGCGATCACCTCGTCAATCACCTCCCTTTCGTCATCAGCGAAGACACTCGCATCCGGCGGGGTAACGGCTTCGAACTCCCGTCGGCTGTAATCGACGACCTTGACCCTTCGCTCGGTGATCTTGCCTAAGCGCTTGAGATGCTCCAGTTCGTCTTCAACCCCGGACGGGACAGGTCCGCGTTCGAGCTTGATGTATTCCCGCCCCGAGATTGTCCGACCGGAACGAATGAAATTGTCCCGGTCAGCGAACCAGGCGATTTTGTTGAGCTTGACTGCACCAAGTTCGGACCCGGGCACGGCATGAATGATGTAATGAAGCAATGCGCTCAATCGATCATTTCGCATCATAAAAGCCTCCAGATAGGAAAGCATTCATATATCATGAGCTGTGGACTTTCAAGTCATCCCGTCTTGTTGAGGAAGGCCATGAAGGCCTTCTGTGCTTCCGCCGAGCGCAGCCGGTTGGCGAACATCAGCGCCTCTTCGTCGATGCGCTCAAGAAGCGCGTCCGGCGAGCCTTTGATCAGCTGGCGGGACAGCCGCACCGCCTCGCGCGGCTTCGCGGCGATCTCGGCGGCGGCGGCAAACCCCGCCGCCTCGATCTGATCCGAGGCAACGACCGCATTGGCGAGGCCGGCGGCGACCGCTTGCTCGGGGCCGAAGGGCCGCCCCATCACCAGCAGCTCGAAGGCGCGGGCATGGCCCATGATGCGGGGCGCCAGCAGGCTGGAGGCGGCTTCGGGCACCAACGCCAGATTGACGAAGGGCGTCGAGAGCTTCGCCCGCTCGCTGACGAGCACATGATCGCAATGCATCAGCATCGTGGTTCCGACACCCACCGCCAATCCGTCGACGGCGGCGAGGAGCGGCTTCTCCGCAATGACAAGCGCTCGGAGGAAGGCAAGCACCTCCTGCCCGAGATTGCCGCTGGCGGCGAAGCCCGCGAAATCCTTGAGGTCGTTGCCGGCGGAAAAGACGCCGGGCACGCCGAGAAACAGGATCGCGCCAACGGCATTGTCGCCATTGGCTGCAAGCAGCGCTTCCGCCATGGCGCCATACATCGCCGCCGTCAGCGCGTTCTTCTTGTCCGGCCGGTTCATGCGGATGGCAAGCACGCCGCCACGGCGGGAAAGTTCAACGTGGCCGGTCATGCGGCCACTGTCATGCTCTGAAGCGCAGCTGGGGTCAGCTTCCTCCGCGCATCGAGAAGTTCAAAGCCTACAATCCGGCCACCCTCGTCAAAGTCGAAGATGACACCCTCCTGGACCTCTTCCGATTCAACGATCCGATCATCTGAAAAGCGGACATAGATCGCGTTCGCTTCCTGATCATACTCCAGTTTCATGATTCCCTCCCTGCATTCCGATCGAAGAATGCCGTTACAATCAGGATTGCCTCGGTCTCGACTTCATATACCACACGTAACCAGCGGCCTCCGAACTCGGCGACCCGACCGAAGACCCGCGTGCGCTCCGGCGACATCGGATCGGAACCGGACCTTTCCGGCGAGCGAATGATCCGTTCGACCCAGATCGGATCGATCCTCCGTTCAGCCATGACGGTTTCGGCATGCTTCGTGTACGCAAATGTCCCCCGCTTTGGGCTGTCTTCGCTCATTCCGCCGCGTCGATATAGGCGCTGTTGACGGCCTGCGCCCCGTCCACCACGGCATGCTCGATGCCGGGCGCGATCGAAGCGGAGTTTTCCGCGAAGAACCGGCAATCGCGGATGCGCCTGCCATGGGCGGGATCGCTTTCCCCCGCCTGCATGGCCTCCCGCGCGGCCAGAGCCGCTTCGGCGAGATAGGCGCCGCCCGCCGCAAGCCCGAACAACCTGAGGTAAGGCGTGGCTCCCGCCAGCGCTTCCGCAGGCGAGGCTGCAATCGTCTTCAGCATCCAGTCCGTGGCGCGTTCGAGGCAATCCACCGCCTCGCGCAGCCGCTGGCCCGCCTTACCGAAGGCGGGGTCGTTGAGCCTGGAGACGGCTTCGGCGGCGGCGCGGTAGCGGGCGATGGAGGCCTTGACCGTTTCGCCTCCCGCCAGCGGCAGCTTGCGCATGACGAGATCAATCGACTGGATGCCGTTGGTGCCCTCGTAGATCGCCAGGATTCGCGCATCGCGGTAATGCTGCGCGGCGCCCGTCTCCTCGACGAAACCCATGCCGCCATGCACTTGCACGCCGGTGGACGCCACTTCGATGCCCATGTCGGTGCTGAACGCCTTGGCGACGGGCGTCAGCAGCGAGGCTTCCTCATGCGCCGCCTTCTTGCGGGCCGGATCGGTATCGCGGTGATAGCGGTCGAGCGCCGCCGCCGTCACATAGCAGATGGCGCGGGCCGCGGCTGTCTTGGAATGCATGTCGACCAGCATCCGCTTGACGTCCGGATGCTCGATGATCGGGCTCATGCCCTCGCCCGTGGCGCCGGGCGCCTTGCCCTGCCGCCGATCTTGGGCGTAGTTCAACGCCTGCTGATAGGCGCGGTCGGCGATGGCGACGCCCTGCAAGGCCACGCCGAGGCGGGCGTTGTTCATCATCGTGAACATGCAGGCGAGGCCCTTGTTCTCCTCGCCGATCAGCCAGCCGGTGGCGCCGCCCTTGTCGCCGAACACCATCGTGCAGGTGGGCGAGGCATGGATGCCGAGCTTATGTTCAATCGAGTGGCAGCGCACGTCGTTCCGGCTGCCGTCGGGCAGCACCTTGGGCACCAGGAACAGCGAAATGCCGCGCGTTCCGGCAGGCGCACCCGGCAAGCGGGCAAGCACAAGGTGGCAAATGTTCTCCGTCAGATCATGATCGCCGTAGGTGATGTAGATTTTCTGGCCCGTGATCCGGTAGGCGCCGTCGCCGGCGGGCTCCGCCTTGCTGCGCAGCGCGGCAAGGTCGGAGCCGGCCTGCGGCTCAGTGAGGTTCATGGTGCCAGTCCACTCGCCCGAGATCAGCTTCGCGAGATAGCGGTCCTGCAGCTCCTTCGAGCCATGGGTGGTCAGCGCCTCAATGGCGCCCATGGTCAGCAGCGGGTTGAGGGCGAAGGCGAGATTGGCGGCATTCCAGATTTCGGTGCAGGCGGAGTTCAGCAGGATCGGCAGTCCCTGACCGCCGAAGGCTTCCTGCGCGGGCAGCGCCAGCCAGCCTGAGGCGGCCCAATCCGCATAGGCCTCCTTCCAGCCCGGCGCGGTCTTCACGCCTCCGCTCCCAAGCGTCGCACCCGCGCGGTCACCCGGCCAGTTCAGCGGGGCCAGCCGCTGCTCGGCGAATTTCGCGGCTTCTTCGAGGATGGCGTCTGCCGTTGCATCGTCCAGATCGGCGTAGAGACCGTCGGCCTGTCCGCGCGCAAGCCCAGCCACATGGCGCATGATGAAGGCGATATCCTTGACGGGTGCGGCATATGTCATGGTCTCTCCCCTATGGTCCGCTGGCGCTCGAAACGCCTTTATCCTTGACCCGGGACGGTAGCCTCACCTACCGAACACGGCAACGGGCTTCTCTGATAGTTTATATGTGAACCAATGTCACGCGCTTTCCATCAATCAGACCTCGGCCCGCGCGGACGGATCATCGGCCATGATCCGGCCGACATCGCCGCCGCCGCTGCCTGTCTGCAGGCAGGCGATCTGGTCGGCATGCCGACCGAAACCGTCTATGGCCTCGCCGCTGATGCAACGAATGGCGAGGCGGTGGCCGCAATCTACGAGGCCAAGGGCAGGCCGGCCTTCAATCCGCTGATCTGTCATGTCGCCGATCTTGCCGAGGCCGAGCGGCACGGCCTCTTCAACGCCGAGGCGCTGCGGCTGGCGGAGGCGTTCTGGCCGGGACCCTTGACGATCGTGGCGCCGTTCCGTCCGGGTTCGGCCGTTTCCGATCTGGCGCGAGCCGGCCTGGACAGCATCGCGCTTCGGGTTCCCGCCCATCCCGTTGCCCGGGCCCTGATCGCGGCGGCGGGACGGCCGCTGGCCGCGCCTTCGGCAAACCTCTCCGGCCGCATCAGCCCGACTGCGGCGGGCGATGTCGCGCGGGACCTTGGCGAGCGCGTCGCCTGCATCATCGATGCGGGTGTTTGCGACATCGGGCTGGAATCGACAATCGTCAGTTGCCTGGCGCATCCCGTGGCGATGCTGCGCCCGGGAGGGGTTCCCCGCGAATCACTCGAAGCCTTGTTGGGGGCCGCGCTCGGCTCCACAACCAGAGATATACTGCCCCGCTCCCCTGGCCTCCTGCAGTCGCATTACGCGCCCTTTGCACCCGTGCGCATAAACGTAACGGAATTTCAGCCATCCGATTCCATTCTTGCATTCGGCAACATCAAAAAGCCCACATTTATTGATGAAGCTTCGTTTGTGAACCTTTCGCCCAATTCGAATTTACGGCAAGCTGCGTCGCGACTGTTCACATCACTTAGAGTTCTTGATGCCCGTCAGCCTGCTGCTATCGCCGTGGCGCCCATTCCGTCGACTGGGCTGGGCGAAGCAATCAACGACAGGTTGGTCCGGGCGGCGGCGCCACGCTCTTGAAATCACGTTTGTTCCTCGCTTAACGGGCGCGTAATACAACCTCTGGTTCGGTCTGGTCGACGGAACCGGCATAGGCCGTCATGCAGAATATCTCCTGGGACGAATTCCGATTGGTGAAGGCGATCGCCGAAACCGGGTCTCTTGCCGCGGCCGGCGATGTGCTGGCCCTCAATCATTCGACGGTCTTTCGCCGGCTCAACGCCCTCGAGCAGGACCTGGGCAGCCGGCTCTTCGAGCGGGCCCGCACCGGCTATGTGCCCACGCCGGCGGGCGAGGAGATGGTGTCCCTTGCGGCCCGCATGTTCGATGACATCACCGAGTTCGAACGCCGCGTGGCAGGCCGCGACGTCAAGCCGTCCGGCGAGCTCCGCGTCACCACCAACGATTCCCTCGTGGCGCATTTGATGACGCCGATGTTCGGCGCCTTCTGCAAGCAATTCCCGGAGATCAAGCTCGACGTCGTCATCGACAACCGGGCGCTCAATCTTTCCCGCCGCGATGCGGATGTCGCCATCCGCGCGACGGCGGAACCGCCGGAGACGCTGGTTGGCCGCCGCATCGCCTCCATCGCCTGGTCGGTCTATGGCGCGAAGGGCTGCGATATCGCGCCAACAGACGATCCGAACGAACTGACCGATCACACCTGGATCGGCTTCGGCGACGCCATCGGCAATATCGGGCCGGCGCGCTGGATGTCCCGGGCGATCGGAACGGGAACGATCTTCTATCGGCTCAATACGGTTCTGGGTCTGGCTCAGGCGATCGAGGCTGGTCTCGGAATCGGCTTCGTGCCGTGTTTCATCGGAGACAAAGCGCCCGGCCTGACGCGGCTCTTGCGCAAGCCGATGGTCTTTGATGCCTCGCTCTGGCTGCTCACCCATCCTGATCTGAGGAATTCCGCCCGCGTCCGCGCCTTTGTCGATTTCATGGGCCGCGAACTGATGCGCCACAAACCCCTGATCGAAGGGCAGGCCGGATAGCGGTCTTGGCGGAAGGCCGCTCTGGTTCTAACGTGCCTATGCACGCTGGAGTTTGGCCATGGATATCCGCCCGCTTCCCCTCAAGGAGATCGCCCATCTCAGCGGCCTGCAGATGCTGCAAGGCATGGTGGACAGGACACTGCCGGCGCCGCCCTTTGCCGTGACCACCGCGATCACGCTGGTGAGCGCCGAGGAGGGCAAGGTGGTCTTCGAGGGCGAGCCGAAGCCTGCGTTCTTCAACCCGCTCGGAACGATCCACGGCGGCTGGACGGCGACGATCATGGACAGTGTCATGGCCTGCGCCGTGCATTCCACGCTGGCGCCGGGCGAAGGCTACACGACGCTTGAGTTCAAGCTGCATTTCTGCCGGCCGATCATGCCCGGCGCCGGCATCGTGCGCGCCGAAGGCATCGTGCTGTCGCGCGGACGGCGCGCTGCGACGTCGGAAGGCAAGCTCTACGATACAGCGGGCAAGCTTCTGGCGCACGGCACCGAAACCTGCCTGATCTTCGACATGCCGGGCCAGCCGGCAAAAGCCTGACCGCGATCTGCCGCCCATCAGCCGCCTCGGTCTAACCGGGGACAACCTGTTGAGGCTCCACATCTAGAGCGGTTGCCGATCTGACTGAATCAGATCGGCCGCTCTAAGCTCTTGATTTACCGCATTTTCTTTCGAAGAACCGGTATCCACTTCTTCGGAAAATGCTCTAGCTTCTCAGGCGTCCTGCGCCGCCATCGGTTGCCTGACCGTGCGGCCCCGCGCCACGATCAGGCAGCCGGTGATCACGAGCGCCGCCCCCACCCAGACCATCATGCGCGGCGTTTCGCTGAAGAAGGCGTAGCCGATGAGGGCGGCCCAGATGAGGCCGGTGTATTCCGAGACCGCGACCTTGCCGGCCTCCGCCTTCTTGAAGGCCGTGGCGAGCAGCGCATTGCCAGCTGTCCCCAGGATGCCGAGCGCCAGCACCTTCCACAGATTGACGCCAGTCGGCAACGGCGTCGTGAAGGCGGCAAGCGGAACGATGACGCTGCTGATCAGCAGCGATTGCAGGAAGACGATGCGGGACACCGGCTCGTTACCGGAATGAAGCCGCAGCAGCACCATCGCCAGCGCGTAGAGGATCGGCGAGAGCAGCGCTGCGGCGACGCCCATGCTGCTGCCGCTGCCGAACCGCGCCGCCGGATCCGTCGCGACGATCGCGATGATCCCGACGAAACCGACCGCGAGCCCGGCGACGACCGGCCCCGTCAGCCGCTCCTTCAGAAGCAGGGAGCCCAGCAGGGCCACGAAGATCGGCGCGGTGAAGGTGTAGACGAACAGTTCCGCCAGCGGGATTTGGCCGAGCGCATAGAAGAACATCAGGCCCGTGCACAGCATGATCGATGAGCGCAGCGCATGGTTCCTGAGCTGCTCGCGGTTCGGCCAGCCTGGCTTCATCGCCAGGAAGAAGAGGCCGGCAAAGAACATGCCGGTCACGTTCCGGAAATACATGATCTGCAAAGCCGAGAACTCGGCCGACAGGCTCTTGATGATGGCGTCCATCACCGTCAGCAGCAGAATGCCGAGCGTGGCGATGGCGATGGCGGCGCGGTCGGAGGTCAAGGATCACATTTCGCGTTAAAAGGAAGAGCCAGCCCTTGCATGCCCTCGCCATCCTGTCATCTCTGCAAAAATGATGATTGGCATCAGCGGCGGGACGCTGCTCTTGACGGAAGGAGAACGACAATGATCCGGATCGCGGCAGTCTCGGCGGCGCTGCTCGCCTTCGCCCTGCCGGCGCAGGCGCAGGCGCTCCGGACCGAGGATCTCATCGGCCGCTGGGGCGTCGCGGCCTACTGGAGCGACAGCGACGCCGCGAAGGTCACCGCGCAGGCGCGCGGCTTCTGCAGTCAGCCCTACGTGATCACCCGGGGCGCCGAAGGTTCGGCCCGCATGTTCGAGGCCTTCGAGGGCCGGCCGCAGGACGTTGTCGTCCAGGGCGGACAGATCGTCACCGTCAGCGGTTCGGCCCGGGCGACGAAGGCGATCCAGAGCTGGAACGGCTCGGTGCTCGTCTTCAACTATTTCGACGATGAACCGAAGCGGAAATACGGCAACATGGTCTTCGTGCGCTGCGGCCGCTGATCCCGGACCGCGCCACGCTCAAAATTCCAGCGTCACCGTCACCGGCGCATGGTCGGACGGCCTCTCCCAACCCCGCACGTCGCGGCGGATCTTCGCGGCGGCCACATTGGGATCGAGATCAGCCGTGGTCCAGACATGATCGAGCCGCCGGCCCTTGTCGGCCGCCGACCAATCCGGCGACCGGTAGCTCCACCAGGAATAGACGCGCTCCGGCTCCGGCATCATCTTGCGCACGGCATCGGTCCAATCGCCGGCCAGACGCATGGCTTCGAGGCCCTCAGTCTCCACGGGCGTATGGCTGACGACATCGAGCAGCGCCTTGTGGCTCCAGACATCGGTTTCGTAGGGCGCGATGTTGAGATCGCCGACCAGAACGCTCTTGCGGCGGCGGGCGCGGCCAAGCGCAGCCCAACTCGTCATATCCGCCAGGAAATCGAGCTTGTGTGCGAATTTGGCGTTCAGCGTCCGGTCGGGGACATCGCCGCCCGCCGGCACGTAGAAGTTATGGATCGTGAGGCCCGCCGCCGCACCAGCCTCTTCCGCGAGCATCGCCGAGATCGAGCGGGCATGGTCATTGCCGCCGAACGCGCCGCGCGCGATATCCAGCAGCGGAAAGCGCGACAGGATGGCGACGCCGTTATAGCCCTTCTGGCCGGTGAAGGCCCAGTGCCTGAAGCCCATGGCCTTGATGCCCGCCAGCGGAAACTGATCGTCCGGGCATTTCGTTTCCTGCAGGCACAGCACATCCGGCGCCTGATCGGCGACGAAACGGGCGACAAGATCGATGCGCAGGCGCACCGAATTGATGTTCCAGGTGGTGATTTTCAGCGGCACGCAAGGCTCCTGACGGCGCAGCTTCCATCAGGCATGCCGCCCCTTTTCACAAGAGCTGTGGAGAATTGCCCACACGTGGCGAATACGCGATCTCCGGCGGAGACCCGGCGGCATCGCCGGCCTTTCAGGCGACCGTCGGTTCGCCCTGCTGCATGCGCTGCGCATAGAGCGCGCCGAAATCGATCGGATCGATATAGAGCGGCGGGAAGCCGCCATTGCGCACCCCATCAGCGATAATCTGCCGGGCGAAGGGAAACAGCAGCCGCGGGCACTCGATCATCACCACCGGGCCAAGCTGATCCGCCGGAATATTGATGGCGCGGAAGATGCCGCAATAGGTCAGGTCGAACTTGAAGAGCGTGCCCGCGCCCTCGCCCGCGCCGCCTTCCAGCTTGATCTCGACTTCGAAATCCGTCTCCGCGAGCTGCTTGGCGTTGACGTTGACCTGAATGTTGATGGCCGGCGCGTTCTGCTGCGGACCCAGCGACTGCGGGGCATTCGGGTTTTCGAACGAGAAATCCTTGGTGTACTGGCCGAGCGCATTCAACGCGGGGCCCTGTGGCGCTGCGCCGGCGGCGCCGTTTCCATTGGTCGACATTCCCGATCCTTGTAGGTTGCGAATTCCCGTTTGGCAGAGCCGCTACCACGTCTTGCCGGCAAGGGACAAGCGGCGGGCATGGGCTTTTCAGGCTTCGTCGAAGTTCTTTCGGCGCCGGATCCGCTTCGGCGTTCCCTCGCTGATGTCGCGCCATTCCTCTGCAGGCAGTTCGATCTCCCGCGGATTGCGCGGCCTTCCGGCGCTCCGGCCCATCAGCAGACGCCGGAACGACGGGTTGAGGAGCGCCAGGCCGACAACCCCCGCAAAGAAGCCGGGCGCAATGAGGAGGAGGGCTCCGAGCCCCTTCAGCCAGGCTTCGGCCGCTGCCGACCCATCGAGGACGAAGGCGCCGCCGCCGCGCCTCAGGATAGTGAAAAGCTTCTGCTTGACCACGCGGCTCACGAACATCGCGCCAAGCACGGATTTCATCACGAGCAGGAAGAAGGCGATGCCGCCGCCCGCCCAGCCCGCCACCAGATTGAACACGGTGATCTCGATCGCGATCCAGGCCGCGAACAGCAGGAGGCCGGAAAAGGGCGGAAAGCGTCGCAAAGGCGTCCAATCTTGTAGGCAGGGCTGGCGAATGATAGGCAGCTTGCTCACATATGCGGAACGCTGGCCGGTGATTCAAGGCGGCGCTGGCCCGCAACCCGTTTGGCATCGAACCCGTTTGGATTGAATCGATCATGTCCGGCAGCAATGACCTCATCCTGACACTCGTTTTCCTGGGCCTTGCGGTCTTCGTCATCATCAAGCTGCGCTCGGTTCTGGGCACGCGCACGGGCTTCGAGCGTCCGCCCGAGGTGATCCGCCGCGAGATGGAGGAGCGCCAGCAGCCGGGCGTGCAACAGGATAATGTGGTTCCCCTGCCGACCGCCCAGAGGCCGCCCGCCGCCGATCAGCCGGAGATGACCCAGGCGGAGCGCTGGAAGGGCATCGCTGAGGCCGGCACGCCGCTTGCCAACGGCCTGGACGCCATCATGGCCGCCGATCCTTCCTTTGATGTGCCCGGGTTCATCGGCGGGGCGAGGGGCGCCTATGAGATGATCGTGCAGGCCTATGCCAAGGGCGACCGCAAGACGCTGAAGACGTTCCTCGCCAAGGACGTGTTCGACGGCTTCGCCGCCGCGATCTCCGACCGGGAGAGCCGCGGCGAGACCGCCGAGACAACCTTCGTCTCCATCGACAGGGCCAATCTGATCGGCGCGGAGATGCGCGACAAATTCGCGCATGTCACGCTCAGTTTCGGCTCCAAGCTGATCACCGCAACCCGCGACAAGGCCGGCGCCGTGATCGATGGCAGCCCCGAGAAGATTGTCGATGTGAACGACATCTGGACCTTCGCCCGCGACGTATCCTCGCGCGACCCGAACTGGAAGCTCGTCGCCACCGAGAGCAACGGCTGATCTTGCGGTGGCGGCGGCTGATCCTTGCTGTCGCCTTCGCCGCAACATCCGCCATGGCTGAGCCGCTTCCCGCCCTCAAGGATGCAGAGGCGGTCCCGGTGGGCTATGACCGGCTGCGGGGCTGGACCGCAGATGACCCTCAGCCGGCCCTGACAATCCTGAAGGCCCATTGCACACTGCTTCGGCAGCAGGCGCAGCCGCTGCGGGAGGGCGCGCCGCCGCCCGGCGCCCTGCGGAAAGCCTGCGAGGCGGCGCTTACGGTTACGGCAGGGGATGCCGCTGCGGCGCGCGCCTATTTCGAGCGCTGGTTCGATCCCGTGGAGATCAGGCCTGCCTCTGGGGCCGGGTTCCTCACGGGCTATTACGAGCCGGAGACGGAAGGGTCGCTCACCCGCACCGGCTCCTTCGCCGCGCCGCTGCTCGCCCGCCCGCCCGATCTCGTCACCATTCCGCAAGGGGAGACCTGGCCGGGCCTTCCAGCAGGCTTCGCGGCCACGCGCCGCCTGGCCGATGGCAGCCATGGGGTCTATCCGGACCGCAGGGCGATCCAGGCCGGTCAAATCGGCGCGCTGGCGCAGCCGATCCTCTGGCTGAAGGACGATGTCGAGGTCTTCTTCATGCAGGTGCAGGGCTCGGGCCGCGTGCGCCTGCCGGACGGACGCGTGGTCCGCATCGCCTATGCGGGCCGCAACGGCCATCCCTACAGCTCGATCGGCCGCATCGTGGTGCAGGAAGGCCTGCTGCCGCTGGAGGATGCGACGCTCGACAAGCTGAAAGCCTGGCTGCGCGCCCATCCGGCGGAGGCGAAGCGGATCATGGAGATGAACGCTTCCTATGTCTTCTTCCGCCTGGCGGATGAGCTCTCCGAGGCTTCCGGCCCCATCGGCGGCGCGGGCCTGCCGCTGACGCCCTGGCGCTCGATCGCGGTGGACCGCAATCTCTGGGCCTATGGGCTGCCTTTCTGGCTGGAGACAGAGCTCCCGCTGGCGCAGGGTTCCGAGAGCTTCCGCAGGCTGGTGATTGCCGAGGATACGGGCTCCGCCATTCTGGGGCCGGCGCGCGCCGACCTCTACCATGGCTCCGGACCGGTGGCTGGTTCCCGCGCGGGCGTGCTGCGCCATCCCATGCGCTTCACCGTGCTGTGGCCGCGCGAGACGCCCCGATGAAGCGGCTCGCCAAACTCTCCGACGAGGAACTGGCGCTCTGGGCCCATGTGGCGCGGGGCATCCGGCCGCTGCCGGGGCGCGCCGTTCCCGATGTGGACAGCGCGCTGGCGGCGAAGGCGGAGGTGAAGCTCGAGGGCTTCGCCATCGGGGCCGCCCATGCGCCAAAGCCGAAGCCCGGCATCAAGCCATTGGTGCCGCTGGAGCGGCGCATGCGCCAGCGCGTGGCGCGCGGGCAGTCCACGGTGGGCGGCGTGCTCGACCTGCACGGACTCCGGCAGGATGAGGCCCATCGCGCGCTCCTCGATTTCATCCGCCGCAAGGCGCATGAAGGCGCCTCGGTCGTCATCGTCATCACCGGCAAGGGCGGCGCGGGCGCAAGCAGCCTTTCGGGCGGCGAGCGGGGAATCCTCAAGCGGCTCGCGCCGCATTGGCTCGCCGATCCCGGCCAGCGCCGCTACGTGCTTGGCTATGAGGATGCGGCGCAGCATCATGGCGGCGCCGGCGCGCTTTACGTGCGGCTGCGGCGGCTGCGCGAAGACGGCTGATCAGACCAGCCCCTTTTCTCAGACCTTATCGCCGCGCTCGCGCAGCAGCGCGAGGATCGCCATCCGCAGTTCCGGGATGCCGGCGCCCGTGTCGCTGGAGCTGATCAGCACCTCCGGAAAGGCCGCGACGCGCCGGGCGATCTGGCCCGTGACTTCCGCCACGATCCGCTCCTGTTCCGGCCCCTTCAGCTGATCGGCCTTGGTCAGCACGATCTGGTAGGAGACGGCGGACTTGTCCATCAGCGTCAGGATGTCGAGGTCGAGGTCCTTCAGGCCGTGGCGGCTGTCGATCAGCACATAGACGCGGGCGAGGCTGGCGCGGCCCTTGAGATAATCCTCGATCAGCTTCGTCCAGTTCGAAATCTTCTGCTTCGAGACCTTGGCATAGCCATAGCCCGGCATGTCGACGAAGCTCAGCCTGTCGCCGATCGTGAAGAAATTGAGCTGCTGCGTGCGCCCCGGCGTATGCGAGGTGCGGGCCAGCGCATTGCGGCCCGTGACGGCATTGATCAGCGAGGATTTGCCGACATTGGAGCGCCCGGCGAAGGCGATCTCCGGATGTTTCATCGGCGGCAATGAATCGATCCGGTCCGAGCCCCAGACGAAATCGGCGCTGCCCGCAAAGAGCTTGCGGGCGGCTTCCTGCAGGTCGGGATCGGGTTCATTCATGCCCCCTTCCTCGCATGGAGGGGCCTGCCGGGTCAAAGCGCTGCGCTCGCGCCGGCTCGGCTCTGAATCCGGGTTAGCCTGCGGGCTCCATCCCTCCCCTTGACGGGGAGGGTCGGCGGCGAAAGCCGCCGGGGAGGGGTGGAAATGAGAAAAGCCCCCCACCCGGCCCTTCCCCCGGATCAAGTCCGGGGTCCGGGCCACCCGCCCCGCAAGGGGGGCGGGATGGGTGTTCGTGCGGGCAATCGTAAGACCGGGTTCAGGGCCGTGGCTCACATCGGCTCGGCGTTGCGCTTCTCCATCATCGCCTGGAGTGCGGCTCGACCTCGGTCACTGCCCAGACCGTCCACATCGTCATCAGCCCGTCCTCCTTCACCGTGCGGGGCGCGAGCTTCCCGCCGAATTTCTTGGCGAGATAGAGGTTCATCGCCAGCGATTCATTGAGGATCAGCTTGCCGTCCTGCAAGGCCGGAATTCGGTCGTTGGGGTTGATCTTCCGGAAGGCGGGCGACGTGGTGTTCAGCGGCGCATCCTTGGCCGCCGGATTGGCCAGCCGGTTCGCCTGGATGACCGGCACATGCTTGAACTTGACGCCAAGCTCATTGAGCAGCCAGATGTTGCGCGATGCGCGCGAGCGATAGACGCCGTAAAGCGTGATGGCCATGAGTGTTCCCCCGCTTCGATTGCCAGCCCGGCGAGCTTGCCCCAGCTTCGGCGGCATTTCACCTGAAATCTGGGGACTTTGGCCTGCTACGGCCGTTTCAGCCCGCGAAACCGGGGGAAATCCACCGCCTTGAGGGCATAAGCGAGCCCGAACTGGATCAGCACGCCGGAACAGCAGATGAAGCCGAGCACCATGATTCGGACAAGCGGCGCGTTGTTTCCGTCGAGCCTTGGCCCGAGCCAATCCGCCAGCAGCAGCACCGCAAGGCCGGTGAGCGCGGAGGCGAGGAGCACGCGCGGCAGGCGTTTTAGCGCCAGCGCATCCGGCCGGAACAGCCCGCGGCGGAGCAGCATGACGCCCAGCGCCAGCGCATTCACCGTCGCGGAAGCCGTAACGCCGATTGCGGCGGCGACGGGGCCGATCTGAGGGATCAGCGCCAGCGTCACGGCGATGTTCGCGGCGATGCCGAGCCCCGCCGCGAGGATCGGGCTCTTCAGATCCTCGCGCGCCAGAAAGGCCGGGAGGAACACCTTCACCAGCGCGAAGGCGGGCAGGCCGAACGCCAGCGCTCTCAGCATTGCCGCCACGGCCTCGGAATCCTTCGCGGTGAAGGCGCCGCGCTCATAGAGGATGCTGACGATCGGCTGGGTGAGGAGCGCCAGCGCAATCGCCGCCGGCAGCGTGATCAGCAGGCCGAATTCGAGCGCGCGGCTCTCCGCCGCGCTGGCGGCTTCAACATCGCCGCTGGCGAGATGCCGCGCGACAGCGGGCAACAGCACGGCGCCCACCGATGCCACCACGAAGCCCAGCGGCAATTCGAAGATGCGGTCGGCGAAGTAAAGCCAGGCCATTGCCGAAGGCGTGCCGGAGGACAGCTGCGCGGCAATCACGATATTGACCGGTCCCGAGCCGATGATGGCGATGCCCGGCATTGCAATCAGCATCAGCCGGCGGATATCCGGATCGAGGCGCGGCCATGCCGGCCGGATGCGCCAGCCCGCGCGCCATGTCGCCACAGCGACGATCAGCAGATTGAGGCAACCGGCGGCCAGCAATGTCCAGGCCAGCACGAACCCGGCCTCCCGCCCGGTGCCGAGCCCAGCCGCCATGGCGGTGAGCAGCGCCGCGATCAGCAGGAGATTGAGGATCAATGGCGTCGCCGCCGCGACGGCGTAGCGCCCGATGGCGTTCAGCGTGCCGGTGAAAAGGGCCGCCACCAGAACCACCGCCACGAAGGGAAACAGAATGCGGCCGAAGGCCACCGCATCCGCGAATTTCCGCGCATCGTCCACGAAGCCGGGTGCGACGATGGCGATGATCGCCGGCATGGCGAATTCCGCCGCAAGCAGGATCAGCAAGCCGAGCGCCACGAGCAGCGACAGCGCGGCCCCGGCGAAGCTTGCGGCGGATTCCTGCCCGCCTTCCGCCCGCCGCCGCGTGAAGATCGGCACATAAGCGGCGTTGAAGGCGCCCTCGCCGATCAAACGCCGGAAGAGATTGGGGATGAGAAAGGCGGCCACATAGGCATCCGCCACCGCGCCCGCGCCCAGCATTGCCGCGATGAGCATGTCGCGCACGAAGCCCGCGATCCGCGACGCCAATGCGGCCCCGCCGACGATCGTGACATTCCGGCCAAGCGATTCCTTGTGAATGGGCTCACGAGGAGGTTCCTGGCCGGCCGAGGCTGGTTCAACCGACATCCCTCGCCCTGTCTGCCCCAACCGGGGCGACAAGGCAAAGGGGGGGGGGGCGGCGCGTACGCCGTCGCGGTGTTTTAGGTACGCAAAGGCACGACGTTAAATTTAATCTCGCATCTTGTTTTGCTGCGAATTTATCCTCCAGTTTATAATGACCGAAGAAAAAATTCCGATTGGAATGCAAAATACTATTGCCCAGAATAAGAGCCCAAAAAATATATTTTCATCGTACTTAAAACCAAAAAATGCACAAATCACAGCGTAAACTGCACCGATTATGTAGGCAGCAATAACAAAATTCGCCGCCCTTTTGCCCCACCCGTACAGGAGCCATGTGAAACTGTTCTTCATCTCCGGCCATCCCCACCGAACGGAGCCGCCACCGCCATCATCCTTCCCTCCCCATCCAACGCCCGGCGAATCCCCCCGAAGCGGACATACGGCTCAAGCCGCCTGACCGAGCCCGATGGGGCAGCTCACGCCGGTGCCGCCGAGGCCGCAATAGCCGGCCGGATTCTTGGCAAGATATTGCTGGTGGTAATCCTCGGCGAAATAGAAGGGCGGCGCATCGACGATCTCGGTGGTGATCGCGCCCAGCCCCGCCTTGGTCAGCACGGCCTGATAGGCCTCCCGCGAGGCGAGCGCCGCCGCCTTCTGCGCGGGATCGGAGGCGTAAATGCCGGAGCGGTATTGCGTGCCGACATCGTTGCCCTGGCGCATGCCCTGCGTCGGGTCATGGCTTTCCCAGAAGGTCTTCAGCAGGCGCTCCAGCGGGATTTTGGCGGGATCATAGACGACGAGCACGACCTCGTTATGCCCGGTGCGGCCGGAGCAGACCTCCTCATAGGTCGGGTTGGGCGTGAAACCGCCCGCATAGCCAACCGCCGTCACCGTCACGCCATCGCCCAATTGCCAGAACTTGCGCTCCGCGCCCCAGAAGCAGCCAAGCCCGAAGATAATCTGCTGATGGCCTGCCGGATAGGGGCCCTGCAGCGCGGCGCCATTGACGAAATGCGTGCGGGCGGTGGGGATGGCGCTCGCGCGCCCCGGCAGCGCCGCCTCAGGGCTCACCATCTCGGCCTTCTTGCGCAGAAAGAACATGCCGGTTCTCCTTGTCCAGAAAGCGAAAATAGGAGCACTGGACGAAAGCCGGTAGTCCCCCACCTATCACTGTTGCGTGTCGGAAAGTTGGGAGCGCCCTCCGGCGCGGGCTTTGCACGCGCCGGAGGGCATGCCAATGTTCCTGCGGGAGCGGATTTTATCTCAGGGAGAGATGTGATGAAAACGGGTATTCTGGCGGCCGTGTTGGCCGCAATGCTGGGCGGTGCGGCGATCGCGCAGGAGGTGAAGCCGGCGATCGTCTTCGATCGCGGCGGCAAGTTCGACAAATCCTTCAATGAAGCCGCGCATGCGGGCATCGAGCGGTTCAAGAAGGAGACCGGCATCGATTACCGCGATTTCGAGATCACCAGCGACGCGCAGCGCGAGCAGGCGATGCAGCGCTTCGCCCGCGATGGCCATAACCCGATCGTGGTCATCGGCTTCTCCTTCGGCACCTCGCTGCAGAAGGTGGCGAAGGAATTCCCCAACACCCGCTTCACGATCATCGACAGCGTGATCAACGAGCCGAACGTGCGCTCCGCGGTCTTCACCGAGCATGAGGGCAGCTATCTTGTCGGCATGATGGCGGGCCTCGCCTCGAAGACCAACAAGGTCGGCTTCATCGGCGGCATGGATATCCCGCTGATCCGCAAATTCGCCTGCGGCTATGTGCAGGGCGTCAAGGCCGCCAAGCCCGGCGCCGAAGTGATCCAGAATATGACGGGCACGACGGGCGCGGCCTTCAACGACCCCGCCAAGGGATCCGAGCTCGCCAAGTCGCAGCTCGATCGCGGCGCTGATGTCATCTACCACGCCGCTGGCGGCACCGGCATCGGCGTGCTGCGCACCGTGGCGGATGCCGGCAAGCTCGGCATCGGCGTCGATTCCAACCAGAACGGCCTGCATCCGGGCCGCGTGCTGACCTCGATGCTCAAGCGCGTCGATGTCGCCGTCTATTCGACGCTGATGGATGCGCGCAGCGGCAAATGGACCGCCGGCGTCACGGTCTATGGCCTGCCGCAGGACGGCGTCGGCTATGCGATGGACGACAACAACAAGGCGCTCGTCTCGCCCGAGATGAAGGCGGCGGTCGACAAGGCGGCGGCCGATATCAAGGCCGGCACGATCAAGGTGCACGATTACATGACGAACTCCGCCTGCCCGGTGATGTGAGCGCCGTTCCAGGGACGAGCGCATGAGGGGGCGGCTGGCGCGATCTTCATCCCTCCCCCTTGCGGGGAGGGTGGCCCGGAGCGGAGCGCAGGGCCGGGAGGGGGCGTTATCTGGCTGGCCGGATTTGCCCCCCTCCCGGCTCGCTATCGCTCGCCACCCTCCCCGAGGCAAATCGGATGTTTCCGATTTGCGCAGAATCGTTGCCCAGATCGGGCAGGCCCGATCCGGGGCGGGGGAGGGATAACAGCCCCATGACCCCCGCCATCGAGCTGATCGGCATCGAGAAGCGTTTCGGCGCGGTGCACGCCAACCGCAATGTCAGCCTCCGCATCGATCCCGCCTCGGTGCATGGCATCGTCGGCGAGAACGGGGCGGGAAAATCGACGCTGATGTCGATCGTCTATGGTTTCTACGAGGCCGATTCCGGCGAAATCCGCATCAAGGGAAAGCCGGTGCGCATCCGCTCCTCGCAGGATGCGATCAGCCACGGCATCGGCATGGTGCACCAGCATTTCATGCTGGTCGAAACCATGACCGTGCTCGAAAACGTCATCCTCGGCGCCGAAGGTGGCCGGCTGCTGGCGCAGGGCGAGAAGGAGGCCCGCGCCGCGCTTGCGGACCTCGGCCGGCGTTACGGCCTCAAGGTCGATCCCGACGCCATCGTCGGCGATCTCACCGTCGGCCTGCAGCAGCGCGTTGAGATCATCAAGGCGCTCTATCGCGGCGCCGATATCCTGATCCTCGACGAGCCGACCGCCGTGCTGACACCCTCCGAGGCCGATCAGCTTTTCGAACTCACGAAGGCTCTGAAGGCGCAGGGCAAGACGGTGATCCTCATCACCCACAAACTCCGCGAGATCATGCATGCCACCGACAGGGTCTCGGTGATGCGCCGCGGCGAGACGGTGGCCACGCTCGACACGGCGAAGACGAATCCCGCCGAGATCGCCGAGGCGATGGTCGGCCGGCGCGTGCTGCTCAGCGTCGGGAAACAGCCAGCGCGTCCCGGCCGCGTGCTGCTCGATGTCAGGGACCTGACAGTCACCGATGGCCAGGGGGTGACACGGCTCGACCGCGCGAGCTTCCAGATCCGCGCCGGCGAGATCCTGGGCATCGCGGCGGTCTCCGGCAATGGCCAGAGTGAATTACTGGAGGCGCTCGCCGGCATGCGCAGCGCCAAGGGCAGCATCAGCGTAGACGGGGTCCCGGTCGATCCGTCCCGGCCCGATGCGACGGCGCTCCGGGCGCTCCGGCTCTACCACGTTCCGGAGGATCGCCACCGCTGCGGCCTCGTGCTGCCCTTCGAGGCGGCGGAAAGCGGCATCCTCGGCCACCATGGCGACCCCCGCTTCCGGCGCGGCTTCCTGATGGACCATGAGGCCATCACGCGGGACGAAAAGGCCAAGATGGAGGCCTATGACGTGCGCCCGCCGCTGCCCGGCTTGCGCAGTTCGAAATTCTCCGGCGGCAACCAGCAGAAGATCGTGCTGGCCCGCGAGATGGAGCGCGACCCGGCGGTGCTCCTGATCGGCCAGCCGACGCGCGGCGTCGATATCGGCGCGATCGAGTTCATCCACAAGCGCATCATCGCCATGCGCGATGCCGGCAAGGCGATCCTGCTCGTCTCGGTGGAGCTCGACGAGATCATGAGCCTGTCGGACAGGATTATCGCGCTGTGCGGCGGCAGGATCACCGGCGAGCGGCTGCCCTCGCAGACGGACGAGCGGGAGCTGGGGCTGCTGATGGCCGGCGTCCCGGCGGAGGCGGCGTGATGGAACAGGTCGTCGTTACGCCATCCCTCCCCCTTGCGGGGAGGGTGGCCCGAAGCGAAGCTCAGGGCCGGGAGGGGGTGATGTCATCCCAGCCAGGGATCGCCCCCCTCCCGGCTCGCTACCGCTCGCCACCCTCCCCGACGCAAATCGGATGTTTCCGATTTGCGCATAATCGTTGCCCGGATCGGGCAGGCCAGATCCGGGGCGGGGGAGGGAGAGGAGCCTCGGCGCAAGCGAAAGGGAGGGGAGCCCGCCCATGAGCACGCCCGTCGAACTCCCGCGTTGGGCGGATGTCGCGCTGGCGCCGCTGCTCACCGTAGTCACGGCCTTCGCCGTCTCGGGGCTCGTTGTGCTGGCGATCGGCGAAAACCCGATCGAGGCGATGAGCCTGCTTTTCAAGGGTGCGCTCGGCAGCAAGGCCGGCTGGGGCTACACGCTCTATTACACGACGAGCTTCATCTTCACGGGCCTTGCCGTCGCCATCGCCTTTCAGGCCGGTCTGTTCAACATCGGCGGCGAGGGGCAGGCGACTTTGGGCGGGCTCGGCATCGTGCTCTTCTGCTTCAGCTTCGAATGGCTGCCAGGTTTCCTGCTGGTCCCGCTGGGCGTGCTGGGCGCGGCGCTCGCTGGCGCGGCCTGGGCCTTCATCCCCGGTTATCTGCAGGCGCGCCGCGGCAGCCATGTCGTGATCACCACGATCATGTTCAATTTCATCGCAGCGACGCTGATGGTCTATCTTCTGGTCAATGTCATGGGTCGGCCGGGATCGATGGCGCCGGAAACGCGCAACATCGCCGATCACGCGGTCGCGGCACCCATGAACGTGTTTCTCGGCGCGCTTGGCATCAGTTTTCCGCGCACGCCGCTCAACATCTCGTTCTTTCTGGCGATCCTGGCGGCAATCGCCGTCTGGGTTCTCGTCTGGCACACGCGGCTCGGCTACGAGATCCGCGTCGTCGGCGCCTCGCCCACAGCGGCGGTCTATGCGGGCATCTCGCCGGCGCGCATCACCATGGTGACGATGGCGATCTCGGGAGGGCTCGCCGGGTTGCTGGCCGTCAACGAGATCATGGGCCTGCAGCACCGGTTGCTGCTGGAATTCTCGGCTGGCGCCGGCTTTGTCGGCATCGCGGTGGCGCTGATGGGGCGCGCGCACCCGCTGGGCGTGGTGCTGGCGGCCTTCCTGTTCGGCGTGCTCTACCAAGGGGGCGCCGAGCTTTCCTTCGACAAGCCGGCCATCACGAAGGACATGATCGTCGTCATCCAGGGCTTCGTCATCCTCTTCGCCGGCGCGCTGGAATTCGCCTTCAAGCGGCCGCTCGCCCGATTGTTCAGGATCAGGGAGGCGTGATGGAATTCCTCGATGCAACCCTCCAGATTCTGGCCTCCACCGTGCGCCTTGCCGTGCCGCTGATCTGCGCCTGCCTGGCGGGCCTGTGGAGCGAGCGGGCCGGCATCGTCGACATCGGGCTCGAAGGCAAGATGCTGGGCGCGGCCTTCGCGGCGGCCGTGGCGGCGATCAGCACCGGTAGCGCCATGCTCGGCTTGCTGGCGGGTATCGGCGTTTCGATCCTGCTGTCGCTCGTGCATGGTTATGCCGCGATTGCGCAGCGCGGCAACCAGATCGTCTCCGGCGTGGCGATCAATATGCTCGCGGTCGGCCTGACCGCCGTGCTGGGCCACGCCTGGTACCGGGAAGGCGGGCGCACGCCCCCGGTGGCGCAGAGCCAGCGCTTCCTGCCGATCGACCTGCCGTTTGCCGATCAGGTCGGCGCCATCCCCGTGCTGGGCGGGATCTACAAGCAGCTTCTCTCTGGCCATAACCTCCTCGTCTGGCTGGCGTTCCTGGCTGTTCCGCTCACCTGGTGGGTGCTGCAGAAGACGCGCTTCGGCCTCCGGCTGCGCGCCGTGGGCGAGAACCCGGCGGCGGTGGATACGGCGGGCATATCCGTGGCGCGCCTGCGCTACGAGGCAGTTATCATCTGCGGCGTGCTCTGCGGGCTGGGCGGCGCTTATCTTTCGATCGCGCAAGGGGCGGGCTTTCTCAACAACATGACCGCCGGCAAGGGCTTCATCGCGCTGGCGGCGCTGATCTTCGCCAAATGGCGGCCGGGACCGGCGCTGGCCGCCTGCCTCCTCTTCGGCTTTCTCGACGCCATGGCGATCCGCCTGCAGGGCGTGGCGCTGCCGGGAATCGGCCAGGCGCCGGTTCAGTTCATCCAGGCTTTGCCTTATGTGCTGACGGTGGTGCTGCTGGCCGGCTTCATCGGCCGGGCCGTGCCGCCGAAGGCTTCCGGCGTCCCCTATGTGAAGGAGCGCTAATTTGACAACGGTCGACCGTCTGTTCAACGCCGCGAAGGCAGCGCGCGAGAAGGCCCACGTGCCCTATTCGCGCTTCAAGGTCGGCTCCGCGATCCTCGCCGACGACGGCCAGATCTATGCCGGCTGCAATGTCGAGAACGCGGCCTATCCAAGCGGCACCTGCGCCGAAGCGGGCGCTATCGCCGCGATGGTGCTGGGCGGCGGCACGGCGATCCAGGAAATGCTGGTGATCGGCGATGGGCCGCTGCCGTGCACGCCCTGCGGCAATTGCCGCCAACGCATCCGGGAATTTGCCAAACCGGGCACGCCGGTGCATGTGGCGGGTCTGACGGGGGTGCAGCAGAGCTTCACGCTCGAAGCACTTCTGCCAGCCTCGTTCGGACCGGAAAATCTTTCATGACGACAGCTGATCTTCGCCGGAGCCACGCTATGGCCGAAAGCGCTGCAACGGTCGCAGCGCTGGCGAAGCTTGGCGTGACAGGCCCCTTCGATCTCGGGATCGTGCTCGGCACCGGGCTTGGGCCATTGGCCGATGATATCGAGGATCCGGTGCAGGTGAGCTATGCCGATATTCCGGGCTTTCCCGCTGGCCATGTCTCGGGCCACGCCAAGCAGTTGGTCGCGGGCAGGCTTGCCGGCAAGCGCGTGGTTTCGCTGAACGGGCGCGCGCATTACTACGAGAGGGGCGACAGCGGCGCGATGCGCCTTCCTGTGGCGACGCTCGCGGGTCTCGGCTGCCGACAGGCGCTCTTCACCAATGCGGCGGGATCGCTGAACGAGGCGCTCGGCCCCGGAAGCCTTTCGCTGATCAGCGACCACATCAATTATTCCGGCCGGGATCCGCTGATCGGCGATCCGGACGATGCCCGTTTCGTCTCGCTGACCGATGCCTACGATCCCGCGCTGCGCGCCGTGATGAAGGCAGCAGCAGCCGCGGAGCAAGTGACGCTGGGTGAAGGAATCTATGTCTGGTTCTCGGGTCCGAGTTTCGAGACGCCGGCCGAAATCCGCATGGCGAAAATCATCGGCGGCGATATTGTCGGCATGTCCACCGTGCCGGAGGTGATTCTCGCCCGGCGCTTCGGGCTGAAGGTCATTGCCTTGTCGATGCTCACCAATCTCGCCGCCGGCATCCAGGGATCCTCGCCGTCCCACGACGAGACGAAGGCCGTGGCGGCGAGCGGCGGCGCGGCGATGCGGCGGCTCGTCAGGAATTTCATCGGGAGGCTGCCATGAGCGAAGCCGGCATGACGGATATCGATCTCGCCCGCCGCGCGCTGCGCCTGCTCGATCTGACCGACCTGAACGACGGCTGCCGCGAGGATCAGGTGGAGACGCTGATCCAGAAGGCGCTGTCGCCCCATGGTCCCGTCGCCGCCATCTGCATCTGGCCGCAATTCGTCACCATCGCCAAGGCCAGGCTCAAGGGCAAGGGCGTCAGGGTGGCGACCGTCATCAACTTTCCGAAGGGCGGCGAGGATGTGGAGCGCGCACTTGAGGATACGGCGGAGGCGATCGACGACGGCGCCGACGAGATCGACCTCGTTATGCCCTGGCATGCGCTCCTTGCCGGCGACGAACTCACCGTGCGCTCGATGATCGGCGAGGTGCGCGACGAGATCGACGATGCCGGCCGTCTGAAGGTCATTCTCGAGACCGGCATGCTGCCCGATCAGGCGATGGTGCGCAAAGCCGCCGATATCGCCATCGATTGCGGGGCCGACTTCATCAAGACCTCGACCGGCAAGACGCCGGTGTCGGCCACGCCCGAAGCTGTGAAGACAATGCTATCGGCCATCAAGGCGGCGGACAGGACGGTCGGCCTCAAGCCCTCCGGCGGCATCCGCACGCTGGCGGATGCAGGCCTCTATCTCGGCCTAGTCGATGCCGCCATGGGTCCGGTCTGGGCTTCGCCGACAACCTTCCGCTTCGGCGCCAGCGCCCTCTACGATGCGCTGGCGGATGCCATCGAAGGGCGGGCGGCGGGTGCTGCCAAAGGGCCTTACTGATGCTCGGCGAGGCCGCACAACCCCCCATTCTCCCCTTGCGGGAGAAGGCGCCCGCCGAATGGCGGGCGGATGAGGGGTCGCGGCAATCTCCCGGCTCAGCGCCACCCCTCACCCGTCAGGCTTCGCCTGCCACCCTCTCCCGCAAGGGGAGAGGGAACGAGTGGAGCTGAACGCGATGCTGCCGCAGGAAATCATCCGGCGAAAGCGCGACGGCGCAACGCTCACCGGCGACGAAATCGGCTTCATGGTGCGCGGCCTCTCCGAAGGCTCCGTGACCGAAGGCCAGGTGGCGGCCTTCGCCATGGCCATCTTCTTCCGGGGCATGGTGATGCCCGAACGCGCGGCCTTGACGGAGGCCATGCGCGATTCGGGACGGGTGCTCGATTGGCGCGATCTTCCCGGACCGGCGCTGGATAAGCATTCCACCGGGGGCATCGGCGATACGGTGTCGCTGATGCTGGCGCCTGCCGTGGCGGCCTGCGGCGGCTTTGTGCCGATGATCTCCGGGCGCGGCCTCGGCCACACCGGCGGCACGCTCGACAAGCTCGATTCGATCCCCGGCTATGTTTCGCAGCCCGACGAAAGGCTGTTCCGGCAGGTCACACGTGACGTCGGCTGCGCCATCATCGGGCAGACGAGCGATCTCGCGCCCGCCGACAAGCGGTTCTACGCGATCCGCGATGTGACGGCGACGGTGGAGAGCATCCCGCTCATCACCGCCTCGATCCTCTCCAAGAAGCTTGCGGCGGGTCTCGCCGGTCTCGCCATGGATGTGAAGTTCGGCAACGGCGCCTTCATGGCCAGCTTCGGCGATGCGGTGGAGCTGGCGCAGAGCCTTGCCACCGTTGCGACCGGGGCCGGCCTGCCCACCACCGCCCTGTTGACCGACATGAACCAGCCGCTCGCCTCCGCAGCGGGCAATGCCGTCGAGATGCGCCATGCGATCGATTACCTCACCGGGCGACGGCGCGAGCCGCGCATCCACGAGGTGACGGTGGCTCTCGGCGCGGAAATGCTGCTGACCGGAAAACTCGCCGGCTCCCTGCCGGAAGCGCGATTCCGGCTTGAACATGCGATCGCCAGCGGCGCGGCGGCCGAGCGTTTCGCCAGGATGGTCACGGCGCTTGGCGGGCCGGCGGACCTTCTGGAAAGGCCTGATTCGCATCTGCCGGCGGCTCCGTTCAGCGCGGCTGTTCCAGCCCCTGATAACGGCTATGCCGCCAGCATCGACAGCCGCGGCCTTGGCGTCGCAGTGGTGGTGCTGGGCGGCGGGCGGGCGCGGGCGGCCGATCCCATTGATGCCGCCGTGGGCCTGACGGGCATCGTTCCGCTCGGCGCCAGGGTGACAAAGGGCGATCCGCTGGCCATTGTGCATGCCCGCAGCGAGGAAGCCTTCCATCGGGCGGCGCAGTCTGTGACAATGGCCTATGGACTTTCGGATGCGCCGCCGGCGATCGGCCCGCTGATCGCCAGGCGGCTGGAAGGGCAGGCGTCATGAGCTTTCTCGTTGCGATGCGCGGCTGGCACGAACCCGATTGGCTGGAACGGTTCCAGCGCCTGATGCCCGGCCGGACGGTGGTTTCGGCGCGCGATTCCTTCGATCCTGCGGCCATCGACTATGTCGCCTGCTGGCGGCATGAGCCGGGCTCGCTCGCCCGATTGCCCAACGTGAAGGCCCTCTTCTCGCTGGGCGCAGGCGTCGACCACCTTGTCGGCGACAGGAACCTGCCGCCGGCTCCCATCGTCCGGGTCGTCGATCCTGACCTCACGCACCGGATGACGGAATGGGTGGTCTGGCAATGCCTCGATTGGCTGCGCCAGGGCAAGACCTACCGCAGGCAGCAGGCGGCCAGCGAATGGATCGACGACCGCGATCAGCCCTCGGCCGGTGACGTGCGCGTCGGCGTGATGGGCCTCGGCGTGCTGGGGCTTGACGCCGTCGGCGCGCTGCAGCGCCTGCGGTTCGATGTGGCTGGCTGGAGCCGGTCGCCCAAGACGATCGACGGCGTGCCGGCCTTTTCCGGCGAAGCAGGCCTGATGGCTTTCCTGGCGCGCACGGATATCCTGGTCGTTCTGCTGCCGCTGACGGAGGCGACCCGGGGCATTCTCGACGCCGCGCTTTTCGCGGGGCTGGCAAGGGACGGCCGCCTCGGCGGGCCGGTGGTGATCAACGGCGGCCGCGGCGGCTTGCAGGCGGAGGCGGATATCCTCGCCGCATTGGATGCGGGAACCTTGCTGGGCGCTTCGCTCGATGTCTTCGAGACGGAGCCGCTGCCTGCAACTTCGCGCCTCTGGCTTCATCCGGCCGTAACCATCACGCCGCATAATGCGTCCATGAGCGCCCCCGATGCGGTCGCGGCCGCCATCGCCGATCAGATCCGCGACTTCGAACGCGGCCTGCCTCTGCGCAATGTGGTCGACCGGACGAGAGGCTATTGATGACGCCTGCGGTGAACCCGGATGATCGAGGACGCATGGCCGCCAGGCTTGGCGACAAGGTGAAGATCCTGCTCCGGCCATTGGAGGAGGTCTGCCGCTATCGCGAGCGGCGCAGCGAGGATACCGCCACCTTCGATGTCACCCCCCGGCGCAAGGCGGCGCTCGGCTTCTCCATCGCGATCGCGCCGGGCGGCATCAACATCGACACCGCGGCTTTTTCAATCAAGGAGCTGGCGGTCGAGCAGGCGGACATCGCCCTCGCGCTGGTCGACGCCGTTTTGGCGGGCCGCCTGCGGCAGGTCCGGCAGATGAAGGCCGGCGGCGAACCGCGCGTGACAAAGACCTACATCTTCGACGACGATGGCCGCTTGCTGTTCAAGAACCGCAAGAGCGGGGCCCTCACTGCTTTCGCCCGTCCCACACGGACAGAGCGCATCCGCTTCGCGCCCTATGGTTGACGGGGTCTGGCAGGCGCCCGCAAGAACAGGAGCAGCATCGCGGCAAGCGTGAGCCCCATCGCGACATGCATGGCGCCGAAGGCTTCGGTGGGCGACATTCCGGATTCAAGGGCCTGACCGATGAAGCGGCCGGTCGCGGCCTGCAAAAGGCCCGCCCCGCCAATCGCCAGAAAGTTCAGGCAGGTGACGCCCCGGCCCAGCAGATGGTCCGGGAAAAACTGGCGGCCATGGCTCAGCATGAGGCTATAGGTCAGGCCGAAAAAGCCGATCAGGACAAGCATGACGGAATCGGCCAGGCTGGAGATTCCGCCCGCCAGACCCAGCATCAGGAAAAGCAGGGCCGCGACGGCATTGCCGATGACGGCCGGCGTCTTGACCCCGCCGAACAACCGGCTCGCGGGAGCGCAGGCCAGCGCGCCCAGGCCCATGCCGAGCGACATGGCGAAAACGACATTGCCCCGCTCGATCGGACCCAGGCCATGCACGGCGTCGAGATAGGGCCCGACCCAGAGGCCGCGTTCCGTCGCGATCATGCCGTAGCTGACAAGGTGGAGCGGCAGCGATAACCACAGCACCCGCATTCTGGCGATGGTGGCGATGTCGCCGAGCAGCGAGGCTCTGCTGCCATCCTGCCGCACGGCCCTTGGCGGATCCTTCAGGAACAACAGGATCAGGATCGCGGCCAGCGCCATCGCGAGGCCGACGCCCGCCATGCTCCAGCGCCAGCCGAAGCTCTGCGCGGCCAGCGTCAGCGGCGTGGCTGCGGCGAGCGTGCCGATGGTGCCGAGGCCCACCATCATCGACGACAGCAGGGCGAAGCGCTCAGGCGGCTCGGTGCGGCCGAAAATGTAGAGCGAGGCCATCAGCATGGGGGCGCAGCCGACACCGATCAGGATCATCGCCGCCACGCTGACGGAAAAGCCGGGCGAAAGAGCGAAGAGCAGCGCACCGGCAACGCCGATCAGCATCAGTCCTCCCATCGTCCGCCGTGGGCCGATCGTATCGAGGAGATAACCCACCGGAAACTGGCTGAAGGCGAAGGCGATGAACCAGGCCGATCCGACCCAGCCGAGTTCGGCCGGCCCAAAGCCCAGGTCCCGTATCAGGTCCCCGGCGATGATCGTCAGGAAGGCGCGGAAGAACTGGCTGAACAGATAAGCGAAGAGGAGGAGGGCGAAGGTCACGGAAAAATCAGTTCGGCGGTTCGGCGCTGGTCCATGTCGCGGAGGACAGCCTCTGGAATGAGCACGAATGACACCTGCCCAGACCTGAGGCCAGAGAAGGGCAGATGAGCAAGAAGCTCTCTCTCCAGCCATTCGCAGCCCTTTTGATGGACTTCAAGGCGAAACCCGCCAGCGCCGCGGGTCACCGACGCGACGGCCTGCGGACCGGACCCCTGGGCAGTGTTGTCGAACAAGACGACCGAGTCCGCTGCCAGGATAGCCCGCGGCAGAAGCGCGAGCGTTCGACGATACCGGCTGACGATCCGGTCAGGCGGAACGGAATGCCCGCCTTGGCTGACCCGCACGCTCACTCGCTCGACATTCAGAAGCGGATCGTCCACGGCGACGAAGAACAAGGTTACGCGGAAGCCGCGCTGACGCGCCTCGTTCATCAGGTCGATCTTGCTGGGATGCGACATCACGGTTTCGAACGAGAATGGCGCACCCTCGTCCAGACACCGGGCGCGTCGTCCGTCTGCAATGCGCTGCGCCTCCCGCGAGCGGAGCTGAAGATCGGCGATGTCGCGCAAATCAAGTTCGATATCGTCCGCGTTGATATAGATGCCGAGATCGATACCGGGCATCGTCGCGAGCTTTTTGATGAGCGATGACTTCCCCGAGCCGTTCGGGCCTGCAATGACAACGAGGCTCGGTGCGGCCATGAGGGCTAGGCGCGCTCTACTTTTGTGCGCTGTTCACGTCGCCCACGCAAAGCAGTTAAATGGCTCAATTCCTCTTCGTGCAAAGAAGCAAGAAGACCAATTTCTTTTTGAATTTCAGAAATCAGGACAATACGCGTATCAGCTATTTCCAGCGTGCCATCAGGATGAAGGCGCGTGAGCACCTTGAGCTCCTCCCCTGACGCCAGGCGAAGCCTTGTCATGCCAGGCGATGCCAGACCCGCTTCATGGGCGCTCCTGACCGCGTCCTTGCCCGCCGCCGCTCCAGCGGCATTCAGTTCCTCAAGGGTCAGCCCGGCAAACGTCCGCTTGCTCATGATCGGACCCTACCAGAAATCAACCCAGCCGTCATCTCACCCGCTCCAGCACGCTGGTGTAGTTCGCCACCGCCGCCCCGCCCATGTTGAAGATGCCGCCGAGCCTGGCGTCCTTCACCTGCATGCCCTCCGGCGCTTCGCCCATCAGCTGCATGGCGGTGAGCACATGCATGGAGACGCCTGTCGCGCCGATGGGGTGGCCCTTGGCCTTGAGGCCGCCTGACGCATTGACCGGCAACTTGCCGCCCATTTCCGTCCAGCCTTCCTTGATCGCTTTCGCGCCCTCGCCCGGCTTGGTCAGGCCCATGGCCTCGTATTCAATGAGCTCGGCGATGGTGAAGCAATCATGCGTTTCGACGAAGGAGAGATCGCCGATCGACACGCCCGCCTTGGCCAGCGCCCGCTGCCAGGCGACCGAACAGCCTTCGAAGGCCAGGATGTCGCGCTTCGACATCGGCAGGAAATCCTGCGCATGGCCGACGCCGCGGAAATAGACCGCGCGTTCCATGCGCAAGGCGGTCTCGATATCGGCGAGCACGAGGGCCGCCGCGCCATCCGAGACAAGCGAACAATCCGTGCGCTTCAGCGGCCCAGCGACGAAGGGGTTCTTCTCGCTTTCGGTGCGGCAAAAATCGTAGCCGAAATCCTTGCGCATCTGGGCGTAGGGATTGTTGACGCCGTTGCGGTGGTTCTTGGCGGCGATCATCGCCAGCGCGTCGGATTGATCGCCGTATTTCTGGAAATAGGCGCCGGCGATCTTGCCGAAGACACCGGCGAAGCCGCCGGGCGTCGCGCCATCCTCAGGCAGGTAGGAGGCCTTGAGCAGGTTCTGGCCGATCTCGGGACCGGGCGTCTTCGTCATCTGCTCGACGCCGACGACGAGCACAATCTTCGCATTCTTCGCGGCGATGGCCTTGAGGCCCTGATGCACGGCGGCCGAGCCCGTCGCGCAGGCGTTCTCGACACGCGTGGTCGGCTTGAAACGCAAGGCATCATCGGCCTGCAGGATCAGCGAGGCGGTGAAATCCTGCGGGCTGAATCCGGCGTTGAAATGCCCCATGACGATCTCGTCCACATCGCCGGGGGCGATGCCCGCATGCTGCATCGCTTCGGTGGCGACGCGAACGACCATGCTCTCGACGGTTTCATTCTCATGTTTGCCAAATGGCATATGGGCCCAGCCCACGATGGCGGCGGTCATGCGCGTCTCCTCCCGATGTTTCATCAGAATGCCCGGTTCCGGAGCGCCGTGCAACTGCACGGATGCTCATGCGAGACCGCCGAGCTTCGCCAGCATGCCGAGCAGGGCGCAAACCCCGATCACCTGCAGCATGGAGCGCTTCAGGACGAAAGTCAGCACAAGCGCCAGCAACGCCAGCGCCAGCGCCACGGGATCAAGATCGGCAAGGGAGACGCTGGGAACACGCATTGCGCCGAAATGGGCGAAGCCCGCATGCCGGAAAATGGTGTTCAGGACAAACCAGAGCGCCAGCCAGGAGATGGCCCCCACCACCGCCGCCGTGATGCCCTGCAGCGCGCCGGCCAAGGTGCGGTTGCGCAGCAGATCGTCGAGCCAGGGCGCGCCGGCGAAAATCCACAGGAACGACGGCGCGAAAGTCACCCAGGTGGTCAAAGTGGCGGCGGTGATGGCGGACGCAACCGGCGATAGCAGCCCCGGCTCCTTCCAGCCGCCGATGAAGCCCACGAATTGCGTGACCAGGATCGTCGGCCCCGGCGTCGTCTCGGCGAGGCCGAGCCCCGCGATCATCTCGCGCGTCGTCACCCAGCCCTTGATGACGGCCTCATCCGCCAGCCAGGCGAGCAGGGCATAAGCGCCGCCGAAGGAGAGGATCGCGAGTTTGGAGAAGAACAGGGCAAGCTGCACGACGACATGCCCGCCGCCGAGCACGAGGGCGGCGATCCCGACCGGCAGCCACCAGGCCGCCAATCCCCCCGCCACCGCCCAGCCGGTCGCGCGCCATCGTGCCGCCGCTGGCAGAGGGTTAGCGGGAACTTCAGTGAACGATGCGGGATCGTTACGGGCGAGCAGGATGCCAGCTACCGCAGCCGCGATGATCACCACAGGAAACGGGACGTTCAGGAAGGCGAAAGCCGCGAAAGCCGCCGCAGCCAGCGCCACGAACGCCCGCGTTTTCAGCGCCCGCTTCGAGAGCTTGATGACGGCCTGCGCCACGACCGCCAGAACCGCCGCCTTGATGCCGAAGAACAGGCCGTCGATGATGCCGATGCCGCTGCCCAGACTGTAGAGCAGGCTGAGACCCAGCATCAGCACGGCGCCCGGCAGCACGAACAGGATGCCCGAGATCAAGCCGCCCCGGATGCCGTGCAGGCGCCAGCCGATATAGGTTGCGAGCTGCTGCGCCTCCGGCCCCGGCAGCAGCATGCACAGATTGAGCGCCCGCAGAAACCGGGCGTCGTCGAGCCAGCGCCGATCATCGACAGCGAGCTGATGCATCATGGCGATTTGCGCTGTCGCTCCGCCAAACGACAGAACGCCGATCTGGAAGAAGGCGCGGGTCAGTTCGCCGAGGCTTGGCTTCGTGCTGCTCGATGGATCGTGATTTTCAACCTGCGTTTCAATCGTCATCACTCAAGCCTTCGGCGGCCAATTGTGCGTTTCGCCGGCCCTGCGCGCCGCCCAGGCGTAAAGCGCATCATAGACGACAAAGGCATGACGGAGCATGCCGTGATCGTCGTCGCCGGCAAGGTCGGAAAGGCCGAGCGAAACCGCAAGAAGACCCGCTGCCTCCGGCGCGAGGTCCAGCCGGGCGTTGTCTGCACCGCGCACTATGGAGGCGACGCGCATCAGGGGCTCAAGGGTTTGCAATCCGGCAATGCCGATCAGCGTGACGAAGCTGCAATCCCCGCCGCGATGGGTGACGGTGACGTCAGGGATGTCGTAAGCGATTCCACCGGTACGGGCCGCAACGGCCTGCACCTGATCAGGCTCCACGAAGAGAAACTGCGCCGAAGGGTCAAGGAAGCGGCTGATCAGCCAGGGACAGGCGGCGCGGTCGATCTTCGGTCGCCGGCGCGTCACCCAGGAGGCGCCTTCGCGCCAACCGGCCGCCGCCAGCGCCAGCCGGTCGACGAGCGGCAACCCGGCCTCGCGCCAGGCGACGAAGCCGCCGGTCAGGATCGCAGCCTTGCGGCCATCTGCCCGCAGCCGGGCGGCAATTGCCTGCGATATCTTGAGCCCGTGGTGGCAGGACAGGATCACGGGACGCTCCCTGTCGAGTTCATCGCGCCAGCTTTCGTAGGCGCTCTCCTCGCGATGGAGCGATCCGGGGATATCGTGGGGATCGGCTTGAAAGTCATCCTCCAGCCTCAAGTCAACGACCTGCGGCCAGCCGGGACCGCCCAACAGCGCGGCCGCCGCCTGCACCGGGATTGCAAATGGCTGAGATGACATGGCTTCGCCCCTTTTCCGCTTTCGTCCGGGGACGAAGCGGCATGCGTCTTGGGCGAAGGCCTGACGGGGCGACGCTCACTATAACCCCGCAGATTGAATAATGCCTTCGGTTCATCATGACAAGGCCGCGCTCGCGGGCAGCCGGGAGGAGCGGACCAGAATCTGCGTGCCAACCCTCTGGAATGGTCCAGTTTCTTGGATCACTACCTAGGTGTTCGTACGCAGAAGTCGAATGCAGCGCAAAAAGATACATTTTCGCACCTTTTGTTACACCCGAACCGCGCCGGCGATTCTGACGGATCGTCTTCCGGGGGAAAGCGCCGCTCATGTCGTTGAACGAATCCGGGAATGGCCGCAGCGAGCGGGGGAGGGTCACCCTGCAGGTGATCGCCGAACGTCTCGCGGTCTCCACCGCCACAGTTTCTCTCGCGCTTCGCGACAGCACAGTCGTGGCGGATAGCACCAAGCGCAAGGTTCAACGGGTCGCCCGCGAGATGGGCTATATCTACAACCGCTCCGCCGCCAGCTTGCGGACATCGCGGACCAACATTCTCGCGGTGGCCTTCCATGATGTATCGAACCCCTACTTCGCCGAAATGCTTTCCGCGATCGACGAGACCGTCCGGTCAAGCGGACGGACCATCCTGCTCGGCACGTGCAACGAGAGCATTCCCCGCCAGGAGAATGTCCTCTCGTCGCTGCAGGAATACCGCCCGGACGGGATCATCGTCTGCCCGGTCGGCGGTTCAACCGAGGACAGCCTGCGCAACATCGCCGAAAGCGGCATGCCGATCGTGCAGATCGCCCGCGAGGTCGAGGGGCTTTCCGCCGATTTCGTCGGCTCCGATGATCGCTACGCCACCGGATTGGCGGTGGAGCATCTGGCCCGGCTCGGCCACAAGCGCATCGCCTATGTTGGCGGCAACGACGGAACCTCCAACGGACGCGCCCGCCATGCCGGGTTCCTGGAAGCCATGAAGCAGCATCAGCTTCCAGCCGGCATCGACTGCATCGTGCCGGGTGATGGCAAGCGCCTCACGGGGCTCGATTCGGTGCCGAGGCTTCTCGCCATGGCCGAGCCGCCGACGGCCGTCATCTGCTTCAATGACAGCGTCGCCTTCGGCGTGATGCATGGTCTGCAGAAGATCGGCCTGACGCCCGGCCGGCACATGAGCGTGGTCGGCTGCGACGATGTGAGCGACGCGGCGCTCTGGGTGCCGCCGCTGACGACGATCCACAATCAGCACATCGAGATGGGCCGCCTCGCCGCCGAGATGATGATGCGCCGCATTTCGGATCCGGGCAATCCGCCGCGGCGGATCATGCTGGAGCCAAGGCTGATGGTGCGCGAGACCACCGCGCCGCCCGCCATGCGCCACTGATCCTTTCTCTCGCTCAGAGTTTGCCGAGCATGGCTTCCGCGCCCGAGACCGCAGCGGTGCCGGGCGTCTCCTCAACGGCGAATTCGGTGACGACGCCGTCCTTGACGAGCATCGAATAGCGCTTCGAGCGCATGCCGAGGCCGCGCTCGTTCAGGTCGAGGTCCATGCCGATCGCCTTGGCGAAGGCGGCGCTGCCATCGGCCAGAAAATCAATCTTGTCCGTAGCGCCGCTGGCCGCGGCCCAGGCCTTCATGACGAACACGTCATTGACTCCCGTCACGGCGATGGCGTCGACACCCTTGGCCTTGATTGCTTCGCCATGCTGCACATAGCCGGGCAGGTGGTTGGCGTGGCAGGTGGGCGTGAAGGCGCCGGGCACCGCGAAGAGCACGATTGTGCGGCCGCCGAAGTACTCGGCCGTGGTGACGGGCCTGGGCCCGTCCGCGCCAGGCGTCATGAAGGTTGCTTCGGGCAGTCTGTCGCCGATCTTGATGGTCATGGAAAATCCTCGCGGTTTGGTGGTGATGGATCTTCGGCCTAAGGCGTGATCAGGCCGATGTCGAGCCTGACGCGACTTTCGATGGCCTCGGCGCCGGAAACAAGCGTGAGCGTCAGGTCGGCGCCGGTGCAGTCAGGCGCCCGGTCCCGTTCGACCACCTGCACCGTGAACCGGGCCGGCGCGCTGGATGTGGCCGACGAGAAGGCCTTCACATCCAGGAACCACGGCGGCTCGCCTTCAATAAAGAGCTCGGGTCTCTCGGGGCCGGCATTGCGCACCGCAACGAAAAACTGTTCGCTTTCCTCCCCCTTGCCGAGGCCCGCGACCTGCAGCGGACCGCCTTTGCCGAGCGCCGCCTTGCGCGGCGTCATCGCCATCGCCTTGCGGATCGCCTCGGCATAGGCGCCATTTCCCGAGGCGGAGAAATCGAGCTCGGCCGCGCCTGCCGCTGGAACGCAAAGCTTCTCGCAGACGGCGTAATCCGCCTGCAATCTGAGCCGGACGGGCTTCGCCGGATCGGCGGCGGCGATGGTGACGGGCAGGATCAGCTCGGGATCGAGATAGCCGAAGGAAACCCCGCCGGCGCCGTCATCGAAGCGGCGCGGCGCGGGAAAATGCACCTCGGCGGAGGCGAGATTGCCCGACCCCTCAAAGCGGAAGACAGGCGGCACGCCGCTGTCGCCGGGATGGCGCCAATAGGTCTTGAAGCCAGGCTTCAGGCGGAAGGCGATGCCTGCGGTATACCGGCCATTCTGGCCGCCGCCGCTGATCAGCCGCACTGCGGAATGGGTGGAGGAGGACCAGGCGGACGCATCCTGTCCCGCGGCAAGGGCCACGCCCGCCGGTGAAAGCGCGACGGCGCCAAGGCCCAGCAGGGCCTCCCGACGGCCGATCATGAGAGGGGAATGCAGCATGCGGATGCTCTGCCATGAACGCGCTGCGGGCGCGAACCAAGTTTTTGTGAGCCATCCAGTCCTGCCGCTGCTTCCGGCATACGCTTTTGCCATCTTTGCATTTCCCGAAAGCCCGCATAGCATGGGCCCAATGGATCTTTCGAAACTCAACAGCAGCGGCGGACAGGGATCGCTCGGCGGTCAGATGCTGATCGCCATGCCCGGCATGCGCGACGAGCGCTTCCGCCGGAGCGTGATCTATATGTGCGGCCATTCCGCCGAAGGCGCCATGGGCATCGTGATCAACAACCGTACGCCCAGCATGACCTTCCGCGACCTGCTCGTGCAGCTCGATCTGATCGAACCGGATCAGGCGATCCGCCTGCCCCGGCGCCTCTCGCACGCCCATGTCCTGAAGGGCGGGCCGGTGGAGACAAGCCGCGGCTTCGTGCTGCATTCCGCCGATTTCACGATCGACAATGTCACGCAGAACATCGACGACGGCATCTGCATGACGGCGACGCTGGATATCCTGCGGGCGATCGCCCGGGATGAAGGCCCGCGCTCGGCCATCCTGGCGCTCGGCTACGCCGGCTGGGGCGCCGGGCAGCTGGAGCGCGAGATCGCCGCCAATGGCTGGCTGCATTGCCCCGGCGATCCGGAGCTGCTGTTCGGCGAGGATCTCGGCAGCAAATACGACCGGGCGCTGCAGAAGATCGGCATCGATCCGACCATGCTCTCCGGGGATGTGGGGCGGGCGTAGCGCCCTTCGCCAGCCATCAAGCGAAGCGGTATTCCGTCAGCTGCGAATAGATCTCGCCGGGCCAGAGTTCGGCGCTGGTGAAATGTGGGCGGTTGGGGCTGTCGGGATAGACCTGCGGCTCCAGGCAGAAGCCGGCATGCGCGCCATAGGCGACGCCGCCGAGCCCCATCGGCTGCACGGCGATCTTGGCGCCGTCGTAGAATTGCACGGCGGGCTGATCGGTCCAGCATTCGAGCGTCAGGCCGTTCAGCGGGCTCACGACCCGGGCGCAGCGGCCAAAGCCCGGCGACTGGCGAATGAAATTGTCGTCGAAACGGAACCTTCCGCCGCCCGCAAGCTGCCCCATCGGCTTCGCCTTGCGGAAATCGTAGGGCGATTTCGCGACGGAGAGAATCTCTCCCGTCGGGATCAGGTTCCTGTCGGTCGGCGTCCGGAAGGCGGCATCGATCTGCAGCAGGTGATCCCTGATGTCGGCCGAGCCGTCCAGGTTGAAATAGGAATGATGGGCGAGATTGACGATCGTCGGCTTGTCGGTGGCGGCTGAGAGCTCGACCCTCAGCGTCGCGGGTTCGGCCAGCGTATAGGTGCAGGTCGCCGTCAGCCTGCCGGGATAGCCCTCGTCCCCGTCGGGCGAGACGAGGCCCAGCGTCACGCTGTCCGCTGATGCCTTCAGGATCGTCCAGAGCCGCTTGCCGAAGCCTTTCCGGCCGCCATGCAGATGATGCGCGGGCACCCCGGCGGGCCCGGGCGGGTCATTTTGATTCAGGGTGACCTGGACCTTGCGGCCATCGAGCCGGAATGTCCCCCGGTTGATGCGGTTGGCGAAGCGCCCGGCGATGGCGCCGAAATGCGGCGAATGCAGCGGATAGGGTTCGAATGTTTCGAAGCCCAGCACCACGCGCTGCCGCGCCTTGCCCAGAGGCACATGAAGATCGCGCAGGACCGCGCCCCAGGTCATGATTTTGGCCGCCGCGCCCGCGCTGTTGGCCAGTGCGATCTCCTCGACCGGGCGCCCGTCAAACTCGCCGATCACCGTCACGTTCTTCATTGTCTGATCCTGGGATGTCAGTTGAGTCTGTTGCCGGTCGTCGCATCGAAGACGTGCAGGGCCGTCGTTGGCACCGAGAAGCCGACCTTGCCGCTCGCGGCCGCCGCATGCGAGGCCTGCACCTGCAGGATGATCGCCTGGCCGGCGAAGTTTCCGTGCAGCAGCCGCGTCGCGCCAAGCTCCTCAACGAAATCGACATCGACGGTGAGGCTGCGGTCGCGCGCATCGGCGACCACGACATCCTCGGGGCGAAGACCCACGGTCACCTTGAGGCCATCCGCGAGCCCGGCCGGCAGATCGGGCGCTACGAGCCTGAGATCGCTGATCACGACATGGCCGGCCTCGATGCGGCCCGCCAGCATGTTCATCGGCGGGGAGCCGATGAAGCCGGCCACGAAGGTGGTGGCGGGTCTGCGGTAGATCTCGGTCGGCGGGCCGATCTGCTCGACGCGGCCGCCGTTCATCACCACCAGCTGATCGGAGAGGGTCATGGCCTCGACCTGATCATGCGTCACGTAGAGCGCGGTGACGCCGAGATCGCGCTGCAGCTTCTTGATCTCGACGCGCATCTGCACGCGCAGCTTGGCGTCGAGGTTGGAGAGCGGCTCGTCGAACAGGAACACCTGCGGCTTGCGCACGATGGCGCGGCCCATGGCGACGCGCTGCCGCTGGCCTCCCGAAAGCTGGCGCGGGCGGCGCTCCAGGAAGCTTTCGATGGCGAGGATGCGGGCCGCCTCCTGCACGCGCGTCTCGATCTCGGCCTTCGGCGTGCCGCGGTTGCGCAAGCCATAGGCCATGTTGTCGTAGACGCTCATATGCGGATAGAGCGCGTAATTCTGGAACACCATGGCGATGTCGCGCTCGGAAGGCTCGATATCGTTGACGACCCGGCCGCCGATCGAGCAGGCGCCGCTGCTGATCGTCTCCAGCCCCGCCACCATCCTGAGCAAGGTGGATTTGCCGCAGCCGGAGGGCCCGACCAGCACGGTGAAGGAGCCGTCCGGGATGTCGATCGAAACACCTTTCACGGCTTCGATCTGGCCCGGATAGACCTTGCGGATGTTGGAGAGGGTGACGTCAGCCATTGTTTTTCTCCGGCAATCGGGAGTTGGCGGGCGCATACGAGAAACAATGCCGCGACGGAGTTCCACCACGAGCCATTGCCGATCGCCGACGGCCCAGTTTCACTTCTCCGTCTCCACCAGGCCCTTCACGAACCATTTCTGCAGCAGCACGACGACCAGCACCGGCGGCATCAGCGCGAGCGTGGCGGTCGCCATCACGCGGTTCCAGTCGGTCGGGCCGCCCGCCGTGTCGATCATCTTGGCGATGCCGATGACGATGGTGGTCATGCGCTGGTCGGTGGTGATCAGCAGCGGCCACAGATACTGGTTCCAGCCATAGATGAAGAGGATGACGAACAGCGCCGCGATGGTGGTGGTGGAGAGCGGGATCACCACGTCGAAGAAGAATCTCACCGGCCCGGCATTGTCCATTTTCGCCGCTTCCACCAGCTCGTCCGGGATGGTCATGAAGAACTGGCGCAGCAGCAAGGTGGCGGTCGCCGAGGCGATCAGCGGGATCGTCAGCCCGGCCATGGTGTTCAGCATGCCAAGGTCGGTGACGACCTTGAGGGTGGGGATGATGCGCACCTCCACGGGCAGCATCAGCGTAACGAAGATCATCCAGAACAGGACATCGCGGCCCGGGACGCGGAAAAATACGATCGCGTAGGCGCTCATCAGCGAGATGACGATCTTCCCGACCGCAATGATCACCGCCATCACGAGGCTGTTCCACATCATCAGCGACACCGGCATGCCGACGGACCGGTTGTTGCCGCCGACGCCGAGCACGCTGGCGTAGACCTCCGGCCCGAGCCCGCCGGGGATCAGCCTCATCGGCACCTGGGCGATCTCCTGGTTCGGCAGGGTCGAGGCCACGAACGCCACCCAGAGCGGGAAGGCGGTGATGGCGATGCCAAACCAGATGACGATGTGGGCGAGCCGGTTCGGCCGGTCGAGCCCTGAGTCCTGCGCGCCGGTCATGGGAGAAGACCTTGCATCAGTAATGGACCTTGCGCTCGACGAAGCGGAACTGCAGCACGGTCAGCGCCACGACGATGACCATCAGGATCACCGACTGGGCCGCCGAGCGGCCGAGGTCCTGTGCGATGAAGCCGTCATACCAGACCTTGTAGATCATGATCTCGGTCGACTTGCCTGGGCCCCCTTGCGTCGAGGCGTGCACCACGCCGAAGGTCTCGAAGAATGCGTAGACGAAGTTGACGACGATCAGGAAGAAGGTGGTGGGCGACAGCAGCGGGAAAATGATCGTCCAGAAGCGCCGGCTCTCCGAAGCTCCGTCGATCTTGGCGGCCTCGATCAGCGATTTGGGGATCGACTGGAGTCCGGCGAGGAAGAACACGAAGTTATAGGCGATCTGCTTCCAGGCCGAGGCGATGATGATCAGCGCCATGGCGTCGCCGCCCTGGATGCGCGGGTTCCAGTCAACGCCGAGCTTGCCGAGATAATGGGAGACGATGCCGACGGACGGGTTGAACAGGAAGAGCCAGAGCGCGCCCGCCACGGCCGGCGCGATCGCGTAGGGGATGATCAGGATCGTCTTGTAGGCGGTCGCGCCGCGGATGGCCTTGTCGGCCATGAAGGCCAGCAGGATGGCCGGGACCATGGCGCAGATGGTGACACCGGTGGTGAAGAACAGCGTCCTGACGATCGTCTCGCGATAGGCCGGGTCGCTCAGCACGTTGGTGAAGTTCTCGAGGCCGACGAACTGCACCGAGAACCCAAGCGGGTCCTGCAGCAGCGTGGACATCCAAAGCGCCTGTCCGGTCGGCAGGTAGAAGAACACTGCGATGATCAGGATTTGAGGCGCGAGCAGCGCATAGGGCAGGGCGAGGCCGGGATAGGTGACCTTCCGTTCCATCTGGCCCCCTTCGGCGAAAGTGACGGGAAGCCGGCGGAATGCCTGCCGGCTTCCCTCGAGTCAGGTGGTCACTGCGCGGCGGAGACCGAGCGCTCGAATACGCGCAGCGCCTCGTTGCCGCGGCGGACGGCGTTGTCGAGGGCGGCCTGCGCGGTCTGCTGGCCCTGCAACGCCTTCTCGACCTCTTCATGGTACATGTCGCGGATCTCGGTCCAGCGGCCGAAGCGGTAGCCGGCCGAGTTGGCCGTCGGCGTGCCGCGGGTCACTTGCAGGATCGGCACGTCGCGGCCGGCGTTGGCCGCGAAGAAGCCCTCGGCCTGCATGGCGGCGAAAGCCTCGTTCGTGGCGGGCAGGAAGCCCGTCGCCTTGGCGAAGCGCACCAGGCGGTCGCGCTGCGACATGAAGGCGAGGAACTCGGCGACGCCGCGGAACTCCTCGGACGTGCGGTTCGGCGCGTTGAACACCCAGAGCGAGGCGCCGCCGACGATGCTGTTCTTCGGCGAAGGCTGGATGTCCGGGAAGTACGGCAGGAAGCCGACGCCGAACTCGGCCTTCAGGTCGCGGGCGATGCCGGCATGGCCGCCCGAGGATTGCAGCAGCATGCCGCAGGTGCCGGCGACGAACAGTGCGTTGGCGTCGTTGGAGCGGCCGCCGTACTGGAAGGACTTGTCCTTGGACAGATCGATCAGCGTCTGCACCATCCTCGCACGCGGGGCGTCGTTGAAGTTCAGCACGGCGTTGAGGCCGCCGCGCCCGTTATTCTCGGTCGACAACGGCAGGTCATGCAGGGCGGAGAACTGCTCCAGCATGATCCAGGCGAGCCAGGTGGTGGAGAAGCCGCATTCGGCGGCGTTGGTCGCGCGGATCTTCTTCGCCGCATCGATCATCTCCGGCCAGGTCGCCGGGGCTTTGTTGGGATCGAGCCCGGCCTTTTTAAAGACGTCCTTGTTGTAGAACAGCACCGCCGTCGAGACGTTGTAGGGCATCGAGATCAGCGTGCCGTCCGGGCGTGAATAGTAGCCGCGGGCGGGTCCGAGAAACTGGCTGGAGTCAAACTGCAGGCCGGCGCTCTGGAACACCTCGGAGACCGGCACCGTGGCGCGCGGCAGGCCGAACATGTCGCCCGTCCCCGCGTCGAACATCTGCATCACATGCGGCGGGTTGCCGGCGCGGAAAGCCGCGAAGGCCGCGGCTCGCTGCTCGGGATACTGGCCCCGGAACGAAACGTTGACGTTGTACTTCGTCTGGGTGGCGTTGAACTCCTGCCCGTACTTGATCATCTCCTCCTGCGCCGGCCCGGTGAGGCCGATCCAGACTTCGATGTTGGTGCGCTGCTGCGCGATGGCGGCGCTGGAGGTTGCCGCGATGGCCCCTGCCGCGAGCGCGCCGAGCATGGCGCGTTTGGTGAAAGTCATGAGGTCGCTCCCTGGACGTGGGGTCGGCGATAAGCCGCCACCGTTCTTGGTTGGCCGGCCAGCCATCTCCATCATCGGAAAACAGGGCGATGATGACAGACTGATGACAAACGTGACGGCCACAATGTAGCTGGCTCACTGACTTTGTCCACTGCCCGTCATGCGCGGTCGCCCGTTGACTTGCGCCCCGCCCCGCCTTCGTCTGGCATGCTCGCCCTGGGTCAACGCGGCGGTGGCGCTCACGGTCATGGCGAACGCAAGCGAAAGCTTCTTCAACGCGGTGATATCTTCCAGGTCACTTGGCTCAGGTTGCCCGCCGGGCACTTTACGAACGGTCTCTCCACCACGCCTCCGTGACAAACAGATGACGACTGTCACGAATTGAGCATGCCGTCCGGAGCACGGCAATGTCTTTTTCTTGCGGGCCGCCAACCTCGGAAGATCACCGCCAGGGTTGCCATTTACGGCTTTGCCGGCGGCCGTGCGGGGTCCCGCATACCCGCGTCCGGACGAGGGCTGGGGTTCGGGCCCGGCGCCTTGGCCGCCGAAGCCAGCGAGAGCGCGTCCGCCAAACGCCCGCTGTTGCGGAGAATTTCGAAGATGGCGCGTTCCGCTTCGTAGCGGCTCTCGATCGCACTTCGTCTGATGGTGAAGCTCGACATCTCCGAATCGAGCAATTCGAACACGGTCCGGCGGCCGGCCTTGAACTGCTCCAGATAAAGCTCCTGCACCTTCGCCGAAGTCTCGACGCCTTCGGCCACGAGTTTTCCCTTGCGGCGTGCGCTCTCCACCGCCCGGTACGCCTGGCGAATGTCGGCGCTCGTCTGCTCGTCCTCGTTGCGCAGCAGATGAAGGTTGCCCTCGCGGCGGTACTGCAGCTGCTCCACCGAAGCGTTGGCGAGGCCGCCATCCATGAACCGGTAGCGCATCGTGACGAAGGCGCGGGCCTCGGTCTCGTTCTTCTGCCGGTTAAGCGCGGCATAGGTCTTGGTGTCGACGTCGCTTTCGATCTGGAATTTGGGCAGCGCGGAGCTGCGCTGGAAATCGATCTCCTTGTCGATCGATGCGGCCAGCATGTTGATCGCCGCGAGCCGGGGGTTGTTCCGCCGCATCAGGGCGACCGCCGCGTCCGGGGACGGCGGCAGGAATGCGGCGAGCGATGGCGCAGGCGCAAGCTGACCTGGATGGATTTGCGTCAGGCGATGGAACTGCTCTTCCGCTCCGGCAAGCTGCAGGCTGACATCAGTGCGGATGGCATTGATGTCGGTCAGGCGGGCGCTGACGCGGCTGACATCAGCCACAGTGGCATTTCCCTCACGCTGGTTGGCCTGGACGATTTCCGCAAGGCGTTTATGCGCTGCGACCGTATCATCGACGAGACCCAGCAAGGCGCGCGCCTCAAGAACCTTCAGATAGGCTTGCGCTGTCTTCAAAACGATATCGTCGACCTTGTCGAGCAGCTTGAGCCTTTCGGCGTCCTTGACATAGCTCGCCCGCTCGACATCCGCCCGGGTGGCGCCGAAATCGTAGAGCAGCTGCCTGAGCGAGATGATGCCGTCGACGCGCGAATCTGTGTCGGGATTGGACTTTTCATAAAAGCTCCGGCCCACCGAATTGGCGACGATGCTGCCGCCGAGCGCGATGCGGGTCTCGCCCTGTGGATAAAGCCCAGACGCCGCCATTTTGGTAGCGGCCTGCGCCTCCCGCACCCTTGCTTCGGCCGCAGCAATCTCAGGGTGCGAGAGAGCCGCCTTGGCGGCGGCCTCGTAGAGATTGACAGGCCGCCGGCTGCGCGCCCGCTCCGGAGACGCGTCGGCGGCCGGCATGCGCGGCACGGCGCCGGTCGCCTCGGACCCTTCACGCAGGGAAGGGGGGAGAATCAGGCTGTTGCGGGCCTCCGCCGTGGCAGCGGCGCCAGGATCGGGCACCGCCGTCTCAGCCTTTTCAACAGGCTCCGCAAGCGGCTGGACAGGCACGGCCGGCTCAGCCTGGTCTGTACAGCCTCTCCCAGCGCGGGTGACGTCCGTCGAAACCGGGCAGATCGCAGCTCCATCCTGGGTTGCAGAGCTTTGGCAAGCCGGGGCCAATATCGCGAGAAAGGCCGAAAAAACGACCGAATCCAGACGAGCATGGAGTTGGCGAGAAAACCAGGAATTGTAAAAAGACACAGATCGAGCCCAGCGTTCTTCAGGCTGCATTGGCTTTTGGTAAAGCTTAACCGGAAGTAAAAATCCAGCCTTTCAGAAGCTTGGTAAGACTTTATCTTGATCCCGCCCCGGCGCGATCAGACCACCTGCACCTTGGCCATCTCGGTCGTCATGCTGCTGTCGGTGAAGAAAGCGGTCGTATTCGTCCCTGCGTCGAAGCTCGTGAATTGCCCTGCCGCAGCGGTCACATCGAAGTCGTCGCCGTCGAGGCGGACCGTCAATGTTCCGCTTCCGCCCAGGGCGGGGAGCCCCAGGATCGACCGCAGATCCTCTCCGGAGATGTTCCGCAGATCGAGGACGGAACCTGTCCCCGTTGCATCGATCTGTTCGATATTCGTGACTTTCCCGACGAGATCCTGCCCCAGCGCCAGTGCAGGCCCGCCCGCAAGAACGAGCATGTCGAAATCCGCGCCGCCATCGATGAGCGCGCCGCCGGACGCCAGCGCGGCTGCATCGACAACGATCCGATCGTCGCCTTCTCCGCCCAGCAAGAGGTCCTGGCCGCCCCGGCCATCGATGCTGTCGTTGCCAGCGCCCCCCTGGATCGTCTCGGCGCCCATCGAGCCGAGCAGAACGTCGCTGTAACTGGACCCAACCAGGATTTCGAAGCCGGAAACTGCATCTATGCCCGCGCCGCCTGTGACCTGTGGCGCATTTGTCGCAAGGTCGAGCGAGACGGCTGCGGTGGCGAGCGAATAATCGAGCGTATCGATACCGGAATCGCCGCTGGACGAACCTCCATAAAGCAGGTCGTCACCGTCGCCGCCCGCGATGCGATCGTCACCAGCGCCGCCCATCAGCGTGTCATTCCCCTCCAGACCCAGAATCGAGTCTTCCTCGGCTGAGCCGTTCAGAAGATCGTTGTCCGAAGACCCGGTGAAAGTGCCCGCTACATTCGTGAGGTGCAGAGTGATGATCTCGTCGAAGCTGAGCCCGTCCTGATCGGTCACCCGGACCGTGACGGTGTGGGAGCTCGCCGCCTCAAAGTTCAGAAGCGACCCATCCGCCGCCACGATCTGGTTGAGCCCATTGATGGCGAAGCGCCCGCCGGCATCCTGGCCCGC
>JADCCX010000023.1 GCA_020252485.1 Methylocystis sp.
AATGGCGGCGTTATAGGCCCGCTGCGTCGCCTCGAGGGCCGACACCGCGCTTTCCACCGCGCCGATCGACCCGCCCGCGCCGAGCATCTCTTCGACGACCGCGGCAGTTGCGTCCGCCGTGTCGAAGAGCGAGGCCGCGAAAGGGATGAAGATCGCCGCCGCCGCACCGGCCACCGCTCCCATGAGCCCGAGCCCACCCAGGAGTTGCGGCAGTTGCTGGGCGAGCGCCCGGCTGGCGCTGGTGCCGCCTGCGATCTGCACCGCAAGGTCCTGAATCTGGAAGGCGGTGTTGGCGATCGCGGCACGGCCCGAGCCGCTGGCGCGTTCGATCTGGCCGAAGGCCTGCGCGCCGTCCCGCCCAACCTTGCGGAAGGCATCGCTTCCGGTCGCGCCGATCCGGCGCAGCTGGTCCTCGACTTGCTTGCCGCCGACAACCCCAAGGCGGACGGAGACTTTCCGTTCAGCCATCGATCCGTCCTCCTTTCGCTTGTTCATTCATCCGCCGCACCATCACGGCCTCGATGCCTGGCAGCCATTCGGCGACAAGGCGCGTATCCACGCCCAACGCCCGGGCCAACTCAAAAGCCGCAACCATGTCGATCCCGACCACCGCCCCCGGGATCACCCGCATCTGGCCACCGAGGCGCTGCACAAGGTCCCAGACCTGCCAGCCCTCGGGTGTGCGCGGCTGGTTCAGCCGGGCGGGGCAGTCGGCGCAGCGCCGGGGACAGGCGGCGCAATATCCGGCGCCCCCGCCGAAGTGCCAGTCGGCGAGGGCGCAGAGCCGTTTCCCTCTTCACCCAGCAAGAGCCAGCGGGCGATGAAGCGTTCGTTGAAGGCCTCGTAGATGGGCCAGAGGTCGAAAAGCGCGTCGACGGTTGCATCGTCTGGCTCGACCGGGACGCCCTCGGCATCGCAGACCCCCTCCCAGGACAGGATGGTCCGGCGCGCGATGGCTTTGACGAGGGCGGCAGCGATCTCCTGCGCCTCGGCATCGATCAGGTCGTCGGCCTCAAGATCGGCGCGGGCGGCCGAAAAGATCGCCGCCGTCAGCGGGCGGATCAACACGGTCACGCCATGGGTAAGGTCGAGCCACTCGGGCTCTCGGGACAGGGTCAGGCTGATCATGGTCAATAGTATCCGTTGTCAGCAAGAGGCATTTGGTGTCCATTTCCTGTTCTGGCGCAGAAGCGCGTTGGCGAGGACGATCAGCTTTCGCATGATTGCGGTGATGGCGATTTTCGCGGCTTTTCCGCTCGCGATCAGCTTTTGGTACTTTTCCCTGAGCGGTGCGTTGTAGCGGGTGGCGACAAGGGCAGGCATGTAGAGGGAGCGTCGCAGACCGGCCCTGCCGCCCTGGATGTGGGCATGCCCTTTCCATTTTCCGGACTGCCGGGTGACCGGCGCGAGACCGGCAAGAGCCGCCGCCTGTCGGGCTTCGATCTGGCCAAGTTCAGGCATCTCGATCAGCATGGCGCAGGCGGCGATCTGGCCGATGCCCGGAATGCTGGTCAGGATGTCGAAGCGTTGCGACAAGGCCTCGTCCGCCCTGATGGCCTCGAGCATTGCGGCGTCGATTTCAGCCAGATGCGTGTCGACCTGACGGATGCGTAGCCGGAGCTGGCGCTTTATCAGCGCAAGAGTGGCGTGCCGCAGACGGTGCGTCAGGGCGATACGGTCCTTCATCTGGCCTTGCCGCGCAACCTGCAACTCCCTCAGATCGTGCAGCAGTTCACTTTTCGGCGGGCGCGCCTCGAGATCCAGCGTCGCCCCAAGCCGGGCCAGCATCGCCGCATCGACCCGATCGGTCTTCGCAAGCTTGCCGATGGCCTCGGCAAACCGTCGCGCCTGGCGGGGGTTCACCTTGACCATGGTGACGTCCGCGGCCGCCAGCGTCTTTTCCAGCAACCGGTGGTAAGGGCCGGTCGGCTCAAAGACGACACGCAGCGCCGCGCCATTGCCCAGCCAGCGCAGAAGGGTGGTCAGCCCGGCCTTGTCATTCGTGACCTCGAGCGTCGCCTTGTCCGGGAGGCGGTGAATGACCAGAGTATCTTTTCCGATGTCGATTCCGATTGTAGAGTTCATTTGCCTTTTCATCCCCTGTGCTTCTCATGCGGGGCTTTCCCCCGGGTATCCGTTCAGGCCACATGAAAAGGCGGGGGTGATCCAACTACTGAACGGCCCTGCAAGGCCCAGCTCACTTCGATCCAGCCCCCGCCGCTGCCCGGCATAAATGCCGTGCCGGGCAGCGGCTCCCGTATCGCACGAAAGCCGGGGTTCACATTAAGAGAAGCTCGCGACGGTGTTGGTGAGGACGGCGGTGCACATGCGGGCGGGCGAGACTGCGCGGGCCCCCTGCCAGTCGAAAGTGGCCTGAATGCCGCCGGGGCCTTCGATGGCGATCCGGGGGCGCGGCAGATAGACGGCATGGGCGGTGAAGCTGAAGGCGGCGTTGGCGCCCTGGGCATAGGCGAAGATCAGCTCGCAGGGTATTCCGGCGATGGCCTGGTTGTAGAGCGTGAGGTCGTCGAACCGGGCTTCCAGCGTGCCGGTGAGTGACGCGATGGACGGGTCCGCGCCTTCGATCCGGCCATCAGCGCGGATGCTGTCGATCCGGTCGAGATTGTTGGCATAGGCAATCCGGGCCGACAGGATGTTGCCGATGGGCGCCCCGTTGCGCTGGATGGAGCCGTTGAAATGGCCGAAGCGGGCCAGCGACAGGGAGGTGGGCGCGCCGGCTGCCGTGGCCGCCGCAACCACCTCGTTCTGGGCGACCAGATTTGCGGTCGCGGTGAGAAGTCCTGACCGGCGCATCTCCCAGGACAGCCCATCGACCACGCAGCCCGAATACATCGCGAAGCGCGGCACCTCCGGCATCTGGGTCTCGATGGCAAGGCTCGGCAGGGTCCAGCCGCCGGACTGGAAGGTATGGACCTTCGGCACCGTGCCGGTGGTGACTGGCGACCCGAAGGTGCCCTTCAGCCAGAGGCCGAAGTTCTCCACATCGATCGGGATCACCACATCGCCGTCGGCGGTGAAGGCATCGCGGAGCGGGGCCTGCGGATCGCGACCGTAGCCCAGCAGTTCCGAGGCCAGCAGCGGCTGCTCGCTGCCAAGGGTGGTCGAGGCGAAGGGGACAAAGCGGTATCCCGTCGCCGGGGCCGTGCCGTAGACTGTCTCGAAGGCGAGCGCCATCTGCGCCCGCGCGCCCTGTGCGCGTGCCATCGTCGGACTCCTCTATATACATCGTGTGTGGCCCAGCAGGGCGCCGGTTGACGTGCCGGTCTTCCTGGTCAGAGCGGATTGGCGGTCGAATAGGTCAGGATCACCGCGACCGTGGCGGCCTTGATCGGCTCGCCGCCCTCGGCGACGATCTCCACGGGTTCCGGTGCCTCGGCCTCGCACCAGTCGCAAAGCCCGCCCAGCGTCCGGTCGGCGGCGATCCGGGCCCCGATGGCAGCGCAAAGCTCATCAAAGGCCGCGTCGCGCCCCGAGGCCTTCTGGATCAGCACGTCGATCCCGGCGCGATGTTCATAGTGATAGCGCAAGGGCGACAGGGTAACCTCGGGTTGCCCCGGATCGCCGTCGCGCAGGATCACGATCCCGCCCGCCGGGATACGGCCGGGCAGCGGTTCGTTCCGCAGCACCCGCGCGCCGGGGATGCCGACCAGCATCAGCCGCAAGGCCTCGAGGATCGTCTCGCGCGGGCTCATCGGCGGGTTCCTTCCGGCCAGTTGGCGAGGATCAGGCCGGCCAAGCGGTTCTGCCAGGCGGTGGCGGCCTTGCCGAGGTCGAGGCGTTTGGCGAGTTTGACCTGCGGCACCAGCAGGAACACCGGCACGGTCTGCGCGCCGGTGAGGGTGCCGTCACGCCGCCGCCGCCCGCCTTTTGAGGCGGCAAGGCCGCGGCTGTTCAGGCGCGCGTCGTCGGCGACAAGCAGGCTGGGCCGCCCGCGCCGGTAGACGAAGCGGAGCCGCCGCCCGGTGCGCTGTTCCCAGCTGCCCGGGGTGATGCGCTTGCCGCCCGCGCCCCTGGCCCCGGCCGCCGCCAGTGGGATCGCCAGCCAGAAACCGTCGGCAGACCGGATCAGCGCGCCCCGGTCGAAGGCATCGACGATCTCGCTCGCCTTGCTCCAGACCAAGGCCGCTGCGCGCAGCGAGGTGCCGGACTGCGGATAGACCTCGCGCCGGATCGTGCGGGCCAGTTTGGGGCCAAGCCCCGCTGCTGCGATCTGCCCCCGCCAGTCGGCCTGCAACCCCGCGCCCGCCGCCGCCACGCCGCGCGTGACGGCGGATTTGCCCTCGGCGATACTGCTGCCGGTGATCTCGACAAAGTCGCCCTCAACCTTGACCGACAACCTCACAGTTCCCGCGCCTCGGCCGTCCAGATCAGGCGGTCTGCATCACGGACCGGATCGGCCCGGACTTCGTAGATCGACGCCCCCATCTCGATGGTGTCGCCCACCGCCAGCAGGGGCACAGAAGCGGTCGGCACGTCCAGCATGATCGTGTCCGACACGAACCGCCCCTCGTTGAAGCTGCAGACCTGATCCGAGGCGCGTCGGATTGCCCGGGTGATGGTGCCTGCGCCAATGCCCCCAACCCGGTGGAAGGCATCTTCGGCCATGTTGCGGTCCGAAAAGATCGCTCGCGCCGCCACTGCGAACGCCGTCACGGGGTAATGCCCGCGCCGTTCAGGCGCACGCGCCCGATCGTATCCGCCGCCAGCTGCGCCCGGGTCGCGATGCCGATCAGGATGTTGGTCGCGGCGACGTTGGTGCAGGCTGTGCCGGTCCAGTAGATCAGTGCGCCCGCTGTCCAGGCCTGGGCGGCGGTCTTCGGCAAGTCGTAGACCCCGGTCAGATTGATCGGGCCCTCGGTGCCGGCGGCGATATCGTTCGCAGCCACGCCGAAGATGCGGCCCACCTGCACCCCCGCGCCGGACGCGATGTTCGCAGCGGCGACGATGTTGATCGTGTCGCCTGCCATGATGTAGTTCTTGGCCATGTCGTGGCTCCTGATTGATGGGGATGGGGTGGCGCGGCACCCGTTGCCGCACCGGGATCAGGCGTCAGATGCCTGCGTTGCGCAGCATCCCGCGCCAGTCGATCGCCTTGGTGGCGAAGTCGTGCCGGGCCTTGATCTCGATGCCGTCGACCTCGAAGCCCGTGCGGGTCTCGGTGTAGGGCCCGGTATTGCCCTCGAGGTAGCCGTATTCCACCGTGTCGATCCGCGAGGGATCGGCAACGAGGAACCACGGGTCCGCACCCGCCGCCGGGATCAGCCGTGGCTCCTCGATCGGCTCCAGCCGCCCGGCGAAGGCATTCACCCCCGCGACGGCCATCGGCGTCGTGGCGGTGACGTTCTTCCGGGCTTCAACCGACCGGGTGCCGGGCGGCGTGAGGATGTAGCGCGGCTGGATCGAGATTTGCCGCCCCTCGAGCCCGCGCTGGTTGCCGAAGAGCCGATAGGCTTCGGCGAGGGACGTCTCGGTGATCGCGGCCGACGTCCCGAGATTGCCGTGACCGGCGACGAAAAGCGCGAGACCGTCGCCCATCAGCGGGTTGGTGGTCAGGATCGAATAGACGAGGTCCGACTCCAAGTCCGCCGCAGAGGCCCCGAAGGCCGAAGGCACCCGGGTGAAAGCGTCGAGATCGTCGTTGATCAGCGTCTGGCGGGTGATGCCGACGATCCGGCCATAGGTCAGGAGCGAATAGACCTCGCGGCCCTCCCCGATGGTCCCGTAGGTGAATTCCCCAGATTCCGGCACGCGCTGCAGATCGGGTGCGCCGCCCAGCTGGGTGCGCTGCACCTGCTTGAAGTCGGTGATCGTCGCCTGGCGTGCCCAGGCGGTGAAGGTGCGCGGCGTGGAGTCATAGGCCGAGCGCAGGGTCTTGTTCGCGACGTTGGCCAGCAGGAAGGGAAAGTCGGCAGTGGCATGATAGCCGACCGAGGCCCGGCCCATCAGCGCCTCGGTCGCCAGTTCCATCTTCGACATGCCGCGCGTGTTGACCCCCCGGCGCTCGACCGCGATCCGGGCCATTTCCATCAGGGTGAGGCCGCGGAACTCGCGGGCATCTGTGGAAAGTGGCGTCCGCCCCGGCTCATGACGGTGCAGCAGCGCCTCGGTCACGGCATCGCGGAAGCCGAGATCGGTGGACGAGGGTCCGCCAACGCGGGCCGGGGTGATCTCTGCTCCGCGCGTGATCGGGTTCTGCGCGACAAGCCGGTCGAGGATCGCCGAGCGGGCGGCGTCCAGCGCCACGCCCCGCGCGATCAGGTCCGCGCCGAAATCTAGGCCCAGCCCGTGGCGCTGGCAAAGCGTCGTGATCTCGGCCGCGCGCTGGCGCTCCTCGGCGCGGATCGCCTCCGACGAAGGCGCAACGGGTGCCAGCGGGGTGAGTGCAGCGGACGGCGGAGCGGCTTCGATGCTGCGAGTTTCCACAGGGGTCGGTGCGGCGCGTGTGGCGTCGGTTTCAGTGGTGGTCGGAGCCGTCATGGCGTTTCCTTTCAGGGAAGGGGTGAGAGCAGCAGGGTTCTCCTGCCGGGTCAGGATGCAGGGGGTAAGAGCGGGCTGTCCGGCCCCGGCGGCGCGGATATGCGCCCCCGGATCGGCGGGCATGGCGACGGCGGAGACTTCCATGGGCTCCCAGTCGACGGCGCGCCACAGCTCGCGCTGGCCCTCGCGCTTGGTGATCTCGTAGCGGTGCACCCGGTAGCCGACAGAGACATGCCGGACGGTCTTTTCCAGAATGCGGTGCACGGTGTCCGCCGCATCGGGGGCCGAGGTCAGGCGGATCGTGGCCGTGCCCTGGCCGCCTTCGATCCGGACTGACCCGGGTTCGACCGCGCCGAGGACTGAGCGCAGGCTCCATCCGTCATGCGAGTCCAGAAACGGCGCGCCGCCGTTCATCCGTTCCAACCGAATGGCGGCAGGCGTGACGATCAGCTCCTCGTCGTATTCGCGGATCTCGTCCCAACCTTCCCAGCGGCGGCGCTGTACCGTCGCGCCGGTGGTCCAGACGATCTCGACCGTGCGCGCGGCGACATCGATGCTGTCGGGACGCACGGACGCGGCCCGCCCGATCACGGGCAGGAGCAGGGTATCGGGGGGCATGTCGGGTTACTCCGTCGGTTTGGTGCCGGTCGTGGGTTCGGTCTCTGCTGCGGCAATCTCGGTGGGCTGGGTATTCCCGCCCTTGCTGACTTTTCGCGGATCGCTGTCGAAGATCAGGCCCAGTGCATCGGTCGCCTCGGCATGGGCGGCCCATTCCTCGATCACCGCCGCCGGGTCATACCCGCGCTTGGCAATCATCTGCTGCGGCGAGGCGAAGCCTGCGCGGGTCTCCAGGAGGTCGGCCTGGACGTCCTGCAGCGGGTTCACCATCTCGAAGCGCGGCGGCGCCCATTCCGCGGGGATCACGGCGTCGAGGGGCAGAAGCCCGGCAAGCTGGGCGGCCTCGATGAACCAGCGCCAGACGGGCATGCAGAACATCGGGATGACGGTCTGCCATTGCAGCTGCTCGACCATGCGGCGGAACTCGTTGAGGCCCACGCGGCTCGAGGAGAAGTTGTTCTGGCTCAGATCGCCGGTCATCAGCGCGTAGGGGACCCGGAAGCCGGAGGCGACGATATGCATCTGCACCCGGTTCCATTCGTACACCCCGGCGGTGCTGGCAGGTTGGTTGAACTTGATGTCCTTGCCGCCCCGGGCATAGGCGATGAGGCCGGGTTCGAACTGTTCGACCTTGTTGCCCTGACTGTCCTGCACCACCGGCGCGACCGAGGCTTGGGTCTCGTCATCGCCGAAGACGATCCCGACGAGGCAGGCCTCGGTTTTCTTGCGCACCAGCTCTGCCGCCTGCCAGTCGCCCAGATCGCGCAGCGCCAGCATGGCGGGTGCCCCCCAGGGGACGCCCCGGCTTTGCACCCGCTGGCGTTCGAAGAGATGGGCGACGCGGGTCGCGTCGATCCGTTCGGACTCGAAGCGCCGCCGGATGGCGCGGGTGGTGCCGCCCGGATGCTGCGGGAACATCCAGAAGGCGGTGCGCCGCCCGCCGGCGTCGAACTCGATGCCTTGGTCCGTGTATCCGCCGCCCGCGATATCCTGCACCCGGGCAGTATCGAGGTGGTCGATCTCGCGCAGTTGAATCTTGAGCGGCACCGTTTTTCCGCCACCCGCCGTGGTGATCTTCAGCGCCAGGATATCCCCCGCCTCGACCATTTCCCGGACGGCGAGGGCCAGCAGTCCGTGGAAGTCGGTATGTCCGTAGAAGTCGCAGCTGCCTGCGAACCCCCGCCACAGCGCATCCACCCGCTTGTTCAGCGCCTTGTTGCCGCTTGCCGCGCGGGGCCGGATGCCAGGCCCGACGATGTTGTTGACCAGCACCTGCACCGCCTGCGCGGCCAGCGCGTTGTTGCGGACCAGATCGCGCGAGCGGTCGCGGAGAACCGGCCCGGCGGCTGCGATTTCGGCATCTGCCGAGGCATTGCTGCCGCGCCAGCCTTCGGTGACCCGGGTCTTGCCGCCCGCCTCGTATCCCCGCCGCAGGTTGGCGATCGCCACCTTTGCCGCATAGCGGGCCGCAGCCCGGCGGGGGGCAACGATAGCCAGTGCGGAGTCGATCGCGCCCCAAGGCACTCCACCTTGTTCATGCCGATTGGCCCCCATCATCCCCTCCGGAACGTCGCAAAGCGCCCGACCGGCGCGGGTCGTCCGGCACCGCTCGCGGCCAGTTCCGCCGCGACAATCCGGATGCGGCGCAGAAGATCGTCGCCGGTCGGATAGGTGACCTCCTTGCCATCCGAGAACCGCACCCGCAGCGTCCCGCTGGCATAGGCCGCCTTCAGGGCATCGAGATCGGCTTGCGTCCAGGCCATGTCAGAACCATTTCTTTCTGCTGCCCATCCACGGAGTGGCGGGTCGTTTCGGGGCGGTCGATGGCGCGGGCCGGTTCGGCTGCCCCGCCGGGGGCACGTCCTTGGGGCCGGTCTCAGAGGCCAGCTGGTTCTCCAGCCCCTGCCAGCGCTGTTCGTCCCAGCGGTCGATGCCCATCAGCCAGGCAGCCGCGCGGGCATAGACCCGGCAGTCGAGGGCCTCGTTGCGCTCGCGGGTCTGCTGCCATTCCAGCCGCTGGAAGCCCGCCCTTGTCTTGCTGCTGACCAACTGCTCGGCGGTCGCCTGCTTCATCCATTCGGCGGTGGTGCCGCGCGGGATATGGACAAAGCCCGCAGGCCAGTCGCCACCTGCCGCCAGGTCTTCCTCGGTCGGGGCCGAGAGGCGCAGGAAGCGGTACCATTCTGCCTTGAACACGGCCCCGGCAACTTTCCACAACTGGACGCCCCGGCGCAGCTTGCGCCCGCCTTCCGTCACCTCGACGTAAGTGGGGCCGTCGACCGGCATCGACCGGTCGAACCCGCCCACACCCTTGACCGCGATCACCTGCTGCCGGCCGGACTTGCGGACCCAGGCATAGACGGCATCCGTCGTCACGCCGTCGCCGGTGTCGATGGCGAGGCGCGCCAGCCCCATACGCCCGCCGCCCGCGCAGCCCCATGTCGCCCCGAGGAATTCACTCAGATTGGCCCAGACCTCGGGCCGGGCCGTGTCGCCTTCGAGGACAACGTGATCCACAAGCCAGGACTGCAAGTTGCGCCCCCAGCCCCAGACGTCGATCTCGATCCGGTCGCGCTGCACATCCGCCCCGGCGGTCAGCACCAGCGCCCCCGGCTGAACCTGCCCAAGCTGCCAGGTCTCCCGTCGCTCATAGAGACGCTGCCAGTCCGGCGCCTCGCCCTTCTCGGCCCAGGTCTCGCCGAGGATCGTGTTCTTCAGCGTCTTCAGCGAAGCGTCATTGCCCTGCGCCCCTTCCCAGCTGCGGGCGATCTCCTCCCAGGACAGCCACCCCAGCGGGGAATAGAGCCCGGAGATATGGAAGCCGATCACGCCGCCCGACCGCGCTGCAGCGATCACCTCCGGCGCCGCCGTCGGGCGCCATTCCGCGCCGTTCGCCTCATCCATCATCGCCGTCTTGTGCCGCTCGGCGATGGGTTCGTCGCAATGCTCGCAGACGTAGCGCGCCGTTTCCGGGCGTCCGGTCGCCCAGCGCAGCCGCTCGAACTGCAGCCATTGCAGCCCGCCGCAATGGGGGCAGGGAACGTGATAGCGCTGCTGGTCGGACAATTCATACTCCCGCTCGATGCGGCTCAGGCCCTTGATCGTGGGCGTCGAGGCCAGAAACGTTTTGCTGCGGTGGCCGAAGGACAGGGTGCGGGCGTCCGCCAGGGCGATGGGATCGCCCTCGCCGTCGACATCGCCCGGATAGGCATCGACCTCGTCCAGAAACACCCAGCGCGCAGGCATGGATCGCAGGCCAACGGCGGCATTGGCACCGGTCAGCAGCAACTGCCCGCCGGGGAAACGCTTGCCGAGGATGGTATTGCCGCTGTCGCGTGACCTCGAGGCCATCACCAGCGCCCGAAGGTCCGGGCTTTCCTCGATCAGCGGGTCGATCCGCTGCTGCGACAGGCGCTTGGCCAGTTCCACGGTGGGCTGCACCGCCAGGAAGGGCCCCGGCGCGCGGTGGATGCAAAAACCGATCCAGTTGTTGCCCGCCTCGGTCGCCCCGACTTGTGCCGCCTTCATGAACACCACGCGTTGCACCGGGTTGCGCGGAGACAGGGCATCCATGATCCCGCGCATGTAGGGCGTGCGGCTGGTGCGGTAGGGCCCGGCCTCGGAGGCCGAGCGGGACGACAGCACCCGGTGTCGGTCCGCCCATTGCGAGACCGTCAGCGCCGGATCAGGGGCCAGCCCCGCCAGCCAGGCGCGGCGGATATCGTCGGCGCCCTCGAAAGCCTCATCGGAATTCAAGCTTCACCTCCGCCATTTCTGCCAGATGGGCGCGCAGCACCCGGTCCAGCACCAGTTCCATGCGATGCGCCTCGACGCCCAGTTCGGCGGCCATGTTCGCCGCGACCCGGGGCGGCAGGTTCAGCCAGCTGTCCCGTTCCCGCCGGGCCAGATCGAAGACGGTGGCCACGGCGCGATTGCGGTCGACCAGATCGCCCTTCATCTTCTGCAGCCGGACCTTGGCGGTCTGCGCCTTGATCACCTCGTTCGCCATTCGGGCGCGCAGGAAGGAGACCTGACCGCCTTCGGCATCGCCCTCCGCCGCCTCGCCCGGTGCCCCGGCCTCCGACAGGGTCTCGTTGACCGCCGTGATTGCCGCCCGCGGCACTGGCTTCATGCCGATTGCTACCTTCGCGACAGCAGTGCCGCGAGCCGTATCTGCCCCCAACTGACGGGCATGCACCCCGCGCTGCTTGGCCGGATCGGTCGCCGCGTCCCATTGCCGGTCGGCCTTCACCGGGTCGATCGTGCCGTCCGCCTCGGCCGTGATCCGGCCTGTCGCCAGGGCCTTCGCGACCGCCGTATGGCTGACCCCGCGATGGGCGGCATAAGCTCTCCGAGAAAGGCCCATGCTGCCCCCGAACTGGAATGTCTGTGTCA
>JADCCX010000024.1 GCA_020252485.1 Methylocystis sp.
GGATAGGGGAGCCATGTCAGCACCCCATCCGCGCCCCTGCAATGAAAGGCGTTGGTTCGCGCTCTCCTTCTCCCCTTGCGGGAGAAGGTGCCTGCCGGATGGCAGGCGGATGAGGGGTCTCGTCACGCTCGCAGATCGATGTAACCCCTCACCCGTCATGCTGCGCATGCCACCCTCTCCCGCAAGGGGAGAGGGAGTTTCCGGCACCGCCTCCGCAGGGGAGAGGGGAAACTCAGGGTGAGCGTTTTGGAACAGGCAGGGCCAAGGCGGCGATGATCCTCTGGGCCGCCAATTCTGGATCGCCGATGACTTCATCGGCTGTAAGTCTCAGCACGCGGAACCCGGCGGCCTGCAGCCATTGATCCCGTCCGGCATCACGCGCCTTCTGAACCGGATCTTTGTGATGCGGGCCATCGACCTCGACGATAAGGCGTCGTCCGAGGCAAATGAAATCCGCGATATAGGCTCCCACAGGCATCTGGCGACGAAATTTTGCTGTGATGCGCCGATCCCGCAGGATCGTCCACAGTAACACTTCGGGCGTCGAGGCGTCAGCGCGTTGGCGCTTTGCAAGGCGGCGCATCACCGGACGAGGGACAGAGATCGGCATTGCGGGAGATTGTGCCGGTCCGGGGACGCCGATCAACCCCTCATCCGACCTTTGCCAAGGCAAAGGCCACCTTCTCCCGCAAGGGGAGAAGGAATCGCGTCAGTCCCCCTCCTTCTCCCCTTGCGGGAGAAGGCGCCTGCCGGATGGCAGGCGGATGAGGGGTCAGCCAAGGAACCGCCGCAGGCTCTCTTCAAGCGCCGCCGCGTCCTTCAAGCCGCATTCCCAGAGCGTGAGCACGCGGTAGCCCCGCGCTTCGAGCGCCATCAGCCGCTCGGCGTCGCGCTCGCGGTTGCGCGCGATCTTCCGCTCCCAATAGTCCCGGTTCGTCTTCGGCATCCTGCCGCCGCGCGCGCAGCCATGGCCGTGCCAGAAGCAGCCATGCACGAGAATGGCCGCGCGGCGGGGGCGCAAGACGATGTCGGGCTTGCCGGGGAGTTCCTTCGCATGCAGGCGGAAACGGTAGCCAAGCCGGTGAAGGAGCGAGCGGACAAGGCGTTCAGGCGTGGTGTCCGTGCTCCGGATGGCGCGCATGTTGGCGGAGCGGTCCATGGCTTAAGCAGCTGCTTCCTCCGTGCTGCAAGCCGCAGCAAGAGGCTCAAAAAACTGCTCCGCCAACATTCTAACGATAGGCACAGCCACGCCATCTCCACACAAATGATAAGCCTGATTGTAGCTTTGCGGTAGTACATAGCTATCTGGTAACCCCATCAGCCTTGCGGCCTCGCGCGGTGCGAGCAATCTCGTTCGCGTCCTGCCGTTCTCGATAAGGGCCAACGTTAGCCGCGAAGACCCGCCACGCGGCGTACGAAGACAACCGGCGACATCGTCAAAGCGCACCTCCGCTCGTTGCAAGCCATTTCGCATCCGACGATAGAGGCTGCCCACTATGGTGGTATTACTTTGGCGGCTTGCCTGCTCCGCTAGCTTCACCTTTTTTCGGTGAACCTCCGTCATCATTTGCAGCAAGCGCGCCGTCTCTTCTTTGGCATGCCACCGAACATCAGTGGGGTCGTGCTCAATGATGTCGGCTAGTTTGATCAGTCGTTTTGGCGGCCTAGGAACATTCCACCAAAGCCACTTCTCCTTAACCTGATCAGAGAACCCTTCATACGCCCCGTATAATGCGTCGGGATGCCAAGGCTGTGTAGGCTCGCCAACAAGATTGTTAGGTATCCCGATTCCTTCATCTACCGCCAGCACAAACAGACGTGGACGGGACTGCGGCACAAAGTGCTTCGCGTCAACCAGCATTGCTCCAACGCGATACCCAGCACCAGAGAGAGCCGACACAAGTGTTCGAAAATCTGAACCGCCGTTCGATGTCAACAATCCATAAACGTTCTCGAGTGCAATCATGCGGGGCGCTCGCCCGACGTCCTTTAGAGCGGCAAGCAACGACCAAAATGACCAAAAGACATTGGAGCGTGCGCCTCTCAGACCCCGATAGCTGCCTGCAAGTGACAAATCCTGACAAGGAAAGGATGCCCAAGCCAGATCGGCACAACCCTTCACATCTCCGGTTGAAATGGTCGCAATGTCAGCGACAGTCAAATCACCAGCACCCCAGTTAACGCGATAGCTCATTGCCTTCTTTTCATCGAAGTCATTTGCAAACAAGCATTTCCAGTCCGGGCCCAGCCCGGCCCGTGCCATCCCTCCGCCCGCGAAGAATTCCATGTAAGTTGGCAATTAGAAGTTCCCGCTCACAATCAGGTATAGTTAACTCATTTTAACACATTCTTTGAACTTTTTACAAGAGAATTTGAAATCAACTTTTCAGTAAATTCTTCTCCTTTCGCGATTTTATCTTCTTTACCCAATTGATTGAACAAATCAATCGTATGATTTAAAATCTCCATCAAATCTGAGTCGCTCAATTTTCCTACATCAAGATCACGTAGCGCTTTGGCGTGAATGGGCCGAGCCTTGTTTAATTTCCACGCCGCTTGCATCATAATGTGATAACGCAGGTTATTTTTATAAATCGCCTCCACAGTTTTGCAATTTACGCGAAAGAATTTATCAATCAAAAAATATAAATTTGCACAGACTATATATATTTTTAAATCAATTTTATCAGAAAATATGGAGATATACTCTTTATCATCCTTTATGAGAGTGGTTGGTCTCGCCCGCGCGTGATGAGGCCGCTCGCGCAGTACAGCTAGCAATGACTGCGCTAGGCGCTCGATACCAATAATTCTATCTGAGGGCTTTCCCCGATTTCGCCAGTAATCCTTCCTCCGGTCATAAAAGACTCCATTTTGCGAAAGGAATTGTTCAATTTTGAATTGAAGCGGTTCTGTTGCTCGAAGGGACGCAGGTTTTATGCCAGTCTGTGAATTTGTAGCCTTAATGATTTTATCTCTAAGCCGCTCATCAGTAACTTCCAAAACACGAACTTGAACGCAGCGATTTCTAGAATCAGTTCCGCCGCTTTGGAAATACCTAAATATCTCGTGAGAGGTCTGAAGCCCATTGACAATCAATGGATTCTTAATTGTAATTTTGTTATCTTGAGATTGAGCTTTTTCAGCAATTATCGTCACCCCATTGTTGAGCCACCAAAAATCGGAATCGTCGTCAGACTTTAGAGTCTCCGCGATCGCCTGATTAACAGATGCAGAACTCTGATAGTCGCGAACATTAAACTCAAAGTAGGTATCAATTAACCGTGAATCCTGTGTTATAAAATTATAGTATTCGCGAACAGGGGAAAGGAGCACGTATCCTTTCCCATGCGATATCTCCGATTTTACGAAAGGCAGCTCGCTAACGATTGCATTTTGTTTTTGCGCTTCCTCATACAGCCGTGCTGCACCCCAAATTTGAATTTGGCATACGGAACTCGGAAAACGCTGCTCGACAGCATTTTGAAAATTCGATAACATCGAATCGACCTTACTGTTTCCTACAGTCGCTAATGTAATGTAATAAACAAAAACACTAACCGAAGGGAATTGTGTAGTCAGATCTTTCAGGCTTTCACGATATTTTTCAAAAAATTCATTCACCTTATCATTGTATAATTTTTTTAATTTTGGAACATCAGCATCAAGGCGCAATAGTTCCGGTAGAGATGTTTGTAGCTTTGCGATTGCAGTCTCGCTAAATCCATTATCAAGTTTGGATTGAATAACGTGCAACTCGACCTCGACGGGCCGCGAAAATGGAGATAAGTCCGTATCTATGTCAATATGAGTCTTGTTTACAAAAAAATATGCTGAGTCGATTCCTCCGTCATCTTTACCATCTACGATACCACTTACGACTGCATCGAAATTCAAAGAAAATGGCTTCAATACAGTTTCAGCGCAAAATATTTCAAATGCATCGGCATCATTTATAGTTGTGCCGTAGTGAGATTTTCGTGCAGAAAGCAAGCTCTTGACTATTACAGCTTCGCTCATTATCGACTCACTTTGCGCTTCTAAACATCAATATGGCGAGGCGGCAAGTGGTTGTCCACCCCCCTCACCCATCCATCTTCAAGGCCGCGATGAACGCCTCCTGCGGGATCTCCATCCGGCCGAACTGGCGCATGCGCTTCTTGCCCTTCTTCTGCTTGTCGAGCAGCTTGCGCATGGCGACCCGCCATCGCAGTTGGCCGATGGCGGACTGGCATGTATAATTTCCCCAATAGCGCTGATGAAGAAGGGCAGTCGAGACCCGATGCAACTCCAGGTGATCGTTCATGAGGAACCAACCGGCGGTTATTGGGCCGAAGTTCCCGCGCTGCCCGGTTGCATGACCCAGGGTGAGACATTGGACGAGGTCCTGGCGAATGTTCGCGAGGCGGTGGAGGGCTGGCTCGCGGTCGATATACCGACCCCGAAGCCGGGATCGAGAGAGCAAGTCTTCAAGATCGCAGTCTGATGGCGAGCGTCAGCGGCAGGGCGTTCGCGGACAGCGGCATCTGACAGACGGCAAGGCGGGAAGTCCCAAGGGGCGATGGAAGAAGCGGTGAGGGTTTCTCCTTCTCCCCTTGCGGGAGAAGGTGCCTGCCGGATGGCAGGCGGATGAGGGGTCAGTATACGATTGCGGGATTGCGCGACCCCTCACCCGGCACGCTCCGCATGCCACCCTCTCCCGCAAGGGGAGAGGGAAACACACCCTCACCCATCCATCTTCAAGGCCGCGATGAACGCCTCCTGCGGGATCTCCACCCGGCCGAACTGGCGCATGCGCTTCTTGCCCTTCTTCTGCTTGTCGAGCAGCTTGCGCTTGCGGGAGGCGTCGCCGCCGTAGCATTTGGCCGTCACGTCCTTGCGCATGGCGCGCACCGTCTCGCGGGCGATGATCTTGCCGCCGATCGCCGCCTGGATCGGGATGACGAAGAGATGGGGCGGGATCAGGTCCTTCATCTTCTCGCACATCGAGCGCCCGCGCGCCTCGGCCCGCGTGCTGTGGACGAGCATCGACAGCGCATCCACCGGCTCGCCGTTGACCAGCATGTTGAGCTTGACGAGGTCGCCCGGCCGGTAGCCGGTGATCGCGTAATCGAAGGAGGCATAGCCCTTGGAGACGGATTTCAGCCGGTCGTAGAAATCGAAGACGACTTCGTTGAGCGGCAGATCGTAGATCACCTTGGCGCGGCTGCCGATATAGCCGAGGTCGATCTGCTCGCCGCGCCGGTCCTGGCAGAGCTTGATCACCGCGCCCAGATGCTCGTCGGGCGTGAGGATCGTGGCGCGGATCCACGGCTCCTCGATGGTCAGGATCTTCATCACATCCGGCATGTCGGCGGGGTTGTGCATCTCGATATGGGTGCCGTCGCGCAGCGCCAGCTTGTAGACGACGGAGGGGGCGGTGGCGATCAGGTCGAGGTCGAATTCGCGCGACAGCCGCTCCTGGATGATCTCGAGATGCAGGAGGCCGAGAAAACCGCAGCGGAAGCCGAAGCCGAGCGCCGCCGAGGTCTCCATCTCGTAGCTGAAGGAGGCGTCGTTGAGGCGCAGCTTGCCGACGGCGGCGCGCAGATCCTCGAAATCGGCGGCGTCGACCGGGAACATGCCGCAGAAGACGACGGGCTGGGCGGGCTTGAAGCCCGGCAGCGCCTCGGCGGTAGGGTTGCGGTCGTCGGTGATCGTATCGCCGACGCGGGTGTCCGCCACCTCCTTGATCGAGGCGGTGATGACGCCGACCTCGCCGGGGCCGAGGTGATCCACCGGCGCCAGCTTGGGCGTGAGATAGCCGACGCGCTCGACCTCGTAGGTGGCCTTGGCGCTCATCATGCGGACCTTCTGGCCCTTGCGCAGCACCCCGTCGATGATGCGCACGAGCACCACGACGCCGAGGTAATTGTCATACCAGCTGTCGACGAGCATCGCCTTCAGCGGCGCGTCCGGGTCGCCCTGCGGCGCGGGCAGGCGGGTGACGATCGCCTCCAGCACCGCCTCGATGTTGAGGCCGGTCTTGGCCGAAATCGGCACGGCGCCGGAGGCGTCGAGCCCGATCACATCCTCGATCTGCTGCTTGATGCGCTCCGGTTCGGCGGCGGGCAGGTCCACCTTGTTCAGCACCGGCACGATCTCGTGGTTGGCGTCGAGCGCGTGATAGACATTGGCGAGCGTCTGCGCCTCCACGCCCTGCGAGGCGTCGACGACGAGCAGCGAGCCCTCGCAGGCGGCCAGACTCCGCGACACCTCATAGGCGAAATCGACGTGGCCGGGGGTGTCCATCAGGTTGAGGATATAGGTTTTTCCGTCCTGCGCCTTGTAATCGAGCCGCACGGTCTGCGCCTTGATGGTGATGCCGCGCTCTTTCTCGATATCCATCGAATCGAGCACCTGCTCGGTCATCTCGCGCGCAGAAAGCCCGCCGGTGATCTGGATCAGCCGGTCGGCCAGCGTCGATTTGCCATGGTCGATATGGGCCACAATCGAGAAATTGCGGATGTTGTCGATGCTCTGCTTCGTCATAGCACGGCCATAGCAGCGGGGGGGCTGAACGTCGAGGGTCGCTCTGTCGCGGTTGCGGCGGCTTCCTTTCGCCAACACGGCCCTGAACTCGGCTTAACGATTGCCTCCACGGGCACTCATCCCGCCCCCTTGCGGGGCGGGTGGCCCGGACCCCGGACTTGATCCGGGGGAAGGGCCGGGTGGGGGGCTTTTTCTCATTTTCACCCTCATGATCACCCCTCCCCGGCGGCTTTCGCCGCCGACCCTCCCCGTCAAGGGGAGGGATGGAGCCCGCAGGTTAACCCGGATTCACGGCCACCTTTTGCCAAAGAGAGCATTGTGATCGGGCAGCTTCGGGTCTATCGGGTGCCAAAACCTTGAGGAGGAGACGATATGATCAATTACGGACATTTCATCGGCGGCAAGCATGTGCCGGGCGCTTCGGGCCGCTTCGCCGATGTCTGGCAGCCGATGGACGGAACCTTGCGCGGCAAGGTGGCGCTGGCCTCGAAGGCGGAGCTGACCGCCGCCGTCGCCAATGCCAAGGCGGCGCAGCCGGGCTGGGCGGCGACCAATCCGCAGCGGCGGGCGCGCGTGCTGATGAAATTCCTCGACCTCGTGGCGAAACACAATGACGAACTGGCCGATATCCTCGCCCGCGAGCATGGCAAGACGATCCCGGACGCCAAGGGCGATATCCAGCGCGGCGTCGAGGTGGTGGAAGTGGCGCTCGGCGCGCCGCATATGCTGAAGGGCGAATACACCGATGGCGCCGGGCCCGGCATCGACATCTACTCGATGCGCCAGCCGCTCGGCGTCGTGGCCGGCATCACGCCGTTCAACTTCCCGGCCATGATCCCGATGTGGAAGCTGGCTCCCGCCATCGCCTGCGGCAACGCCTTCATCCTGAAGCCGTCCGAGCGCGATCCGGGCGTGCCGATGCGGCTCGGCGAATTGATGATCGAGGCCGGCCTGCCGCCCGGCATCCTCAATGTGGTCAATGGCGACAAGGAAAGCGTCGATGCGATCATCGACGATCCGGATATCCAGGCCATCGGCTTCGTCGGTTCGACGCCCATCGGCGAATATATCTATGGCCGCGGCTGCTCCAACGGCAAGCGGGTGCAGGCCTTCGGCGGCGCCAAGAACCACATGATCATCATGCCGGATGCCGATATGGATCAGGCGGTCGACGCGCTGATCGGCGCGGGTTATGGCGCGGCGGGCGAGCGCTGCATGGCGATCTCGGTGGCGGTGCCGGTCGGCCAGTCAACGGCGGATGAACTGGTGAAACGGCTCGTGCCGCGCGTGGAAAGCCTCAAGGTCGGCCCTTCGACGGATGCTTCGGCCGATTTCGGCCCGCTCGTCACGAAGGCGCATCTCGAAAAGGTGAAGGGCTATGTCGATCTCGGCGTCAGGGAAGGCGCGACGCTCGCTGTCGACGGCCGCGGCTTCACCATGCAGGGCTACGAGAACGGCTTCTACATGGGCGGCTGCCTCTTCGACCATGTGACGACCGGCATGCGCATCTACAAGGAGGAGATCTTCGGGCCGGTGCTCTCGGTCGTGCGCGCGCCGGATTACGCCGCCGCGCTGAAGATGACCAACGACCACGAATACGGCAACGGCACCGCCATCTTCACGCGGGACGGCAATGTGGCGCGCGATTTCGCCTCCAAGGTCAATGTCGGCATGGTGGGCGTCAATGTGCCGATCCCCGTGCCGCTCGCCTATTACACCTTCGGCGGCTGGAAGCGCTCAGGCTTCGGCGATCTCAACCAGCACGGGCCGGATGCCTTCCGCTTCTACACCAAGACGAAGACGGTGACGGGCCGCTGGCCCTCCAGCATCGGCAAGGGCTCCGAGTTCACAATTCCCGTGATGGGGTGAGACGTCAGGCCCCGGAGCATGCGCCCCGGGGCTTTTTCGCCGGCCCTTCAGCCGCTCAGATCGTGTCGGCGAAATCGGCCGGCACGTAGCGGAACGCCGCCCCGTCCCTGATGATCCTGCCGATGCCCGGGAAGGCGATATGGGTGGCGGCGATGGTCATGCCGTCGGCCGACACCATGTCGAAGACGCGCTTGCGCGATTCGGCGGCCTGCCTGCCGTCCGAGTCGAAGGCGAAGGTGACATCGGGCCGCGCCGTCTGGATTACGGCGTTGTGGATCGTGTCGCCCACGAACAGCATCTGCTGGTTGCCGGAGGCGACGCGCACGATGCTGTGTCCGGGCGTATGGCCGAACGCGGGTTCGAGCGTGAGTCCCGGCGCGATCTCGCCGCCCTTCACCTTGCGCAACCGGCCGGCATAGGGCGCAAGCGCCTTCCTCGCCGAGGCGAAGAACGGCTTGGCCGCCTCGGGAGCCCGCGAGGCAATGCTTTCGTCCAGCCAGAAGTTGGCCTCGTTCTCGTGGATGATGACCTCGGCGTTGCGGAAGCGGGCCGCGCCGCCAGACGTGATCAGGCCCTCGGCGTGGTCCGTATGGGCGTGGGTGAGGATCACGGCATCGATCTGGCTGGGCTGGATGCCCGCCGCCACGAGGTTATCGCGCATGCGGCCGAGGGTGTTGCCGAACGCCTTGTTGGATCCCGTGCCGGTGTCGATCAGGTAGGTCCGCCGCCCGGTGTTGACGACAAAGGCGTTCACGGCTGTCGGCGGCACATCCAGCAAACCATAGCTCGCCAGCAGGCGCTTGATCTCCGCCTGGTCGGCTCCCGCGAAAAGCTGCGCGTTCAGTGCAACGGAGCCGTCACTGATCGCCGTGATCTCGTAAGAGCCGATCTTCCGGCGATATACTCCCGGCACCTGGCGGCCCGCAAGGGGAGCCCGCGCTTCGGCAGGGAGCGCCAGGCCGGCGGCCGCCGTGGCGAGCGACGAGAGGATGAGGGCGCGACGATCAAGCATGGAAATCTCCTGTCCAGCGAACGCATTGACCGGCCACCGATAGAGCGGTTTCCCGTTTCGCGGAAGCGCGGTCACGGACTCTTGAGAAAACGCTTCGCTCAGGCCCGCCCCTCCTTCGCCATGCCGCGCAGGAAATTGATCATGCCGGAGAAATCCTCGCCGCCATGGCCGGCGGCCTGGAACAAGGCGTAAAGCTGCGCGGCGGCGGCGCCGAGCGGCGTGATCGCGCCGGCGCTCAGCGCCGCTTCCTGGCTGAGCTTCAGGTCTTTCAGCATCAGGTCGGCGGCGAAGCCGGGCTTGTAGCCGTTGTTGGCGGGCGATGCCGGCACGGGGCCGGGAACCGGGCAGTAGGTCGTCAGCGACCAGCATTGGCCGGACGAGGTCGAGGCCACATCGAAGAGCGCCTGATGCGAGAGGCCGAGCTTTTCCGCCAGCACGAAAGCCTCGCCCACGCCGATCATCGAAATGCCGAGGATCATATTGTTGCAGATCTTGGCGGCCTGACCGGCGCCCGCGCCGCCGCAATGCACGATCTTCTTGCCCATCGCCGCCAGAATCGGCTTGCCGCGGGCGAAAGCCTCGTCCGTCCCACCCGCCATGAAGGTCAAGGCCGCGCCCTTCGCTCCGCCGGTGCCGCCGGAAACGGGCGCATCCAGCGAAGCAATATCGGCCTTTGCAGCCAGATCATGCACGGCGCGGGCGCTGTCGACATCCACGGTCGAGCAATCGATGAAAAGGGCTCCCCGCTTGGCCACTGGCAGCAGCTCGGACCAGACGGCCCGGACATGCTTCCCGGCGGGCAGCATGGTGATCACGATATCCGCGTCGCCGTCGCGGACGGCCGTGACCGCGCCGCCATGCACGCTGACACCGGCGGCTTTGGCCTGCTCCCGGGATTCGGCCATGAGGTCATAGCCGACGACGGGGTGCCCGGCCTTGACGAGATTGGCGGCCATGGGCCCGCCCATATTGCCCAGTCCGATGACGGCGATGGTGGTCATGTTGGTCCTCCCGAAGTCGATGTTTTCGATTTACAGTTCTCGTAGTTCAGGTCGTGGCGGCCAGCAACAGCAGCCCGACGCCAATCACGACAAGCGCCATGCCGAGATACTCGCTGAGCGAAGTCTGCTGGTTGAACAGCCGGCGCGAGAGCGCCTGCGCGAAGAAGACCTCCACCAGCGCCAGGGTCCGCACATTGGCGGCCGAGGTGAGCGCGAAGCCGAGAAACCAGAATTGCGAGGCGAAGGCGCCCAGAAAGCCGGCTCCCAGCGAGGCCCGCCAGACGCCGAAGCTGCGGATCAGGGCGGTGCGATCGAACAACAGAAGATAGACGAGGAGCAGCAATGTCTGGATCGCCAGTCCTGCGGCGAGAATCGTCGTAGCCCGTATGACGAATCCGCCATCGGGAAGGGCGAGGATCGCGCCCCGGAAGGCGACTGCGGAGAGGCCGAAACAGCCGCCCGCGATAATGCCGAGCAGCGCCGGGCGGATATCCGACAGCACGGCCCGCAGAGTGTCGGGCTTGACGCTCATGGCGATGACGCCGGCGCTGGCGATCAGGATCGCGATGATCTTGAGCGGCGTCAGCGGATCGCCCAGCAGCGCGAAGCCGACGCAGGCGGTCAGAACCGGCTCGGTCTTGATATAGGCGGTCGTCACCGAGAAGGATTTCGATTTCATGGCGGTCAGCATCAGCGCCGTCGCCAGGATCTGGAACAGGGCGCCCGCCAAGGTGAAGAGCAGCGCCGTAGAGCCGGGCTGCGGCGGCCAACGGCCTTCGGCGAGGCAAACGGCCTGCAGGAACAGCAGGGCGAAGGGCAGGCCGAAGAGAAACCGCACCTGCGTCGCGCCGACAGTGCCGATGCTCTCCGTCAGGCTGCGCTGGGTCGCGTTGCGGGCCGTTTGCGCGGCCGCAGCGATGAGCGTGACGGGAATCCAGAGGAGGGACACGAACAACCAATCAGCAGGAAGGCCGCGACCTTAGCCGCTCGACAGCTTCCGAATCCAGTCCTGTCGCGACGTTTGGCTTCCCATCCGGGCGATTGGGTTGTACGAGGAGCAATCGCAGCCACTGATTTGCCCCCTTTTGATCCGAAGGCCTGATGGTGTTCTTCTCCCTGCGCCGATTGACCTGCCTGACCCTTGCGATATCTCCCCTGCTGGCGCTCTCGCCGTCGGGCGCGCAGGCGCAGGCCCCCTATATCGTGGTTGACGCCGCGACGGGGCAAGTGCTGCTGGAGGAAGAGGCCACAAGGCCATGGAATCCCGCCTCCACCACCAAGATGATGACGGTGTTCGTGGCGCTCAGGGCCGTCAAGGCGGGCCAGGCCCGGCTCGATACGCCGCTTGTCGCCTCCGCCCGCGCCGCTGGCCAGAAGCCGAGCAAGATCGGCATCCGTCCCGGGCAGGAGATCACCCTCGACAACGCCATCAAGATCACGATGGTCAAATCGGCCAACGACGTCGCCTATGTGATCGCCGAAGCGATCGGCGGGTCGGTCGAGAATTTCTCCGCCATGATGAACGCCGAGGCGCGCCGGCTCGGCATGACGGAGAGCCATTTCGTCAATCCGCATGGTTTCCATGCCGGGGGCCACCAATCCTCGGCCCGCGATCTCGCCCTTCTCGCCCGCGCGCTCCTGACGGAGTTTCCCGATTATCAGGACTATTGGTCGATAGGCGCGGTGCAGCTGGGCAACCGCGTCCTCAACAACACGAACGGGCTGCTGGGCCGCTATCCCGGCGCCAATGGCATGAAGACGGGCTTCGTCTGCGCTTCCGGCTTCAATCTTGTGGCGACGGCCGATCGGGGCGGACGCTCGCTGATCGTGGTCGTGCTCGGCGCGGGCTCGGGCGGCGAACGCGTGCTGCGCTCGGCGCAATTGCTCGACCGGGGCTTCGGCGCCTGGAACAGTTCGGGCCGGACCCTGGAAGCCCTGCCCAGGTCGAGCTTCGCCACCGCACCCGATATGCGGCGCGAGATCTGCTCGGGCCGCCGCAGGGGCGTCGTCCTCTCGGACGATTCGGATTACAGCGGCTCGCTTCTCGCCAATACCGCAGCCGGCGAGAACATGGCCGGCGGCTCGGCGCTTGCCTTCTTCGCTGGACAGAATCCGCAGCCCGCTCAGCAGGGTTTCGGCGGCCAGCCGCAGGGCGGGCGTGCGCTGCTCGGGCCGCGGGTCGCCGCGGTTCCCATTCCCGTCTATCTCGGCAGGGCGCCGGGCAGCACCGCCGTGGCGCTGGCTCCGGGCGGACGCCGTGCCGCACCGGCAACGGCGCTGGCGGATGCGCCGGCGCCGGGCCTTCCCGCCAATGCGACAGCGCTGGCTCCGCCGGCCCTGCGCGGCGCCGTTCCAGGCCTCGAGCCGCGCAATGACCGTCCCTCCTCGCAGGCTGCGATCCGGCCCACTGCCGGCGGCAGCGAGGCGAAGTCCGGCGAGCCGCTGCAGCTTCCTGGCGTGATCACGCGGGGCACAGCGGCGGCCCCTGAACGGCCTTCCGCCGCCGCCGCCATCCGGCCGCGGCCGCCTGCCCCCGCTCTCGCGCCGCCCGCGAAGGCGCAGCAGGCCAAGGTGCAGCCGGCGAAGGCAGCGCCCGCCAAAGCTCGAACCGCCAAAGCGCAGGCGGCCAAAGCCGCGCCCAAGGCCCAGCCGAAGAGGAAGCCGGCTGAGGACGACGAATGACGTCGCCGCCCCGCGCCCTTTTCGGGGGTGCGCTGATCGTCATCGGGGCCATCGCCTATGGCATCAACATTCCCGCCGCGCGCGTCGCGGGGCTGGGCGGCGTCAACGGCAGCAATCTCGCGGCGCAGCGCAGTCTGCTCTTCGTCCTGGCGCTCGCCTTCTGCATCCTGCTGACGGGCCGCTCCTTCCGCATCGCGCATGGCGAAACCCGCCGCATCATCCTGCTCGGCATCGTTTCGGGCGTGCTTGCCGTCGGCTATCTGTCGTCGCTGTCCTTCGTGCCCGTCGCGATGGCGGTGACGGTCTTCTATACCTTCCCGCTGATGCTGATCCTTGCCGCACCCTTCACCGGCGGCGGGCGGATCACGGGCTGGCGCATGCTGGCCTTCGCCATCGCCTTTGCCGGAATCCTGCTGGCCGTCGGGCCATCGCTCGACGGGCTGGACTGGCGCGGGCTCGCCTTGGCCTTCGTGGCGGCTTTTGCTTCGGCGGCCATGTTCACGATTACGGCCACGCTCAAACAGGACCGGATCACGCTGCTGTTCTGGGCGCAGGCCATCGCCTGCCTCATCCTCGTTCCCGCCGCCTGGTTGACCGGGCTGCCGACGGCTGATCAGTTCGGCGCCGTCTGGGCCGCCGTGGCGCTGTCGGCGCTCGGCTTCTACATCGGCTTCTCCTGTCAGTTCGCGGCGGCGCCCCATCTCAGCGCCGCGACAATCGGGCTGCTGTTCCTGATCGAGCCGATCGTCGCGATCCTGGCTGCGGCGATCGTCCTTGGCGAAACGCTCGCGCCGGTCCAGATCGCCGGCGTCGCGCTGGTTGTTCTGGGACTGGCGCTCGATATCTGGAAGCAGCGCAGCGCCCCGGCGGCGCGGGAGAGCGCATGAGCGCGGAGCCGAAAAGCCCTGTTCCGCCGATTCCGCTCACCGTGGTCACAGGCTTTCTCGGGGCTGGCAAGACCACGCTGATCAACCGCCTCCTCAAGGATCCGGAGCTTGCCGATACGGTCGTGATCGTCAATGAATTCGGCGAGATCGGGCTCGATCATCTGCTGCTGGAAACGCTCGACGAGGGCATGGTGCTGATGCAATCCGGCTGCCTCTGCTGCACCATCCGCGGCGATCTGGTGAACACGCTGGAGGGGCTGCTCAGGAAGCGCGACAACGGCCGCATCACGCCGTTCCGCCGGGTGCTGATCGAGACCACCGGCCTCGCCGATCCCGCGCCGATCCTGCAGACGGTGATGGCCCATCCCTATCTTGGCCTGCGCTACAGCCTGGAGGGTGTCATCACGCTCGTCGACGCCGTGAATGGCATGGCCACGCTGGACATTCAGCCGGAGGCGGTGAAGCAGGCGGCGGTCGCGGACCGTCTGGTGCTGACCAAGCGCGATCTCGCCGGGAAGGCGGCAGAGGCGCTCATCGGCCGCCTGCGCCGCCTCAATCCCCTGGCACCGCTTGTCGACGCGGCGGACGCCACTGCCAGCGACCTGCTGGATTGCGGGCTTTATGATCCGGCCACGAAAGCGCCGGATGTCGCGCGCTGGCTCGGAGACGAGGACCTGCTGGCCGCGCTCGGCCGCAAGGCGCATCGCCATGCCGACGGAACCATCCACGCCGACGGGGATGATCTGCGCGCAGCCGCCGCAGCGCGCGGGCAGGACCACAACGATCCCAACCGGCATGATGCCTCAATCCGCGCGCATGCCTTCGCCACCGGCAAGCCGATCGCCGCGGAGAGCTTCGCCCTCTTTCAGGATCTGCTGCGCGCGGCCCATGGGCCGAAGCTCCTGCGCCTCAAAGGCATCGTGAAGATCGCCGAGAGCCCGGACAATCCGGCGGTCATCCATGGCGTGCAGCATGTCTTTCATCCGCCGGTGATCCTCGATCACTGGCCCGACGACGACCAGCGCACGCGCCTGGTGTTCATCACCAGGGACCTCGAGCCCGGTTTCGTCGAAGGACTCTGGAATGCTTTTCTGGGGGCTGACGGCTGATCGGCCCGGCGCCAACGCTGTATCCCCGTTGGTCTTCGAGGCAAAGTCCGGCCAGATAGATGGACTTCATCTGGAACGGGACTTAAGCATTTTGCTGATGACGATGCCATCGCGGACATACCCTGCACCCTCGGCTGTGCTGGAACTGCTGAAGCCGATCACCTGGTTCCCGCCGATGTGGGCCTTCGCCTGCGGGGTGGTGTCTTCCGGGGTGTCCATCACCGCCAATTGGCAGATCGCCCTTGTCGGGATCATTCTGGCGGGCCCGCTCGTCTGCGCCATGAGCCAGGCGATTAACGATTGGTATGACCGCGAGGTCGATGCGATCAACGAGCCGCAGCGGCCGATTCCGTCTGGCCGCATTCCGGGCCGCTGGGGCCTCTATATCGCGGGCATATGGACGCTGCTGTCGCTCGCGGTGGCGGCGACCCTCGGGCAGTGGGTGTTCATCTCGGCTGCCGTCGGCCTGTTTCTGGCCTGGGCCTACAGCGCGCCTCCCTTGCGCCTCAAGCAGAACGGCTGGCTGGGCAACGCGGCCTGCAGCTTTTCCTATGAGGGCCTTGCCTGGGTGACGGGCGCGGCGGCGATGCTGGGCGGCGTGCTGCCGCCCGCGCCCATCCTGATCCTGGCCTTCCTCTACAGTGTCGGCGCCCATGGCATCATGACGCTCAATGATTTCAAGGCGATCAAGGGCGACCGGGAAATGGGCATCAATTCGCTGCCGGTGCTGCTGGGCGCGGATGGCGCCGCCAGGGCCGCCTGCCTCATCATGGCGCTGCCGCAGGCCGTGGTGATCGGGCTGCTGCTTTACTGGGGCGCGCCCGTGCAGGCCGCGGTCATCGTGCTCTTCCTTGCGGCGCAACTGCTGATGATGCTGCGCTTCCTCAAGGCGCCGGTCGAAAAGGCGCTCTGGTACAGCGGATTCGGCGTGCCGCTCTTCGTCGCAGGCATGATGGCGAGCGCCTTCGCCGTGCGGGGGCTCACCAGCGCTTTCTGAAAGGAAGTCCGGTCAGTTCCCGCCCTTGTGAATCGCCTGCCAGATTGTCATCGGCGTGGCCGGCATGTCGATATGCCGGATGCCGTGATCCTTAAGGGCATCGACGACCGCATTCATGACAGAGGGGAGAGCGCCCGCGCAGCCTGCCTCGCCGCAGCCCTTGGCGCCCAGCGGATTGGTGGTCGCCGGCACGGGATGGCTGTGGAAAGTGAAGAACGGCGCGTCATCGGCGCGCGGCATGGCGTAATCCATGTAGGAGCCGGTCAGCAGCTGGCCGTTCTCGTCGTATTGCGTGAGCTCGAGCAGCGCCTGGCCGATCCCCTGCACCACGCCGCCATGCACCTGTCCTGTCACCAGCAGCGGATTGACCACGGCGCCGAAATCTCCGCCCGCCGTATAGCGCACCACCTCTGCGACGCCGGTGTCCGGATCGATCTCGACCTCGGCGATGTGGCAGCCGTTCGGATAGGCGGAGGGAGCCGTCCCGAAGATGTGGCTGACATCAAGCGTCTGCGGCAGATCGGTTGGGAGCGTCAGTCCATCATGCAGCCGCCGCGCCAGATCCATGATGGCGATGCCCTTGTCAGTGCCCACGACGGCGAAGCGTCCTGCCCGGAAGGCGATATCGGTTTCCCCCGCCTCCAGCACATGGGCGGCGATGCGCCGGCCCTGCTCGATCACCTTGACGCTGGCTTCCATGATCGCCGCGCCGCTCGCCATGATCGATTTGGAGCCGCCGGTGCCGCCGCCGGCGATCAGCGCGTCGCTGTCGCCCTGGATCAGCCGGACCGCCTCGAAGGGGACGCCGAGCGATTGCACAAGAACCTGCGCGAAGGGCGTGGCATGGCCCTGCCCGTAATCGAGCGTGCCGGTGACGATCGTCACCGTGCCGTCCTTCTCGAAGCGGATGCCGCCCATCTCGTTCATGGGCGGGGCCGTGACCTCCAGGAAACAGCCGATGCCAAGGCCCCGGAGCTTGCCGGCCTTGCGGCTCGCAGCCTTACGGACCCTGAAGCCCTTGACATCCGCCTTCTCCAGAGCCTCGTCGAAAAGGGCCCGGAAATCACCGGTGTCGTAAACGGTGCCGGCGGCGGTTTTGAAGGGCATGGCGGCGGGCGGAATGAAGTTCCTGCGCCGCAAAGTCAGCCGGTCGATCCCCATCTCGGCGGCGGCGGTGTCGATCAGCCGCTCCATGTAATAATTGCCCTCGGGCCGGCCCGCCCCGCGATAGGCGGCGACAGGCGTCGTGTTGGTGAAGACGCAGCGCGCGTTCATCTCGATCAGCGGCGTGGCGTAGAGGCTCACCATGTTCTTGATGATGTTGAGCGTCGCCATCATCGGGCCGACATGGGTGAGATGGGCGCCCATATTGCCGAGACCTTTCACGCGGATCGCCAGGAACTTGCCCTTCGCGTCAAGCGCGAGTTCGGCGATGACGCTGTGATCGCGGCCATGATGATCCGATACGAAGCTTTCCGAGCGCCGGTCGGTCCATTTCACCGGCCGCCCGAGCATGCGGGCCGCATGCAGCAGGCAGACATATTCGGGATAGACCGAGGCCTTCATGCCGAAGGAGCCGCCGACCTGGCCGGTGAGCACGCGCACCTTGTCGCGCGGCAGTTTCAGAATCTCATCCGCAATCGCATTGCGCAGGCCGAAGACGCCCTGCGAGCCGACATGCAGCGTGAAACGGCCGCTTTCGGCGCTGTATTCCGCGATGGCCGAGCGCGGCTCCATGGCATTCACGACAACGCGGCTGTTGACCAGCTCCAGCTTCGTCACATGGGCCGCTGAGGCAAAGGCCTCCGCCACCCTGGCGCTGTCGCCGTAATGCCAGGTGAGCGCCACATTGCCCGGCGCTTCCTCATGCAGCAAGGGCGCGCCTTCCGCGAGAGCCTGGGGCATGCCGACGACAGCAGGCAGGGCGGCCAGCGAGAGAATGACCGCTTCCGCCGCATCCTGCGCGGCTTCTGGCGATTCCGCCACGACGAAGGCTACGGGCTCGCCTAGATAGCGCACCCGGTCAACCGCCAGCGCATGACGGGGCGGGCGGCTCATCGGCGAGCCGTCGGCATTGGGATAAACCATGTTGCAGACGAGCGTGCCGTAGCCGGCGGCGAGAAGATCGGGCCCGGTGAAGATGCCAAGCACGCCCGGCATCGCTTTGGCCGCATCAGTCCCGATGCCTTCGATGATTCCATGGGCGTATTGGCTCCGCACCATCGCGGCATAGACCTGACCGGGCAGCCGGAGGTCGTCGGTATAGGTTCCTTCCCCGCGCAAGAGCTTCGGATCTTCAGACCGGGGCACGGGCTGGCCGATGGCGAATTTCCCGGCGCCCTGCAATCCGTCCGTCACATGCATGTTCATCGCTCAGACTCCCGAGAAAGAAGAGCGCCATGTTGCAGCGTCAACATGCCGGAGTCACCTGTGTTGCAATGCGGCAATTTCACCTTTGGGTGAAGGCCCGACCGGGCGCCGGCGGGCATCCGCCGTGATCAGAGGCCGGCGGCCCTTGTCAGGTTGATGCGGAAGCGCTCCTTGCGGCGCTGGTAGCGGCGGGTCATCTCCACCGACGCATGGCCAAGCTGGCGCTGCACATGAGCTTCGTCGACCTCCGCCGACGAGGCGAGGCCCGCTCTCAGCGAATGGCCGGCGAACAGGGCCTTGCGCTCGGCCTCGGGGAGATCGGAGCGCACGCCGGCCTTCATGGCGGCGGACTGGACGAGGCGGGCCACATGCTTGTCATCAAGGCGTTCCGAACCCACGCCGGTATTCTGTTCGCGGACACGGCGGAACACGGGTCCATGGCTGACGCGGGCGAGCTTCAGCCATAATTCCAGCGCCCGCACCGGGCAGGAGCTCTCTTTCGACCCCCGGCCGATCTCCACCTGACGCCAGCCGGTCTTGCCCCGGATGGTGAGGAGCGCGCCTTCTTCGAGAATTTCGATCCAGCCGCCTGGATCGGGCGTCTGTTCGGGACCGCAATCGAGCCCGGTGATCTCCGATCGCCGCAGTCCGCCGGCGAAGCCGACGAGAAGAATGGCGCGGTCGCGGTAGCCGCGCAGATTGTTCGGCAAGGTGGCGCACATGGCGAGGATGTCCTCAGCGAAGAGCGCCTCCTTCTGCCGGGGCGGCCGCGCATGTAGGCGGCGAATGCCGGCCATGACATCCATGATGTGTCGGTCCTGACGGGGCAGGGGCGTGCCGGCCGTGCGATAGGCGGCGGTGATCGCGGCAAGCCGCCGTTCGATTGTTGATACGGCGGCTTTCGCCACGCCCTCGCCTGAAGCCGATGCCGCGAGATAGAGGCCCACGATCTGCGGATCGGGTTGCGCCGCATCGAAGCCCTTGCGGCGGCGCCAGCGCTGGAACTGCGCCCAGTCAGACGCATAGGCCTTCCGCGTGTTGGCGCTGGAGCGCGCCGCGGCATAGCCCCGCGCCGTTTCGGCAAGGCGGGACAAGGCCGGCGTCGCCCGCGACGGCAGCGGCTCCGCCATTGCAGCGGGCATGGCGTTGCCTTGCAGCTCAACAGACTGATGGCGCTGCGGCGCATCGTCAGGAACGTCGGCATGCGATTCGGCCATGCCCGCATGGTTATCAAGCTTGCCCGGTCAGGCAAACCGGCAAATCCGGGATAGCGGAGGGCGGCGTCTTCGACTACGAATCACGCAGCAAAACGCCGAAGGGAAGCGCAGAACGCCCGATGGAGCATCCGTCCTTCCAGCCGCCGATCAGCCAGGTTCCGGAGGCGGGAAAGCGGAAGACGCGCAAACCGCGCGGACGCCCGCCGGTAGCTCCCGGAGCGTCTGTTGCGTCTCTTCCGGGCTGGCTCGCCGCCAGACAAACCGGTCCTGCCAATCCCGCCGCAAGCGCCTTTCACGCCGGCGCGGCGTTGCTGGCCGTCGATCGCATCATCCGCGCCGAGCCTGTCTGGCTGGGAGCCTTGCGCCAACGGCAGGCGCTGGCGGCCGCCGTCGCCAGCACGCGGATGCTGCGCGTCGCCACGGACGAGGCCGGCCTGCGCGACGCCCATCATCTGACCCGTCCCGGCAACGATCCCGGCCCGGCTGGCCGCATCCACCGCGTCTGGCGGGATTTCGCAGCGCATCCCGTCCGGCAGGGCGGGCCGATGTTGATGCGCCTCGCCGCCGGGCTCGGCGTGCCGCTGGCGGAAGAATCGGCGCGGCGGATCGCTGCGGCTGGCGAGCGGGCCACGCCCATCGAAAGCGCCGCTGCGGCGGCCAGTGCAACGGTGGCGGAACTTGGCACAGCGAAGGGTCCGGCCTCGGTCCTCGCCCTGATGAGCGCCGATCTGGCTCTTGCGTCAGCCTGCGGGTGGTCCCATTCCCTGCCGTTGCTGGCCTGCGGCAGGCCTTCGACAGGGCTGTCAAGGCAGGATGGCAAGCAAGCCCTGCCCGACGATCCCGATTGGTCCGCCGCCTGCCACGCGGCCTTCGGTGAAACGCTCGCGGCTGCCCACGTGAGGGCGGCTGATCTTGCCCGCCGCGCGCAGGCGCTGCAGGCGGCTTTCGCCTATGTGCGCAGCAAGGGCGGCGAGCGGGCGCTCGCCGCTATCCTGGGCGATGACAGCGTCATGGCGACGACCTTGACCGGCCTCGGTTCGGAGCGCGCCGCCCGCCGCTTCCTCGAACGGCTCCGCGAGCTTGGCGGCCTCAGGCTGCTGACGGACCGATCCGCATTCCGCCTCTACGGTCTTTGAGCCATGGCCCGGGAGCGAGCGGCATCGGCGAAGCAATCTCCGCTTTTTGACCGGGAACTCGCCGATCTTCCGCCGGAGGCCCGCTGGCGCGAATGGATGGGCCGGGTGGAGGCGGCGATCTTCGCCTCGCGCGGGGTGCTGCCGCGCGACGCGCTCGCCGCGCTGGTGGGCCGCGATTGCGTGCTCGACGATCTCATCGCCGATATCCGCGACGAGCTCCGCCGCCGGCCCTATGATCTCGTCGCCGTCGGCGGCGGCTGGCAGCACCGCACGCGCCGGCGCTTCAGCGATGCGGTGCGGCAGGCCGGCGCCCGCAGCGATCAGGGCGAGGCGCCAGGCCTTTCGCCAACCGAGACTCTCGCCGTCACGGCGATCGCCTATCTGCAGCCGGTAACGCGGGCGCAGCTCTCCGCGGCGCTCGGCCGGGAGATCAGCCGGGATACGATCGCGCTCCTCAAGCAGGCGGGACTCGTGGGCGCCGGCCCCCGCGTCGCGCAGCCGGGCGCGCCGCTTACCTATGTGACGACGCCGGCGTTCCTCAGCCTGTTCGGCCTGGCGTCCCTGCGGGATCTGCCCGATATCGATGCGCCGGAAACGCCGGACCTTGAAGGGGCGACCGGTTCGGGCGGTCCCAAGGCCGCCCTCGATATCCCGGCGGTCCTCGCCGCCGGTGAGGATGAAGCCACCTGAGCCCGGCTCCGCGGAAACTTCGGGCGGACATAATTCTTCACAAAGGCTGCAAACGGCAGCAACGGCGGTCCTTCAGAAGAACTTCCATGAGCGCCGGAGCTTCGACCCGGCGAAACCATGGAGAGCCTGCCCGTGACCGCCGAATCCGCCCTTCTCGCCGCCGCGATCCTGGCCCAGCCGGCAATGGTCGTGGCGCTTGTCGTCAGGAACGCGCTGCGCGGGATGCGGGCTGCGCGCTGACAGCCCGCCTTAGGCTCGCAGGCGCATGCGCGACCCAACGCGGTCCATCTCGATCTGTTCGCGGCGCTGTTCCTCGATCCGCTCGGCGGCCATTTCGCGATCCTGGAGGATCTCAACCTTCTTCAGGTCCTCGAAGGCAAACTCGAGTTCGCTTTTGGCGCCATCAAGCTGGCCCCTGAGCTCATCTGCCGAATGAACGATCTTTTCCCTGCGGGTGCGGGAGGCGCGCGCATAGGTCGGATAGGCGAAATGGCCCGGGTCGGAAATTCCGGCCCGGCGCTCCTCATTGGCGACCTCGCGGTCGAGGTCGGCCGCCATGCGCTCGAAATCGGCGATCATGGCTTCAATCTGCGCCACGCGGCGGCGCTTTTCATCGACCTGAAATTTCTTCAGGCGGATCAATGTTTCACGCGACTTCATAGCAACGCAACTCCGGGAAGCCGAAACTCACTATGGTCACTCAGGCGTTCCCACCCGAATGGCCGATGATTTCCGCGAGACGGTCATAACAATCGCTCAAGGAGGTTGCTTCTTCCTTACCTTGACGCAGAAAATTTTCAAAAAGCGGATGCTTGGCGATTGCGAGGTCGATATCCGGCGTCGTGCCCCGGCGATAGGCGCCGAGCTGGATCAGCTCCTCCATGTCGGCGTAGGTCGCCATCAGGCGACGGGCCTCCTGCACGGTCGGCCAATAGAGCGGATCGCAGGATTTCGGCATCGTGCGGGAGATGCTTTTCAGCACATTGACCGCCGGGTAGCGGCCCCGCTCGGCAATGCGGCGCTCCATGACGATATGGCCGTCCAGAATGCCGCGCACGGCGTCGGCAACGGGCTCGTTATGATCGTCGCCGTCGACGAGCACGCTGAACAGGCCGGTGATCGCGCCGGGACCTTCCCCCGGCCCGGCCCGTTCGAGCAGGCGCGGCAGTTCGGAGAAGCAGGTCGGCGTATAGCCCTTGGTGGTGGGAGGCTCGCCGGCGGCGAGGCCGATGTCGCGCTGCGCCATGGCGAAGCGCGTCACCGAATCCATCATGCACAGCACATCCTTGCCCTCGTCGCGGAAATACTCGGCGATGGAGAGCGTCAGATAGGCCGCCTGCTTGCGGGCGAGCGCCGGTTCGTCGGAGGTGGCGATCACGACGACGGAGCGGGCGAGGCCCTCTTCGCCCAGATCATCCTGCAGGAACTCCTGCACCTCGCGGCCGCGCTCGCCGATCAGGCCGATGACCGAAACATCGGCGGCGGCATTGCGGGCGAGCATCGCCATCAGCACCGATTTGCCGACGCCCGATCCGGCGAAGATGCCCATCCGCTGCCCCTTGCAGCAGGTGAGGAAGGCATTGAGCGCCCGCACGCCGAGGTCGAGCGGCGCGCCGACGCGGTTGCGCTTGTGGGCGGGCGGCGGATCAGCCCGGAACGGATAGAGCTTGCCGCCCGGCCTGACCGGTCCCTTGCCGTCCAGCGGCCGCCCGAAGCAATCCACGACCCTTCCCAGCCAGGCGCTCGAGGGTCGGACGCCAGGCGTGCTCTGCCTGATCACCGCGCGGCAGCCGCGCCGGACGCCTTCGAGGCCCGCGAAGGGCATGGCCAGCGCATGCGTGCTCCCGAAGCCCACAATCTCGCAAAGCACGGGCTCGGGGCCGAGCGTTTCGATCGCGAGCCGTCCGCCCACCTTCATCAGCGACAGCGGGCCGGCGATCTCGATCAGCAGCCCGCGCACGGCAACGACCCGGCCGTAGACCTCCAACGGCGCGCAATCGGCGAGTTCCGCGAGCAACGCCTGCACGGCGGCGGCGCGGGGGCGATGTGATTCGGAGAGCGATTCGGCGGTCATTCCTTAACTGTTCTTCATTATGGTTGACGAAATCTGAATGGCGTTGACCGGTGAGCGCGGCATGGCTTGCAAGGCGCGAATCACGATGTCCCCGGCGGAAGATCATCGCCCGAGTCGGTTGCCAGCCTTTCTTAAAGCGGCACTTGAGACGCCTCCGGCGCGAATTTTCTGCTGGTCTCAGCAACTTAATGCAGAACAGGCCTTTTTTCCCGTAAACGCTTGCGTCGGGGAATCAGCATTTGTTAACCAATTGCCGTTAACGTTGCGTATCGGAATTTGACGACAGACGCAGGGATAGAGGCCGGATGGTTCGGCTTCAGGCGCTGTCGGCGGGCCATATGGGGACCAGATATGCGCGTTCTCCTTGTTGAAGATGACAGCGCTACCGCGCAATCCATTGAATTGATGCTGAAGTCCGAGAACTTCAACATCTACACGACGGACCTGGGCGAAGAGGGAATCGACCTCGGCAAGCTCTACGACTACGACATCATCCTGCTCGATCTGAACCTGCCGGACATGTCCGGCTACGAGGTTCTGCGCAGCCTCCGCGTCTCCAAGGTGAAGACGCCGATCCTGATCCTTTCAGGCATGGCCGGCATCGAGGACAAGGTGAAGGGACTGGGCTTCGGCGCCGATGATTACCTCACCAAGCCCTTCCACAAGGACGAACTGGTCGCCCGCATCCACGCCATCGTCCGGCGCTCCAAGGGCCATGCCCAATCGGTCATCGCCACCGGCGACCTGCTCGTCAATCTTGATCAGAAGACGGTCGAGGTGTCGGGCGAGCGCGTGCATCTCACGGGCAAGGAATACCAGATGCTGGAGCTTCTCTCGCTCCGCCGCGGCACCACGCTCACCAAGGAAATGTTCCTGAACCATCTCTACGGCGGCATGGACGAGCCCGAGCTTAAGATCATCGACGTGTTCATCTGCAAGCTGCGCAAGAAGCTGGCGAACGCGTCCGACGGCAAGAACTACATCGAGACGGTCTGGGGCCGCGGCTATGTGCTGCGCGAGCCGACCGAGACCGAGGACCGCATCTCGGCCTGATTCTTCCGCCCGGCGCGGCGTGAGGCAATCCCCCGCGCCCATGCGCGGGATTTTCACTGGACGCACCCCGCGTCCCTCAGCCCATGATCTTGCCGGGCCACCAGAACCACCATTCGGCGTGGTCGTGCAACAGGGCCTCGCCGGCCGCGTTTGCGTCCTCGTCGGTCGCAAAGAGCGCGAAGCATGTCGCGCCGCTGCCGGAGAGGCCGGCATAAGCCACCCGCTCGCAGCCCCGGAGCGCTTCCAGGACAGGCGTGATGCCGGGTGTGACTGACAGGGCGGCGGGCAGCAGGTCGTTGCCCCTCGCCGCAAGGTCGCGCGCCAGAGCGGCCACACTATCCCAGCCTGCTGGCAGCGAAGGTAGAGAGCGGGCGGCGATCGCGGGGTTGGCGCGGGCGAAGGCCTTGAAGACCGCCGGTGTCGGCGTCTCCACGCGGGGGTTGGCCAACAGCAGCGCGTAGGACGGGAGCGCCGGTGCCGGCGAGAGCTCATCGCCGATGCCGCGCGCGATCACCGGCTTGTCGATCAGGCAGGCCGGCACATCGGCGCCCAACTCGCGGGCCAGCGATAACAGGCGATGCTGCGGCCAGTTCAGCTCCCAATAGTCGTTCAGAGCGGAAAGCGTGGCGGCGGCGTCGGCCGATCCGCCGCCCAGGCCCGCCGCCACGGGAACGTATTTCTCCAGACAGAAGGACATCGGCTTTGCGACGCCTGATTCGCGCCGCATCAATTCGCAGGCCTGCAGAACCAGATTTGCCTGATCGGCGCTGACGCCGGCGGCGAATTCGCCCGAAACATGAATGTGCGGCAATTCGCTGGACCAGCCGTCGATCCTGTCGGCGAGACCGGTGAAGACGAACAGCGATTCGAGCAGGTGATAGCCATCGTCCCGGCGGCCGGTGACGTTCAGAAAGAGGTTCACCTTGGCAGGGGCCAGAACATCGAATGGCATTGCGATAAGCGTTATGCCCATGATTGAGGGGCCTGGGAAGGCGTGTTACCCCCTCGGAAATGACTGACAAGCCAGCCGCTCCTGCGCCTTTTGTGGCCGCAATCATCGTCGCCGCCGGCCGCGGATCCCGCTTCGGCGGCGATCTGCCCAAGCAATATTGCCGCCTGGCGGGTGAGCCGATCCTGTCGCGGACGCTTGAGGCCTTCGCCGCGCATGCCGGCATCGCCGCCATCGTCACGGTGATCCATGCCGATGATGCGGAGGCCTATGCCGGGCTGGGCGCTGCCCTTTCGCATGACAAAATCCTGCCGCCCGTGAACGGCGGCGCGGCCCGGCAGGCCTCGGTGCTGGCGGGGCTCGAGGCGCTCGCGGGCACGGCTGTCGACCTCGTGCTTGTGCATGATGCCGCCCGTCCCTTCGTCTCGCCAGCGCTGATCGACGCTGCCATCGCCGCAGCCCGGGAGCATGGGGCGGCGGTTCCCGGCGCCGCCGTCACGGATACGATCGTCGCTGTCGAGGGTGGGGCGATCGCCGCCGCGCCGGAAAGGGCGTCGCTCAAAGCGGTGCAGACGCCGCAAGCCTTTCGTTTCGATCTCATTCTGGCCGCGCATCGCCAGGCTGCTGCGGCCGGCCGCGGCGATTTCACCGACGACGGAAACGTCGCGCGCTTCGCCGGCCACGCCGTCCATGTCTTCGAAGGGGACCCCGCTAACGTGAAGATAACCACCCGGGACGATCTCGCCCGCGCCAATCAAAGGCTCGGAGCGGCGATGGTCTCCCGTTCCGCCACCGGTTTCGATGTGCATGCTTTCGGACCGGGCGATCATGTCTGGCTCTGCGGGCTGAAAATTCCGCATGCGCATGGCTTCATCGCGCATTCCGACGGCGATGTGGCGCTCCATGCCATCACCGACGCGTTGCTGGGCGCCATGGCCGACGGCGACATCGGCCGGCATTTCCCGCCGGGCGAACCGCAATGGAAGGGCGCCTCATCCGACAGGTTCCTCGTCTTTGCGGCGGAAAGGCTGCGCCAGCGTGGCGGCGTGATCGACCTTCTCGATGTGACAATCATCTGCGAGGCGCCCAGAATCGGACCCCATGCGGAAGCGATGCGGGCGCGGATCGCCGCTATCGTGGAGGTGAAGCCCGCTTGCATCTCGGTGAAAGCGACGACCACCGAGCGCCTCGGCTTCACCGGCCGCGGCGAGGGGATTTCGGCTTTGGCGACCGCCACCATCCGGTTGCCGCTGTAGAAGCAGGATGCTTCGTCAGCCGACCTTGCTCAGGATCGGTTTCACCGTCGCGAGAATCTCCATGTCGATCCGTCCGGCCATGCCATCCAGGATGCGGATGGCATCCAGTCCCGTCATCGGCGACCGATAGGCGCGGAATTCGATAAGGGCGGCGAAGATGTCGACGATGGTCAGCAGCCGGACGGGATCGCTGATTTGCTCGGCCTTCAGCCCGTTCGGATAGCCGGAGCCGTCGAGATACTCGTGATGATCGCGGACGAAGGCGACCAGCTCCGCCGGCGCGTTGCGGATCATGGCCAATCGCTCCACGCCCGTGACCGGATGACGGCGCACGATCACCTGTTCCTCCGGCGTGAGGGCCGAGGGTTTGTCGAGAATCTCCGTCGGCACGTCGGCCTTGCCGAGATCGTGCAGCAAGCCGCCCACGGCGAGACGCTGGAGATCGGCCTTGTTCATCTTGAGATGGTGGCCGACGGCCAGAAGCGTGCCGGTCACCAGCAGGCAATGCTGATAGGTCAGGTCATGATGGGCCCTGACCGCATCGACCCAGCTGACCACACCGGTTTGACCAAGCGTATCGATGATGGCGGTGCTGTCCCGGGCGATTTCGTCAGCATCAAGCCTGTTCCCCGTCAATGCGGTGCCGAAGACATTGTCCAAAAGCTGGTTGCCGGCGCGCAGCGCCTTGGCCTGCTTGGGGAACATGATGTAATGTTCGGTCCTCGCCTTGGCCTTTTCCTGGGGCGGGGGACCTAACCGCCGCAGGCTGAGCTGGCGCACCAGCGAGGTCAGGTTTTCGGCATCGAGCGGCCGCCGGATCAGGTTTGCTTCGTGGCTCATCCCTTCGCTGATGAGCCTTGCGCGGGTCTTGTCATCCACGATGAAGATGATGGGCCGCCCGAAGCCGCTCGGGGAGGCGCGCCATCGCTTCACGAAAGCGTATTGCTCGGCTGTGAAGTGTTCGACGTCGAAGATGGCCACCTGTGCGCCAAACGTATCCTCGTCCTTGAAACGATCAAAAACGATAGATTGCATCGAGATGTCGGCTTGCAGTATCTTTGTCGCGTCTTCGGGCGCGAACCGCCCAGCATAAACGATTTTTGCGATGAGCATGATCGCGTTCTTCTTGGTTTGCAGCGATCGATGATGGCATTAACCCTATAAAGAAGACTTAAGGCTTTTTGGTGCGGCTGGTGCCTCGCATGCATTTTTCCGAAGCCGGGGGCGGCTCCGGCAGAGGACAGGCCGGAGCGCTCGTGTTGCCGATAACGCCCACTCATGATACTGCGCCGCACGAATGATCGATCGGTCCTGGAACGGCCGGTCGGTTTTTCACTTTCAGCCCTAAGGCGAAAACGCATCAACATGCCTGCCATTGATGAGTCTTCGCCCTAAGCTTCTCAGGATCTTTCCAATGGAAATGCGCAATATTGCGATTATTGCCCACGTCGACCATGGCAAGACCACGCTCGTCGACAAGCTGCTGGCCCAATCGGGCGCCTTCCGCGAGAACGCGCGCATCATCGAGCGCGTGATGGATTCCAATGACCTTGAGAAGGAGCGCGGCATCACCATCATGGCGAAATGCACCTCCGTCGAATGGAAGGGCACACGCATCAATATTGTCGATACGCCGGGCCACGCCGATTTCGGCGGCGAGGTGGAGCGCATCCTCAATATGGTCGATTCGGCCATCGTGCTGGTCGATGCTGCGGAAGGCCCGATGCCGCAGACGAAGTTCGTCGTCGGCAAGGCCTTGAAGCTCGGCCTTCGCCCGATCGTCGCCATCAACAAGGTCGACCGGCCCGATGCCCGCCATCAGGAAGTGATCAACGAGGTGTTCGACCTCTTCGCGGCGCTCGACGCCAACGACGATCAGCTCGATTTCCCGATCCTCTACGGCTCCGGCCGCGATGGCTGGATGAACACCGCCGCCGAAGGCCCGAAGGATCAGGGCCTCGCGCCACTGTTCGACCTTGTTCTGAAACATGTGCCGTTAGCAAAGACGGAGCCCGGCCCCTTCCGGATGATCGGAACGCTGCTCGAAGCCAATCCCTTCCTCGGCCGCATGATCACGGGCCGCGTGACGTCCGGCTCCATCAAGCCGAACCAGTCGATCAAGGTGCTGGCGCAGGATGGCTCCGTGGTGGAGACGGGCCGGATCTCGAAGATCCTGGCCTTCCGCGGCGTCGAACGCCAGCCCATCGAAGAAGCCGTGGCTGGTGATATCGTCGCCATCGCCGGATTGTCCAAAGGATCGGTTGCGGACACGTTCTGCGCCCCCGAAGTGACCGAAGCAATGAAGGCGCAGCCGATCGATCCGCCGACCGTGACGATGAGCTTTATCGTCAACGACAGCCCGCTTGCCGGCACCGAGGGCGACAAGGTGACAAGCCGTGTCATCCGCGACCGTCTGTTGAAGGAAGCGGAAGGCAACGTCACGCTCAAGATCGAGGAGAGCAGCGAGAAGGACGCGTTCCATGTCTCAGGCCGCGGCGAATTGCAGCTCGCGATCCTGATCGAGACGATGCGCCGCGAGGGCTTCGAGCTCGCCATGTCGCGGCCCCGCGTCGTCATGAAGAAGGATGAGGCGACGGGCCAGACGCTGGAGCCTATCGAGGAAGTGCTGATCGACGTCGACGAGGAATATTCGGGCGTCGTCATCCAGAAGATGTCGGAGCGCAAGGCCGAGATGCTGGAGATGAAGCCCTCCGGCGGCAACCGGCTGCGGCTCACCTTCCATGCGCCGACGCGCGGCCTCATTGGCTACCAGTCCGAACTGATGACGGATACGCGCGGCACCGCGATCATGAACCGGCTCTTTCATGCCTATCAGCCCTACAAGGGCGAGATGGCCGGCCGCACCAATGGCGTCCTCATCTCCAATGACGCTGGTGAGGCTGTCGCCTATGCCATGTGGAACCTCGAGGACCGCGGCGCGATGATGATCGAGCCGGGCTGGAAGGTCTACCAGGGCATGATCATCGGCATCCATAACCGCGACAACGATCTCGAGGTGAACATCCTCAAGGGCAAGAAGCTCACCAACATCCGCGCCGCCGGCAAGGATGAGGCCGTGCGCCTCACGCCGCCCATCCGCATGACGCTGGAGAAGGCGCTCGCCTGGATCCAGGATGACGAACTCGTGGAAGTGACGCCGAAATCCATCCGCATCCGCAAGACCTATCTCGATCTCAACGACCGCAAGCGCTTCAGCAAGCAGAAGGAAGCGCTGGCGGGGTGAAGCCTACACCGGATCGCCGCCGAGGATGCCGCGCCGGCTGAGTTCCGCAATGGCGGCAGCATCATAGCCGAGCTCCGCGGCGATCTCCCGTCCATGCTCGCCAACGCGGGGCAGATCGCGCCGCAAGGCAAGGCGATCCCCCTTGAGGGCGATGGGAAGCGCAGGCGCGGGTGTCGTGCGGCCATCCTCCAGCGTCAGAGTCACCATGGCGCCGGGATGGTTGAGGTGGGGATCATCGAAGAGCTCATGCGGCTTGCCGATCGGCGCGAAGGGCAGGCCGATCCGCTCACATTCGGCCGCCAGATCGGCCTTGCTCCAGGCAGCGAACAGGGTCCGCAGGCGGGGCAGGAAGCGCTCGCGCTGCAGCACCCGCTCGCGGTTTGAGCCGAGGCCAGGCGCATCCTTCAGATCGGCCAGATCGAAGGCATCGCAGAAGGCGCGCCATTGCGTGTCGCTGACGACGGCGACGAAGACCTGCTCGCCATCGGCCACATCGAAGACATCATAGACCGCCCAGGCCGCGAGCCGTTCCGGCATCGGATTGGCGGGTTTGCCGGTGACGGCGAATTGCAGCATGTGCTGCGCCACGAGAAACATGTTGGTCTCGAACAGCCCGCTTGTGACAAGCTGGCCCCGGCCCGTGCGATGGCGCTCGTTGAGCGCGGCGAGGATGCCGATCACGCCGAACATGCCGCCCATGATATCGTTGACGGAGGCCCCGGCGCGCAGCGGCCTGCCGGGCGGTCCGGTCATATAGGCGAGGCCGCCCATCATCTGCACGACCTCGTCGAGCGCCGTGCGGTTTTCATAAGGGCCTGCAAGGAAACCTTTCAGCGAGCAATAGATGAGCTTCGGGTTGCCGCGGCTGAGCGCCTCATAGCCGAAGCCCATCTTGTCGAGCGCGCCGGGCCGGAAGTTCTCCAGCATCACATCGGCCCCGGCGATCAGCTTACGGGCCAGCGCTGCGCCCTCCGCCGATTTCAGATCGAGCGCGATGGAGCGCTTGTTGCGGTTCATCGCGGCGAAGAAACCGGCGCCCGAGCCGGCGAGCCGGCGCGTGTTGTCGCCATCGGGCGCGGGCTCCACCTTGACCACATCGGCGCCCAGGTCGGCGAGAATCAGCCCACAGCTCGGGCCCATGACCATGTGGGAGAACTCGACGGCCTTGATGCCGGCGAGGGGCAGCGGATCGCTCATCAACGCGGCTCTCCGGCTGGCAGGACGAACCCCTTCGGATAACCCACCGCATGGAGATGGCCGTAGAGCGTCTCGCCCGGCAAACCATCGAGCAAAGCTTCGCGGGCCAGAACCAGCCGATCCAGATCGACGCCGGTGCGCAGGCCCATGCCTTCCAGCAGGAACACCAGGTCCTCCGTCACGATATTGCCGGTGGCGCCCGGCGCATAGGGGCAGCCGCCGAGGCCGCCGAGCGACGAATCGAAGGTCGTGACACCCGCATCGAGCGCGGCGACGGCATTGGCGAGGCCCTGTCCCCGCGTGTTGTGGAAATGCGCGCCGCCTGCCTTGCGGCCCACGGCCAGGCGAAGGCCCTTGAACAGGCGGCGCACCTGCGCCGGGTTCCCCATGCCGGTCGTATCGGCGAGGTTGATCGAATCAGCTCCCGCCTCCGCCAGCATTTCCGCCAGCCGCAGGACCCAGGCTTCGTCGATCTGCCCCTCCATCGTGCAGCCGAAGGCGGTCGAAATTCCGGCCTCAACCTCCGGGCAGGGCTCGGCCAGCCCGTCGCGCAGGGCCACGATGGCGGCCACCTGCTCCACGGCCTGCTCCGGCGACATGTTGATGTTCGAAAGGCTGTGCAGCCGCGATGCCGAGACGGGAATGCTGATTTTCTGTGCGCCCGCCGCGATCGCCCGCTCCGCACCCTTGAGATTGGGCGCGAGGGCCGCGACGCAGAACCCGCCGATCGCCAGCGCGCCTTGCACCACCTCCGCCGCATCAGCCATCTGCGGCAGCAGCTTCGGCGAGACGAAGGAGCCGACTTCGATTTCGGCGAGGCCCGACCGCGCCAGCGCGGCGATCCAGGCGAGCTTTGCCTCTGTCGGCATCGTCCGCTTGATGCTCTGCAGCCCGTCGCGCGGCCCGACTTCACTGATCAGCACATCGCGATTGTGCATTTCGATGCCTGAACACCTTGCGAGGTGGCGTCCCGGATAGGACTCGAACCTATTACCTCAAGTTTAGGAAACTTGCGCTCTATCCTGATGAGCTACCGGGACTGCTCACGCAAATTCGTGTAGCATAGGGTTCTTGAATGGCAAACAGGCTGCAGATGCCGAGCAAAAGGAACCGAAAGACGTGCTAGGACGCCGCGCCGTCTTCGTCGGTGTCTTGCTTGCTGCGCCCCTGTGGGTGGCGGAAGTGAGGGCCGCCTGCGGCCCGGCTGATCTCGAACCCGCCGTGGTGCAGCAGGTCTCGGCCACGGGCGACATCGGCCTGGCCGACGGAAGACGCCTGCGGACGGCGGGGCTTCATCTTGGTCCCGTCGATCCTGCCTCCTGGCCGCGCCCTGGCGACCGCATCGCCGTCGGCATCCTGGGAGAGGCGAAGGACCGCTGGTCGCGCCTCGCCGCCCTGGTCTTCACCTTCCAGGCCGATGGCTCGCTCGCCTGGCTGCAGCAACGGCTGATCGCCAATGGCGGCGCGCTGCTGCGTCCGGAAAGCGGACTCGACGGCTGCTTCGCGCTGCTGGCCGAGGCGGAAGCCGCCGCGAAAGGCAGGCTGATGAAACCTTTGCCCGAGTCCGGACGTTTCGTCCGCGCCACCGGCAGGGTGCAGCGCACGGGCGAGGGGCGAAGCGCCTATTTCATCACCATCCAGGATCCGGAGGTCGGACGTGTGACCGGCCTCCTGCTCAAGCGCCATCTTCGCCGTTTCAGCGCGGCAGGCGTTGACGTGACGCGACTTCGTGGCCAAGTCATTCGTTTGAGAGGGACGCGAAGCGTCACCAATGCCGCCATCGTCCCGCTCACCATGGTTGAACAGATCGAGATCGTCAGGTGAGAGCAAGCCGGTTCAAGCATCAGGGGAATGCGCGAGGCAGGGCGCGCTTGCTGCTCGCCGCCCTCCCGCTATGCCTCGCGGCCTGCATTACCGATCCCGCCAGCACCGAGGCCACGCGGTCGACGCTGCCGGACAAGCAGGAGATCGATCTTCCCCCCGCCCCGCCGCGCACAGCGGAGCTTGACGCCGCGGCGGCGAGGGAGCACCAGCGGCTGGTGGCGGCCTTCGGCGGGGAATACCGCTCGCCGCAGGCGCAGGCGCTGCTCAATGATGTCATCAACCGGCTGGCCCAGGCGACGGAAAGACCCGGCGAGCGCTACCGCGTGACGATCCTCAATTCGCCGACCGTCAACGCTTTCGCGCTGCCCAACGGCAACATCTATATCACGCGCGGCCTGCTGGTGCTGGCGAACGACACCTCCGAGATCGCCTCGGTGCTGGCCCATGAAATGGCGCATGTCATCACGCGCCATGCCACGGACCGGCAGGAGCTGGAGCGGACCGCGACCCTCGTCAACCGGGTGCGCGCCGATGTGCTGCGCGATGAGGCGGCCGCCCTCGCGCTCAACACGCAGGGCCGCGTAGCGATTGCGAGCTTCTCCCGCCAGCAGGAGCTGGAGGCGGATGCGCTCTCGGTGCGGATCATCGCCCGCGCCGGCTATGATCCCTACGGCGCCACGCGCTTTCTGGATTCGCTGGGCCGCACCACCGCGATTCGCGCCGCGATGCTGGGCGTCAACGCCAATGCGCAGGGCATGGACATCACGGCGACGCATCCTTCCGCGCCCGAGCGCATCCAGCTCGCCACCCTCGCAGCCCGCCAGATCGGCGCCCCCGGCATGGGAGAGGCGGAACGCAACCGCTATCTTCTCGCCGTCCAGGGCGTCACCGTCGGCGATGACGCGGCGCAGGGCTTCGTGCGCGGCGCGGCCTTCAGCCATCCCAAGCTCGGCATCACCTTCACGGCGCCGGAAGGCTTCGTGATCGAGAACAGCCGCGATGCGGTCGTAGGCTTCTCGCCGGAGGGCGGCCGGGCGATGCGCTTCGACCAGGTCAAGCTTGAACCCGGCCAGAGCCTCGAGGCCTACGTGGCGAGCGGCCTGATCGACGGGGCGGCCGCGACCGAGGTGCAGGCGCTGACGATCGGCGGCCAGCCGGCTGCCACCAGCACGTCGAAAAGCGAAGGCTGGGGCTACCGGATCTTTGCCATCCGGAGCGGCGGGCAGACCTACCGGCTGACCTATGCGGCCCGCGAATTGACGCCCGCCATCGATCAGCAATTCCGGCAATCGGCCGAAAGCTTCCGCCGGCTGCGGCCCCAGGAGGCGGCGCAGCTGAAGCCGCTCCGGATCGCGCTCGTCACCGCAGCGGAAGGCGACAGCGCCGAGACGCTGGCCGAGCGGATGGTCTCGGACGCACCGAAGACCGAGCGCTTCCGCGTCCTCAACGGCCTGCAGATCAGCGACCGCATCTTCGCCGGCCAGCGCTACAAGGTCATCAGCGACTGATCGCGCTTGACCGGCAGCCGCCTGCGGCCTGACATTGCTCCAATGTCTGACTTGCCTGCCCCCGATCTGCCCGCCGTCGCGCTCAGCGGCATCCGCAAGCGCTTCGGCGCGAATGAGGTTCTCAAGGGCGTCTCGCTGGAGGCGCGGGATGGCGACGTCATCGCCATCATCGGGTCCTCCGGTTCCGGCAAGTCCACCCTGCTGCGCTGCATCAACATGCTGGAGACGCCGGACGAGGGCGAGGTGCGGGTGGCCGGCGAAGCAATCCTGTTGCGCCCCGCAAAAGGCGGCGGCCGCGAAGCCGCGGACCGGCGGCAGCTGGACCGCGTCCGCACGACGCTCGGCATGGTGTTCCAGGGATTCAATCTCTGGTCCCATCTGACGGTGCTGGAAAACGTTATCGAGGCGCCGGTTTATGTGCAGAAGCGTCCGAAGGCGGAGGTGACCGAAGAGGCGCGGGCCTTGCTCGCCAAGGTCGGCATCGCCGACAAGGCCGATGCCTATCCCTCGCAGATCTCGGGCGGCCAGCAGCAGCGCGCCGCCATCGCCCGGGCGCTCGCCATGCGGCCGAAGGTGATGCTCTTCGACGAGCCGACATCAGCGCTCGATCCCGAGCTTGTCGGCGAGGTGCTGCGCGTCATCCGCGCGCTGGCCGAGGAGGGACGCACCATGCTGCTCGTCACCCACGAGATGGGCTTCGCGCGGGAGGTCGCCAACCGCGTCATCTTCCTGCATCAGGGGATCGTCGAGGAGGATGGCTCGCCGGCGGCGGTGTTCGGCCAGGCGAAATCCGAGCGTTGCCGGCAATTCCTCGCCAGCCAATTGAGGTGAGAATGCAAGCGGCGTCTGATTCGATCACCTCCCTTGCCGAGCTCGAAGCGCTCTATGCGCCGGTCAATCCGACGGCGATCCTGAAGGAGATCGATCACATCAACGCGGAATACGCCAAGTTCATTGAGGCCGCGCCCTTCGTCATCCTGTCGACGGTGGGACCGGAGGGGCTCGATTGCTCGCCGCGCGGCGATCCCGCCGGCTTCGTGCGCGTCGCTGATCCGAAGACGCTGCTGATCCCCGACCGCAAGGGCAACAACCGGGTCGATTCGCTGAGAAACATCGTGCGCGATCCCCGCATCGCGCTCCTCTTCCTCATTCCCGGGATCGGCAACACGATGCGCGTCAACGGCCGCGCCACGCTGGTGACGGACAAGGCGCTGTGCGGGAGCTTCGCCATGCGCGGCAATCCGCCGCTTAGCGTTATCAGGGTGAGTGTGGAGAGCGCCTATCCGCAATGCCCGAAGGCGCTGGTGCGCTCGCGCCTCTGGGATGCGTCGATGCAGATCGAACGCTCGGCGCTGCCATCGACAGGCGCCATGATGAAGGCGATCGATCCATCTTTCGATGCCGCAACCTACGAGGCGGAATATCCCGCCCGGATGGAGCGGACGATTTATTGAGCACGCGGGCCCCTTCCCAAACGGCATGAAGCCTGCTTCATTCGTTCGCTGGGGGCATTGCCCGGATTCAAGACTGAAGAGGAGAGATACCATGAGATTCGTCAAGCTCGCGCTCGCAGCCGCGACCGCCGTCGGCCTGGCCTTGACGGCATCGGCCGCCATGGCCCAGCAACGCAAGGTCAAGATCGCCACCGAAGGCGCCTATGCGCCGTGGAACTTCGTCAATTCCGCCGGCAAGCTCGAAGGCTTCGAGATCGATCTCGCGGCGGATCTCTGCAAGCGCGCCAACCTCGATTGCGAGATCGTGGCGCAGGATTGGGACGGCATCATCCCGTCGCTCACGGCGAAGAAATACGACGCCATCATGGCCGGCATGAACATCACGGACAAGCGCCTCGAGGTGATCAGCTTCACCCAGGCTTATGCTTCCGGACCGCATGGCATGATGGCCGCGAAAGGCGCGAAGTTCGCGTCGGCCATGCCGACTGGCCGGTTCAACCTCACAACCGGCAAGGCTGAAGCCGACAAGGCCATCGAGCAGATCAAGGCCGCAGTGAAAGGCAAGATCGTTGGCGTTCAGGTGTCGACGACCAATGCCAACTTCGTCAACGAGTATCTGAAGGGCTCGGTGGCCGAAGTGCGCGAATACAAGACGACCGAGCAGCATGATCTCGATCTCGCCGCCGGCCGCGTCGATTTCGTCTTCGCTGCGCATTCCGCCTTCGCGGCCACCATCGCCTCGCCGATCGGCAAGGATATGGAGATCGTTGGTCCGGCGCTCAACGGCGGCATCCTCGGCCGCGGCGTCGCCGTCGGCCTGCGCAAGGATGACAATGATCTGCGCGAAGCCTTCGACAAGGCGATTGCTGCCGCCAAGGCGGACGGCACCATCAAGGCCCTGACGCAGAAGTGGTTCAAGATCGACATGACGCCGCTCTCCTGATCGGCGCGGGCGTTGCAATCGCTCTCGCTGCTCACCTGGGGCACGTCAGGCTGGCTCGATGAACTGACCTTCGCGGCCGGCCTGACATTCCTGATCGCGCTTGCGGGCTTTGCCCTGGGTGCGCTCTTCGGAGCACTCGCCGCGACGGCCAAGCTCTCCCGCTCGCGGTTCGCGCGCGGGGCAGCCGATGTCTATACGACGGTGCTGCGCGGCATTCCGGATCTGCTCGTCATCTACCTGTTCTATTTCGGCGGCAGCGCCGCGCTCTCCTCCATCGCTGGGCTCTTTGGCTACACCGGCTTTGTCGGCATGCCCGCCTTTGTCACGGCGGCGCTCGCCATCGGCATCGTCAACGGCGCCTATCAGGCTGAGGTGCTGCGCGGCGCCTATCTCGCCATCCCCAAGGGCGAGCTTGAGGCCGCCAAGGCCTGCGGCATGTCGGACTGGATCCGCCTGCGCCGCATCATCGTGCCGCAGGTGCTGCGCTTCGCACTGCCGGGGCTCGGCAATGTCTGGCAGCTGGTGCTGAAGGAAAGCGCGCTCGTCGCCGTGATCGGCCTGACGGTGCATCTGCCCGCGATCGATGTCTTCCAGCTCTTCACATTGCCTGAGGTGCGCTTCAACGATCTGCTGCGCCAGGCGCATGTCGCCGCCGGATCGACCCGGCTGCCCTTCATCTTCTACCTCACCGCCGGCGCCTTCTATCTGCTGCTGACGACGCTCTCCTATGCCTTCTTCCAACGCGCCGAAAAGCGGGCGCTGGTGGGTCTCAGGAGAGCCTGATGGACGTGGCGTTTCTCCGGGAAACCTTTCTGCGGCTGCTGCCCGGAGTGCCGCTGACGCTGCAGCTGGCCTTTCTCTCCGTCAGCATCGGCCTGTTCTTCGCCCTGCTGCTCGGCTTCGCGATGCGCGCCCGCTTCGCGCCGCTGGCCTGGCTCGCCCATGGCTATGTCTTCGTCTTCCGCGGCACGCCGCTCCTCGTGCAGGTCTTCCTGATCTATTATGGTCTTGGCCAGTTCCGGCCCTTCCTGCAGGAGCTCGATCTCTGGTGGTTCTTCCGCAGCCCCTGGTATTGCGTGCTGCTGGCGCTGGCGATGAACACGGCGGCCTATGGGGCCGAGATCGTGCGCGGCGGCCTGCAATCGGTGCCCGCGCCGCAGGTGGAGGCTGCCCGCGCCTTCGGCATGTCCGGCTTCACGCTTTACCGGCGCATCATCGGCCCGCTTGCCCTCCGCCAGGCGCTGCCGGCCTATGGCAACGAGCTGATCCTGATGGTGAAGGCGACGGCGCTCGCCAGCACGGTGACGCTGATGGAAATCACCGGCATCGCCCACAAGCTGATTTCCGAGACCTTCCGCGCGGTGGAGATTTTCCTCGTCGCCGGTTCGATCTATCTTTTCCTGAATTTTCTGCTGACCCGCCTCATCGCTTGGGGCGAACGCAAGATTGCGCCCGATCTGGCGCTGGACAAACCCGAATTGAAGACGGCTCTGGTGCACTGAAATGGACAAGAAGAAACTCGAGCGGCTGCGCAAGACCTATGGCGGCGCATCGGGCGCGGAGGTCCGCGATCCGGAATTCCGCAAGGTCGTTGATCTCCTCTTCAACGGTGAGCGCCGCTCCAAGCCTTATGCCGATGTATCGACTTTTCTCGATCTGCCGCTGATGGCCGATGCCGCGGAGCGGGAGGATTTCGGCGGCCTCGATATCGCCGTCGTCGGCGTGCCGATGGATCTGGGCGTCACCAACCGGGCCGGGTCGCGGCTGGGCCCGCGCGCCGTACGCGCCGTGGAGCGGATCGGGCCCTACCATCATGTCCACAAGACCGTCGCGATGGCCCATGTGAAGGCGGCCGATGTGGGCGACGTGCCGTTCCGCTCGCGCTATTCGCTGGAGCAGAGCCACGCAGATATCGAGGCCTATTTCGGCAAGCTCCACAAAGCGGGCGTGACGCCGGTGAGTGTCGGCGGCGACCATTCGATCACGCTCCCGATCATGAAGGCGATCGGCGCGAAGGAGCCGCTGGCGATGGTCCATATCGATGCCCATGCCGACACCAGCGGGCCCTACGAGGGCACGAAATTCCATCACGGCGGGCCTTTCCGCGAAGCCGTGCTGGCCGGTGTTCTGGACCCGGAGCGCGTGATCCAGATCGGCATCCGCGGCAACGCCGAGTATCTCTGGGAATTCTCCTATGATTCCGGCATGACCATCATCCATGCCGAGGAATTCATGCGGATCGGCATCGATGAGACGATCCGGCGGATCAGAAAAATCGTGGGCAAGGCGCCGACCTATATCTCCTTCGATGTCGATAGCCTCGACCCCGCCTTCGCGCCCGGCACCGGCACGCCGGAGGCCGGTGGACTCCAGACGCGCGAAGCCATGGAGCTGGTGCGCGGCTGCGCCGGGCTGAACATCGTCGGCGGGGATGTGGTGGAAGTGGCGCCGATGTACGATGCTACATCCAATACCGCCCAGGCTGCGGCCCAGATGCTGTTCGAGATCTTCACCGTCGCGGCGATGGCGCGGATCAAGCGCAAGGGTTGAAACGCTCTGCCGGTTCGCGGCTCCTCAGGCCGAGCCGACCGCCCAGGCTTCCAGCTTTTTCTCTTCAAGCTTGGCGGCGATATCGATCAGACGCCGGACGCGGCCGGGATGGGCTTCCGCCACCGCACGCTTTTGTCCCCGCGCAGGAACCTGCTGAACCGCATCCACCAGGAAGCGCACTTCTTCCAGCATCCGGTGCGGCTGTCCGCTGACGCCCGAGCCCTGCACCAGAGCCTCGGCGATCAGCCGCAATTTGCGGCCTGTCGGAATGACGGCGCGGCGGCTGACCGAATCATGCCCGTTGCGCGCGACATCGACACCGATTTCCGAATAGATGAGCCGCGCCGCATGGATCGCCGGCCGGCAATCGCGCGGCAGAAGCGCAATGCCGTCGCGGGAGCGCCCATAAAGCCGCGCGGCCTCGGCTAGCAGCCTTTCGATGACCGAGGCGAGGCGGGCGTCAAAGCGCGGCTCGCGCAGCCATTGATCTGGGTTGAGGCCCGCCTCCCGCATCCAGGCTTCCGGCAGGTAGAGCCTGCCGTTTCGGACATCCTCGCCCACGTCGCGGGCGATATTGGTGAGCTGCATGGCGACGCCGAGATCACAGGCGCGGGCCAGGGTGGCGGGAGCGCGCTCGCCCATCAGCAAGGTCATCATCACGCCGACGGCGCCGGCGACGCGGGCGGCATAGGCCCTGACCTCCCCGATCGTCTCATAGCGGCGGCCGGTGGCGTCCCAGACAAAGCCGTCGAGCAGCGCATCGAGATGGGCGCGCGGCAGCCCGAAACCCTCGACAACGGCCGTAAGGGCCCTGTCGACCGGATCGTCGCCGGGCTCGCCCGCGTAGATGGCATTGAGGCGCTGCGACAGGACCGCGATCGCTCCCGCGGCATCGGGGCTGAGGTCCACCGCATCATCGGCCACACGGCAGAACGCATAGAGGGCCGTGGCGGGCTCCCGCACCTGACGCGGCAGCAGCAGCGAAGCGGCGAAGAACGACTTGGACCCATGCCGAAGCAGATTGCGGCAGGCCGCGAGATCCTGCGGATCAATTGTTACGCTCACGCAAAGACCTCCGGATTGGGAACCATTTCGCCGGCGATGCGCGCCGAGGTCAGCACGCCCGGTATGCCGGCTCCGGGATGTGTTCCGGCGCCCACCATGAAGAGGTTTTCGAGCCAGTGCGATTTGTTCTGCGGGCGGAAATAGGCGCTCTGGCTCAGGATCGGCTCCATGCCGAATCCCGCACCATGCGGCGACAGGAAGCGGGATTGGAAATCGAGCGGCGTCATCACCTTCGAGGTGACGATGTCATCCTTGAGGCCGGGCAGAATGGTTTCCATCAGCCGCGCTTCCACCGCCCGCCGATAGGGTTCCGCCTTGGTCGTCCAGTCAACATCTGCGGCGAGATGCGGCACCGGTGCCAGCACGTAGAAGCTGTCGCAGCCCTCCGGCGCCAGCGAGGGGTCGGTCGCCGTCGGCCGGTAGAGATACAGGCTGAAATCATCGGCCAGCTTCTTTTTCTGGAAGATGTCCCGCAGCAGCCCCTCGTAGCGTGGCCCCAGGACGATCGTGTGATGATGCACATCCTCGTAGCGCCGCCTCGTGCCGAAATACCAGATGAAGATGCCGCAGGAGAACGCGGCCTTCTTCAGCCGCAGCGACATCAGCGGATTGCGGACGCGGCCGGGCAGAAGATTGGCATAGGTCCAGGCGGCATCCGCATTGCAGGCGACAAGATGAGCGGGCACTTCCTCGCCGGTCGCGAGCTTGACGCCGGTCGCGCGTTTGCCCTCGGCCAGAATGCCGTCCACCCTGGTGTTGTAAAAGATGCGGCCGCCCTGATCTTCCAGCAGCCGCACCATGCCCTTGATCAAGGCCCCGGTTCCGCCCATGGCGAAATGGACGCCCCAATGGCGTTCGAGATAAGCAACGAGGCCGTAAACGGCGCTGGCCTTCAGGGGGTTTCCGCCAATGAACAGCGGGTGGAAGGAGAGGGCTATCCGGATCCGCTCATCCTTCACATAGCGCGAGACCATGCCGTGGATCGAGCGGATGCCGCCGAGCATCAGGATCTGCGGCACGGCCTTCGCCATGTCCCAGAGCGTGTTGAAAGGCTGGTTGCCGAGTTTCTCGAAGCCGATCGTGAAGGTGCGCTCGCTCAGCGCCATGAAGCGCTCATAGCCCGCGACATCGCCGGGCGAGAGCCGCTCCACCTCGGCGCGCATGGCGGCCGCGTCGCCCGAGCAATTCATCACCGAGCCGTCGTTGAAGCGGATCTGGTAGAACGGGTTCATGGCGACGAGCGGCACATCATCCTGCAGCTTCTTCCCGCACAATTCCCAGAGCTCCTCCAGGAGATAGGGCGCCGTCACGATGGTCGGACCTGCGTCGAAGGTGAAGCCATCCTGCCGGTAGACATTGGCGCGGCCGCCGGCCTGCTCCAGATGCTCGAACACAGAGACCTGATAGCCCTTGACGGCGAGGCGGATCGCCATGGCGAGGCCGCCAAAGCCCGCGCCGATGACGATGGCATGCGGCCGCTTGCTGTCGATCGGCAGCGGAAAACGCAGCGGTGCAGTCATGGCCGTTCTCCAGCGATGCTCGTCGTCATCCCGGCGGTGCGGTTTCGCGCCGGGCGCAATGGCGCACGCGCGGGCCTTTCGCCCTCCGCCAGGCCCAGGATCAGTTCGGCGATCCGGCCGGGCGCTTCCTCATGCGCGAGATGGCCCAGACCGGCAACCGGCACGACAAAGGCCGACGGCACGCGTGCCGCGACCTCCCGCGCCACGTCTGGCCGCACCATCTGGTCGCGGAGACCCGAAACAAGCGCCAGGGGCGTCTGCAGGCGCGGCATGTCGCGTTCCAGCGCCAGAAGATCCCAATTGGCCATCATGCCGAGCGCCGCCGTCACATGCTCGGCATTGCCGGCGAGGCGGCTGTAGAGGGCGATGCCCTCCGGATCGAGCTTCGAGCCTGTCTGCTTGAGGATGTCGCGGATCACATCCGGATCGCGGGCGCGGCGCGCGAAGAGCATGCTCAGCAACGGCAGCGTCGCCAGCATCCGTGCGACGGGCGAGAAGAACTGGCCAATGAAACCGCCGAAAGGCGCAAGCGCCCCATTGAGGCTGATGATCAGCTCGGGCCGGATCTGCCGGTCGAGCGCCATGCGGACGAGAATGGCGGCTCCGGCGGAATGGCCGACCGCTATGCCCGGCTCGAGACCAAGCTTGCGCAACAACGCCTGGATCGACGCCGCCATGCCGGTGATGGAGAGTCCGTTCATGCCCAGATAATCCGAGAAACCATGGCCGGGGAGATCCGGAGCGACGATCGTGTAGTGCTTCGCCAGCAAGGGCAGCAGTCCGCGCCAGGAATGGGTTGATGCGCCGGTGCCATGCAGAAGCAGCATCACCGGCCCGTCGCCCATCACCTGGACGTGGAAGCGGACATCACCCGCCAGGATGAAGCGGCTCGCCGCCCTGTTCGGCCAGTCCTGACCATCACGCTCGAAATCGAGCCGCGCCGTCATCGCGGGGCCCCGGCGGCAGGCTTCGCATGATGCGCCCGCACCGCATCCGAAAGGATGGAGGCATTGACTATCGGCAGCGGCAGATAGGTGGCGCCCATGCGCTCGGCGATGCCGCGCGCCTTCGGCTCCGGCCGTGGCGAATTGTCGACGAGGATCGCCTTCAGATGATGCGCGCGGATGCTGCTTGCGGCATCATTGGCTTCGCTTTGCGCCCGTTCCCGGCCGCCCATCCCGTCGCGCGCGACATTGGCGCGGCCGTCGGTGATGATCACGAGCGTCGGCGTGCGGCCCTTGCGGCGCACCTCATCCGCCAGTCTTTCGGCGGCAGCAAGCCCGGAAGCCAGCGGCGTGCCGCCGCCGCCGGGCAAGGCCGCCAGCGAGCGCCTGGCGCGGGCGAGTGAGCGCGTGGCCGGCAGCAGCAGATCGGCGCCCGTGCCGCGGAAGGCGATCAGGGCGACCTCATCCCGCCGCACATAGCAATCGGCGAGCAGCATCTCGACCGCGCCCTTGGCCTCGCCTAGCCTGTCCATGGCGGTCGAGCCCGAGGCGTCGACGACGAAGATGGTGGTGGAGGCCTGCCGGTCCTTGAAGCGTTTGAGGCGGATATCCTCGCGCCGGACCTGGATGGCGTCCCGCGCCGGCGCCTGGCGGCGGCGCAGCTTCTGCCAGGGGGCGGCGGAGCGCAATGTCTCCAGCAGATCGAGCCGGCCGTTGCCGCGCAGATCGCCGCGCCTGCTGCCGATGGGCCGGCCGCGCAACCCGCGCTTCTTGCTGTCGCCGGACTTGCCGCTGTCCTGCGCACGGTGGGCGCGCTGGCCGTTCTCCTGAAAGAGCCTGAGCAGATCGGGCGGAATCGCAGCCGCCGCCGCGGCGAGAACGACATCGTCGAGCGCCTTCACCTCGCCCTCGGCATTCTGCTCGGGGCTGGGGTTATCGTCCTCCCGCTCTTCGGGCGGCGGCGGGGCCTCATCGGCGGGCTGCGCGGACGGCGGCAGTCGCGTCGCGCGCGGACCCAGCACCATGCGCGCCGCGAAGGTCACGTCCTCGCTGGAAACGATGTTGCGGCCGTCGAGCGCCGCCGAGGCGCAAGCCGCCCGCACGGCCAGCAGCGGAGCCCGGCCCGAAGATACGCCCAGCATCGCGGCGGCGGCGCATAAGGACTCGATCACGCCATCAGGGATCACGCCATAGGCCAGCCTGGCGCGGGCCGCTCCGATATCGACGGCGGCGACCTCGCCCATGTCGCGATGCGACAGGGCCGTGAGATCGAGATGGATCGCCAGACGCTCGCGGATCGCGGCAGGCGGCCGCTCATCGGCGGCGATCCCCTCATCCAGCGCGGCGATGCCGAAGCGGGCGGGGGCGCGTTCGGAGAAGCCGTCCCGCTCGGTGACGGTTTCGCCGCTGTCGAGGGCGGCGGCGATCAGGGCGGCGGTCGCGCCGCTCATGCGCTCCGCCATGGCGAGCGTCAGCAGGCCGCCGTTGGCCCGCGCCAATGCGCCCCTCGAAGCGACAGGCCGCCCGAGAGCAAGGGTCCGGTCGAGATCGAGCCCGCCCAGCAGCTGCGCAGCGGACACATCGGCGGCGATCTGCACCAAAGGCGGTTTCGCCTCGCCGGCCGACAGGAACCCGCGGCGCAGGCGCACCAGCAATGCCGCGCGGACCTCGCCCGCCGGAGACCGGACCAGCAGGCCGCCCAGACCTGCGGGATCGACGCTGACGAGCGCCACGGCGCGGCAGGCGTCCAACCAGGGATCGGGCGGTTGAAGCGCCTGCGTCATGACGCCATCAGTTCCGTCATGGCGCGCTCCACACGGATACCGGAGCCCGAATCATCGAGCGGGTTGCGCCGCAGCCGGTGACGCAATGCGGCCGGTGCGATCGCGCGGATATGATCGTTGCTGACGGAATCGTCGCCGTCAAAGGCCGCGAGCGCCTTGGCGGCGCGCAGCAGCGTCATCTCGCCGCGAAGGCCATCGGTGCCGAGCGATACGCAAAGGCCGGCCACCGCCTCGCGAATGGAATCGGGAACGGCGATGACCGGCAATCTGGCGCGCGCCGCCACGATCCGGTCGCGGATCAGCCCGTCAGCGGCAGTGTTCCCGGCGATGAATCCATCCGGATCGCGGTCGAAGGCCTCGCGGCGCTTCACCGCCTCAACCCGCTGGCCTATATCCTGCGGCGTCGTCACATCAACCGAAAGGCCGAAGCGATCGAGCAATTGAGGGCGCAATTCGCCCTCTTCCGGGTTGCCGCTGCCGATCAGCACGAAGCGGGCGGCGTGGCGGATGCTGAGGCCCTCCCGTTCGATGACATTCTCGCCCGAGGCGGCGACATCGAGAAGCAGATCGACGAGGTGATCCTCCAGGAGGTTGACCTCGTCGATATAGAGAAAGCCGCGGTTGGCGCGCGCCAGCAGGCCGGGCTCGAAGGCCTTCTCGCTGTGGACGAGCGCCCGCTCGATATCGAGCGCGCCGGCGACGCGGTCCTCGGTGGCGCCGAGCGGGAGATCGACCACCGGCGCCGCAATCTCGCGGATATGCGCCGCATCAGGTCCGAGCGCCAGCTTGGCCTTGCAGGCGGGGCAAAGCGCTGCCGTCTTGCCGGGATCGCAATTGTAGCTGCAGCCCTCGACCGTCCGGATCGGCGGCAGCAGATTGGCGAGCGCCCGGACCGCGGTGGATTTGCCGGTGCCGCGATCGCCGAAGATCAGGACGCCGCCAATCGTTGGATCGACGGCGGCGATGATCAGCGCGCGCTTCATCTCCTCCTGCCCGACGATCGCCGAGAACGGAAATGTGACTGCCATGACGACCTCCCCCGAGTGTCAGAACGGTCCGTTGAGACGGACAATGGATCGATTGAGCATGGCCGCGATGGCGACCCAGATGAGATAAGGTGCGAAGAAGAGCGCCGCCGTGGCCGAAACCCTGGCGGCGAGAACCACGATCAGCAGGATCGACAGCCACAGCGCGATCACCTCGAAGAAGGCGAGATCCGGCCGCTTCAGCCGGAAGAACAGATAGTTCCAGAAGACGTTGAGAATGCCGTTGAGGAGCAGCGCAGCGGCAAACCAGAGCCGAGCATTGCCGGAGGGCAGCGCCCGCCATGCGAGATAGACGCCGATGCCCGCCATTACGAGGATCACGGTCCAGATTGGCCCGAAAGCCCAGTTCGGCGGCTTCCAGGCGGGGAACTTGAGGTTCGAATACCAGGGGCCGATATCCGTCATCAGGCCGCCGACGAACACCATCGCCACCATGCCGATCGCCGCTGCCAGGGCGGCGCCCCAGCCGCCCGCCAAGCCGAAATCCTCGCTGGCGCCCATCAGGTCTTCACCACCCGGAGCAGGCCGCCAAGATCCTTGAAGAACACCCGGATATGGGCGAGCGGATCGCGCCGGACCAGCTCCTTGTTCATATAGGATTCCCAGGTCAGCCGCTGGACATCCTTGTCCTTGCAGAGGCTGACGAAATTCTCCCGGAAGCGATCATTGCGGTACCAGATCCATTGCAGGAGGCCGAGCACCGTGAAGACCGTGCCATGGCTCTTCATGAAGCTCTTGCGCGCCAGCCGGAGCGCCTTGGCGTCGCCGGTCCTCAGGGTCAGATCCACCGCTTCCGCCGCACAGCGCGCGCTCGCCATGGCGTAGTAGATGCCCTCGCCGGAAGCCGGCGCCACAACGCCCGCGGCATCGCCGATCAGCAGCACGTCGCGGCCATTGTCCCAGCGCTTCAGGGGCTTCAGCGGGATCGGCGCTCCTTCCTTGCGGATCGTCTCGCAATCGGCGAGGCCCAGATGACCGCGGATGTCGGCAATCGCCTTGCGGAGCGGAAAGCCCTTGTTGGCGCTGCCCGTGCCGATGCTGGTGACGCCGCCATGCGGGAAGACCCAGGAGTAGAAATCCGGCGAGAAGCGCCCGTCATAATGCACGTCGCAGCGTTTGGGATCGAAAGCCGCCGTGGCCGCCTCCGGCGAGCGCACGATCTCGTGGTAGGCGAAGACGAAGGGCACGCGATCGGCCCCTTTGACGCTTTGCTTGCCGACCTGCGAATTCGCGCCATCGGCCCCGATCACGATCCGGGCGCGGACCGCCACTTCCTCGCCGTTGGCGCCCTTCGGCTTATAGCGCACAACGGCGGTTCCATCCGTATCGCGGGTGACCGCAGAAAAGTCGCCCTTGCGGCGGTCGCAGCCCCAATCGGCGGCGCGGACACGCAGGAACTCGTCGAAGCTGTCGCGGTTGACCATGCCGACGAAGCCGTTGCCGTCGATCGGCATATCGACATGCTTCTGCGAGGGCGGGATCATGCGGGCCGAGGTGACCTTGGCGCAGAGCAGGTGGTCCGGAATCTCGAAATCGCGGATCAGCCTTGGCGGGATCGCGCCGCCGCAGGGCTTGATCCGGCCCTCCTTGTCGAGGAGCATGACCGAGCGCCCCTTGCGGGCGAGATCGGCGGCGATGGTGGCGCCCGACGGGCCGCCTCCCACCACGACAACATCAAATGTCTGCATCGGCTCGTTGGTCATGCTGTCACCTTCCTGTCGCCATGGAGAGAACGTCGTCATCCGCGAGCAGATCGCGGGACATTTCGCGGGGCCTGCCGCTGTCGAGGCGCGCGACCCGCAGCGCCAGGAGGGCGGCGGCGACGAAGAGGATGGCCTCGCCCCCGAACACGATCGAATAGGCCGCCGTCGGCGAACCGGTAAGCCAGCGCGCCAGATCGGCGGCGACCGTGCCGGTGAAGCCGCCGATGCCGAAGGCGATAGCCTGTGCCGCTCCCCAGACGCCCATGCGCGTGCCTTCGCGGCCGGTCTGACCGGAGGTCGCAAGCGTCATCATCGAGCCGATCGCGGCCCCGGCGTAGATGCCGTTGGCGACGCCGAGCAGGAAGACGTTCTCGACGATCGGCCATTGCGGGCCGATCGAACCGGCCAGCGTGAGGCCGAGCATGGCGAGCGCCGAGGCGAGGCAGCCGCCGATCGTCCAGGCGACGGGAGAGCCGAAGCGTCCCTTGCCGAGGATGGGGCAGGCCAGCGCCACGGTCACCATGCCGAGGAAAACGCCGCCGTGCTGGATGCCGGAAAGCTTGGTCGAGGCGCCTGGCGTCATCGCGAAGATCGCGCCGGCGAAGGGCTCGAGGATCAGATCCTGCGCCGAATAGGCGAGCATCGAGATGAAGACGAAGATGGCGAAGAGCCGCGCCTTCGGATCCGCCCATACCTCGCGCACCGCCTGACGGAACGGCGGCTTCGGCTGGCTGGAGCCCGCCGATGCGGCCTGTCCCTCGCCCTCGACGCCGGCGATGGCCAGACTCGCGAGGCAGAAGGCGATCAGCGATACCGCCGCCGTCACGGCCACCAGCCGGAAGGCGCTGAACGGATCGAGAAAGCGGCCGGCCGTGATGCCCGTCACGGCAAAACCCGCGATCATCATCAGCCAGACAATGGTGGCGGCGGAGGCTTTCTGCTCTGTCCGGACCCGTTTCGCGAGCAGAACAAGCAGCGACGTGCCGGCGGCGCCCACGCCAACGCCGACCAGCGTGAAGGCGAGGATCGCAAGCAGCAGGCCGCCCCAGAAGCTGGCCGCCATCAGTGCCGTCGCCACTGCGGAAAGCGCGCCGCCGATCGCCAGCACCGCCATGCCGCCGATGATCCAGGGTGTCGAGCGGCGGCCGTTATCGGTGCCGAAGCCCCAGCGCGGCCGCAGGATCTGCAGCGCGTAATGCCAGGCGACAAGCGCGCCGGGAACCACGGCGGGCAAGGCCAGTTCAACCACCATCACCCGGTTGATCGTGGAGGTCGTCAGCATCACGATGGCGCCGAGCGCCGTCTGCACCAGGCCGAGCCTGATGATGCCGAGCCAGCCGAGCGGCGCCAGAGCAGGACTTGCCGGCAGGGCGGTCATGGCGGCGCCCCGCCCCGCAGCATGCCGCAAGGCCCGGCAGGCGAAATCCGGCGAGCCGCAGGGGCGGCCGGCGACGCGGGAGAACGGGCGGGATGCAGGGCGGATCCACGCTCCGGAAAGGACCGGTTTTCGTGCGGCATGGAGCGAGCCTACGAAGCGGTTTTTCGTACGTCAATTTGTCTTTACACCTATTCTGGATCGATTTGACAAGCGGACTTTACGTATGGCGCCGCTAGGATGTCTCGTCCTTGCCAAGGTCGCCAAGGCCGAAACGATGCAGCTTGGCGTAGAGGCTTTGCCGGCTCAGCCCCAGCATGTCGGCCGCCGACGCGCGGTTGTCGTTGGTGAGTTCGAGGGCCGCCTCAATGCAGAGCCGCTCAATGACGTCGGTGGTCTCGCGCACCAGCTCCCTCAGGGGAACGTTGCCGACGAGCTCCTTCATCTGCTCCACCGAGCGGGGCAGGCTGGAACCGGCCGGATAGGCGCCCGCCGGATCGCGCCGCTCCTGCCGGATCAGGAAGCCGATGCGCGGGGCGCCGTGATCGACGATCTTCACCGCCGAGACATCGACTGGTTCCTCGGCGCCGAAGCTGCCCCGGATCACGGTTGGAAAGCCGCGCAGGACGCCGCGGCCGAGCAGCGACGTCAGCATAATGCCGAAGTCGGTGGCGGAACGTCCGAGCCATTGGCCAAGGCTTTGGCCGATGGCCGTGCTGGCCATCGGCAAGGCCGCAATGTCGAGGAAGGTCCGGTTTGCTTCCAGGACGAGTCCTTCGCCATCGGTGACGACGAAGCCCTCGGGCAAGCGTTCGATAAGGGATGGCAGAACGACGATATCGTTGCCGCCGCCATGGCTCGCCTCGGCGAGCGGACGCGCCTGCACCAGCAGCAGCGAAGCCCCTTCCTGGCGGAAAAGATGGGCGCTCAATTCGAAATGATCGGAGCCGGTGGCGGCCCGGAGCACCGCCCCTTTGGCTTCGCCGGCCGACATGGCCGTCGAGAGGAGGCCCTGCAGCGCTTCGCCGTCATGCTCGTCGAACAGCGAGGCGATCGTGCGCCCGCTCATCCGCTGGGCGGTCAGGCCGAACGAAGCCAGGCAGGCCCCGTTCGCCTCCAGCACCTTGCGCGTTGCGGTCTCGACGATGAGCATCGGCGCGCCGGCAAGCTGGAACAACGCCCGGTAGCGCGTTTCAACCGCCCGCATGCGGCTGTAATCGCGCTCCATCGACTGCTGCACATCGATGAGTTGCCGCTGCAGCGCGGCCTGTTCCTGCAGGTCCCGCCCGATGAGCAGCACCTCGCCCTCGCGGCCATGCGCGACGGCGATATAGCGGATCGGAATGGTGCGGCCGGGCAGGGCGCCCAGGTGGTTGATCTCGCGGGGGCGGGGCGGGTCGCCGCGCTGGGCGGCCGCCAGCATGTCGCGCGCCTTGCCGAGGCTGTCGGCGGCCAGCCCGTCGGTCCAGGCCCGCCTGGCGGGAAAATTCAGCTCAGAGGCGGGATTGCGGCTGGAACCCAGCGAAACCGCGCGGATCATGCCGTCACGGTCGAGCAGGATGCAGAGATCGGCGAAAGCCTCCAGGGCGGCGATGGCGGCGGAGGGATCGAGATGGGCGGCTGCCAGGGGAGCGGGTCCGCCACCGCCCGTCGCATCCTTCAACACGCCAGCAACCCCACAATCCTAAGGGTTCCCGGCGCACTCGTTCCGGTCAGCGGCTCGAACCGTTTTCCAACCATAACGGCCTTCTTGCAATTCAGGGCGATCGCAGCAGAGTGTTGGCGGCGACGACGGCCGAAGCGCCGTCCGGCGCGACAGCGTCGGCGCCGATCCGCTTCCATGCCGCGCCATCGCCCGTCAAGGCGGAACCGCCCACCACAACAAAAAGCTGAGGATTGGCGGATTCGCGCCGCAGGCGGCGGACGAGCATCGCGACACGGCCAAGATTGATGGCGGCCGAAACGCAAACGACCGCCACATCGACCGCGTGCCGCTTCAGGCGGCCGAGCAATTCCTGATCGGTGGCAGGCGTCCGCCGCTCAGCCTGCCAATCGGCGGCGCGGAAGAAATCCTCGAAAACGCAAGCCTCGAAGCCATGGAGTTCGCCAGGCAGCGCCGCGACGAGGACGCTGCCGCCGGGCGGACCCTGGTGGAGCGGCGCTTCCGGCAGCAGCGGACTGCGCAGCAGGCGCTCCATCCGGCCGACGCCGAGGATGACATCCGCGAAGGTGATCTCGTCGCTCACCCAGCGTTCATGCAGAAGGAGCGCCGCCGGCATGAAGAGGTGCAGCAGCAGGTCTGTCCTGGCGACGCCGCGCATCGCCAGCACCGCGGCCTGGCTTTCGGCGATGTGGAAATCCGGAGCCGTGACATGGCGCGCCAGCAGCGCCACATCGGCCGGATCAATCCCCGATCCGCGGTTCGCCTGACGGCACCGTTCGATCGCCCTGGCCGTCGCCAGCCGCGGCAGCGCCAGCCTGCGGATGGCGTCCGTCAGCATCGCATGCAGATCGCCGCCATGGCGGCCGGCGAAGCCTCGCCCGGCATCGCTGTTCTGCGCGGCATAAAATCGTTTTGAATGTCTGGGGAGCCCCCTCAGGACCTCGGCTTCGCCGGGGTGGATCGAGTCGAAAACCGTCTCAAGATCCAGTTCGCCTGCCATGGGCTTTCTACGAAGGGGTTTGCGGCTTCGCGGCCTTGCCCCTGGGTCTCACCTTCAGGTGGTTCAGTGTTCAGGAGTCCAATGAAAGCGTCGCCGCCGCCTCGCAACTTAACGGTCGATGGCGGGCCCGACAGGGGCACCGTCCGAGGAAGCCTAGCAGATCGTGCGCCGTCGGGCATTCGGGTTCCTGCTGTTGGGAATGACACGTATCCCCTCGCCTCACCAAATGTGTAAAGTCCAGTTGACGCCTCGTCCGATTGACGTTGGCCGTGATCAAAAGTTGGTCGTTCGTTCCGATCCGTGAGCGGCGAGGAGAGCGGCCCAGCCGGGGAGACGGGTGTACGGATGGATGGCTCCAGGCTACCCCCAGGGCGACCTCTGTATACGCCCGAAGAGCGCAGGCGACGCGACGCCTCGCGCTGGACGCTGGTTCAGGGCATCCTCGCACCGGTCCAGTTTCTGGTTTTCCTGATCAGCGCCGTGCTGGTGATCCGCTATCTGCTGACCGGCGACGGCTACGGGGCGGCGACGATCTCGGTGATCGTCAAGACCTTCGTCCTCTACACGATCATGATCACCGGCGCGATCTGGGAGCATGACGTTTACGGGCAATATCTCTTCGCACCGGCGTTCTACTGGGAAGATATGGTCAGCATGCTGGTGCTGGCTTTGCACACGGCCTATCTCGCCTCTCTCGTCTGGCCCGGTGTCTCCTCCGAGCAGCAGATGTGGCTCGCGCTTGCCGCCTACGCGGCCTACGTCGTCAATGCCGCGCAATTCGTCCTCAAGCTGCGCCAGGCGCGGCTGGAGAGTCCCAAGGTCGGCCAGCTGCAAGAGGCGCGTTCATGAATGACATGACGCCGATCCCCGTCGCAACGGCCAGGCCCGCAGCCGGTATCGGCTGTCTTGATGCGCCGGTCCGCAAGGAGCGCGGGCAGCACGCCGTGTTCTGCGGCCTGACCGGCATCATCTGGATGCACCGCAAGATCCAGGATGCCTTCTTCCTGGTCGTGGGATCGCGCACCTGCGCCCATCTCATCCAGTCCGCCGCCGGCGTGATGATCTTCGCCGAACCGCGTTTCGCCACGGCGATCATCGACGAGCGCGATCTGGCCGGGCTGGCGGATGTGCATGACGAGCTGGACAGCGTCGTCGCCAAACTGCTGGCGCGAAGGCCGGACATCAAGCTCCTGTTCCTTGTCGGCTCCTGTCCCTCCGAGGTCATCAAGCTCGATCTCGGCAAGGCCGCCTCGCGCCTCGACAAGCGGTTCTTCCCCCGGGTCCGCGTGCTGAATTACTCCGGCAGCGGCATCGAGACGACCTTCACGCAGGGCGAGGATGCAGCCCTTGCCGCGCTGGTTCCCGTTCTCCCCGCCGCGCCGGCGGATGCCGTAGCTTCTCTGCTGATCGTCGGCGCGCTGGCCGATGTGGTCGAGGATCAGTTCCTGCGGCTGCTGAACGAAATGGGCATCGCCAATGTCAAGGCGCTGCCGCCGCGCCGGTCGACGGAGCTTCCCGATGTCGGGCCGAACACGCGCTACCTGCTGGCGCAGCCCTTCCTGACCGAAACCGCCAGAGCGCTGGACGAGCGCGGCGCTGAGCGCATTGCAGCGCCCTTCCCGCTGGGCGAGCAGGGCACGACCGAATGGCTCCGGGCCGCCGCCGAGGCTTTCGGCGTGGCCCCTGCCGTCTTCGAGGCCGTGACGGCGGCGCCAGCCGCCCGCGCGTCCCGCGCCGTCGCCCGCCACCTTCCGGTGCTGTCGGGCAAGCGGGTGATGTTCTTCCCCGATTCGCAGCTGGAGATTCCGCTGGCGCGCTTCCTCGCCAATGAGCTCGGCATGGGTCTGGCCGAGGTGGCGACCCCCTATCTTCACCGCGCGCATCTCGCCGGCGATCTGGCGCTCCTGCCTGCGGGCACACCGCTGTCGGAAGGCCCCGATGTCGACCTGCAGCTCGACCGCTGCCGCGCCGCAAGGCCTGATCTGGTTGTCTGCGGCCTGGGACTCGCCAATCCGCTGGAGGCCGAGAACATCACCACCAAATGGTCAATCGAACTCGTCTTCACGCCCATCCAGGGCTACGAGCAGGCGGGCGATCTGGCCGAGCTCTTCGCCCGGCCTTTCGGCCGCCAGTCACGGCTGGAGGTCTAGGCCATGCAGCTGACGCTCTGGACCTACGAAGGACCTCCCCATGTCGGCGCCATGCGCATCGCCACCGCGATGGAGGGCGTCCATTACGTGCTCCATGCGCCGCAGGGCGATACCTATGCGGATCTCCTGTTCACAATGATCGAGCGGCGCAACAAGCGCACGCCCGTCACCTACACCACCTTCCAGGCGCGCGACCTCGGCAGCGATACGGCCGAGCTCTTCAAGAACGCCTGCCAGCAGGCCTATGACCGCTTCCAGCCGGAAGCCATGCTGGTCGGCGCCTCCTGCACGGCGGAGCTGATCCAGGACAATCCCGGCGGTCTGGCGGCTGCCCTGAAGCTGCCCCTGCCGGTCATCGCTCTGGAGCTGCCGGCCTATCAGAAGAAGGAGAACTGGGGCGCGGCCGAAACCTTCTATCGCCTCGTCCGGCAGCTGACGGGCTCCCGCGCCGAGGGCTTCCAGCGCAAGACGCCGGCCGAGGAGAACCGCCCGGCCCGCTGCAACATCCTGGGGCCGACGGCGCTCGGCTTCCGCCATCGCGACGACATCGTGGAAGTGACGAAACTGCTCGCCGCCATTGGCGTCGATATCAACGTGATTGCGCCGCAGGGCGCGCGTCCGGCGGATATCGCCCGCCTTCCCGATGCGGATTTCAACATCAGCCTTTATCCCGAAATTTCGGACATCACTGTCCGCTGGCTGGAGCGGACGTTCCGCCAGCCGTCGACCCGCATTGTGCCGATCGGCATTGGCGCCACGCGCGATTTCATCCGCGAAGTCGCCGCACTGGCCGGAATGGACGCCGAGGCGACCGTTACGCGCGTCGAGAGCCAGATGGCGCCGCGCATGCCCTGGTATTCGCGCTCGGTCGATTCGACCTATCTCACCGGCAAGCGGGTCTTCATCTTTGGTGACGCAACGCATGCGATCGCCGCCGCCCGCGTCGCGGCCAAAGAGCTCGGCTTCGAGGTCGTGGGCCTTGGAACCTATGCGCGCGAATTCGCCCGCGATGTCCGCGCGGCTGCGGCGCTCTACGGCGTCGAGCCGCTGATCACCGACGATTACCTCGAGGTCGAGGAAGCCATCGCCGCTGTGCAGCCGGAGCTGGTGCTCGGCACGCAGATGGAGCGCAACATCGCCAAAAGGCTCGGCATCGCCTGCGCGGTGATTTCGGCGCCGGTGCATGTGCAGGATTTCCCGGCGCGTTATTCGCCGCAGATGGGCTTCGAGGGCGGCAATGTCCTCTTTGACGCCTGGGTCCATCCGCTGATGATGGGCCTTGAGGAGCATCTGCTCTGCATGTTCCGCGGCGATTTCGAATTCCGCGACGACGTCGCCGCCTCGCATCTGGGGCATGGCCACGGCGCTGCGAAGGCCGCCGTGAAGGCGGAGCCAGTTCTTGCAGCGGAGGCGGAAAGCGAGCCCGTCGCCATCCAATTGCCCGTTCCGGCGGGGGCGGAAACCGATAAGGCGAAACCAGCCGCAGCTCAGTCGCTCATCTGGACATCGGAGGCAGAGAGAGAACTGAAAAAGATTCCATTCTTCGTGCGGGGGAAGGCTCGGAGGAACACCGAAAGGTTCGCGTCTGAACGCGGCCTTGGCCCCATCACCGTGGATACGCTCTATGACGCCAAATCGCATTTCGGGCGCTGACAGGACTCCCGTCCGCTTCGTCATCGTCACGCTTGACAGCCATCTCGCCAGCGCCTGTGACCGCGCGGCGGCGCTGCTGCGGCGCGAGATACCCGGGCTCGAACTGAAACTCCACGCCGCTTCGGAATTTGGCAGCGACGAGGCTGCACTGGCCCGCTGCATCGCCGATATCGGAAGCGCCGACATCATCGTGGCGACGATGCTCTTCGTCGAAGAGCATATCCGCGCCGTGCTGCCCGCCTTGCAGGCGCGCCGCGACAGCTGCGATGCGATGGTCGCCTGCATGTCCGCGCCGGAGGTCGTGCGCCTGACGCGCATGGGCAAGCTGCGCATGGGCGAGAAGAGCGGCGGCGCGCTGTCCTTCCTCAAGCGGCTGCGCGGCAAGCGGGATGAGAAGACCGGGGCGCCCAAGGGCTCGGGCGCCAGCCAGATGGCGATGCTGCGCAGGCTGCCGAAACTGCTGCGCTTCATCCCCGGCACCGCGCAGGACCTGCGCGCCTATTTCCTGACCTTGCAGTTCTGGCTGGCCGGTTCGGAGGGCAATGTCGCCAATCTCGTGCGGCTGCTCGTCGACAAATTCGCCGATGGGCCGCGTCAGGCCTATCGCGGGCAGCTCAAGGTCGGTGATCCCATCACCTACCCGGAGGTGGGCGTCTATCATCCCCGGCTCCCTTCGCGCATCGGCGAACAGGTCTCGGATCTGCCGCGCCCTTATCGGCAGACATCGGGCCGGATCGGCCTGCTCGTGCTGCGCTCCTATATCCTTGCCGGTAACACGGCGCATTACGACGGCGTTATCGCGGCCTTCGAGGCGAAGGGGCTGGAGGTTATTCCGGTTTTCGCAAGCGGCCTTGACGCCCGTCCGGCGATCGAGGCCTTCCTGATGAAGGAGGGCCGCGCCGGCATCGACGCGCTTGTTTCGCTGACCGGTTTCTCGCTGGTCGGCGGACCGGCCTACAACGATTCGGCGGCGGCGGAGGAGATGCTGGCCCGCATCGATGTTCCCTATGTCGCTGCGCAGCCGGTGGAGTTCCAGACGCTGGAGCAATGGGGCGCTTCGGGCCGCGGTTTCCTGCCGGTTGAATCGACGATCATGGTGGCGATCCCCGAACTCGACGGCGCCTCCGGGCCGATCGTCTTCGGCGGCCGTTCGGACGGCGCGGGCCAGGCCTGCACGGGCTGCCAGCGCGGCTGCGTCTTCGAGACCGATTCAGGCGCGCGCGACATGCATCCCTGCGGCGAGCGGGCCGAGATGCTGGCTGACCGTGTCAGCCGGCTGGTCTCTCTGCGCCGCCGCGCACGGGAGGACCGCAAGATCGCCATCACGCTTTTCGCCTTCCCGCCGAATGCCGGCAGCCTCGGCACGGCGGCTTTCCTGGCCGTCTTCGAATCGCTCTTCAATGTGCTGAAGGGCTTGCGGCTGGCTGGCTACAAGGTCGACCTGCCCATGAACGTCGATACGCTGCGCGAGCGCATCCTCGAAGGCAATGCGAAGAGGATGGGCTCGCTCGCCAATGTTCATGCCCTCATTCCGGCGTCCGATCAGGTGCGCCGCCAGCGCTGGCTGAAGGAGATCGAGACCCAGTGGGGACCGGCCCCCGGCCGCCAGCAATCGGACGGCCAGTCGATCCAGATCCTGGGCGAGAGCTTCGGCAATGTCTTTGTCGGGCTGCAGCCCGGTTTCGGCTACGAGGGCGACCCGATGCGGCTGCTCTTCGAGAAGGGCTTTGCGCCGACGCACGCGTTCACGGCCTATTACCGCTATCTGCGCGAGGATTTCGGCGCCGATGCCGTGCTGCATTTCGGCACCCATGGCGCGCTCGAATTCATGCCCGGCAAGCAGGTGGGCCTCTCGGCCGAGTGCTGGCCTGACCGGCTGATCGGCGATCTGCCGAACTTCTATCTTTATGCGGCTAATAATCCTTCCGAAGGCACATTGGCTAAACGCCGGTCAGCTGCGACGCTGATCAGCTACCTGACGCCGCCGGTCACCAACGCGGGCCTTTACAAGGGGCTTCTCGAAGTGAAGGCCTCGATTGACCGCTGGCGGCAGCTGACGCCTGCCGAGGCTGGCGAGCAGGGATCGCTTGCCGAACTCATCCAGGCGCAGGCCGCCGCTGTCGATCTGGCAACAGCAGAGCCCGCCTGGGGTGATCTTGCGCAAGCCGAGATCCAGCGCCTGACCAACAAGGTCCTTGAACTCGAATACACGCTGATCCCGGTCGGCCTGCATGTGGTCGGCGAAGTCAACTCGGCAGAAGAGCGCATGGACATGCTCCGCGCCATGGCGGAGGCGAGCCATGGCCTGACGCCCAGCCCGGAAATGCTTCAGGCCGTCGTTGCCGGGGCGACGCCGGAACAGGCGGCGGCGCTCTACAAGGGTGCTGCTGATGACCGCGTTCTTCCGGCCATGCGCGAGCTTGTGGCAAGCAACGCCCGGATGATCGAGGATCACGAGGTTTTCGGCATCGTCCGCGCGCTCGACGGCCGCTTCGTCCGCCCGGCGCCCGGCGGCGATCTGATCCGCACGCCGGCGATCCTGCCGACGGGGCGCAACCTGCATGGCTTCGATCCGTTCCGGATCCCGTCCGCCTTCGCCATGGCGGACGGCAAGCTGCAGGCCGAAAAGGTCATCGCCAAACATATGGCGGATGGCAATCCCTTCCCGGAAAGCATCGCGCTGGTGCTCTGGGGCACCGACAACCTCAAGAGCGAGGGCGGCCCGATCGGGCAGGCGCTGGCGCTGATGGGCGCCGCCGCCAGGTTCGATGCCTATGGCAGGCTGGCGGGCGCCGATCTCATCCCGCTCGAAAAGCTCGGCCGGCCGCGCATCGATGTGGTGATGACGCTTTCGGGTATCTTCCGCGATCTCCTGCCGTTGCAGATCAAGCTTCTGGCGGAAGCGGCCTTCCTTGCCGCCAGCGCGGATGAGCCGCTGGAGATGAACGCCGTCCGCAAGCATGCGCTCGCTTATCAGGCCGCCAAGGGCTGCGATCTCGAAACAGCGTCGCTGCGCGTCTTCAGCAATGCCGACGGAGCCTATGGCGCCAATGTCAATCTGCTGATCGACAACGGCCGCTGGGAGAATGAGGACGAGCTCGCCGAAACCTACACGAGCCGCAAATGCTTCGCCTATGGCCGCAAGGGCGTTGCCGTGAAGCAGGATGCGCTGCTGAAGAGCGTGCTGGGCGATGTGCAGCTCGCCTACCAGAACCTGGAATCGGCAGAACTCGGCGTCACCACCGTCGATCAATATGTCGATACGCTGGGCGGCATCAGCCGCGCCGTGGCGCGCGAGCGCGGCGGCGACGCAGTGCCGGTCTACATCGGCGACCAGACCAGGGGAGCCGGCACCGTGCGCACCCTCGGCGATCAGGTGGCGCTGGAGACGCGCACCCGCTCGCTCAACCCGAAATGGTACGAGGGCATGCTGAAGCACGGCTACGAAGGCGTGCGCAATATCGAGCTGCAGGTGACCAACACGATGGGCTGGTCGGCCACCACCGGTCAGGTCGAGCCCTGGGTCTATCAGCAGTTAACCCAACTGTATGTCCTTGATCCCGCCATGCGAGAAAGGCTTGCGAGCCTGAACTCGACCGCCTCCGCCCGTCTGGCGAACCGGCTGATCGAGGCGAAGGAACGCAACTACTGGAACCCTGACGAAGCGACGCTGGCGGCGCTCCGTGAGGCCAGCGAAGAGCTGGAAGACAGGCTGGAGGGCGTCCTGCCCGGGAGAACCGCATGAGCGCAACCACCATTCCACTGGCGATCCGAGCACCTGTCCCCAGGAAGGGCGACGGCGATGGCTCCGTTCAGGTTCACCTCGATCCTTCGGTCAACATGGGAACCGCCAAGGTCTTCGCCGTCTATGGCAAGGGCGGCATCGGCAAGAGCACGACCTCGTCGAATCTCTCTGTCGCTTTCTCGAAGCTTGGCAAGCGCGTGCTGCAGATCGGCTGCGATCCCAAGCACGACAGCACATTCACGCTGACCAAGACCCTCATCCCGACCGTCATCGATGTCCTCGAAACGGTGAACTTCCACTCCGAGGAATTGCGCCGCGAGGATTTCGTTTTCGAGGGCTACAACGGCGTGATGTGCGTGGAAGCTGGCGGTCCGCCGGCGGGCACCGGCTGCGGCGGCTATGTGGTCGGCCAGACCGTCAAGCTGCTCAAGGAGCATCACCTCCTCGATGACACGGATGTGGTGATCTTCGACGTGCTCGGCGACGTGGTCTGCGGCGGCTTCGCCGCCCCGCTGCAGCACGCCGAGCGGGCGGTCATCGTCACCGCCAATGATTTCGATTCGATCTTCGCGATGAACCGCATCGTGGCGGCGATCAAGGCGAAGTCGAAGAACTACGACGTGCGCATTGCCGGCTGCATCGCCAACCGGAGTGCGGCGACCGACCAGATCGACAAATTCAACGCCGCCTCCGGCACCAGGACCCTGGCGCGGCTGCCGGATCTCGACGTGATCCGCCGCAGCCGTCTCAAGAAATCCACCCTGTTCGAGATGGAGCCCTCACCGGAGCTCGAAGCCGTCCAGCGAGAATATCTCCGCCTTGCAGCGATGCTGTGGACCGGCGGCGAGCCCTGTGATGCGCATCCGCTCAAGGATCGGGACATTTTCGATCTCCTTGGCTTCGATTGACTGGGAAAAAGCGATGGCTGACGTCACCTACCAGCAGCGCCGCGGCGAACTTGAAACCTACTTCGACCGGACAGCCGTCGAGGCCTGGGCGCGCCTGACCACGACGGCGCCGGTGAGCGGCGTGCGGGCCAGGGTTCGTGCTGGCCGGGACGAGATGCGCGCCACCTTGCTCGCTATGCTGCCGGGGGATCTCTCCGCTTGCCGCCTCCTCGATGCAGGCTGCGGCACGGGCGCGTTCGCCGTTGAAGCCGCCAGACGCGGTGCGGCTGTCACGGCGATCGACCTCTCGCCGACGCTGGTGCAGCTCGCGGCGGAACGGACGCCGAAGGATCTCAACGGCGGCAGCATTGCCTTCGAGGTCGGCGACATGCTGAAGCCGGAAACGGGCCATTTCCAGCATGTCGTCGCCATGGATTCGCTCATTCATTATCCGGCCGCCGATATCATCCGCTCGCTGGGCGCGCTGGCGGAGCGCACCGAAAAATCGATCGTCTTCACCTTCGCGCCGAGCACGCCCCTGCTGGAAGGCGTGAAGCTCGCCGGCAAGCTGTTTCCCCGCGGTGACCGCTCGCCCGCCATCGAGCCGGTGGCGGAGAAGGAATTGCGCAGGCGGATCCGGGCTGCGCCGCAATTCGCGGGCTGGACCATCGGGCGCAGCCACCGCGTGAAGAAGCCATTTTATATCAGCCAGGCCATGGAGCTCCTCCGCGCATGACCGGCAAGGTACAGCAATTCATGGTGAAGTCGATCCAGCGGGCCGGCATCAAATTGATGCCCTTCGCCGATGCGGCAACCGTGGGCCTGCCGCTTGGCCGGTTGATGCGCCTCACGCTGTTTCAGGTCGCCGGCGGCATGGCCACCGTGCTTCTCGTCGGCACCTTGAACCGTGTGATGATCGTCGAGCTTGGCGTTTCGGCCACTCTCGTGGCGATCCTGATCGCATTGCCTGTCCTGGCGGCCCCTTTCCGCACCTTCATTGGCTTCAAGTCGGACCATCACAAGTCGGCGCTCGGCTGGCGGCGTGTGCCCTATATCTGGATCGGCAGCCTGCTGATGTTCGGCGGGCTGGCGATCATGCCCTTTGCTCTCCTGCTGCTGTCGGGAGACGGCGTAGGTCAATACGCTACGCTCATGGGGCATTTCAGCGCGGCGCTGGCCTTCCTGTTGGTGGGCGCCGGCGTGCACGTGACACAGACCGCCGGTTTGGCGCTCGCCACCGATCTCGCCACCAGGGAATCACACCCGCGAGTCGTCTCGCTGATGTATATGATGCAGCTGGTCGGCATGGTCGGCACCGGCTTCATCTTTGGCTACTTCCTGCAGGATTTCACTCCCGTGAAGCTTATACAGGTCGTCCAGGGGGCGGCGGTCGTCTCGGCGATCCTGCATGTTACCGCTCTCTGGAAGCAGGAGGCCCGCAATCCGGCCCGCACGACTGGCGAAAGCAAGACCGAAGAATTCGGCACGCTCTGGCGCAGGTTTATTGCCGAACCGCGCGCACGACGGTTCCTCGTGGCGCTTGGGCTGGGTACGGCCGCTTTCGCCATGCAGGACGTTATCCTTGAACCCTACGGGGCCGAGGTCCTCGGCCTCACCGTGTCGGAAACCACCACGCTGACGGCGATCATGGCGCTGGGCTCCATCCTCGCCTTCGCAACGGCGGCGCGCACGCTGGCGCGGGGCAATGATCCTGCCCGTCTTGCCGCCTATGGCATTCTGATCGGCATCGCCGCCTTCACGACCGTGATTATGGCCGCGCCGCTGCAATCGGGGACTATCTTCAGGCTAGGCGCCTTCGGCATCGGTCTCGGCGGCGGTCTGTTCGCCGTCAGCACATTGACGATGGCGATGTCCTTCGATCACAGGACGGGCATCGGCCTCGCATTGGGCGCCTGGGGCGCTGTCCAGGCCACGGCGGCAGGATCGGCCATGGGTCTCGGCGGCGTCATGCGCGATCTCATCGCGACGCTGGCCGCTGCCGGCAAGCTCGGCCCGGCGTTCAACAGCCCGGCCGTCAGCTATGCCGTCGTCTACCACGTCGAAATCCTGCTGCTGTTCATCGCCCTTGCCGCCATCGGTCCTCTCGTGGGCCAAGCGCGGGACGAAGAGACTGAAACTTCATCCTCATTCGGGCTGACCGCCTTCCCGAACTGAAAACCACGGAGGACATCATGGGCGCGAATTTCGATATCACGCTGATCAGCGTTATTGTTTTTGTCGGCTTCTTCATCGTGCTGGTGCTGTGGCTGCACCGCGAAAGCAAGCTGGAAGGCTATCCGCTCGTGCCCGATATCGGCGAGGGCAAGCTTCGGCCGATTGGTTTCCCCGCGCCGCCGCCAGCAAGGACGTTCACGCTCTCCACGGGCGAGAAGGTCACCGTCTCGGGTGGACGTCCCGATACCCGCGAACTCGCGCTGAAGCCGATGGCCCGCCATCCCGGCACAGCCTACCGGCCAACGGGACACCCCATGGCGGACGGTGTCGGACCTGCCTCCTATGCAGAGCGCGCCGACCGCCCGGACCTCCTCTACGATGGCGGCGTCCGCATCCGCCCGCTGCGCCTCGCGCCGGAATTCCACGTCGCCCACGATGATCCGAACCCGGTCGGCATGAAGGTCATCGGCGGCAACGGCAAGGAAGCCGGCACGGTGCGCGAAGTCTGGATCGACAGGGCCGAATACGTCATGCGCTACATTGAAGTGGAAGTCCCGCTTGAGAAGGGTTCGCGCCGGGTGCTGCTGCCCACCAACTTCTCGGTCATCGATGGCGAACGCAGGACCGTGACAGTCCGGTCGATCTTCTCGGAACACTTCGCCACCGTTCCTGCGACCAGGAGCATGGATCAGGTGACCCTCCTCGAGGAGGACAAGATCATGGGCTATTATGGCGGCGGCACGCTTTACGCCTCCCGCATGCGGCAGGAACCGCTCGCCTGACGTTCAGGAAGATACAAGGGCTGGCCGGAGCACCGGCCAGCCAACTGCAAGAAATAAACGGGGGATGACGCAGATGGCTCACGAAGATTTCGATTTCGAACCGATCCGGGGCCTGCCCGCCCATTTGCCGGAAGGCGAAAAGATCATCTGGCAGGGCGCGCCAAACTTCATCGGGCTCGCCATCCGCGCCTTCCATGTCCGCAAGGTTGCGATTTATTTCGCGGCGCTGATCCTGCTGCGTTTCATCGCCGCTTACGTTGGCGGCCAGGACATCTATCCCGCTTTCAACTACGCAATCGGCGTGTTGCCGCTTGCCTTGGCCGCGATCGGCATTCTCAGCCTGATTGCCTGGGGTTACGCGCGCACCAGCGTCTATACCCTCACCAGCAAGCGCTTCGTCCTGCGCTCGGGCATCGCGATGCCCATCACGCTCAACCTGCCGCTCAGCCATGTCGATTCGGTCGCCCTGAGGCTTTTCGGGGACGGCAGCGGAGATATCCCGCTGTCGATCCGCAAAACCGAGCGCGTGGCGGCCCTCGTCGTCTGGCCGCACATGCGGCCCTGGACCTGGGGCCATCCCCAGCCGATGCTGCGCAGCGTGCCGGACGCCGGGCATCTCGCCGGTCAGGTCAAGGCGCTGCTGGCGGGCGAACAGCTCCCCGCCCGTCCGCCCGCCGTGCAGGCTGCCGCTCCCGCGCCGCAGGCCGGGATCAACGCGCTGCACGCCTGATTCTGCGGCAATCGACTGAACATACGGGGGAAAATCATGTCTGACATCTGGTCACAAGCCCATCCCGCCCGGCGTCCGGCGGAGAGGCCGGTGCTGGGCCGCCGGCCGCTCACCCTCGCGGTTGGCCTCGTGCTCATCGCGGCGGCGCTCACCGTTTTCGCCCGCTTCACCGGCATCGGCGTCTACAAGCTGCCCGATTCGCCGATTGTCCAGAGCATGGAGCTCATCATGCACGGGCGCCCGGATGGGGCAGTGGAAGTACGGAATGCGGCCACCGGAAATTTGGTGCAGACTTACTCCCTGAAGGAAGGCGGAGGTTTCTTTCTGACCATTCTGAAAGGGATGGAATTTGAGAGAAATCTCCAAAAGATAGCGCTCGATATCAACTACACCCTCGCGCGCCATCAGGACGGCCGTCTCATCCTTCACGATCCGGCGACGGGGCGCCGGCAGACGGTTGATACTTTCGGAACGGTCAATACCGCCGTTTTCGCCAATCTGCTTTCCAAGGGGGAGAAGCAATGATCGGACTCATCTTCGGCGCCAGGCAAACCTTCGAGGTTCCCTGCACTGTCGAACTTCAGAATACGGCCGAATTCATGCAGGCCAATGTCAGCCTCGAGGGGATCGAGGTCGAAACCGGCGACACCGTGCTCGTCCACGATGCGCCCACATCCGTGCCCTTCGGCGAGCACCGGTTCTTCCAGCGGACAGCGACCGTGACGCGCGCAAACGCCATGGACCGCTTCCTGACCAAGATCAGCGCCTATCTGGAGCTGACCGAATTGTACGAGACAGGCTTTGACGCCGATATGTTCGGGGGAACACCAGCAGCACGGAGGGGAACATGATACCGCAGGAAGGTGGGGCGCAGCCCGTCTACAACACCATCGACATGGCGGCGAAGGAGACGATCCTCTCGCCGCGCTTCTACACCACTGACTACGAGGCGATGGACAAGATCGATGTGAGCCTCGTCCGCCGCGAATGGGATGGCCTGATGGCCGAGATGCGGGCCGATCCCAACCGCTACCATTTCAAGAAGACGCCTGAATTCGATGAAATGGACCTAGACAAGCTCGATCCCGAGCTGCGCCAGGAGTTCGTCGACTTTCTCGTCAGTTCGCTGACCGCCGAGTTCTCGGGCTGCATCCTCTATTCCGAGATCAAGAAACGGATGAAGAACCCCGACATGCAGGAGCTCTTCGCCTTCATGGCGCGCGATGAATCGCGCCATGCCGGCTTCATCAACGAGACGCTCAAGGCCTTCGGCATCGGCGTGGACCTGAGCTTCCTCACCAAGGTGAAGCAATATACCTATTTCAAGCCGAAATTCATCATGTACGCGACCTATCTGTCGGAGAAGATCGGCTACGCCCGCTACATCACGATCTACCGGCTGCTGGAGAAGAACCCGGACCGCCGCTTCCACCCGATCTTCAAGTGGTTCGAGAACTGGTGCAACGACGAGTTCCGGCATGGCGAGGCCTTTGCCTTGTTGATGCGCTCGGACCCCAAGCTGACCACCGGTGTCAACAAGTACTGGATCCGCTTCTTCCTGCTCGCGGTCTATGCCACGATGTATGTGCGTGACCATATGCGGCCGGCCTTCCATCAGGCTCTCGGCGTCGACATCAAAGACTACGATTTCCGGGTGTTCAGGATCACCTCGGACATTGCGCGTCAGGTCTTCCCGGTGGAGATCGACATCGACAATCCCGCCTTCGCGGAAGGGCTCGAGCGGCTCCGCCTGATCGTCGAGGCAACGGAGGCTGCGAAGCAGCAGGGCGGCGTCATGGGTTCGCTGAACCGGCTGCGCCTGGGCGCGGCCGGCGCCACGGCCTTCCTCAGGCTCTATTTCCTGCCCGTGAAGCAGAACGCGGTTCCGCAGGATATCCGGCTCAATCCGGCCTGGTGACGTGACGATGGCCCGGGGCGGCCAGCCAATCGGCCGCCCTGGGACCGCTCATCGCAAAGGAGGATGAGACAGCAGATGGATATCGGACTGCCCTTCCTCTTTGCGATCTTCCTGTGGTGGTTCAGCACGGGCGCAATCCTTTATCTGGATGGGCTGAACCGGGCGACGTTCCGCTACAGCTTCGGCGCAACGAGCCTTCTTGCTGCGGCGGCGCTTGCTATCCTCTGGTGGACGCGCGACGCGACAGAGGTTTCCTCCGCCTATATCGCCTTCACCGCCGCTGTGGTGATCTGGGGATGGAATGAGATGGCCTTCCTGATGGGCTATCTCACCGGCACCAGGCGCATTCCGGCCAGCGAGCGCAGCCAGGGCTTCAAGCGGTTCCGCGAGGCGACCGGCACCATCATCATCCATGAAATCGCCATCCTGATCTCGGCGGCAGCCATCGCTTTGGCGACATGGGGCAGCGCCAACATGGTCGGCATCTGGACCTTTCTGACCCTGTGGGTGATGCGGCTGAGCACCAAGATCAACATCTTCCTCGGCGCGCCGAACATCACGGATGAGTTTCTGCCGGCCAATCTCGCCTATCTCAGCAGCTATTTCCGGCGCCGCCCGATGAACGGATTTTTTCCCTTCGCGGTAACGCTCAGCACCCTGGCCGCAGCGTGGCTCGCGCATCAGCTTTTCCTCGGCCAGGGAACCTCCTTCCAGGTGACATCCTACAGCCTTCTGGCCTGCCTTATGGCGCTGGGGGTTCTTGAGCATTGGCTGCTCTATGTGCCCTTGCCCACTGGGCGCCTGTGGTCATGGAGCCTGAAGGACCGGCCTGGATTGTCCGGCCCCGTGACCGCCACCGCAGCGTCCAGTGAAAGCCCGTCCGGGGGCATGAAGGCCGGCCGCTGATGCAAACTCGATTTCGAGGAGGAGTACCGCCCATGACAACAGACCTGCATATCGCGCATGAGGTCGATGCATCGGCTGCCGCCACCGACGCCCCTGCGGCAAGATTGCCCTTGCCAGCGGCATCCGGCGGGCCGAAAGGGCTGCGCAAGGCCCGGGCGCATCTCGAACGCCTGGAACGGATCAAGCCCGGCAGCAAGCCGCAGGCCGTGAACGGGACGATGGACTACGAAAGCTATTTCAAGTCTGAGCTGGACCGTCTGCGCAGCGAAGGGCGTTACCGGGTTTTCGCCAATCTGGAGCGCGACCGCGGCAATTATCCCCATGCGACCTGGCGCGATGGCGGCACACAGCGCAAGGTGACGGTCTGGTGCTCCAACGATTATCTCGGCATGGGCCAGCATCCGGATGTGCTGACGGCCATGCATGAAGCGCTGGACCGCTGCGGCGCGGGTGCGGGCGGCACGCGCAATATCGCGGGCACCAACCATTATCACGTGCTGCTCGAGCAGGAGCTGGCCGATCTGCACCAGAAGGAAGCTGCGCTGCTGTTTACCTCCGGCTATGTCTCCAACTGGGCCTCGCTCGGCACCCTGGCGTCGCAGATGCCCGGCTGCGTCGTGCTGTCGGATGCCGGCAACCATGCCTCGATGATCGAGGGCATCCGTCACAGCCGGGCGGCGCGCATCATCTTCAAGCACAACGACCCCGAGGATCTGAACCGCCATCTCGCCAGCCTCGATCCGGCCCTGCCCAAGCTCGTGGCGTTCGAATCGGTCTATTCGATGGATGGCGACATTGCTCCCATCGCGGAACTTTGCGATGTCGCCGATGCCCATGGCGCGATGACCTATCTCGACGAGGTCCATGCGGTTGGCCTTTATGGTCCGCGAGGCGGCGGCATTGCCGAACGCGACGGCCTCAGCCACCGTCTGACGATCATCGAAGGAACGCTGGGCAAGGCCTTCGGCGTGGTGGGCGGCTATATCACCGGCTCGGCGGCGGTCATCGATTTCGTCCGCAGCTTCTCATCGGGCTTCATCTTCACCACCGCTTTGCCCCCGTCCGTGGCGGCGGGCGCGGCCGCCAGCATCAAGCATCTCAAGGCCAGCCAGACCGAGCGCGAGCGCCATCAGGCCAATGTCGCGTCGGTCCGTTCGATGCTTCAGGCCAAGGGCATTCCGCTCATGGATAATCCCAGCCATATCGTGCCGGTGATGGTGCGCGATCCGGTGATCTGCAAGCGGATCAGCGACCGGCTGCTGGCCGAGCATGGCGTCTATGTGCAGCCGATCAATTATCCGACGGTGGCGAAGGGCACGGAGCGCCTGCGGATCACGCCCGCTCCTTATCATACCGAAATCGACATCGCCCATCTGGTGCGGTCGCTCGATGCGGTCTGGACCGACGAGGGTCTGCCCCGCGAGATGTGAAGTAAGCCTGCCTCAGCGCCAAAGGGCCCTGCTATTTGGGCGCCCGTTTGGCGAGGATGCGCTGCAAGGTCCGCCGGTGCATGTTCAGGCGCCGGGCCGTTTCTGAAACATTGCGCTCGCACAGCTCGTAAACGCGCTGGATATGCTCCCAGCGCACCCTGTCCGCCGACATCGGATTGTCCGGCACTTCCGGTTTCGAGCCTGGAACCGCGCGCAAGGCCGCATCGATCTCGTCGGCATCTGCTGGCTTCGCCAGATAATCGAAGGCCCCCATCTTCACCGCCGTCACGGCGGTGGCGATATTGCCGTAGCCCGTGAGCACGATGCCGCGCGCATCGGGGCGGATGCGCTTCAGTTCGGAGATCACGTCGAGCCCGTTGCCATCCAGCAGCCGCATGTCGATCACGGCGAAGGCGGGCGGCTTCTGCGCCACGGCGGAAAGACCGGCCGAAACGCTCTCGCACGGCGTGACGTTGTAGCCGCGGGCTTCCATCGCCCGCGCCAGGCGTGCGAGAAAGGCCTTGTCGTCATCGACAATCAGGAGCGAGCGGTCGGTTTCTGCGATTTCTGTCATTTGAAACGTTTACGTCAGGGGAACGCGACTGGATGCCCCATGGTTGATCCGTCCGCCGGCGACGCTGCGTTGGGCGTGCCGCGGTGTTCGAAGACGGACCGCTTCCAGGTCATCCTCACAGTCGCGCCGCGCAAGGCATCACTCCGGTTACCGGCCTCGAATTGGGCGCCGCCTCGCTCAAGCAATGTCTTGGCGATGAAAAGGCCGAGACCCAGCCCGCCGGAAGGGCTGCTGGAGGGCGGGTCCAGCCGACGGGTAGTAACATAGGGCTCGCCCAGCCGCTTCAAGACCTCCACGGCGAAGCCTGGCCCGTCGTCGGCGATGGTGATCGAGACGCTCTCATCGGTCCAGGCGGCGGAGATGCTGACCGTCGTGGTCGCGAAATCGACCGCGTTGTCGATGAGGTTCTCCAGTCCGTAGATCAGGCCTGCGCTGCGCAGGAGCACCGGCTCCGGCTGCGCGCCTTCCGCCTCCATGACGATCCTGACGCCGAATGGGCGCTGCGGCGCCGAGACTTCCTCGAGCAGCTGGCGGATCCCGATGGCGTTCATCGGGCCCTCACGCTCGGTGCCAAGCGTGGCGATCTTCGCCAGGATCTGCCGGCATCGGTTGGTCTGCTCGGCGAGGAGCACGATATCCTCCTTGTGCGGACTGTCGGCGCCGATCGCCTTGTCCAGCTCGCGCACCACGAGCGCGATCGTCGCCAGGGGGGTCCCGAGCTCATGGGCGGCCGCCGCGGCCAGTCCATCGAGCTGCGAGAGATGCTGCTCGCGGGCGAGGACCAGTTCCGTAGCCGTCAGGGCATGGCCGAGCTGACGCGCCTCCTCCGCCACGCGCCAGGCGTAGATGCCGATGAAGATCAGCCCCAGCAGCAGCGAGAGCCAGACGCCGCCGACATAGAGCCGCGGCAGCCGGATCGATTCGTTCGTGAGCCACGGCAGCGGCTGGTGCCAGAGCGCGAGGATCGTGATCGCCACGGTCGCAAGGGCCCCCAGCATCATGGTGCGCGCGGGCGGCAGCGCGGTCGCGGAGATCATGACCGGCGCGAGAAAAAGGATCGAGAAGGGGTTCTCGAGCCCCCCGGTGAGATAGAGCAGCGCCGCCAGCTGCACGACGTCATAGGCAAGCAGCGCCGCCGCCGGCCCATCCTCCATGCGATAGGTGCGCGGATAGCGCAGCTGAAGCGCCACATTGAGCAGGGCCGAGACCGCGATGATGGCGAGGGCGGTGACGATCGGCATCCGGAAGCCGAAGCCGAAATGCACCACCAGAATCGCCAGCAGCTGACCGGCGACCGCGAGCCAGCGCAGCTTGACGAGCGTATCGAGCCGCAAGAGTTGCGGGGCGCCGACCCGGTGGAGCAGAACGTGATCAACCATGCGCTGACTGAGGGCTAAGACTTACAAGTGAACAGGCAACTGATGAGATCACGGCCTAGCCTGTGACGCCCGCCGCCTGCAAGGGCTCCGCAGGAGGCTCAATGTCAAGGACATCTGAGCAAAACCGCGCAAAATGGCGCAGAAGCGCTCCAAACTGAAACGCTTCATCAACCGTTTCCGGCGAAAGTGATTTGAGCGTCGAGTAGCGTACGGAAACTTTCCGATGGACGATTTGTTGCGTGATTTTGTCGTCGAGACCACCGAGAACATCGACGTGGTCGACAACCAACTGGTCCGCTTCGAGCAGGATCCGAACAACACCGCCATTCTCACGCAGATTTTCCGGCTGGTTCACACCATCAAAGGCACGTGCGGCTTTCTTGGCCTGCCCCGGCTCGAAGCTCTGACCCATGCGGCCGAAAGCGCAATCGAACGGTTCCGCGAAGGGGCCCCGGTCACGCGCGACGCCGTGACGCTGATCCTGTCGACGATCGACCGGATCAAACTGATCATCGCCGAACTCGATCGGTCCATGCAGGAGCCGGAAGGCGAGGATGCCGACCTCATCCGCGCTCTTGAGGCATTGATCGCCAGCCAGGCGGTTCCCGCAGCCAGAACCAGCCGTCAGCCCCCCGCGCCGCCCACGGATGTTACGGTCGGGACGCTTGTCTATCAGGTTCTCGAGCGCGAGCTCAGGTCTGGCGAAGTTTCGCTCGACGAGCTCGAACAGGCTTTCCGGGCCACGGAAACGGAAGAAGGCGAGTTCGGCTTCGGCATTCTCGAACGCGCCGCGCTGGTCCAGGATAAGGCGAGCCCGCTGCGGGCCGTTCAGGCGGATGACGCCATGGCCGACGAGGCGTCCGGCGAGGCGAACACCCTCGAATCGAGTTTGCGCAACAACACGATCAGGGTGCCGGTCGATACGCTGGAGCACCTCATGACGATGGTGTCAGAGTTGGTCCTGACCCGCAACCAGCTGCTGGAGATCTCGCGCCGCGACGAACGCGATGCCTTCAAGGTCCCGCTGCAGAGGCTCTCGCATGTAACGGCCGAGTTGCAGCAAAGCGTGATGAAGACGCGCATGCAGCCCATCGGCAACGCCTGGGCCAAGCTGCCGCGCCTGATGCGCGATCTCTGCCAGGATCTCGGCAAGGACATCGAGCTGACGATGTCGGGGGCCGAAACGGAGATCGACCGCCAATTGCTCGAACTCATCAAGGATCCGATGCTCCATATGATCCGCAATGCGGCGGATCACGGCATCGAGACATCGGGCGAGCGGCGGCGGCGCGGCAAGCCGCCCAAGGGCCATATCAGCGTCTCGGCGCTCCAGGAAGGCGGCTATATCGCATTGTCCATCACCGACGACGGCTGCGGCCTCGATCTCGCCCGTATCAGGCAACGCGCGGTCCGCCTTGGGCTCGCCAGCGAACGCGACATCGAACGGATGAGCGATCAGCAGGTCGCCAAATTCATCTTCAATGCCGGCTTCTCCACAGCCGAGAAGGTGACCAACGTGTCTGGCCGGGGCGTCGGCATGGATATCGTGCGCAACAACATCGAGAAGATGGGGGGCGCGATCGACGTCAAGACCGTGGCCGGCGTCAGCACGACCATCGAGATCAAGATTCCGCTGACGCTCGCCATCGCCGCGGCGCTGATCATCGAAAGCGGCGGCCAGCGCTTCGCCCTGCCGCAGATGGCGGTCGTCGAACTGGTGCGGCCGAGCGGCAGCGCGGATGCGCGCATCGAGCATATCCACGCCGCGCCCGTCTTACGGCTGCGGGAGCGTCTGCTGCCGCTCGTCCAGCTCAACCGGCTGCTGGCCACCAATACGGAGTTGGTCAGCAACTGGAACAATGCGTTCATCGTCGTCTGCAAGGTCGGCGGAAGCTCCTTCGGCATCGTCGTCGACAGCATTCTCCAGACCGAGGAGATCGTGGTGAAGCCGGTTTCCGCGCAAATCCGCCATCTCACCTGCTATTCGGGCGTGACGATCCTGGGCGACGGTGCCGTCATCATGATTCTTGATCCCAATGGCCTTGCCCAGAATGTGGGCGCTATCGCCGAAGCCCACAACGACAACGCCCTGCCGCAGGCGGAGCGCCTGGAAACGGGGATCGCCAAGACCTCGCTCCTCATCTTCAAAGCAGGCCCCGGCGGACCAAAAGCCGTCCCGCTCGCCCTCGTCACCCGGCTCGAGGAGATCGATGTGAAGCGCATCGAGCAGGCGGGCGGCAAATCCCTCGTCCAATACCGCGGCAAGCTCATGGAGCTCGTCACCATGGATGACGAACGCGGCTTCCGTGACGAAGGCCGGCAGCCGGTCCTTGTCTTCGGCTCCGCCGATCAGCCGGCCGGGCTGGTGGTCGACGAAATCGTCGACGTCCTCGATGAGGTCCTCGACATGCAGGGCGGCAGTAGCAAGCCGGGCATTCTTGGCCTGGCGATCATCCGCGGCCGGGCAACCGATATTGTCGATGTCGCCCATTACCTGCCCAACATGGGCGGCGGCGCGGTCAGCCGCCGGCAGCAGAAGCGCCGTCTGCTCCTTGTCGAGGCATCGGATTTTCTGAGCGCCATGCTGGCCCCTGTGCTGCAGGCGGCCGGCTATGCCGTCCAGACGGCGGCGCGGCCGGCCGAGGCGGCGGGCCTTCTGCGCAGCGGCGGGTTCGACGTCGTTGTCGTCAGCCTCGAGGATGAAGCGGGTCTTTCGCTCGCTGCCGCCGCCTCAGCGGCGACGAGTTGCATCGGCTATGCCGGACGCGCCAGCGCCGAACTCCTGGAGAAGGCGCATCTCGCTGGTTTCGCGGATGTGGTCGGGACCTTCGACCGCGAGGGTCTGCTGGCGAGCCTCGGAGCGCTTGGCCAGGGATTCGGAGAAGCGGCATGATCAGGCTCAACGACAACATTCCGCAAGACGAACGTGCGGCCGATGACCGAAAGCAATTTGTCACTGTATCGGTCGGCAACCAGCTTTTCGGCCTTCCAATCCTGCAGGTCAGGGATGTTTTCATCGTCACCGAGATGACGCCCATCCCGCTTGCCCCACGCTCGGTCGCCGGGCTCTTCAACCTGCGCGGCCGTGTGATCACCGTGCTCAGCCTGCGCACCATGCTTGGCTTCGCCGCCCCCGATTCAGGCGAAAGCGAAACCATCGCGATCGGCATCGAATGGCGCGGCGAATCCTTCGGTCTGCTCGTGGACCAGGTCCATGAGGTCATGGCGCTTGCCGAGGCCGGCCGCGAGAGCAACCCGATCAATCTGGACGCGCGCTGGAGTTCTCTCAGCGCCGGCGTGCACCAGCTCGACAGCCAGTTGCTGGTCGAGCTCAGCCTCGAATCCCTGTTCAGCGATCTCTCCAGCAAAGCAGCCTAGGGCGAAGACGTATCAAAATGCCCTCCCTTAATCAGTTTTCGCCCTAAAGCGTCACGGAGCCAGCCATGTCGAACCATTGTCTCATCGTCGATGATTCCGCCGTAATCCGGAAAGTCGCCCGCCGCATCCTGGAAGGCCTCGATTTCACGATCACGGAAGCGGAGGACGGATCCAAGGCCCTCGATATCTGCACGATGCACATGCCGGATGCCATCCTGCTCGACTGGAACATGCCGGTCATGGACGGCTACGAATTCCTGAAGGCCCTGCGTTCCGTCGAAAACGGCCGCAAGCCGAAGGTCGTCTTCTGCACCACGGAGAACGATGTGGCCCATATCGCCCGGGCCATGCATGCCGGAGCGGATGAATACATCATGAAGCCCTTCGACAAGGAAATTCTTTCCGTCAAATTCCACGAGATCGGCCTGCGCTGAGACCCTCGGCGCAACCGGCAGAACTCCATGACAAAGCCAGAACCCGCGCCGATCGCTTCGGCCGATGCCGTCACGCGGCCGATCCGCGTGATGATCGTCGACGACGCCGTCGTCGTGCGCGGCATGCTGTCGCGCTGGTTGACGGAAGCCGGCGGCATTGAAGTCGCCTCGACCCATCGGACGGGGTCGGAAGCCGTCTCGGCTGTAGAGCGGGTGAAGCCCGACGTCATCCTGCTCGACATTGAAATGCCGGATATGGACGGCCTAACGGCTTTGCCGCTGCTGCTGGAGAAGCGCCCGGCCGCCACGGTGATCATCGCGTCGACGCTCACCACCCGGCATGCCGATATCTCGCTCAGATGCCTGGATCTTGGTGCGATGGACTACATCGCCAAGCCGTCCACGAACCGCGACTTGACCTTCGGAGCCGATTTCCGGCGCGAGATCGTCGATAAGGTCAAGACGCTTGGCGGACGCACGGTGCGTGGCCATCTGCCGCGTCCGCCGGGCCTCGCGGCTGCGCCCAAGGCAGGATCTGCGAGAAGCATTCCGCCTGTCGCCGAGCGCCCGCCATTCACCTTGAAGCCCTTCAGCCGGATCGCGCCCAGGATCGTCGCCATCGGCGCATCCACCGGCGGTCCCAATGCCATCACCGAACTTCTGCGGCAGTGCCGGCCGGCCATCGAATGTGTTTCGGTGGTCATCGCGCAGCATATGCCGACGATGTTCACGGCCATGTTCGCCGATCACCTGAGCAAGCATCTCGATATCGATGTCGTGGAGGTGGCCGGCGGCGAAATCCTCAGGCGCGGCCGGGTCTACATCGCGCCGGGCGGCAAGCATTTGCGCGTCGAGTTGAAGTCAGGCGTCACCTACGCCGTCATCGACGATTCCCCGCCGGTCAATTTCTGCAAGCCGTCCGTCGATGTCACGCTGCAGAGCGTCTGCCAGGTGTTCGGTTCGGCAACGCTTGGCGTGATTCTGACGGGCATGGGTTCCGATGGATTGATCGGGGCCGGTGAGATCGCCGGGCGAGGCGGTTCCGTTATCGCCCAGGACGAAGAAACCAGCGTTATCTGGGGTATGCCAGGCAATGTCGTGCGCGCCGGATTATGCGCCGCCGTGGGTCCGCCTCCGATGCTCGCGGACATCATCAATGCGCGCGTGGGGGTGGCGGCATGATCTCGACGGGCGATCTGGCCTTCATCCAGCAATTCGTGCTGCTGCGCACCGGCATCCACCTGACGCCGGAGAAGCAGTATCTCGTCGAGATGCGGCTCGATCCGGTCATACGGGAGCTCCAGATTCCCAACTTCGAGGCGCTGACCGCCAGGCTGCGCCAGTCTGACCCGGCCGTCTCAACGGCGGCGATCGATGCCATCACCACCAATGAAACCCTCTTCTTCCGTGACAAGACCCCGTTCGAACTCTTCGAGAAGATGATCATGCCGAAGCTGATCGAGGCGCGCGCGGCGAAAGGCCGGATCCGTATCTGGTGCGCGGCTTGCTCCTCCGGGCAGGAACCCTATTCGCTGGCGATGATGCTGGATCAAATGGGGTCCCGGTTGGGGGGCCTGTCGGTCGAGATCATCGCCACGGATATCTCCGAGCGCATCCTCAACCAGGCCCGGGAAGGCAGCTACAGCCAGTTCGAGGTGCAGCGGGGCCTGCCGATCCGGATGCTGCTGAAGCATTTCACCCAGGAAGGCGCCCGCTGGCGCATCAGCCGGTCGATCATTGAGAGGGTGCAGTTCCGCTCGCTGAACCTGCTCCATTCCTTCCAAAGCCTTGGCGCCTTCGATCTCGTCATGTGCCGGAACGTGCTGATCTATTTCGCCGAGGCGACCAAGCGTGACGTCCTGCAGCGGCTGGCGGCCGTCATGGCCCCGGATGGATACCTGATGCTCGGCGGAGCCGAGACCGTGCTTGGGTTATGCCCTGATCTGGCGCCCCACAAGAGCGAACACAGTCTTTATGTGCGCAGCGGATCGCCGCACGCCCATACGATTGCGCGCTTCCGCCAGCGCGTGAGCGGCTGAGGCTGCTTACGCCGCCGTGGTGATGCGGGCCTGTCCAGGGTCCGGCACGGCGAAGCCTGCGGCCTCATATTCGTTCAGCTTGTTGCGGAGCGTGCGGATCGAAATGCCCAGGATACGCGCCGCATGCGTGCGGTTGCCAAGGCAATGATCAAGCGTGTCGAGGATGAGATCCTGCTCCACCTTGGCGACTGTGCTGCCGACCAGCGAGCGCGCCACCGCCTCCGCGGCCTGCGCGGCCCGCTCGGCGGCTCCCACCGGTCTGGCGATATCGTCGCCATCCGGGGATACCAGCGCGCCGGGGCCTATCTCGCCATCGCCCGAGATCAGGACGGCGCGGTGAATGGTGTTCTCGAGTTCGCGCACGTTGCCCTTCCAGTGGTTGGCCGTCAGGGCGCGGCGGGCTTCGGCGGAGATCGGCTTGTGGGGAAGGCCGTTCATCTCCGCGTATTTCAGGGCGAAGTGGTCGGCGAGCGCCAGGATGTCCGCAGGCCGGTCGCGCAAGGCGGGGATCCGCAAGGTCACGACGTTCAACCGGTAAAGCAGGTCCTCACGGAAGGCGCCCTGCTTCACGGCCTCCGCTAGGCTCCTGTTCGAGGTGGCGATGATGCGGATATCGACCTTCACGGGCGTTGTCCCGCCCACCCGGTCGATGACGCGCTCCTGGAGCGCCCGCAGCAGCTTCGCCTGCAGGCGCACATCCATCTCCGAAATCTCGTCGAGCAGAAGCGTGCCGCCGTTGGCTTCCTCGAACTTGCCGATCCGGCGCGCGACGGCGCCTGTAAAGGCGCCTTTCTCATGGCCGAAAAGCTCCGATTCCAGCAGGTTCTCCGGGATTGCGGCGCAATTGACCGAAATGAAGGGTCTGTCCTTCCGCTTCGATTTTTGCTGGACGAGCCGGGCCATCACCTCCTTGCCGACGCCGCTCTCGCCGGTGATGAGGATCGACGCCTCCGAAGCGGCCACCTGCAGCGCCAGTTTCACCACGCGATCCATGCTCGGATCGCGGAAGACGAAATCCGACTTCTCGCGGGCAACCGCCTCGAGCACAGCCGCGATCAGTTCGGGATCGGGCGGGAGGGGAATGTATTCCTTCGCGCCCGCCCGGATCGCCGCCACCGCAGCCTGTGCGTCGGCGCCGGTGCCGCAGGCGACGATGGGGCTGTTGATCCGCTCGCCATCCATGGCGTCCGCCAGCTTGCGGATGTCGAGATGGACATCGACCATAAGGAGGTCGGCGCCGCGCCCAGCCCGCATATGGGTGAGGGCGGCTTCGATGCCATCCACCTGGGCCACCTGCGCGCCGCGTTCGCGGGCGATCTTGGCGGCGGTGATCAATTCACCTTTCAGCGTTCCGACGATGAGCAGGCGCATGGGTGCTGGTCCTTCGGCAGTTACCGGTCGGTCTTGATGATTTCAGTCATGGTCACGCCGAGCTTGTCCTCGACCACGACGACCTCGCCGCGGGCGACGAGACGGTTGTTCACATAGATATCGATCGCCTCGCCCACCTTGCGGTCGAGCTCCAGCAGCTGGCCGGGCGCGATCTTGAGCAGCTGCGAAACTTCCATGCGCGTCTTGCCGAGAACCGCGGAAACCATGACCGGCACATCAAGAACCTGTTCGAGGTCGGCCGCCGTTTTCGGGCCGCGGGCGGCAGGGCCGGCCGGGCCGCCGTAATCCCCCTGGTTTTCGCTATGATCGAGATCGGGCAAGTTGAGGTCGGTTTCCATCACAAGGCTCCCGCGCCATGCGGCGCTCTTTCGGTCATGCGGTTGGCGAGGGCGCGTTCGACGCTCGCCATGATCTTCGCCTCGGACGCAGCCCGGTCTCCGACGATGCCGCCGTCGGCCCATTCGATCCTGACGTCGCCAGGCGGAATTTCCGGCTCGCCAAGAACGATCAGCCGGCCATCGAAGCCATTTTCGCGCGCGATCACCGTCAGCGCATCGCGGGCCGGATCGACCAGCGAGGGGTCAACCCTGATCGCCACATGCGCATGCCCGCGCAGATCGTCGAAGATGCTTTGGGCCACACCTTCGATCGCGGCCAGGGGCGCCTGATCGAGCAGCGCGCCGGCGAGCTTGGCGCCGAACGCGCGGGCGAACACGATCGCTTCCTCCGAAGCCATCTCATGGATGTGTTCGAGCTCCGCAGAAAGCCGCTGGAGCTGCCGCGAGACCTCATCCACCGCCTCGGCGAGGCGGGCAGTCTGTTCGCCTTCAGCCTCGGCGCGGCCCATGGCGATACCTTCCGTCCGCGCGCCCGCCGCGGCGAGGGCGAGCAGGTGCCCGTGTTCCGAAAGCGTCAGCGTCGCTTCTTTCGGTTCGAGCGGCAGCATCCGGTCAGGCGTCTCGGGGAAACGGCGCTCGAAGATGAATTTTTTTCCGGTCATCAATAGACGAGCTCGTCTTCGGCGCGGTTCTTGGAGATCATGAGCTCGCCCTTGGCCGCAAGGTCCTTGGTCAGCAGCACCATCTTTTGCTGAGCGTCATCGACCTCCTTGAGCCGCACGGGGCCAAGGCCGCCCATATCATCCTCAAGGTTCTTGGCGGCGCGGGTCGACATATTGCCGAGGAAGAAGGCGCGCGCCTGCTCCGAGGCGCCCTTGAGGGCCATGGCGAGCGTCTCCTTGTCGATGCCGCGCAGCAGCGTCTGCACGCTGCCGGGATCGAGCTTGAGCAGGTCGTCGAAGGTGAACATCAGCGAGCGAATGCGCTGGGCGCTGTCGCGGTTGCGCTCATCGAGCGAACCGAGGAAGCGCACCTCGGTCTGCCGGTCGAAGGCGTTGAAGATCTCCGCGATCAGCTCATGCGAATCGCGGCGGCTCGACATCGACAGATTGGAGATGAACTCATTGCGCAGTGTTTCCTCGACGCGTTCGAGCACATCCTTGGAGACGGCCTCCATCTTCAGCATGCGCTGGACGACATCCATAGCGAAATCGTCAGGCAGGATGCCGAGCACGCGGGCGGCCTGATCGGGTTTGATCTTGGACAGGATGACCGCGACAGTCTGCGGATACTCGTTCTTGAGGTAGTTCGCCAGCACCGCATCCTGGATATTGGAGAGCTTCTGCCACATGTTGCGGCCGGCGGGACCGCGGATCTCCGCCATGATGCTTTCGGCGCGGTCCTTGGGCAGAAGCTTGACGAGCAGGCTTTCGGTCCTGTCGAAATCGCCCGTCACCGCGCCGGAGGACGACATGCGCGAGACGAAATCGCTGATCAGAGTCTCGACCATCGGCGCATCGATAGAGCCCAGTTGACTCATTGCGAGCGAGATGGTCCGGATCTCGTCGTCGTCGAGCAGCGGCCAGACCTTGGCGCCGTGTTTTTCGCCGAGCACAAGCATGATGATGGCGGCCTTCTCCGCGCCTGAAAGCACGCGCTGTCTGGTCGTTCCCGGAGCGGATAAGCCAGAACGTTCGGAAGCGATTGTGTCGGAAATGCGGGCCATGGCTTCCTAGTCCGGTTCTTGAGGAACAAGCGGAACAATCTGGCCCGAATTCGCCGCGCCTTCGGTGGGATGAGCGGCCAAAACTGCCTCACAACCGCCTCTGGCCTTGACGGACGTGAAGGCAGCGGGCCGCTTGCGGTCATTTTTGGCCCCTGATCCCAACAAAACGCCCTCCATTGGTGAGTTTTCGCCCTTGTCCGTCATCCGCCGGACCCATGGATCCATTGGCGCAGGATCGCCACGGTTTCCTGGGGGTTCTTGGACGCGACCTCGCCCACCTTCTCGATCGAGCGGGCCTGAATGGCGCCGTTGATCTGGCTCATTTCAATCATCTTCTCGGTGTCGGTTGAGGGAGCCTCGGGCCCTTGCAGCGCCTGAGGCGCCGCGACAGTGATGACCTGGCCATTGGGACCCTGCACCATGACGGTCTTGGCGGCCTTGTCGGGCGCGGCGATCGTCGCCATCAGCGGACGCACCACGAACATGAAGACGAAAATTGAGACAAGGCAGAGAACGCCAAGCTCAAGCATCCTGAAGGTATCGTCCTTCGAGAAGCTGAAGAGCCGCTCGAACAAGGTCAGCTCCTTCAGATCGCTGACGATGGGCGCCTCGGCGAAGCGCAGGTTGACCACCTCTATCGTATCGCCGCGCCGCTGGTCGAAACCGATGGCCGAACGGACGAGCGCCGTGATCCGCTCCAGTTCTTCGGGCGACCGCGCCTGATACTCCATGTCGCCCTTGCCGCCCTTCGCGTAATAGCCGTCGACGAGCACCGCCACGGAAAGCCGCTTCACCCGTCCGCCCTCGATCACCTCGGTGCGGACGGTCTTGGAGATTTCGTAGTTGACCGTCTCCTCGTTCTTTTGCGAGGCTTCGCGGCTGGCATTGCTGTTTTGACCGCTGGCGCCCGGCAATTCGTTGTTCACCGTCACCTGCCCATCGCGCGCCTCGTTTGTCACGTTGTTTTCGTTGCGCGTCTGCGTGGACCGGACCACCCGGCTTTCGGGATCGAAGTTTTCCTGCGTCTGCTGGATGCGGTTGAAATCCATCTCCGCCGCGACCTGCACGCGCGCCCGGCCTCGCCCGACAACCGAGGCGACGATCTCCTCGACCTGCTGGCGCACGCGCCGCTCGAAGCCCTGCTGCTTCTCGGCAGCGGCAATGGAGGTGTCCTGGCTGTCGCCCGATCCATCGGCCAACAAGCGCCCGGCCTCATCGACGACGGACACCCGATCGGGCTTGAGCCCTTCGACGGCGGTCGCCACCAGATGGCGGATGGCGCGCACCTGGCTGGCTTCGAGTTCGCCGCGGACCTTGAGGACGATGGAGGCCCGCGCTTCCCGCTTTTCGCGCTGGAACAACTGCTTCTCCGGCAAGGCCAGATGCACGCGGGCGTTCTGGACCCGGTCGAGGGAGCGGATGGTGCGGGCGAGTTCGCCTTCTAGGGCGCGGAGCTGGTTGACGTTCTGCACGAAGCTCGTCGTCGACATCGAGTCCGACTTGTCAAAGATTTCGTAGCCGACGCCGCCGCCTTGCGGCAGGCCCTTGCTGGCGAGATCCATGCGCAAGCGCAGGACATTGTCCTTGGGCACCATGATCGTGCCGCCGTCGTTGCGGATCTCGTATTTGATGCCGCGCTGATCGAGCTCCCGGGTTACCGCATTGGAATCCTGCAGCGTCATGTCGGTGAACAGGGTCGTCATTGTGGGGGCGGTGACCCGCATGATGATGAAGGCGAAAAAAGCCATCAGCGCCAGCGCCACCGCGCCGAGCGCCATCAGCTTCTGAGGGCCAAGCTTCTTGAGGACATCGACAACGCCATTCACGGAGGAAACGCCTTTAACCGACAAGCAATCTGGCGTGAGGCGCGGTTCTCACCCCTCACTCGGCAGAAACTGCCGGGTTTGTGGTTACCAGCGGGTTAACCTGGAAAGAATTTGCCAGGATGGTTCAGAAAAAGTGTCGGGGCCTTGCGAAAAGCGCCGGTTTCACCGGTGCTGACCGGCTTTCTCGACCGCCGCCCGCGCATTGGCGCTGATGCCCTCCCAGTTTCGGGCGGCGATATCCTTGCCGCTGGCGATCCAGGACCCGCCAACCGCGGTCACATTGGCCAGCGCGAGATAGGCCGTCATCGAATCAAGCGTGATTCCGCCGGTGGGCACGAAGCTGAAGTCCGGCATGGCTTGGCCGACGGCGGCGAGCATGCCGCGCCCGCCGGCGACCTCGGCCGGAAACAGCTTCAGGAATGAAAGGCCCGCGGCCCGGGCCGTCTCCATTTCGGTCGGCGTCGCCGTTCCCGGCAGGTAGCAGATCGATTCGCTTGCGGAATAGGCCGCCACATCCGGTACGAAGCCCGGCGAGACGAGGAAGGAGGCGCCGGCGGCCACGCATTCCGCCGCCTGCGCCGCATTGCGCACCGTGCCCGCGCCAATCAGCATCCGGGGACGGCTTGAGGCGACGGCGCGCAGCGCCTCCATCGCGCCCGGCACCCGCAAGGTGAGCTCGATGGCGGGAAGTCCCCCGGCGATCAGCGCGTCCGCAAGCGCCAGCCCGTCCGCCTCGCCCGCAACGGTCACCACCGGCATGACGCCCAAGGGTTTCAGGCGGTTCATCAACTCCGGGGCCGTCAGCTTCATCGGGCTTGCTCCTTGCCGATGTCAGGCATGCGTCACCTGATAATCCTTGATGTCAAGGAAGCGGATTGCCGGCCAACGCTCCTGATCGTATTTCAGGGAGAACGCGGTCGGCGCCATGAAGACGGGGGCGCCATCCAGATCGGTGGAGATGGCCGAGCCATTGGCGTCGCTGAACTTGCGCATCTCCCCGGCATCGTCGCTGCTGATCCAGCGGCAAAGCGTGAACCGCGTCTGGTCGTAATCGATTGGCAGGCTGTATTCTGCGGCGAGCCGCACTTTCAGGACATCAAGCTGCAAGGCGCCGACGACGCCGACGATCGCCGGCGACCCGTCCGTCGGCAGGAACACCTGCACCACGCCTTCCTCAGCCATCTGCTGCAGGGCTTCCTTCAGCTTCTTGGCCTTCATCGCGTCCTGCAGCTTCACGCGCCGCAGGATCTCCGGCGCGAAGCTCGGCACGCCGCGGAAGACGATATCCTCGCCCTCGGTCAGCGTATCGCCGATCCTGAGCGTGCCGTGGTTGGGAATGCCGACCACGTCGCCTGCGAAGGCTTCCTCAGCCAGCACGCGGTCGCGGGCGAAGAAGAATTGCGGTGAGGAGAGGCTCATGGGCTTGCCGGTGCGCACGAGCTTCGCCTTCATGCCGCGCTGCAGCCTGCCGGAACAAACCCGCATGAAGGCGATGCGGTCCCGGTGGTTGGGATCCATGTTCGCCTGGATCTTGAAGATGAAGCCGGTCATCCTCGGCTCATCCGCCGTAACGAGGCGCTGCGCCGATTCCTGGGCGCGGGGCGGCGGCGCATAGCGGCCAAGCGCATCGATCAGGTCGCGCACGCCGTAATCGCGCAGCGCCGAGCCGAAAAAGACGGGGGTGAGGTGTCCCTCGCGGAAGGGAGCGAGCTCGAAAGGCCGGCAGGCCTCCAGCGCCAGGCCGAGCTCATCCCGGAAAGCCGCCACTTCGGTGGCGGGGAGCAGCCGGTCGAACAGCGAATCCTCGGGTCCGTTCACCTTTGTGACAGCGTCGGTGTCGCGCTGGCGCACCTCGTGGGTGCGCAGATTGTAGGTGCCCGCGAAGCTCCGGCCCTTGCCGATCGGCCAGGTGACCGGCGCGGTGTCGAGCGCCAGGGTCTTCTCGATCTCATCGAGCAGATCGAAAGTGTCGCGCGTTTCGCGGTCCATCTTGTTGATGAAAGTGACGATCGGGATGTCACGCAGCCGGCAGACCTCGAAGAGTTTGCGCGTGCGGGCCTCGATGCCCTTCGCCCCGTCGATCACCATAATGGCGGAATCCACCGCCGTCAGCGTCCGGTAAGTGTCCTCGGAGAAGTCCTCGTGGCCGGGCGTATCGAGCAGGTTGAAGACATGGCCGTCATATTCGAAGGTCATCACCGAGGTGACGACCGAGATGCCGCGCTCGCGCTCGATGCTCATCCAGTCCGAGCGGGTGTTCTGGCGGTCCCGCTTGGCCTTGACTTCGCCGGCGAGCTGGATCGCGCCGCCGAAGAGCAGCAGCTTTTCGGTCAGCGTGGTCTTGCCTGCATCCGGATGGGAGATGATCGCGAAGGTGCGGCGGCGGGAGGCCGGGGTTGCGGGGGCGGTGGTCATGGCGCGCGCTGTAGCATCGCGGCGGACAGATCGCTATGCACACTGCAAAAGGTGTTTTGTTTTTTCCCGGAACGCCTGGAGCATGCGTGCTCTATCCCGCGTCAAAGCCGGGCATCCAGCACAGGACAGGCGAGCCCTGCTTGCAGCAAGGCCTCATCCGCGGTCACAAGAACCGCCTCGCCCGCGATCGCTGCCGCAGCGATGAAGCGGTCGATCGGATCGCCCTGCCGGATCGGTAGCGCGGACGCCAGCATGGCATTGGCGGCATCGATGGGGACTATGCCGAGCCCCGCATCGCCAAGCCGCGCGATGTACCTGTCAACAGATGTGTCGAGCACGATCCGCTTGCGTGATGCGAGCCATGAGACCTCGAACACGGATGCTGCCGAAAGGACAGCAGTGCGGCTTGCAACAGCAGCGGAGACAGCCTGCAGGGCTTTCGGCCCAAGGCGGCTGTCGCCGGTGATGAACCAGACCAGCACATGCGTGTCGAGAACGGCCACCTGACTGCTCTTTCAGCACGCAGATGGCAGGGGCAGGTCATTGAACTTGTCGGCAAGCCGTTGCTCAGCGTCACCCCATTCCTCCCAGGGGCTTTCCGAAGCACCAAGCGGCGGTCCGTTCACCGTGATGGAATTCACGGGGAAAAGCGTTCTGAAAGCCGCCAGATGGTCCACCGCCGCTTGGTCAGGCCGCATCACGAGCCGCGCCACGGGCTTGCCGCGTTTGGTGATCTCGATCGGTTCGCCAGATGCAGCCACTTCGTCGATGAGTTGCAGGCATTTCGCCTTGAACTCGCTGGCCCTTATCGTGCGCATGGGATATCTCCAGATGACCATGGTCATCTAACCATAGTCATTTTGGTATGATGCTGCAAGCAATCTGGGTCAGTATGCAATTGTTGGTCGCACCGGCCGTTCCGCTTGCATCTCTTGCCGAAAACCCCACATTGGGCGCGAGACCGGAGTTTCGAAGATGTTGGACGAAAGCATTGCCGCCCCACCCGATGCTGGCCTGATCAAGGATACGACGACGCAGGGCTTCCGGCAGGATGTCATGGCCGAATCCATGAATCAGCCGGTGCTTGTGGATTTCTGGGCGCCCTGGTGCGGGCCCTGCAAGGCGCTGACGCCCGTGCTCGAAAAGGTGGTCAAGGCCGCCAAGGGCAAGGTCAAGCTGGTCAAGATGAATATCGACGAGCATCCCCAGATCGCGGGGCAGCTGGGCGTCAAGTCGATTCCGGCGGTCTTCGCCTTCCAGAAAGGCCAGCCGGTTGACGGCTTCATGGGCGCCCTGCCCGAGAGCCAGGTGAAGAGCTTCATCGAGCGGCTGATCGGCAATGTCGGGCCGAGTCCGATCGACGAAATCATCGCAGCTGCCGAGAAGAGCGCCGCGGAGGGCGATTTTTCTCAGGCCGCCGAGCTTTATGCCGGCGCGCTGGCCGAGGACGACACCAGTGCGAAGGCCATGGGCGGCCTGATCAGGGTCTATGTCGAAATGGACATGCTGGAGCAGGCCAGGCAGCTGCTGAACGCCGTCAAGCCCGAAATGGCCGCTGACGCCGCCATCGCCGGCGCGCGCGCCGCCATCGAGGCGAAGGAAGCCGCCGCGTCCCTGGGCGATACGGCGGGGCTTCTTGCCGCGGTCGAGGCCGATCCCGCCAACCACCAGGCGCGGATCGATCTCGCCATCGCCCTCAACGCCAAGGGTGACAAGGAAGGCGCGACCGATCAGCTCATCGCCAGCATCCGCAAGGATCGCGCCTGGAGCGACGGCGCCGCCCGCAAGCAATTGCTGCTGTTCTTCGAAGCCTGGGGCCACAGCGACGATGCGACCGTCGAGGGCCGCCGGAAACTCTCCGCCGTTCTCTTCAGCTGAGGCGATCTGACATGTGAGGAGTCCAGCAATGGCGAGCAACGTCACCTATGCAGGCCCCGAGGTCATGCCGGAGACGATCCCGGTGTTTCCGCTGTCCGGCGCACTCCTGCTGCCGCGCGGGCAGATGCCGCTCAATATCTTCGAGCCGCGCTATATGTCGATGATCGACCATGCCATGAAGACGGATCGGCTGATCGGCATGATCCAGCCCAATCCCGACAGGGGTGACGTTGGGCCCCTGTTCCAGGTCGGATGCGCCGGGAGGATCACGGAGCTCGCCGAGACTGGCGACGGCCGCTACATCCTGACGCTGACCGGGATCGCCCGCTTCCGCATCCGCGACAGCGTCGGTGACGGAGCGCCGTTCCTGCAGTTCCTCGTCGACTGGATGCCCTTCGCCGATGATTATACGGCGCGCTTCGGCGAGGACGCGGTGGACAGGCTTTCAGTGATGCGGGCGCTCAAGGATTTCTCGGAGGCCAACAATCTGCCCGTCGACTGGGACAGCGTGAAGGATGCGCCCAATGAGGCGCTCGTCAACGCGCTCTCGATGATGTGCCCTTACGGCGTGCGCGAAAAGCAGGCGCTGCTGGAGGCCGCGGACCTCAGGGCGCGCGGCGATATGCTCGTTGCGATCACCGAAATGGAGCTCGCCAAGGCTGCCGGCGGCGGCGATACTCCTCTGCAGTAGCGAAAGCGGGCCGATGTCAGACCAATCTTCTCCCGGCGAGCAAAGCCCCGAGACGGGCGCGGCCTATGATCGGCAGGCCCTTGGCATCGATCCGAAGCTGCTCGATCTGCTGGTATGCCCGGCCACGAAGGGCCCGCTCGAATATGATGCGATCCGGCAGGAGCTCGTCTCCCGTTCGGCCAAGCTCGCCTATCCGATCCGCGACGGCATCCCGATCATGCTGCCGGACGAGGCCCGCAAGCTCGATTAACTGAGGCCGATCAGAACGCGACCAGCAGCTTGCCGAACACCTTCCGGCTTTCCAGCCGCTCGATGCCTTCCTCCAGCGCCGTGACCGGAAAGATCGTGTCGATCACGGGCGTGATGCCGCTGGCCATCTTGTCGAGGCTTTGCGCGATGTTCTCGATGCGGCAGCCGAAGGACCCGAAGATGCGGTATTGCTGCTGAAAGAGCTGCATCAGGTTCATCGTCGTCGAGACGCCAGAGGTCGATCCGCAGGTGACCAGCCGGCCGCCCTTCTTCATCGACAGCAGCGAGCCGTTCCAAGTATCGGCGCCCACGTGCTCGAACACCACATCGACGCCGATGCTGCCGAGATTCTTCTTCGTCCAGCGGCGGACCTCGCCCTCGAAGCGGTCCTTGCGGTAATTGATCACAAAATCCGCGCCGAGCGTCTTCGCCTTTTCGCCCTTTTCATCGTCGCCGACGGTGGCGATAACGGTGCAGCCGATGGCCTTCGCCATCTTGATCGCCACGGTGCCGATGCCGGAGCCGCCGGCATGCACGAGGATCGTTTCGCCGGGCTGGAGCTTCGCATTGTCGAAGAGCATGTGCTGGGTCGTGCCGAAGGCGATGCCGGCGCAGGCGGCCTGCTCCTGCGTGACGCCGTCGGGAACTTTCACGGCCAGCCGGGCCGGCATGTTGAGGCATTCGCGGGCGAAGCCATGGATGTGAAAGCCATAGACGCCGCGGACATCCTCGCAGAGGTTATCGACGCCCGCCTGGCAATGCCGGCATTGGCCGCAGGTGAGCGCGCCGTACATCGTCACCCTGTCGCCGGGCCTGAGCGCCGTCACGCCTTCGCCGACCGCGATAATGCGTCCGGAGCCTTCCGCCCCCACCACCAGCGGCATCTGGCGCTTGGCGAAGGCCATCCCGCGAAAGCCCCAGACATCGATATGGTTCAGGGCAACATGGCTGACCGCGATCTGCACCTCGCCTGCCGCCGGCGCGGCAGGGGATTCCATATCGGCAAGGCGCAGATCTCTGTCGCCGTGAAGTTGCAGGGCACGCATGGGTCAGGCACCGGTCAGGAGCGGGGAAACGGCGCAATAGAGCAATTGGTCCGGCTGTTCCAGCCCCGATAGGCGAGGACGCGATGGTGAACACCGGGTTTACCACCTCGCTTAAGCCTCCGGCAGACAATTTCTGCGCAGGGTAGCGCCGTTGCAAAGGCCGCATGTTCGAAAATGGCTATCGTGAACGAGAAAACAGGTCCCTATCCGGCCGAGCCGGCCAGCCAGCCGCTCGATCAACCGATGCTCATCGCCGGCGTGGCGATGTTCGATACGGTCGTGATCATCGGAGCGGCATTGCTGGCCGCCGGACTGCTTGCGCCGGCCGTCGCAGCGCCGATGCCCTCCCCGCTCCTGCTGGGGATCGCCATGTCGGCCGCCGTGATGTTCGCTCTGCAGCGTGTCTGGGCCTATACGGTCGCCTCACTGACCAATCTCATCCGACAGGCTGCGCGATTGATCGCCGGCGTGCTCGGCGTCTTCGGGGCGCTGGTCGTGGTGATCTATCTTGCAGGGATCGAGGAGCTCGTTCCGCGCCGCTTTGTCTTCGTCTGGCTTTCCCTGACGCTCGCCATCCTCCTGGTTTCGCGCGTCCTGATCGCCTGGCGCATCGCACGCTGGAATGCCGAGGGGCGGCTGACCCGGCGGGCCGTCATCGTAGGCGGCGGGCGGCCTTCGGACGAGCTGATCCGTCAGCTCAGACGCTCCAAATCAGCCGGAATTAAGGTTTGCGGCGTATTCGATGACCGCGCGAAGGATCGCTCGGCCGATCCCGTCGACCGCTACCGGGTGCTCGGCACTTTCGAAGAGCTGGCCGATTTCTGCCGCGCCGAAGCCATCGACCTGATCATCGTCACCCTGCCTCCGGCAGCCGAAGAGCGCATCCTGCATCTCATGAAGAAGCTCTGGGTGCTCCCCATCGACGTGCGCATCAGCGCGCATCAAAGCAAGCTTCGCCTCAGGCCCCGCGCCTACACCTATATCGGCGATGTGCCCTTCCTCGCCGTCTTCGACAAGCCGCTGTCGGATTGGGGCTGGGCGCTGAAGGAGATCGAGGATCGGGTCATCGCGGTCGCCGCACTTGTGCTTCTCTCGCCGGTCATGCTGGCGGTGGCCTGCGCGGTGAAGCTGACATCGAAAGGGCCGGTCTTTTTCAAGCAGAAGCGGCACGGCTTCAACAACCAGCTTGTTGAAGTCTACAAATTCCGCTCGATGTTCACGGAGCTCAGCGATGCCGATGCCGTGAAGCTGGTTTCGAATGGCGATCCGCGGGTCACGCCGGTGGGGCGCTTCATCCGCAAGACGTCGCTCGATGAATTGCCGCAGCTCTTCAATGTCCTCAAGGGTGAATTGTCACTGGTCGGCCCGCGTCCCCATGCGGCGCAGGCGAAAGCCGGGACCCGAATCTACAACGAAGTGGTCGAGGGCTATTATGCGCGCCATCGCATGAAGCCAGGCATGACGGGGCTGGCGCAGATCCATGGCTGGCGGGGCGAAACCGATACCGAGGAGAAGCTGCAGCGGCGCGTTGAACTCGACATTCAATACATCGACAACTGGTCGATCTGGATGGATCTCTACATTCTCGCGATGACGCCGCTCTCGCTGCTCAATGCCGAAAATGCCTATTGAACCGGGGCGAAGACGGCGGCGCCCTGTATCTTTCGCGAATCGTGCTTTACGGCTGACGGCCCATGTCAAAGCCGCCGGAGCATGCCTTGTGACCGCCCCCGTCCGTGACCGCCTCATCGTCGCCCTCGATGTGCCGGGCATCAAGGAAGCCGAGGCGATGGTGGAGCGGCTGGGCGACAGCGTCGGCTTCTACAAGATCGGGATGGAGCTCGCCTATATCGGCGGCATTCCCTTTGGCGAGCGGCTGATGCGGGCCGGCAAGAAGGTCTTCTTCGACCTGAAGCTGCATGACATCCCCAACACGGTCGAGCGCGCGACGGCGCAGATCGCCAGCACCGGCGCCGCCTTCATGACAGTGCATGCCTATCCGCAGACGCTGGCCGCCGCGGCTCTGGGAGCCAGGGGGTCGGACCTTGGCATCCTGGGCGTCAGCGTTCTCACCTCGATGGGCGAGGACGATGCGGCGCGGGCCGGCTACGGCCTTGGCGTCGATGACCTGGTGCGCCGCCGCGCCCGTCAGGCGCAGGAGAACCACGCGGCGGGTCTTGTCTGCTCGCCGCTGGAAATCCGTTCCGTATGCGAAACGGTTGGCGCGGCCCTGCAGATCGTGACGCCGGGCGTGCGGCCGGCGGGCGCGGCCCTTGGAGATCAGAAGCGGGTGATGACGCCCGCCGAGGCGATCCTCGCCGGGGCGGATTATCTTGTCGTAGGCCGGCCGATCACGCAGGCGGCGGAGCCTGCGAATATGGCGGAGGCGATCATTGCCGAGATCGCCGCGTCCGTTCCGCGCTGAGCGATCATCCCCGCCAGACGGGAGTTGGCGCCAGTTCCTTGTAGAAAAACGTGGCCGCCTCGGGCTTCCCCGCCGTGTTGTAGGCAAAGCCCGGCACCGTGGCGAAAGGCGTCCAGCCCATGCGGCGATAGAGGCGGTCGCCCGCGCTGCCCGCTGCGGTGTCGAGCACGAGCAGCGTCTTGCCTGCGGCGAGTGCAGCATCCTCGATGCCGGTCATAAGCAGCGCGCCGATGCCGCGCCGCCGCTGGCTGGAATGCACCAGCATCTTGGAGATTTCGGCGCGGAAAGGCTGGTTCGGCTGCGGCGCGAAGATGCACATCACCATGCCGACAACGGCTCCCGCTTCCTCGGCGACGATCCAGATGCGGTCGTTCGCGGCAAGCCCGGCGATCTGCTTCTCCCAATAGGGGCGCGCCTCCGCCGCGGTGAAGCCTTGCATGAAGTTGACGGACGCACCGCCGGCCACGGCATCGGCCAGCAGATCGGAGAGCACGGGCAGCAGCGCTGTCGCCTGCCGGTGATCGATGGTTTGCAGTTTGATGCTCATCGGGCTCTTTCGACAGGACAGCCCGCGAAAATGCTTCGGTCAGCCTGGCGCGGCTCTTGCAGGTCCATTCCATGATAGAATTATTGACACCCTTAGGGAGTCAAGCCCCGGGAGTTCCCGCCTTGTCAGATGACGATATCATTCCTCCGCTCAACCACAATGGGGGTCCGCCGCTGGACGAACCACCTGAACATGTGCCGGAATGGGAGGATGGCGATGCCAATGTCTATTTCCAGTGGAAGGCGGCGGTCCGCCGGGCGCGCAAGGATGCGCCCTACGACATCATGATGTTCCGGCTCGCGCGCGCCGAAGCAGCAGGCGTCGATTACGACACCTATGTCACCGAATTGCTGGAGCGCGGCAACCGGCTGCAGGCTGGCGATGATCTCGGGAAACTCCGCAACAGATGGAAACTCAGGGGGAAGGTCAGGGTCAAGCCGCTGAGTTGACCGCGCCCGGCCGCCCCCTTACCCAACGGAAGCGAACGAAAGCCGTTTCCCATGCGTTGCCCCTTCTGCGGTTCCCTTGAAACTCAGGTGAAGGACAGCCGTCCCGCGGACGATCACACCACGATCCGCCGCCGCCGCGTCTGCGATGCCTGCGGCGGCCGCTTCACAACCTTCGAGCGGGTGCAATTGCGCGAATTGACCGTGGTCAAGCGATCGGGTCGGCGTGTGCCGTTCGACCGCGACAAGCTGGCGCGATCCGTATCGGTGGCGCTGCGCAAGCGCGATGTCATGCCGGAGCGGGTGGATCGCCTGATCAACGGCATCGTCAGCCAGCTGGAAAGCATGGGCGAAACCGAGATTTCCTCCGAGCAGGTGGGTGAGACGATCATGGGCGCGCTCAAGAACCTCGATCACGTGGCCTATGTGCGCTTCGCCTCGGTCTACCGGAACTTCAACGAGGCCAGCGATTTCGGCGCCATCGTCGATGAACTGAAGGAGAAGGACGAGGGTAAGCGCTGAGCGCGCCGTCCACCGCCTTGCGCCTGATCCTGCTTGATCCTAAATGGCCGCCTGCCCGAGTAAGGGCCGCCCATCGTCGGTCCATCACATCTGTCTTGCTCTTTGAAAGCCCGATCCATGGCCAGCCCCAGCCGCACCTTGACCGCACCGACGCCGCTGCCGGGCGTCCGCATCCTGATCGTCGAAGGCCGGTTCTACGACCATATCAATGACGAATTGCTGGCCGGCGCGCGCGAGGCGGTGGAGGCCGCGGGCGGTTCGGTCGAGGTCCTGACCGTGCCGGGCGCGCTCGAAATTCCCGCCGCGATCGCGATCGCGCTTGATGGCGCGGCGGCTGCCGGAAAGCCCTATGATGGCGCCGTGGCGCTCGGCTGCGTCATCCGCGGCGAAACCTACCATTTCGAGGTGGTGGCCGGCGAAAGCTCGCGCGCGCTCATGGATATCTCCGTCAATCGCAAGCTGGCGCTCGGCAACGGCATATTGACCGTCGAGAACGAGGAGCAGGCGGTGGCCCGCGCCTACCGCAACCGGCTGAACAAGGGCGGCGATGCGGCGCAGGCCGCGCTCGCCATGGTGCGCCTCAAACGATCCGCCGGAGCCGGCGCATGACGGAAAATCCCGGTCCAAAGAAACCGAAGAGCCCGCGCGCCCATGTCGGCCTCGGCGAACGGCGCTCAGCCGCGCGGCTCGCCGCCGTGCAGGCGCTTTACCAGATGGATCTCACGGGCAAGGGCCTTGATGCGATCATCACGGAGTTCGAGCGCCATTGGATGGGCAAGGAAATCGAGGAGGATCAGTACAAGCCGGCGGATTCGACGCTGTTCCGGCTGATCGTCCAGGGCGTGCTCGACCGGCAGAAGCGCATCGATCCCGCCATCGATGAACTGCTGGCCGCTGGCTGGCCGCTGAAGCGGATCGAGAGCGTCATGCGCGCCATTTTGCGCGCGGGCGCGTGGGAGCTGATGATGGCGCCTGACGTGCCGGTGAAGGTCGTGATCTCCGAATATGTCGATATCGCCCGCGCCTTCTTCGAGAAGGAGGAGACCTCGATGGTCAATGCGGTGCTCGATCGCCTGGCCCGCGAGGTGCGCCAGGGCGAGCTGCCGGAGAAGGGCGGCGCCTGATGGCGTTTGAATTCGATCTCATCGCCCGCCATTTCGCGCCCATCGCCGGGCCGGGCGGTTTGCGCCTGCTGGATGATGCGGCGCTGGCCGACACCCCGCCCGGTCATCAGCTGGTCGTCACCACGGATGCCATCGTCGCCGGCGTGCATTTCTTCGCGGACGACCCCCCCGATACGATCGCGCAGAAAGCGCTTGGCGTGAATCTCTCGGACCTTGCCGCAAAAGGCGCCGATCCGCTGGGTTTCGTGCTGAGCCTGATCATGCCTGCGGACATAGGGGATGCTTGGCTTTCCGCCTTCGCACGTGGCCTGCAGGCTTTGTCCGTCGCCGCCGTCTGTCCGTTGCTGGGCGGCGACACGGTGATCGCGCAAGGGACGCTGACCCTTTCGATCACCGCTTTCGGATCGGTTCCCGCCGGGCAGATGGTCCACCGGGACGGCGTGCAGGCGGGCGACAGGCTTTTCGTCACCGGCACGATCGGCGATGCCGCCATCGGCCTGAAGGCCCGGCTTGCTGCGCGCGCGGGTTCGCCCTGGCCGCTGGCGGCGGATCATCTGGGCTTCCTCGACCAGCGTTATCTGGTGCCCCGGCCGCGTTTCGCCATCGCCACCGTCCTCCGCAGCCATGCCCATGCGGCGATGGATATCTCGGATGGGTTCGTTGGCGATCTCGGCAAGATGATCGCGCTTGCGGGGATGGGCGCGGATATCCGCCTCGATGATGTGCCGCTTTCCGTCGCGGCCCGCGCCGCCATCAGGTTCAGGCCGGAGCTGGCCGAGACGGCGCTGACCGGCGGCGACGATTACGAGGTGCTGGCGGCTGTACCGGCAGCCGGCGCGAAGGCTTTTGCCGCCGATTGCCTTGCTCTCGGTCTCCAGGCGACGGAGGTTGGTTTCGTCACCGGGGAAGGCGCGCCGATCCGCTTTTTGGAAGCGGATGGGGCCGTGCGGCGCTTCGCCCGGGGCTCCTATGTGCATGGCGAAAGCGTTTGAATTAAAGATTCCGGTGGTTTGATCGGCCGCATCCCGTTACTGCAAGCGCCAACGCCTTTCTCTGAGATCCGGGACCATCATGGGATTCAAATGCGGTATCGTCGGCCTGCCCAATGTCGGCAAGTCGACCCTGTTCAATGCGCTCACGCAGACGGCGGCGGCGCAGGCGGCCAATTATCCCTTCTGCACCATCGAGCCCAATGTGGGCGATGTGGCGGTGCCGGATGAGCGGCTCGACAAGCTCTCCGCCATCGCCGGTTCGGCGCAGATCATCCCCACGCGGCTGACCTTCGTCGATATCGCGGGGTTGGTGCGCGGGGCGTCCAAGGGCGAGGGGCTCGGCAACCAGTTCCTCGGCAATATCCGCGAATGCGATGCCATCGCCCATGTGGTGCGCTGCTTCGAGGATGGCGACATCACCCATGTGGAAGGCAAGATCGATCCGCTCTCGGATATCGACACAATTGAAACGGAACTGATGCTCGCCGATCTCGATTCGCTGGAGAAGCGCGTCGTCAACCTCGAAAAGAAGGCGAGGGGCGGCGACAAGGAAGCGAAGGAGACGCTTGAGCTGATCGGCCGCGCCCTGCCGCTCCTGAGGGACGGCAAGCCCGCCCGCATGGCGAAGCGCTCCGAGGAGGAGGAAGATGCCTTCCAGGCGCTGCAGCTCATCACCTCGAAGCCGGTGCTTTACGTCTGCAATGTCGAGGAAGCCTCCGCCGACAAGGGCAACGCATTTTCCGGGCGGGTTTTCGCCCGCGCCAGAGAAGAAGGCGCCAAGGCCGTCGTCGTCTCGGCCAAGATCGAGAGCGAGATCGCCGTTATGGCGCCAGAGGACCAGAAGGATTTTCTGGAAGCCGTGGGCTTAAGCGAGCCCGGCCTCAACCGGGTCATCCGCGAAGGATATGAACTGTTGGGCCTGCTCACCTATTTCACCGTGGGGCCGAAGGAGGCCCGCGCCTGGACGATCACAAGGGGCACCAGGGCGCCTGCTGCGGCGGGCGTGATCCACACGGATTTCGAGAAGGGATTCATCCGCTCCGAGACGATCGCCTATCCGGATTACATCGCCTTCAAGGGCGAGGCCGGCGCGCGCGAAGCCGGCAAATTCCGCCTCGAAGGCAAGGATTACGTGGTCGCCGATGGCGATGTGATGCATTTCCGGTTCAACAATTGAGGCCATCGCGAAGAGGCAGCATCTTGAAACCGGGATGATGACCATCTATTATGGTCATCTCATCTTTTGAGGTATGGATCATGCGCACGGTTAGCGTTGCACAAGCCAAGGCCCAGCTGCCCGCGCTTCTTCAGGCGGCGGAGGCGGGCGAGAGGATCATCGTCACCCGGCGCGGCAAGGCGATCGTGGAATTGAAGGCGATCCGGCCCGAGGTTAATCCCGATGATCCGCATGGCCTCAAATGGCTGGCGGAAAGGCGCGCTGCGTTGACGCCAATGCAGCAATCGGCGGAATCGCTGATCCGCGAAATGCGGGAAGCCGATGACCACTGATATGCTCTGCGACGCCAGTACACTGGTGTCGTTGATCGTCCCTGAGCAGACATCTGAAGCCGTCTTCGCCATGATTCGCAACGCTGGACGAGCTACGGTCAGCGATTTCGCGTTCGGCGAGGTATGCTCGGCGATCGCTATTCGGGTCAGGCGCCGCGAAATCGATGGCAACGAAGCGGAGAAGATCCTGTTCTTGCTGAATGATTGGATCGACCGCAATGCGCAGCGGGTTATGATCGAGTCGACAGACATCGGGCAAGCGACGCGATTCGTCCGCAAGTTCGAGCTTGGGCTGAGAATGCCCGATGCTCTTCATCTGGCGCTGGCCCAACGCCTTGGACTTCCGCTCGCCACCCAGGATCGCCGGCAGGCGGCTGCCGCGCATTCGCTTGGCCTGCGGGTCATTCAACCTCTGTCCGGCTGAACCCATGCCCTCCCTCCATTTCGAAGATTTCATCCCCGGCTCCGCCACGCCCTACGGCTCGCTGACGGTCGAGCGGGAGCCGATGCTCGCCTTCGCGCGGGAATTCGACGCCCAGCCGATGCATATCGATGAAAAGGCCGCCAAGGCCAGTATGGCGGGGGAATTGATCGCGTCGGGCTGGTACACGGCGGCGCTCAACATGCGCATGATGGCGGACAGCTTCATCATGGAGACCGCCAGCATGGGCTCGCCGGGCGTCTCCGAACTGAAATGGCTGAAGCCGGTGCGCGCCGGCGATACGCTCAGTGGCATCCGGCATGTCGTTGACCGCCGGCCATCGCTGACCAAGCCGGATCGCGGCTTCGTCAATTTCCGCTTCGAAGTGTTCAACCAGCGGAATGAGGCGGTTTTCGAGCAGACGAACCTGATCATGATCGGCCGGCGCGGCACGCAAGCGCTCGGTGATTCCGCCGCGCAGCCGTTTGCGGCCACGCCGCCGGTGCTGCCGGAATTTCGCGACCGTGACTTCGACACGATCCCCTTCTTCGAGGATCTGGAGATCGGTGACAGGCTCGATCTCGGGTCCATTTCCTTCACCGAAGCCGATATCATCCGTTTCGCTTTGGATTTCGATCCGCAATCCTTCCATGTCGATCCGGTGGCGGCCAAAGACTCGATCTTCGGCGGGCTCATCGCTTCGGGCTGGCATACCGGCGCGAACTGGATGGGCCAGATGGTCCGTAACCGCACGGCGGCGGCCATGAGCGCCGTGCTGCGCGGTGAGCGCCCGGCAAGGCTCGGGCCATCGCCAGGCTTCCAGCACCTGCGCTGGATCAAGCCCGTCTATGCGGGCGGCACGATCCGCTATTCCTCCGCGATTTTCGAGAAGCGCATCTCGTCCTCCCGGCCGGAATGGGGCATCGTCAGGCATTACAACACCGGCATCAACCAGAAGGATGAACTAGTGTTTTCTTTCATCGGTTCGGTGTTCTGGGAAAGGCGTCCCGCATGAGATTCGAAGGCACCAAGGCCTATGTGGCGGGCGATGATCTCAAGATGGCGGTCAACGCGGCCATCGCGCTCGAACGGCCGCTGCTCATCAAGGGGGAGCCCGGCACCGGCAAGACGGTGCTCGCCGAGGAGATCGCCAAGGCTCTCGGTGCGCCGCTGCTGCAATGGCATATCAAGTCCACCACCAAGGCGGCGCAGGGCCTTTATGAGTATGACGCCGTATCGCGGCTGCGCGACAGCCAGCTTGGTGATCCGAAGGTGTCGGATATCCGCAATTACATCCGGCGCGGCAAGCTCTGGGAGGCGTTCACGTCGGATACGCGCCCGGTGCTGCTGATCGACGAGATCGACAAGGCGGATATCGAGTTTCCCAACGACCTGTTGCTGGAGCTCGACCGCATGGAGTTCCATGTCTACGAGACAGGCGAAACGATCCGGGCGGCGAAACGACCGATCGTAATCATCACCTCCAACAACGAGAAGGAGCTGCCGGACGCCTTCCTGCGCCGCTGCTTTTTCCATTACATCGCCTTCCCGGATGCCGACACGCTGAAGCGTATCGTCGATGTCCATTATCCCGAGATCAAGAAACAGCTCGTGGCGGAGGCGCTGAAGGTGTTCTTCTCGGTGCGGGAGGCGCCGGGCATCAAGAAGAAACCCTCCACCTCCGAATTGCTTGACTGGCTGAAGCTGCTGGTCAGTGAGGATATCAGCGCCGAGGCGCTGCGCGAGCGCGATGCCCGCAAGCTGATCCCGCCGCTGCATGGCGCGCTGCTCAAGAACGAGCAGGATGTCAGCCTGTTCGAGAAACTGGCCTTCCTCAACCGGCGCGAAACGCGTTGAGGCCGCTCACTGGGTGGCGGGTTTGTCGGAACAGGCCTGCGCGCCGAAGGTCGGCACGGCGCATTTGCTGCAGGCCGAAAGGCTGCTGGCCGAGAGCAGGATGGCGATGAGAAGGGTTGAGCGGCGCATGATGCCTTGGTCCGAGATTCTCATTATCTGCTATCACGGCCGCAGGCGCTATCCAATACTTACCGACAACAGGCTCGAAAACCTGCGGCGCTGGGTCCCCTGTTTCTTTTGGCCGCCTGACCCTATGTTGCTGCCAGATCAAGGAGCATCTCCATGGCTAGATCCCCGACGAGCAAGATTCCGAAGGCCGATGCGCCCGGCCCACGCGACCGGATCATTGATGCATTGATGGCGCTTGCCGGCGACATGCGCTGGGATGAGATCACGCTGTCGATGATCGCCGCCAGGGCGGATGTCTCGCTTGCCGACTTGCGCGATCATTACCCTTCCAAGGGCGCGATCATTGGCGGCTTTTCCAAGCGGATCGATCGCATCGTGCTGGATGGTTCGGGCGGCGACATGCTGGGCGAGCCGGCGCGGGAGCGCGTTCTCGACGTGATGATGCGGCGGCTCGATGCGATGGCGCCCTACAAGGCCGGCCTCAAGGAAATCCGGCGGGCGGCGGGACAGGATCCGCTGATGCTGGCTGCGCTCAACCAGATGGCCCTCAATTCCTGGCGCTACATGCTGGCCGCCGCCGATATCGAGACGGAGGACGAACTCGGCATGGTGCGCATCCAGGGCGCGGCCCTGGTGTTCCTGCGCACGCTCGACACCTGGTTCGAGGATGAGGGCGAGGATCTGGCCCGCACCATGGCCCGGCTCGACAAGGAGCTTGGCCAGGGCGAAAGGATCATGGGAAGGCTGCAGGACCTGCAGCGGCTGGCCGCTCCTTTCCGTGGCTTCTTCCGGGCCGCGATGGAGCGCCGGACCTCACATCGGCCTGCGGGTGAGGAACGCGCGTCCTTTTGAACGGCGGATCGCTCGGGGGAGGCGGGAATGGCAGAAGATTTCTTTTACCGTCTGGGCCGTGCTGCCGGCATGGCCAAACAGGCGATCCAGAAGACGACGGCGCAGGAGTTCGAGGGCATCGCGACGCTGGAAGGCCATGGCCGCATCTCGATCATCGTCAACGAGAAGCCGGATGGCACAAGGATCGTCCTTCTCAAGGCCAAGGGCTCGGAATCGACGGTCTATGTCGGCTTCGATCGCGAACAGCTCGAGGCGCTCAAGGCGCAGCTTGCGGAGATCAAGATCTGATTTTCCGGCGAAACCAGCGTTTGGCCGGCTCGGATGAAACCATATCGACGCAGCAGTCGCATCCTGTCCTTGGAATCGGGCTCGTGTTTGCCTAGATTAGGCCGTATCGTCGTTTCAACGTCGTCGTCGGATTTCCCAACGGCGAGCAAAGGTCAAACCTTATGAATCCGAACCTGCGCAATTTTGCGCTCTGGACGATCATTTTCCTTCTGGTCCTGGCGCTCGTCACCCTGTTCCAGAACCAGAATTCGCGCCAGTCCTCTGCGGAGATCCCCTACAGCACCTTCCTCGACGAGGTGGATGCCGGCCGGGTCGAACGGGTGGTGATCTCGGGGAATGAAATCAGCGGCACCATCACCGGCCGTGGAGCCTTCACGACCTATGCGCCGCAGGACCCCCGGATTGTCGAACGCCTGCATGAGAAGAGGGTCGCGATCACGGCGCGTTCGCCGAATGCGGATACCCCCTGGTATATCTCGCTGCTCGCCAACTGGCTGCCGCTGCTCGTCATTATCGGGCTGTGGATCTTCATGTCGCGGCAGATGCAGAACGGGGCGCGCGGCGCCATGGGCTTCGGCAAGTCCAAGGCCAAATTGCTGACGGAAGCGCATGGCCGGGTGACGTTCGACGATGTCGCCGGCATCGACGAGGCCAAGGAAGACCTGCAGGAAATCGTCGAGTTCCTGCGTGACCCGCAGAAGTTCCAGCGGCTGGGCGGGCGTATTCCGCGCGGCGTGCTGCTGGTCGGCCCTCCGGGCACCGGCAAGACGCTGACGGCGCGGGCCGTGGCCGGCGAGGCGAACGTGCCGTTCTTCACAATCTCGGGTTCGGATTTCGTGGAAATGTTCGTGGGCGTTGGCGCCTCGCGCGTCCGCGACATGTTCGAACAGGCCAAGAAGAACGCGCCCTGCATCATCTTCATCGACGAGATCGACGCTGTCGGACGGCATCGCGGCGCGGGCCTCGGCGGCGGCAATGACGAGCGCGAGCAGACGCTGAACCAGCTCCTCGTCGAGATGGACGGTTTCGAGCCTAACGAAAGCATCATCATCATCGCGGCCACCAACCGGCCGGATGTGCTTGATCCGGCGCTGCTGCGTCCGGGCCGTTTCGACCGGCAGATCACCGTTCCCAATCCGGATGTGAACGGCCGCGAGAAGATCCTCAAGGTGCATGTCCGCAAGGTGCCGCTGGCGCCGGATGTGGATCTGCGCATCATCGCGCGCGGCACGCCGGGCTTCTCCGGCGCGGATCTCATGAACCTCGTCAACGAGGCGGCGCTGCTGGCGGCGCGGCGGGCGCGGCGGCTGGTGACGCATGCCGAATTTGAGGATGCCAAGGACAAGGTCATGATGGGCGCGGAGCGCAAATCCATGGCGATGTCAGAGGACGAAAAGAAGCTGACCGCCTATCACGAGGCCGGCCATGCGCTCGTCGGCCTCAGCGTGCCGGCCGGCATCCCGGTTCACAAGGCGACGATCATTCCCCGCGGCCGGGCGCTCGGCATGGTGAAGTTCCTGCCCGAGGGCGACAAATACTCCATGCGCTATGTGGAATATACGTCGCATCTCGCTGTCGCGATGGGCGGCCGTGTCGCGGAAGAGCTTGTCTTCGGCAAGGAGAACATCACCTCGGGCGCGCAGGGCGACATCCAGCAGGCAACCGCCATGGCTCGCGCCATGGTGACGCGGCTGGGTTACTCCGACGAGCTTGGCACCGTCATGTACGGCGACCAGCAGGAAGAGGTGTTCCTCGGCATGTCGATGGGCCGCCAGCAGAGCATGTCCGAGGCCACGGCGCAGAAGGTGGATGCCGAAGTCCGCCGCCTGATCAACGCCGGTTACGAGGATGCCCGCAAGATCCTGACCGAAAAGAGGGACCAGCTGGAGGCGCTCGCCAATGCGCTCCTCGAATTCGAAACGCTGACAGGCGAGGAGATCAAGGGGTTGCTGGCGGGCAAGCCCATCGTCCGCAACGACGATGATCAGACCTCGACGCCCAAGGGCACGGCGGTGCCGACGGCGGGCAAGGGGCGGCCGAAGCCCGAGCCGGACGCCGGGCTTGAGCCGCAGCCGCAGGCCTGATTTTTTCTCCCGGTCAGAACGCAAACCGGACGCCTTGGGCGTCCGGTTTTTTCATGCGCGCGGCCGCAGCCGTCTCAGGACAATCGGCGTGCCCGCCGGAGTCGGCGGCAGGCCGAGATGCGACGCGACTGTTGCGCCGATATCGGCGAAGGTTGATCGCCTCCCCAGAGCCGCCGGAATGATGGCCGGGCCCGTCAGCAGCAGCGGCGCGCATTCGCGGGTGTGGTCGGCGCCGCGCCAGGTGGGATCGTTGCCATGGTCGGCCGTGACCACCAGGAGATCGCTATCGCGCAGCTTCGCCTCCAGCCCGGGCACCTGCCGGTCGAAGGCTTCGAGGCAAGCGGCATAGCCCGGCACATCCCGTCGGTGGCCATACTCCGTATCGAAGTCGACGAGATTGACGAACATGAAACCGCCATCGCCAAGCGTATCCAGCGCCGCGAGGGCCATTGCGATATGCTCGTCGTTCGACTTGCCCTTGCGCTCGGCGCCGGTGCTGCGATGGGCGAAGATGTCGCCGATCTTGCCGATTGTCACAATGTCGCGGCCCGCTTCGGCGCAACGGTCGAGGACGTTGCCGGCGGGCGGCGGAATGGCTAAATCCTTGCGGTTCGGCGTGCGCTGAAAGTTCCCCTTCGATGAGCCGACGAACGGGCGGGCAATGACCCGGCCGATCATGAGAGGATCGACGAGGGTCCGGCAGATACGGCAGAGATCATAGAGGCGCTCGATGCCGAAATGCTCTTCATGCGCGGCGATCTGCAGCACCGAATCGACGGAGGTGTAGAGGATCGGCTTGCCGGTGGCGAGACTCTCCTCGCCGAACTCCTCGATGATCGCCGTTCCCGGCGCATGGCGATCGCCGAGAATGCCGGGGAGCTTGCCTTCGCGGATGATGGCCGCCGTAAGGTCAGCAGGAAAACTCGGCACGGTATCGGGAAAGCAGCCCCAGTTGAACGGCGCCGGGCAGCCCGCGATTTCCCAATGGCCGGAAGGCGTGTCCTTCCCCTTCGAGGTCTCGATCGCGGCGGTTCCCACACCCCGCGAGGGCTTTGCCGAGAAGCCGGGCGCGAGCTTCCCCGTTGCCGCGAGACCGGCCGCGCCAAGGCCCAAAGCGTCGAGGTTCGGCAGATGCAGAGGCCCTGCGCGCAGGCCCAGCCTGCCGCCCTCGCCCCTGGCGCAGGCGGCAGCGATATGGCCGAAGGTGTCGCTGCCTGCATCGCCATAGGCTGCGGCATCCGGCGCTCCGCCAATGCCGAAGCTGTCGAGCACGATGACGATGGCGCGGGGCATGGGGGCTCAGCTGGCGGCAGTGGCGGTCGGCGCCGCCTCGTGGCTGAAAGCGGCGGCGAGCAGGGCGCGGGTGTATTCGGTCTGCGGATTGGCGAAGATATCCGCCGCAGGACCGGCTTCCACCACCTTGCCGTTCTTCATGACGACAAGCTCATTAGCAAGCGCGCGGACGACCTGCAAATCATGGCTGATGAAGAGATAGGCGAGGCCGCGCTCCCTCTGGAACTTGCGCAGTAATTCGACGATCTGCACCTGCACCGTCTTGTCCAGCGCGGAGGTCGGTTCATCCAGGACCACGAATTTCGGGTTCAGCGCCATGGCGCGGGCGATGGCGATGCGCTGGCGCTGCCCGCCGGAGAATTCATGCGGATAGCGGTCCATCGCCGCGGGATCGAGGCCCACGTCCTGCAAGGCCCGGGCGACGATCTCGCGGCGGGCGCCATAGGAGAGGCCCTTGTCCTGCACCACGAGGCCTTCCTCGACGATTTCGGCCACGGAGAGGCGCGGCGAGAGCGAGCCGAACGGGTCCTGAAAGACGATCTGGAGATCGCGCCTCAGCGGCCGCATCTCCTTGAACAGCTTGCCGTCAATCCGCTCGCCCATGAAGAGGATCGGCCCTTCCGAGCGGATCAGCCTGAGGATAGCCTGGCCGAGCGTCGTCTTGCCGGAGCCCGATTCGCCGACCACGCCGACCGTTTCGCCCTCGCGGACGGTGACGGAAATCTCGTCGACCGCCTTCACATAGCCGACGGTCTTGCGCAGGAAGCCTTTCTTGATCGGGAACCAGATCTTGAGCTTGTCCGTCTCGATGATGGGCTTGCGGCTGGTGTCGGGCCGGGCCGGACGGCCCTTCGGCTCCGAGGCGAGCAGCGCCTGGGTGTAAGGATGCTGCGGATGGCCGAAGACCTCCGAAACCGGCCCTGCCTCCACCACCTTGCCCTTCTTCATGACCACCACGTTATGGGCAAGCTTGCGCACGATGCCGAGATCATGGGTGATGAAGAGGATCGCCATGCCATGCTCGTCCTGCAGCCGCTTCAGCAGGGTCAGGATCTGCGCCTGCACGGTCACGTCGAGCGCCGTGGTCGGCTCGTCGGCGATCAGCAGTTCCGGCTCATTGGCGAGCGCCATGGCGATCATCACGCGCTGGCGCTGCCCGCCGGAGAGCTGGTGGGGATAGGCGGAGAGCCGCTCCTCGGCATTGGGAATGCCAACCTCGTTCAGGAGCGCGATGATGCGCGGCCGCAGCGCCAAGCCGGCCGCCCTTCCATGCAACTCCAGGATTTCGCCGATCTGCCGCTCGATCGTGTGGAGCGGATTGAGCGAGGTCATCGGCTCCTGGAAGACCATGGTGATGTCGTTGCCGCGGATCTTCTGCATCTCATCGTCGGAGGCAGCGATCACATCCCGGCCGTTGAAGAGGATTTCGCCGGTCGGATGCGAGGCGGCCGGATAGGCAAGCAGCTTCACCACCGACAAGGCGGTCACGGATTTGCCGGATCCCGATTCGCCCACGACCGCGAGCGTCTCGCCCTTCTTGAGGTCGAAGGAGATGCGGTCAACCGCAAGCGTTGTCTGGCCGCCTTGATGGAAGGCGACGGAAAGATCGCGCACGGAGAGGAGGGGGGTGGTCATGGCTGCTGTGTAATGAATGGGGCCAATGATAACTTGTTAAAGGTGAGGAATTGACCGATCTTCATCGGTTGCGGAGATGATTCGACCGCACGAGCCAAATCGGTGTCATTCGATACGAAAAAGTCGGTTTTTTCCAGTGTTGCCGTTGCGAGGTGAATTGCGTCGGGTAGCTTAATTCTTTTGTTGAAGGCACGAATTCTGGCGGCTGTTTCAAGAACGCTCCGCCCTATCGGCACGATGCGCTGGACCGAACCCCTATCAGCGATATTGAGGCAATAGTTGTTAACCTGTTTGACATCACCAGAAATGCGCATGTTTTCCAGTGGCTTCACGAGAATCTCGGCGAGCGTCAACTCACTGGAGATGACAACACGTCGTGGATGCTTGTTCCGATAGATTTGCCAAAGGCGTTCGGAATAATCCGTTCCCTTCTCGAACATTTCAATGAAAGCGTTCGTATCCAGATAAATCCGGATCCAGGACGGATCAGTCATCCCATTCGTCACGCAATGCGCGTATGCGCTTGACCGGATCATCGCTTAGTTCGGGCCTGATATCGCGGGCCTTTAGCATCGCTTCGACAATCGCGTCCCGGTCGCTATCGCTATCAGTGGGGTCATCGTCTTTCACGATGATCGTCACGGTTTCGCTTCCCGAAAAGCCAAACCGTAAGTCTTCCGGAAGTTTTTCCACTGGATAATGAGTACGGACGATCTTGTTCACGTCGAAATCTCCAACGGTGACCCCAACAGCAGCTTAGGAGAAAGTGTCGGAAAGGTGAAGCTTTGTCTGCTCACGCAAAAGTCTTCCTCGGATCGAAGGCGTCGCGCAAAGCCTCGCCGATGAAGATCAAGAGGCTCAGCATCAGCGCGATTACCGCGAAGGCGGTGAGCCCGAGCCACGGCGCCTGCAGATTGGATTTGCCCTGCTGCAGCATTTCGCCGAGCGACGGCGAGCCGGGCGGCAGGCCGAAGCCAAGAAAATCGAGGCTGGTCAGTGTGGTGATCGAGCCGTTCAGGATGAAGGGCATCAGCGTCAGCGTTGCGACCATGGCGTTGGGCAGCACGTGCTTCCACATGATCTTCGCATTGGAGAGGCCAAGCGCGCGGGCCGCCTTCACATATTCGAGGTTGCGGGCGCGCAGGAATTCCGCCCGCACCACGCTCACGAGCGCCACCCAGGAGAAGAGCAGCAGGATGCCCAGCAGCACGAAGAACGAGGGCGCGATCACGCTGGAGATGATGATCAGCAGATAGAGCGAGGGCAGGCTCGTCCAGATCTCGATGAAGCGCTGGAAGATCAGGTCCGTCCAGCCGCCGAAATAGCCCTGCACGGCGCCGGCAGCGATGCCGATGATCGAGGAAATGATGGCGAGCGTCAGGCCGAAAAGCACGGAGATGCGGAAGCCGTAAATCACGCGGGCCAGCACGTCGCGGCCGCGGTCGTCGGTGCCAAGCCAGTTCCACTCGATGTCGCGGCAGGCGGAGCCGCCGCGCCGCTCGGCGATCGCCTTGCAATCCGCATCCTGCAGCATCCAGGTCGGCGGGCTTGGCGCGGGCTTCGGCAGGTCGAGGTTGATCGTGGCGTAGGAGAAACGGATCGGCGGCCAGATCAGCCAGCCGTTCTTTTCGATCTCATCGGCGATGACGGGATCGCGGTAATCCGTCCGCGCCAGGAAGCCGCCGAATTTCTCCTCGGGATAGTTCACGGCGACGGGAAAGAGGACTTCGCCCTTGTAGCTGGCGATCAGCGGCCGGTCGTTGGCGATCAGCTCCGCGCCGAGCGTCAGGAAGAAAAGCGCCAGAAAGATCCAGAAGGACCAGAGGCCCCGCCGGTTGGCCCTGAAATTGGCGAGGCGCCGCTGGTTGATCGGCGTCAGCCTGAGCCAGCCCTTCTGCTCCAGCCGGGGCGCGAGCGGCGCGGCATCGTCGGCGGCGAGCGCACCGTCGGTCATCGCTCAGACATCCCGCGATTCGAAATCGATGCGGGGATCGATCCAGGTGTAGGTCAGATCCGTGACCAGCCCGACGAAGAGGCCGATGAGTGCGAAGATGTAGAGATTGGCGAAGACCACCGGATAATCCCGGTTGAGGATCGCCTCATAGGAGAGCAGCCCCAAACCATCCAGCGAGAAGATCGTCTCGATCAGCAGCGAGCCCGCGAAGAATGCATGGATGAAGGCGGAGGGGATGCCGGCGATCACGATCAGCATCGCGTTGCGGAAGACATGCCCGTAGAGCACCTGCCGCTCGTTCAGCCCCTTCATGCGGGCGGTGAGCACATATTGTTTCTTGATCTCGTCGAGGAAGGAATTCTTGGTGAGCAGCGTCTTGGTGGCGAATACCGCGATCGCCATGGAGATCAGCGGCAGTGTCACGTGCCATGCGTAATCCCTGATCTTGCCGAAGGTGGAAAGCTCGGAGAAATTCTCCGAATAGAGGCCGCGCAGCGGAAAGACCTGCCAGAAGGAGCCGCCGGCGAAGAAGACGATCAGGATGATCGCAAAGAGGAAGCCCGGGATCGCGTAGCCGACAATAATGATTCCGCTGGTCCAGACATCGAAGGCGGTGCCATCCCGCACGGCCTTGCGGATGCCAAGCGGTATGGAGATGGCGTAGGAAAGGATCAGCATCCAGAGCCCCAGCGACATCGAGACCGGCAGCTTCTCCTTGATGAGCTGGAGCACCGTCGTGTCGCGGAAATAGCTCTTGCCGAAGTCGAAGCGGCTGTAGTCCCAGACCATCTTGAAGAAGCGCTCATGGGCCGGCTTGTCGAAGCCGAACTGCTTTTCGAGCTGCTTGATGAATTCCGGATCGAGGCCCTGCGATCCGCGATAGGCGCCATCGCTGCCGCTGCCGCCGGAAAGGTCGCCCGAGCCGCCGCCGATCCGCGAGGCGGGATCCGTGTTGTTGCCCTGAAGCTGCGCGATGACGCGCTCCACCGGGCCGCCGGGCGCGAATTGCACGATCGCGAAGGAAATCAGCATGATGCCGAACAGCGTCGGGATCATCAGCAGTAGGCGGCGGGCGATATAGGCGGCCATTGGGTCGGTGGGTTCACTCTCGCGGCAAGGCGTGATTCGGCATCAGAGACCGATCTTCTTAGCCTTCTCCTGATCATACCACCACGTGCTCGAAACCACGCCCATCAGGCTCGATGTGGCTGCGAATTCCGGCGGGCGATCCGGCTTGCCGAAGATATCCCAATAGGCCATCCAGGCGCTGTCATTGTGCCAGGCGGGGATCATGCTGCGGTTTGAGCGCAGCACACGGTCGAGCGCCCGGCAGGCGATGTTCAGCTCCTCGCGCGACTTTGCCCGCCCGATCACCTCGATGAGCGCATCGACCGAAGGCTCCATGATGCCGGCGAGGTTGCGCCCGCCGGTGCGCTTTGCCGCTTCCGAGCCGTAGACGTTGCGCAATCCATCGCCCGGCGTCAGCGTGCCGCCCATATTGCGCATGGTGATGTCGAAATCGAACTCGTCCGTGCGTTTCTGATATTGCGCGGCATCGACCGTGCGCATCGTCGCGTCGATGCCCAAGAGCTTCAGGTTCTTCACCAGCCCGCCCGCATGCGGCTGCAGCGAGGGGTCGAAGTCCAGAAACTCGATCGTGAAGGCCTGGCCGTTCGGCAGCTTCAGCACATTGCCGTCGCGCTTCATGCCGGCCTCCTGCAGCAATTGCCCGGCGCGCCGCAGGTTGTTGCGGTCTTGGCCCGAACCGTCGCTGACTGGCGGGATATAGGGCTCGCCGAAGACTTCGGCCGGAAGATCCTTGCGGAAGGGCTCGAGCAGGACGAGTTCATCCGGCGACGGCATTCCAACAGCCTTGAGCGGCGTGTTCTCGAAGAACGAGGTCGTCCGCTTGTAGGAATTGAACATCAGCGTGGCGTTCGTCCATTCGAAATCGAAGGCGAGGATCAAGGCCTCGCGCACGCGCCGGTCCCTGAACTTGTCGCGGCGCATGTTGATGTGCCAGCCCTGGATCGAGGTCGGGCCGCCGGTCCTGATCTGGTCGCGGATCACTCGCCCATCCTTGGCCGCCGGAAAATCATAACCGGTCGCCCAGGTGCGCGAGGTGAACTCCTGCCGCATGGTGAAGGCGCGGCCCTTGAAGCCCTCGAAGGCGACGGTGCGGTCGCGGAAATACTCGAAGCGCACGATGTCGAAATTATTCTGGCCGATGTTGGAGGGCAGGTCGCGGCCCCAGTAATCCGGCACGCGGGAGAGCTCGACGAAGCGCCCCACCTCGAACCGGCCGATCTTGTAGGGGCCGGAGCCGAGCGGCGGCTCCAGCGTCGATTCCTCGAAGTTCTTCACGGAGTAATAGGCTTTCGAGAAAATCGGCATGCCGGCGATTGTCATGATCAGGTCGCGCGGCGGGTTGGGCTTCAATTCGACGCGCAGCACGTCGGGGGCCTCCGCCTCGGCGGCGACGAGATCGCGCAGGAGCTGCTGGTAGACGGGATGCGCCTTCGTCTTCATCAGCTCCAGCGAGAAGGCCACATCGGCGGCGGTCAGCGGCGAACCGTCATGGAAGCGCGCCTCCTTCCTGAGCTTGAAGCGCCATTCCGGTTTGTCCTCAGTCTTCAGCACGCTTTCGGCGACGATCCCATACATAGCGTCCGGCTCATCGCCGGTGCCGCCCATCAGCGTATCGAAGATCGAGCCGACCCCGGCCGCGCCATCCCCCTTCAGGATGTAGATGTTGAACGAGTTGAAGGTGTTGAAGTTCTGGTTGCCGGAGGTGGTGCTGATCTGCATCGCGATCGCGCCGCCCTTGGGCGCTGCCGGATTCACATAACCGAAATGCCTGAAACCCGGTGGCTGCTTCAGGTCACCGAAGAACGAAAGGCCGTGCCGGGCCTTCGACCAGTCAACTGAAGCCTGTGCTGGCCTCAGCCCGGCGAGGACCGCCGCCGCCGCCCCTCCGGCGAGCACCGCACGGCGATTCGGGCATCCAGCTTTCGCTGGATCGGGCTGGCGCGGCATGGAGCTCTCCTTCGTGAGGGCGTTCGATCCTCCGCAAGATAGGCAGGATGATGACCGAAAGCCAATTCCGCTCACGCTTTTGCTACCGGGGCAACGCATCGCTCAGGGGTTCCTGCCGCCGGTTTTCTGCGCCTTTTCCGCATCCCACCACCAGATGGATGGAAAGGCTGCGGCGCCGTAGCGGGGCATGGTGGCGGGTCGCCCGAAGCGGTCCCACCTTGCGACATATTCCTTGTCTTCGTTAAGGATCGGCACGCCAATCCAGTTGAGCCGCAGGACGCGGTCGAGCAAACGGCCCGCCGCGATCTTCCCGCTGCGGCTCTCGGCCAGCACCAGCTTTTCCACCAGCGCATCCACCAGAGGGTCCTTCAGACCGCCGAGATTGTTGGCGCCGCGCTTGTCGGCGCTGGCGGTCGTCCAGTATTCGCGCTGCTCGCCTCCCGGCGCATGGCCCTGCACCCAGGCGTGGACGGCGATATCGAAATCGAAGCTGCGCAACCGGTTCTGGTACTGGACATCGTCGACGACACGGATATTCGTGGCGATCCCAAGCTTGGCCAGCTGGCTTGCATAGGCGGCCGCGACCCGCTCCATCGCGGCATCCTCGAGCACGAATTCCAGCGAGAGCCGTTTGCCCGCCTTGTCGAGCAGGCGGCCGTCCTTCAGCGTGTAACCCGCCTCGCGCAGCAGCTCGAGCGCGTTGAACAGGCTGGCGCGGTCGGTGGGTTGAGCCGACAGGGGCGCGGCAGCCTCCAGCCGTGCGGCGGAGGGCGCTTCCGGCAGGCGCGCGAGCAGCGCCTTTTCATCGTCGGACAGCGGCCCCGCCGCCGCGAAATCGGTATGCGGAAAGTACGAACCCGGCCGGCTGAGCATATTGTGGAAGACACTGCGGTTCACATCGTCGAAGCCATAGGCCATGGCGAGCGCCTGACGCAGACGCGGATCCTGCAGCTTCTTCTGGCGCAGGTTGAAGACGAAGGCCTTGACGATGCCGAGCCGTTCGATGCCGAAGGCGTCCCGCACAACGCGGCCCTGGTCGGCGGCGGCAAAATCATAGCCCACGACCCAGGATTTGAGGCTGGTTTCCCGCCGGACATCGATCAGATCGGCCTTGAAGGCCTCCAGCATGACATTGGCGTCGCGAAAATACTCGATGTCGATGCGGTCGAAGTTGCCGGTGCCGACGCGAATGGGCACCGCCTTGCCCCAGTAGTCTGCGACGCGCTCATAGCTCACGGAGCGGCCGGGGATGAAGGAGCGCAACTTGTAGGGGCCGGAGCCCAGCGGCGGCTCCAGGGTCGTCGCGGCGATGTCGCGCCTTTTGCCGTTCCCGTCGACGCCTGTCCACCAGTGACGGGGCAGGATGCTCATCTGGCCGATGTAAAGCGGCAGGGCCGGATCGCCCTTCTCGCTGAAGGTGAAGCGGATTTCCCGGTCCGAAAGCTTTTCCACGTTGGCGACTTTGAGCAGAAGCTTGTTCCACTGCGGCGACAGGCGCTTCCAGGCCTCGGCGGAGAACAGGACGTCATCCGCTGTCACCGGCGTCCCGTCGTGCCAGCGGGCTTCCGGCCGGAGGCGGAAGCTGACGGAAGAGAAGTCGTCCGGAAAGGCGACCGCTTCGGCGAGCAGCCCATATTCGGTCGTCGGTTCATCGAGCGAGACCGCAAGCAGCGGCTCGTAAATCTGCATCAGATGGGCCGCGAGATTGCCTTTGACGCCGCTCACAAGAGGATTGAAGTTATCGAAAGTGCCGAGGGCTCCCAGCCGGACGCGCCCGCCTTGCGGCGCCAGGGGATTCACGTAATCGGGAAAGCGGAAGCCGGGCCCGTACTTAGGCTGCCCGGTCAGTGAAATCGCATGAAGCCATTCGCCGCCGATGGTTTTTTCGGCTTTGGCCTTGGCGGCATGGCAAAAGGCAGACAGGGCGATGGCGAGCAGAAGCGCTAACCGCCGCAACCAACACTTGTCAAACGCCTGCACCCGGAACCGCATCCGCGCTTCCTGTCAGGATATCGCTGAATGGCGGTTGAACCGGAGAGGCCGAGCCAGCCGCTGATCGAGGCTCAGAAGGCGCCCGCAATCAGTTCGGCAACGGAAGCGGGGAATCGTTCAGCTTGTTCAGATAGGCGATCAGATCAGCGCGTGTCCTGGGGTTGGCAATGCCCGCGAAGGACATCGACGTGCCCGCGATATAGCCTTTCGGGCTTTCAAGGAACTTGTCGATCGTCTCGAAATCCCACTTTTCGCCCTTGGCAGCCACGGCCTTCAGCGCATTGGAATAGTTGAACCCGGCGACCTGGCCTTTCAGGCGGCCCAGCACATTCCACATGTTGGGGCCAACCTTGTTAGCCCCGCCCTTGTCGGGCGTGTGGCATGTCGCGCATTGCTTGAAAACAGTTTCGCCCTTCGCCGGATCGGCGCTGGCAAGCCGGACAGCAATCGGCTCTACGGCAGCCGCCGCGGCAGCCGGCGCAGCCGCGGATGCGACCGCCGTTCCGGCCGGCATGGGCAGGTCGTAGCCTGCCTTGGCGGCCTGCTTTTCGCTGAAGATCAACTCCCCGGCGAAGCTCAGAAGCATGACAAAGGTCAGCGTGCCGAGCACCGCGCCTGCGATCTTGTTCAGTTCAAAGGAGTTCATAATCCCCGATCTCCAGCCCGCCTGACCGCGTAACCAACCCTGGCGGAGTTGCGCCGGTGCAGTCACCTTGCTTTTTCGGGTTCAATAGACGCTTTGACGCGCAATTTGCAACCCGTATAAGCCGCTGCGGCCTTGCTACTTTTTGACGCCTGAAAATCCCGCTGCGATGGATCGCTCCATGTCCGACCCGATTGTTGTCATTCCCGCCCGCATGGCGGCGACGCGCCTGCCAAACAAGCCGCTGGCCGACATTCATGGCAAGCCGATGATTGTGCATGTCTGGCAGCGGGCGCTGGAATCGGGCGTCGGCAGGGTTCTCGTTGCCACGGACAGCGCGGATATCGCTCGGGCCGTGGAGGCCGCCGGAGGCGAGGCCGTGATGACGCGGGCGGACCACCCTTCCGGTTCCGACCGGGTTTTCGAGGCTGTGGAAAAGGCGGATCCCGACGGCCGTCATGATATCGTCGTCAACCTGCAGGGCGATTTCCCGACAATTGACCCGCGCGCCATCGCCGTCTCCGTCCTGCCGCTCGCCGATCCGGCAGTCGATATCGCCACGCTGGCCGCCGTAATCGTGGACGAAGACGAGATGACGGCCCCCTCTGTTGTGAAGCTGGTCGGCACCGAGATTGCGCCCGGCCGCATGCGGGCCCTTTACTTCACCCGGGCGAGAGCGCCGACCGGGCCGGGGCCGCTCTATCATCATGTGGGCCTTTACGCCTATCGGCGGCGGGCGCTGGCGCGGTTCGTCAGCCTGCCGCCGTCGCCGCTGGAAATCCGCGAGAAGCTCGAGCAGTTGCGGGCTATCGAGGCGGGAATGCGGATCGATGTGGGCGTCATCGACCATGTCCCGCGCGGCGTCGATACGCCGGGCGACCTTGTCCTGGCGCGGGAACTGCTGCGCGCCTGAAGCAAGACCTTCCACCATCAGAAAAGCACGTCAATGAAACAGATGATTTCCTTCCAGGGCGAACCTGGCGCCAATTCCCATCTCGCCTGCGAGCAGGCCTATCCCGCGCTGGAGCCGCTGCCCTGCCCGACCTTCGAGGATGCCTTTGCGGCCGTTCAGGAAGGCAAGGCGGCGCTGGCGATGATCCCCATCGAGAACTCGATCGCGGGACGGGTGGCGGATATCCATCACCTGCTGCCGACCTCGGGGCTCCACATCATCGGGGAGCATTTCCTGCCGATCCATTTCCACCTGATGGCCATTCCCGGCGCGTCGCTCTCCACCATCAAGGATGTCTACAGCCACGTTCACGCCATCGGGCAGTGCCGGAAGATCATCCGCAAGCTCGGCCTCAAGGCGCATGTGGCGGGCGACACGGCGGGGTCTGCCCGTCAGGTCTCGGAGTGGCAGGATGTGACCAAGGCCTCGCTCGCGCCCAGGCTTGCCGCGCCGATCTATGGCCTCAGAATCCTGGCCGAGGATGTGGAGGACGCGGCGCATAACACCACCCGCTTCGTCGTTCTCTCCAGGAAGCCGCTCGTGGCCAAGCGGAATGGCGCGCCGCTCGTCACAAGCTTCGTCTTCCGCGTCCGCAACGTGCCGGCGGCGCTCTACAAGGCCATGGGCGGATTCGCGACCAATAGCGTCAACATGACCAAGCTTGAAAGCTACATGGTGGAGGGGCAATTCACCGCCACGCAATTCTATGCCGAGGTGGATGGCCATCCCGAAGATCCGGGCCTCAAGAACGCGCTCGACGAGCTTGCCTTCTTCTCGAAGGAGATCCGCATCATCGGCGTTTATCCGGCGCATCCCTACCGGGAGGAGGCCGCGCGCCTCGGCTGATCAGCCTGCGTCGATCAGCCTGCGTCGACGAAGGCCTGCAGGATGTGGTTGGCGATGGCCATGCGCGGCGGGGAGCTGATCCCGTCAGGATGGCTGTTCGCAAGAATCTGGCGGGCTTCCTCGCGCGTGAACCAGCGGGCGTCGGCCAGCTCCGCAGGGTCTATCGTGATGGAGGTGGAGGTCGCCTCGGCCAGGCAGCCGATCATCAGCGAACTGGGGAAAGGCCATGGCTGGGCATAGAGATAGCGGACGCGGGCGGTCGTGATCGCCGTTTCCTCGAGAATCTCGCGCCGAACGGCATCCTCGATCCCTTCGCCGGGCTCCATGAAGCCGGCGAGGCAGGAATAGCGCCCCTCGGGGAAATGCGCCGAGCGGCCGAGCAGGCAGGAATCGCCGTGGATCGCCAGCATGATCACGACCGGATCCGTGCGCGGGAAATGATCTGTGCCGCAATCGCTGCAATGGCGCTTCCAGCCGGCGAAGGCCCAGGCGGAGAGTTTGCCGCAATTGCTGCAAAACCGGTGCCGGTTGTGCCACAGCAGCATCGCCTTGGCGGTGCCGATCGCGTTCAGAATTCCCGGCGCGAACAATTCCTGCATCGCGATGGAGCGCATGTCGATGAGCTTGAGGTCTTTGCGCTCCTTGAGCGCATCGAAGCGCTCAGGTCCGATATCGAAGGCGAAGCGCGGCTCGCCGTCCTCGATGCCGAGAAACAGCGGATCGCCCCTCTCGCCCAACCCTTCGATCTCGTTGCGCGTGAACCATGGGTTCAGGTTCAGGCCATCGAAGGCCAGGACCGGGATATCCTTGCAAATGGCGAGAAAGCGGGCTTCCGCGAGCGCCTGCGCCCGGCGGAGCCATTCAGCATCTTCCCGCTTCAGCGCTGCGCGGTCGAGCGACAAGGTCGCGAAGCCAAGTCCGGCTGGCGGCGAATCCGGCGCAGCGGCGAAAAAATCCATCAGGCGGTCTCCCGCAGGCCGAAGGGCTTGAGCGCCGCGCCGATCCGGTCCCCCATGACCGCGGCCATGTGCGGCGGATAGGGCTGCGCCGAACCTGCGCCCCACACCGGCCCCGGCCAGGCCGCATCCGAGACGAAGCGGGCGAGAATATGGACGTGCAATTGCCGCACGCGGTTGCCCAGCGCGCCGACATTCAGCTTGTCGGGGTTGAAGAGCGCTTTCAGCGCCTCCGAAGCGAAGGCGATCTCGCGCATCAGCTGCTGCCGATCGCCTTCCGCAAGATCGATGATTTCGGTGAGATCCGGCTTCTCCGGCACGAGGATGATCCAGGGATAGCGGGCATCGTTCATCAGCAGGACGCGGGAGAGCGCCAGCCGGCCCAGCGGCAGCGTGTCGTTGTCGAGATTTGGATCGAGTCTGAAGGAGGTCATGCGGCAGGTGCTCCCGGTTTCCTGCTCGCACGAATACTCAGACTTCTGCAAGGCGTGTCGTGCAGCGGCGTCCCGTAACCCTGTTGGCGCGAAGGGGTCGCGCGGGGACGGACCATCTGCTATCGGAGCAACCATTCATCCGGGCATTTCATGAAGTCTGCCGCACCCCCCGCACCCTTGATCGCGCTGTTCCAGGCGGCGGGCTTTCCGCTGGCCGATGCGCCGCTGCTGCAGCGCGCTGACGTCTTCCTCGACCTGTCGGGCGAAGATATAAGGCGGCGGCTTTTCCTCACGCAGGATGCGGCTGGTATCGAACTTTGTCTTCGGCCCGAATTCACGATTCCGCTTTGCCTGCAGGCCGTTGCGGCCGGCGGCGATGCTCTAGGCAACGGCATGTCCTATTGCGGCCCCGTCTTCCGGCACCGGCAGGGCGAAAGCGGCGAGTTCATCCAGGCCGGCGTCGAATCGCTCGGGCGCAGCGATGCCGAGGCCGCCGATGCGGAAATCCTGGCTCTGGCCATCGAATCGGCAAAGCTCCTCGGCGAGGCGCGGCCGCTGATTCGCCTGGGCGACGCCGGCCTGATCAACGGCGTGCTCGCCGCCCTCTCCGTCCCGCCGGGATTGGCGCGGCGCCTCAAGCGGCGGCTGGCGGCGGGACGCACGCCTGATGAAGCCCTCGATCCTGGCGCGAATGGATCGGGCCTCGATCGCTACGCGGGCGTGATGACGGCGCTGGAGGGCGCTGGGCAGAGTTCGGCCCAGGCTTTCGTCGGCGATATGCTGACGATCAGCGGCGTGCGCGCTGCGGGCGGCCGCTCCGCCGAAGAGATAGCGGAACGCTTTCTCAGCAAGGCGCGGGAGGGGAGCGGCTCGCTGGACGAGACGCGGGCGGCGGTGCTGCGCGAGTTCCTTTCGATTGCGGGGCATCCGGACAAAGTGACAGTGGCCATCCGCAGGCTGGCTTCTCGCCATGGGCTTGATATCGACGCTGCCCTCGAACGCTACGAATCCCGGCTGGGCTTCATGGCGGCGCAAGGCATCGATCTCGCTTCCGTCACGGCGGCGGGCGGTTTCGTCCGCAATCTCGATTACTATACCGGCATGGTCTTCGAGATCGTGCCGCCGTCGCCCGCGACGCCCAAACCTCTGGTCGGCGGCGGGCGCTATGACACGCTGCTGAAAAGGCTGGGATCGCCGGTCGATGTCCCCGCCGTCGGCTTCTCGATCTGGGTGGAGCGCTTCGCGCCGGCCGCTGCGGGAAGTCCGTCATGACCGGCAAGCTCATCATCGGGGTGCCGTCGAAGGGGCGTCTGCAGGAAAACGCCACCGCGTTCTTCGCCCGCGCCGGGATGGCGCTGACGCAGGAAGGGGGCGCGCGCGACTACCGCGGGCAGGTGCGCGACCTGCCGGGCGTGGAGATCCTGTTCCTCTCGGCCTCCGAGATCGTCGCCAAGCTCGCCTCGGGCGATGCGCATCTGGGCGTTACCGGCGAGGACCTTATCCGCGAATCGGTTGCCGACGCCGACCGGCGCATCAGCCTGCTCGCCCCGCTCGGATTCGGCCAGGCCAATGTCGTGGTCGCCGTGCCGAAGGGCTGGATCGACGCCAGCACCATGGATGATCTCGAGGAGATTGCAGCCGATTTCCACGCGCGCCACGGCCGGCGCATGCGGGTCGCCACAAAGTACGTGAACCTGACTCGTCGCTTCTTCGCCGAAAAGGGCGTGGCGGATTACCGGATCGTGGAGAGTCTGGGCGCGACAGAGGGCGCGCCAGCCTCGGGCGCCGCTGAATTCATCGTTGACATTACGACCACGGGGAGCACGCTCGAGGCGAATGCCCTCAAGGTGCTGGATGACGGCGTGATGCTGAAATCGCAGGCCAATCTCGCCGCGTCCATGCAGGCCGGTTGGGATGCGGAGGCGCTGCGCCTGGCGCGCCGCGTGCTGGGCCGGATTTCCGCTGAGAAGGCTGCCCGCACCACGCGGATGCTGCATGTTTCGGCCGGGAGCGTCACGGCGGAGGGGCTCGCGGCGGCCGTCGCCAATCTCCCCTCGGCGCTCATCCACGCTTCCGCGGACGGCATGATGACGATCCGCTGTCCCGCCGAGGCCGCTCAGGCGCTCGCATCCGCCCTGATCGATGCGGGCGCGGCTGATGTGGCGATCGCGCGGACGGATTATGTCTTCTCGCTGAATTCCCCGCTCTTCGAGGCGCTGGAGCGCGGGCTCGCCATCGGCAGCGCCGCATCCTGACGGGCGAAAGCCAATAAAAAAAGCGAGACCGCCCGGGGGAGGGGCGGTCTCGACAAGGTAGCGGTCGAACGGGGGAGGTTCGCCCGCTTGGGGGAAGGAAGGCCCTCTCGGACCTTCGACCCGGGTTACGCTATCTTTTCGGGCATGGATCAGACGTAAGAATACGCTCCCTCGCCGCCAGCGTTTTCTAAAACGGTTGAATGTTTTCACGATGCCGTGATTAAAAACATTGAAGTCAATTTCTTGGCTTTTCTAAAGCATTACAGCGGTTTGACGCCGGTCAGATGACATTGCGTTCAATCAGCGGACGGCGCGCAGCCACCCGCTCGCAACCCAATGGCGAGAGGTCCTGGCTCCGGTACGCCCCATGCAGGATGAGTTCGGCAATGCCCCGGCCCACGGTCGGCGATTGCTGCAGCCCATGACCGGAGAAGCCTGCCGCGAGATAACCGTTCGCGAGGCCGGGAACAGGGCCGATCAGGGCGTTGTGATCGAACAGGCACATGTCGTAATGCCCGGCCCAGGCGCGGCCCGGCCGTAACTGCTCGAAGGCCGGCACGCGGGCCGCCAGCGCTGGCCAGATGATCGTCTCGAACATCGGCCAATCGACATCGAAATCGGCGCCATGGTCGATCTCGTCGCCATCATCAGGCGAATATCCCGTGATGAAATCGCGGCCTTCGGGACGGACCCAGACGCCCGTCGTATCGATCAGCAGCGGAAATCCGGCAAGCTCCGCCGGGCATGAGAAGGTAAACACGCTGCGTTTCTTGGCATAGACGGGAATGGGAAAACCCATCGCCGCCGAAAGCTCCCGGGCTCCCGATGCGCCGCAGGTGTTCACCAGCGACCCGCAGCCGATCCGCGTCCCGTCGGCCAGAGTCACCGCCTCGATGCGGCCGCTGGTCCTCTCGACAGCGGTGACCTTCGCCTGCCGGTACTCGACGCCGAGCGACCGCGCCTTGCGCCGGAAAGCCTGCATCAGGCCATAGCCGTCGAACCAGCCTTCGCCGCTCCGCCCCCAGGCGCCGGCTGCGAGATCGCTGGTTGCGAGCCAGGGGAACCGCTCCTGCAGCCCGGCGGGGCCGTAAAGCAGGATATCCGCGCCGCGCGCGTTCTGCAGCGCATTGATCTCGTTGAGGAGCGACGCGCCGTCCGCCGTGGCGAGATAGGCATAGCCGCCTTCCTTCAGCGACACGTCGACCCTCTCCCCGTTGACCGACAGATGCCGGTCTATGCCGCGCAGAAAGGCGATCCCGTGGAGCGAGATGTCGATGTTGATCGCGGTTGAGAATTGCTGGCGGATCGAACCGGCGGAGAGCGCCGAGGCGGATCGCTGATAGGTTGGGTCCTGCTCCGCGACCAGGATGCGGAGCCTGCCCTCGCCGAGCGCAGCGAGATGCCAGGCGACAGAAGAGCCCATCACCGCGCCGCCCGCGATCACCACATCGAATGAATCCACGCCGCTTCCGTCCCGCCCGCCTTCATTGCTGCGAAATTGCTCTACGTCAGGCCTGCCGCCGCGAAAAGCGGGGAATTGCAAGGGCGATCATCGCTTTTTCAGATGAACGGGCGGCTTTTGCGGTTGGCGCGCGCCAAGCAAAGACGCTATCTGGTCGGCATGACGAAAGCGCCGAAGCCAAAGCCGTTTCCCTCTGCAATCCGTGAGACCGCCGCTCTCCTGAAACGATTGGGCATTCCGAAATCCGCCTTCGTGAAGGAGGGCGGTCTACCAGCCCGCTCGCCCATCACGGGCGAGGTGCTGGCGCAGGTCGCTGCCGTCACCAAGGACGAGGCGGCGGCCATCATTGGCTCCGCGCATGAGGCCTTCCTCGCCTGGCGGCAGGTGCCCGCGCCCCGGCGCGGCGAACTCGTGCGTCTGCTGGGCGAGGAGCTGCGCGCGGCGAAAGCGGACCTTGGGCGGCTGGTGACGCTGGAGGCTGGCAAGATCCTCTCCGAGGGGCTGGGCGAAGTTCAGGAGATGATCGATATCTGCGATTTCGCCGTGGGCCTGTCGCGCCAGCTGCATGGCCTCACGATCGCCACGGAGCGGCCCATGCACCGCATGATGGAGACCTGGCATCCGCTGGGCGTCTGCGGCGTGATCACGGCCTTCAACTTTCCCGTCGCCGTCTGGTCCTGGAACGCCGCCCTGGCGCTGGTCTGCGGCGATCCGGTCGTCTGGAAGCCATCGGAGAAGACGCCGCTGACGGCGCTCGCCGTGCAGGCGATCTTCGACAAGGCGGCCAAGCGTTTCGGCGATGCGCCGAAGGGTCTGGCGCAACTCCTTCTGGGCGGACCGGATGTGGGCGCAGCCCTCGTCGAGGATCGCCGTGTCGCCATCCTCTCCGCCACTGGCTCCACGGCGATGGGCCGCAAGGTCGGGCCGAAGCTGGCCGAGCGCTTCGCCCGCAGCATCCTCGAGCTTGGCGGCAACAATGCCGCCATCGTCTGTCCCTCGGCCGATCCCGATCAGGCTTTGCGCGGCATAGCCTTCGCCGCCATGGGGACGGCAGGCCAGCGCTGCACGAGCTTGCGCCGGCTCTTTGTCCATCAAGACATCTATGATTCCTTCGTGCCGCGGCTGCGCAAGGCCTATGCCTCGGTGAAGATCGGCGATCCCCGCCAGGCGGCCACGCTGATCGGCCCGCTGATCGACCGGCAGGCTTTCGACGGCATGGTGAAGGCGCTGTTCGACGCCCGGCGCCTGGGCGGCAACGTCACTGGCGGCGACCGCGTCTTCGAAAAGGCCAATCCTGCCGCCTTCTATGTGCAGCCCGCGCTCGTCGAAATGCCGAAGCACGACGGTCCTGTGCTGCACGAGACCTTCGCTCCGATCCTCTACGTCATGCGCTGCAAGACGATCGAGGAGGCGATTGCGCTCAACAATGCCGTCAGCGCCGGGCTCTCCTCCTCGATCTTCACGCGCGATATCCGCGAGGCGGAGCTGTTCACCTCATCCGTGGGCTCGGATTGCGGCATCGCCAATGTCAATATCGGGCCATCGGGCGCCGAGATTGGCGGCGCCTTCGGCGGCGAGAAGGAGACGGGCGGCGGGCGCGAGGCCGGTTCCGACAGCTGGAAGGCCTATATGCGGCGGGCCACCAATACGGTGAATTACGGCGCCGCGCTGCCTCTGGCCCAGGGCGTGACGTTTGAGGTGGGGTGACTGAGAGCATCGCGCGAGCGGCGGATCCGGATTGCTTCGCCGCCGCGCTCGCCATGACGCGGAGGCGCGGTGTTCCCCAGCCTGTTGGATGATGTGAGCGACGATTAGGTCAAAGCCACTGACTTTTCCTGCTTAACCAAGCCTGCTAGCTTCGACCCGGGCTGATGATCCGCGATGCCAACACCATACCTTTCAGGAGCAGTTTCCATGGACATCACGCGTCGCGCCGTGACCACCGGCGCATTGGGTTTGCTTGCAACGACAGCAGGGAGCAATGTCAGCCGGGCGGAGCTCGGCTCCTTTCTGCATATCGGCGAGGGGATGGAAGATTTCTTTCTCGCCACCGACGCCTATATCTTCGGCTATCCGCTCATCACGATGGAGATGACGCGCCGGGTCATCACCAATGTGGCGGCGCCGGTCGGCACCCGCGGGCCGATGGGGCAGATCATCAAGCTGCGCGAATATCCGAACTCCTCGTTTCGGGATGTGACGGCGCCGAACGCCGACACGCTTTATACGACCGCCTTCTTCGACGTCGGCAAGGAGCCGTGGGTGCTCAGCCTGCCTGACATGAACGATCGCTATGCGCTGTTCCCGCTGCTCGATGGCTGGACGACGGTGTTTCAGGTCCCCGGCAAACGCACGACCGGCACGAAGGCTCAGACCTATGCGATCACCGGGCCGGGCTGGAAGGGCACGCTGCCGCCCGGCGTGAAGGAATACAAATCGCTCACCAGCATCGTCTGGCTGCTTGGCCGGATCTACTGCACCGGCACGCCGGAGGATTACGCCAAGGTCCACAAGCTGCAGGACGAATGCCGGCTCGTGCCGCTCAGCGCCTACGGCAAGCCCTACACGCCGCCGCCCGGCGTCGTCGATCCGTCGATCGACATGAAGACGGCCGTGCGCGATCAGGTGAACCGCATGGATGCGGTGGCTTACTTCACCCTGCTGTGCAAGCTGATGAAGGACAATCCGCCTGCCGCGGCGGATGCGCCCGCGCTTGCCCGATTCGCGAGGATCGGCATCGTTCCCGGACAGGATTTCGACGCCTCGAAGCTCAAGGCGGATTTCCTCAAGCGCGTGCCCGAGGTCGCCAACGACCGGATCATGCTTCAATTCAAGGTCAACAGGAACATCCAGAACGTGAACGGCTTCGCCTTCACGACCAAGACGGGCATTTACGGCACCGACTACCTGATGCGGGCCCTGGTGACGGCGATCGGACTGGGGGCCAACCGGCCGCAGGACGCCGTCTATCCGACCTCGCTGAAGGATGCGGATGGCAAGAAGTACAATGGCGCGAACAAATACGTGATGCGGTTCCCAAGAAACCAGCTGCCGCCGGTTAACGGCTTCTGGTCGCTCACGATGTATGATTCCAACTACTTCTTCGTCAGCAATCCGCTCAACCGCTATTCGATCAGTCCCCGGCAGAACCTCGTGGCCAATCCCGACGGATCGACGACTCTTTACATCCAGAAGGATTCGCCGGGCAAAGACAAGGAATCCAACTGGCTGCCTGCGCCTGAGGGGGATTTCATCCTCATGATGCGGCTTTACTGGCCGGACGAGGACAATCCGACGATTCTCAACGGCTCCTGGAAGATTCCAGGAGTCAGGCGGGTCTGAGCTCAACAGCGGCGGAGCCGTTGCAAATTCCGCCGCATCCAGGGCCGCCCGTCAGCGCCTTCATTCCTTGCGGGCGATCGTCACGCAGGCGGAAAACCGCAGGCCAGTCCCGGGAGCTCACGCGCAGAAGACCGCGTTTTCGCAGTTACCGCTTGATTTCTTACTCCAGCCATCGAACAGTGTTGGTCCTTATGGCAGAAAGCCATGCAACGAGAAAAATGCGATTCGGCGGCCAAAGGTCTGTCGCGGAGGAAAGACGGAGACGATGGCATCAGTAGACGTGCGCGGTGTGCACAAGGCCTATGGAGCGACGAAGGTCATCCATGGTGTCGATATCGCCATAAAGGACGGTGAATTCGTCATTCTCGTGGGCCCATCGGGCTGCGGAAAATCAACGCTCCTGCGCATGATCGCGGGGCTTGAGAACATCACAGGCGGCGAAGTGGCGATCGGCGACCGCGTGGTCAACAACGTGCCGCCGAAAGAGCGCGACATCGCCATGGTGTTCCAGAATTATGCGCTCTATCCGCATATGACGGTCGCTGACAACATGGCCTTCTCGATGAAGCTCCGGAAGGCACCCGCCAGCGAGATCAAGGAGCGGGTCGACAAGGCGGCGAAGATTCTCGGCCTCGAGAAGCTGCTGGACCGCTATCCGCGCCAGCTTTCGGGCGGCCAGCGCCAGCGCGTGGCCATGGGCCGCGCCATCGTGCGCGACCCGCAGGTGTTCCTCTTCGACGAGCCGCTCTCCAACCTCGACGCCAAATTGCGCGTCCAGATGCGCACCGAAATCAAGGAGCTGCACCAGCGCCTCAAGACCACGACGATCTATGTGACGCATGACCAGATCGAGGCCATGACCATGGCTGACAAGATCGTCGTGATGCATGACGGCATCGTCGAGCAGATGGGCGCGCCGCTCGAGCTTTACGACCGGCCCGAGAATCTCTTCGTGGCGGGCTTCATCGGCTCGCCAGCCATGAACTTCATCAAGGGCGCCATCGAGAAGGGCGGTTTCCGCGATATGCAGGGCACGCTTTGGACCATCGGCAAGACGCCTGCAGGCTCGGTCGGCAAGAAGGCGGTGATGGGGCTCAGGCCGGAGCATATCATGCTCGACCCCAAGGGCTTGAAGGCCACAGTTCATGTGGTGGAGCCGACCGGCTCGGAAACGCAGGTCGTCGCCGATGTCGGCGGGCAGACGCTCACCTGCGTCTTCCGTGAGCGCATTTCCGCTCTGCCCGGCGAGGCCATCATGATCTCGCCCGACAAGACCGTGACGCATCTTTTTGACGCAGAGAGCGGCAAGCGGCTGCATTAGAACCAAACAATCAACACGGACCGGCGCTCGCAGAAAAGAAGCCACCGGTCCTTTTCAGGGAGGACTATCCATGACGAACTTCAATCGGCGCTCGCTCATCAAGGGCGGCGCGGCCTTGGGCGCGCTCACCGCCAGCGGTTTGGGTGAATGGGCCAAGGCCTGGGCGCAGGCTGCACCGTGGAAGCCGGAGCCGGGTGCAGCCCTCAATGTCATGCGCTGGCGCCGCTTCGTCGTGGCCGAGGACGAGGCCTTCAACAAGTTGGTTGCTGCTTTCACCCAGGCTACCGGCGTGCGCGTCAGCATGACGAGCGAATCGTTCGATGACATGCAGCCGAAGGCATCTGTCGCTGCCAATACGGGCACGGGTCCGGATATTTTCTGGGGGTTGTACTCCACGCCGCACCTGTTCCCGCAGCGCTGCGTCGACGTAAGTGACGTCGCCGACTATCTGGGCAAGAAGTATGGTGGCTGGGTGTCGGTCGCTGAAGCCTACGGCAAGCTCGGCAACAAGTGGATCGCCATCCCGGTTGCTATCAACGGCGGCTACATCAATTACCGGATTTCGCATATCAAGGCTGCCGGATTCAATGAAGTGCCGCAGACGACGGCGGGTTTCCTTGAGCTGTGCAAAGCCCTTAAGGCGCGCAACACGCTGGCGGGCTTCCCCCTCGGCCGCGCCTCGGGCGACGGCAACGCCTACGCCTACTGGCTTCTGTGGTCTCACAACGCCGCGCAGGTGGACGAGAACAGCAAGGTCATCATCCGCTCGGCGGAAACGGAGGCCGCTCTCAACTACGCCAAGGCGCTGTATGACACGTTCATTCAGGGTACGGTCGCCTGGAACGACGCATCCAACAACCGCCTCTTCCTGTCGGGCGAACTTTCGCTCACCGCCAACGGCATCTCGATCTACGCCGCCGCGAATGCATCGAACGATGCCAAGCAGAAGGAAATCGCTGCGGACATGGATCATGCCTTTTGGCCGATCGGACCCGCAGGCAAGCCGACTGAAATCCAGCTCTGCTTCCCGATGTTTGCAATGACCTACACGAAGTTCCCGAACGCCAGCAAAGCTTTCATGGCCTTCCTGCTTGAGGCTGAGAACTTCAACCCCTGGCTCGAGGCGGCTGCCGGCTACCTGACCCACACGTTGAACGCCTTCGATAACAACCCCATCTGGACCAAGGACCCGAAGAATGCAGTGTTTCGCGACGCCGCGAAGCGCAGTCTTGTGGCAGGCCACCGCGGCAAGCTGGATGAGAGGGCGGCAACGGCGATGGCGGACTTCATCGTCATCGACATGTTCGCCAATTACTGCACGGGACGTGAAACCGCGGCGGGAGCCATGCAGCTCGCAGAGCGGCAATTGCAGCGCATCTATCGCTGACGTTCGCGATCCACCGGTCGCCCCGCACCGCAGCGTGCGGGCATCCTGACCGACGCTGCCCTTGCTCCCTCCGCCTTGCGGAGAGGGCAAGGGCGGCCTTCCACATGCTTTCGGGAAAGGAGCGCGGTAAATGATGGCCTCAGCCTCAATTGTCACGCCGTCGGAGCCTGGCCTCTTCGAGCGGCTGAAGGTGAACCGCAACTGGCTGGGTTTCTGGTTCATGGTTCCGGCCATGATCTTCCTGTTGTTCTTTCTCGCCTGGCCTCTCCTGCTGGGCATGTGGATGAGCATGACCGATATGCGCATCGGCCGCGGCGGAAGTTTTGTCGGCTTCGAGAACTACCAGTTTCTCCTCGACGACCGGGATTTCCTGCGGGCCACGGCCTTCACGCTGACCTATACGGCGGTCGCCTCGGTGTTCAAATTCGCCATCGGCCTCTATCTGGCCATCCTGCTCAACAACAATATGCCCTTCAAGGCGTTCATCCGCGCCATTGTGCTGATCCCCTTCATTGTGCCGACTGTGTTGTCGGCAGTGGCATTCTGGTGGATATTCGACACGCAGTTCTCGATCTTCACCTGGCTGCTGCAACAATGGGGATTCCTGGGGAAGGACCAGTTTATCAACTGGCTGGGCGATCCTTTCCTGGCGCAATGCAGCGTGATCTTCGCCAACATCTGGCGCGGCATCCCTTTCATCGCGATTACGCTGCTCGCCGGGCTTCAAACAGTGTCTCCTTCGCTCTACGAGGCCGCGACCTTAGACGGCGCGACGGGCTGGCAACGTTTCCGCTTCGTGACCTACCCGCTGCTGACGCCGATCATCGCCGTGGTGATGACGTTTTCCGTGCTGTTCACATTCACCGATTTCCAGCTGATTTGGGCCATGACGCGCGGCGGCCCGGTCAACGCCACGCATCTGATGGCGACGCTTTCCTATCAGCGCGGCATTCTGGGCGGCCGGCTTGGCGAAGGCGCGGCCATCGCCACTGCCATGGTGCCATTCCTGCTCGCCGCCATCATGATTTCCTGGTTCGGACTCCAGCGCCGCAAATGGCAGCAGGGAGAAAACAATGACTGACGCCACCATCAAGGCCAGCCGCCCCGCTGCCGGCATGACCGACCACAGCGAGGGAATGGCCTATCTCGAAACGCTGCCCCGCAAGGTGGTGACGGTTTACATGCCGCTGGCCATCATCCTCGTCGTGCTGCTTTTCCCGTTTTACTGGATGGTCATTACGTCGATCAAACCAGACTCGCAGTTGCTCGACCTGGAGAATTCGAATCCGCTCTGGGTCAGTCAGCCAACCTTCCAGCATATCTACAAGCTGCTGTTCGAGAGCGCCTATCCGCGCTGGCTGATGACGACGATGATGGTGGCGACGGCTGCGACCTTCCTGTCGATATTCGCCAGTGTGCTTGCGGCCTATGCGATAACGCGGATCCGCTACAAGGGGGCGGCGACGGTGGGCGGATTGATCTTCCTCGCCTATCTGGTTCCGCCGTCTATCCTGTTCATCCCGCTGTCCGCCGTGATCCATGCCTATGGCTTGTTCGACACGCCCTTTGCCCTGATCCTCACCTATCCGACGATCCTCATTCCCTTCTGCACCTGGCTGCTGATGGGTTACTTCAAGACCATTCCCTACGAACTTGAGGAATGCGCCTTGATGGATGGAGCGAGCCGCTGGCAAATCCTCCTCAAGATCGTGCTGCCGCTGGCCATACCGGGCCTGATATCCGCCTTCATCTTCGCATTCACATTGTGCTGGAACGAGTTCATCTATGCGCTGACCTTCATCTCCTCGGACCACAACAAGACTGTGCCGGTGGCGATTATCTCCAATTTTGTTGATGGGGACATTTTCCGCTGGGGTTCCCTGATGGCCGGCGCGCTGATCGGCTCCCTGCCCCTTGTCATCCTCTACGCATTCTTCGTCGAGCACTACGTCAGCGCGATGACGGGCGCGGTCAAGGAATGACGACGCTCGCCTTCGTCGGGCTGGGCGCCATGGGCCGCCCGATGGCGCGCCGGCTGCTCGGCGCTCCCGGCGCGATCGTCCGGGGCTTCGACATCAATCCGGCGTCGCTGGCGGAACTGGCCGCTGCCGGCGGCGTGCCCTGCGGGACAGCCGCCGCCGCGGCGGAAGGCGCCGAAGCGCTGCTGCTGATGGTCGTCAATGCCGATCAGGCCGAGCAGGTGCTGTTCGCGGATGGAGCGGCACTCGCGCTGGGTCACGGCAAGCTCGTCGTCCTGATGGCAACCTGCCCGCCGGAGCGGGTGAAGACGATCGGCGCCCGGCTCACGGATATGGGGATCGCCTTTCTCGATGCGCCGGTGTCGGGCGGCGTGGTCGGCGCCGAGGCCGGCACGCTGACGATCATGGCGGGCGGACCCAAGGCGATCTTCGAGCGCGCCGCGCCTACCCTATCGCGGCTGGGCGACAAGCTGCGCCATGTGGGCCTCAACCATGGCGATGGTGCCGCGATGAAGACGGTCAACCAGCTGCTCTGCGGCGTCCATATCGCGGCTGCGGCCGAATGCGTGGCGCTCGCCGAGAAGCTCGGGCTCGACGGCAAGACCGTGATCGAGATTCTGTCACAGTCCGCCGCCGGCTCGTGGATGCTCGCCAACCGTGGCCCGCGGATGGTGATGCATGATCCGCCCGTGACCAGCGCCGTCGATATTTTCGTCAAGGATATGGGCATCGTTCTGTCCGCCGGCGAGCAGGCGAAACTTGGCCTGCCGCTCTCGGCGCTCGCACGGCAGATGTTCCTGCAGGCTTCGGGGCTTGGCCTTGGCCGCGCCGACGACAGCCAGGTGATCGCGCTCTATCGCCAGCCGAAACACTGATTTCGTTTCGGGCGCGGAAGGATTGTCAGGATACTGAAAAGCGCATTTGCTCCACTGTCATTGCGAGCGCAGCGAAGCAATCCAGTCCGGACTCGCAGGTTCTGAGCAGGATTTTTGGTGTTTCTTCCGCTTTCGACGGATCAAGATCTGGATTGCTTCGTCGCTGTCGCTCCTCGCAAAGACGGTTTCGGCCTGCCTCGGCAATCTGTTACAGCGCTCCCCATGCCTGCGCCCCGCCTCGTCCAGCAAATCATCGCCTTCACCGGCGTCGGCGTTGTCGCGGCGATCATTCATTACGGCCTGCTGCTGGGCCTTGTGGAGCTTGGCGGGTGGCAGCCCGTCCCGGCGACGCTTGTCGGCTATATCGGCGGCGGTTTGGTCTCCTATTGGCTGAACCGATCGCTGACCTATGCCAGCGACCGGCCGCACAGCGAGGCTGGCTGGCGCTTCGCAGTAGTGGCGGGTGTGGGCTTTCTCATCACTTTCGGCGTGATGTCCGGCCTCGTCGGGCGGCTGGGGCTTCCCTATTTTCCCTCGCAGATCGCGACCACATTGGTGGTGCTCGTCTGGAGCTTCCTGGCGCACAAATACTGGAGCTTCGGGCGAAGCTGATCCCGTTCTGCTCAGGGCGCCAGCTTCGCCACGAAGGTCATGCGCGCCTGGTTATGGCCGAAGTTGGGGCGATAGCGCTCTGCTGTGAAGCCGTGGCGCGAGAGCATGGCGAGAAAATCGTATTCGCCATGCGTGGTGAAGCCGAGGTCACCCCTGAGCTTGCGGTAATCGGAGAGCAAGGTGCGGGCGATGCCGGCCAGCGCCGCACCCAGGAAGCCGCCCCTGAAGGAGAACGAAAGCAGCGCCAGCGCATCGGTGGCCGGGCTGACATCAGGCGGCACGACATCGGCAATCACGAGCCGGCCTTCGGGCTTCAGCAGCCGGCGCCAGAGGCTCAGCAGGTCAAGCAGCTGTTCGATGGTCAGATATTGCAGCACCGAGTTCACGACGATGAGATCATAGGCGGCATCTGCGGTGGCGGCGGTCTTCTCCGGGCTCTCCACAATGATCGTGGGGATGGCCTTCACCCGTTCAGCCAGCTTGTCGCGGACCGCAGGGGCCGCGTCCGAGCAGATAAGCCGCGCGCAAAGTCTGGCGACATCCTCGGCGTAAAGCGCCTCGCCGCAGCCGTAATCCAGAACAATGGCATTCTTCGATTTGATGTGACGCGCGAAGTCCCGCGCGATGCCGGCAGCATGCAGGAGCTTGTGGCGGTCGCTCACATAGATCGGATGGTCCGTATTCCAGTAATCGACCCAGCTTGCCATCAGCTCACGCCGCGACCCTGGCGTTGACCATCATCGCGACAAAGCGATCGAAGAGGTAGTGGCTGTCACGCGGGCCAGGCGACGCCTCCGGGTGGTGCTGCACCGAGAAAGCCGGCCGATCGGTGAGTTCGATGCCGCAATTGGAGCCATCGAAGAGCGACTTGTGCGTTTCCCTGGCGTTGGCCGGAAGCGTCGCCGCATCGACAGCGAAGCCGTGGTTCATGGAGACGATCTCCACCTTGTCGGTGGTGTAATCCATCACTGGATGATTGGCGCCGTGATGGCCCTGCTTCATCTTCATGGTGCGGGCGCCGATGGCGAGCGCCAGCATCTGATGACCGAGGCAGATGCAGAAGGTCGGGATTTTCCTGTCAAGGAGCTCCCGGATGACAGGCACTGCATATTCACCCGTCGCCGCAGGGTCGCCGGGACCATTGGCGAGGAAGACGCCATCGGGCTTCAATGCGAGAATCTCTTCGGCGGAAGCTATGGGCGGAACCACCGTCACCGTGCAGCCGCGCTGGACCAGCAGGCGCAGGATGTTGCGCTTCACGCCGTAGTCGATCGCGACCACATGAAAATTGGAGTTCTCTTGTTGCCCGAAGGCGCCTTTCTCCCAATCCCAATCGCTTTCGCTCCAGCCGTAGCGCTGGCTGCCCGTCACCAGCGGCACAAGGTCGAGGCCTGCCATGGAAGGCAGCGCCTTCGCTTTCGCGTGCAGTGCCGCAAGGTCGAAGACGCCATCCGGATGGTGGGAGATCATCGCATTCGGCATGCCCTTGTCGCGGATCAGCGCTGTCATGGCGCGGGTATCGGCACCCGCGAGGCCGATGATGCCGCGCGCCTTCAGCCAGGCGTCGAGGTGGCGGGTGGAGCGGTAGTTGGACGGCGAGGTGACGCCCGCGTGGAGCACGATTCCGCGCGTGCCGGTCGCCGCAGCCATGTTAACCGTCTCGATGTCGTGGTCGTTGACGCCGACATTGCCGATGTGGGGGAAGGTGAAGGTGATGATCTGCCCGGCATAGGAAGGGTCGGTGATGATCTCCTGATAACCGGTCATGGCGGTGTTGAAGCACACTTCGCCCGCAGCCTCTCCCGTCGCGCCGAGGCCCATGCCCTCGATGATGGTTCCATCGGCGAGCACAAGCACGCCAGTCGTCTTGGGCTCGGTCCAGGCCGATCCAGTTGAGGCTTGCTGATTGATCCCGGTCATTCTATGCCCTCGCGCGCCAGCCGTTCCGCGCGGATCGCCCGCCGCGGTGCTGGTCGAGACAGATTTCTGGCTAGGTGGCGGTGTTAGGCGAGACGCCCGGCATGGTCAACCGGTCCACGGCATTCCTGAAGGGATAAAGCGATGAGCCTGCGTGATACGCTGATGGAAGATGTCAAAACCGCCATGAAGGCGGGCGAAAAGGCGAAACTCTCCACGATCCGCATGATCCAGGCGGCGCTGAAGGACAAGGATATCGAAGCCCGCGGCCTCGGCAAGGGCCAGCTGACGGACGACGATATCCTGGCCCTGATGCAGAAGATGGTGAAGCAGCGCCAGGAATCGATCGCCATCTACACGCAAGCCGGACGCAATGAGCTGGCGGCGGGAGAGCAGGCCGAGGTCGAGGTCATCAATCATTACCTGCCGCGCCAGATGGACGAGCCGGCCATCAAGGCCGCGATCGCCGCAACAATCGCCGAAACGGACGCGGCCTCGATGAAGGACATGGGCAAGGTCGTGGCAGGCCTGAAGGCCAGATACGCGGGGCAGATGGATTTCGCCAAGGCGAGCCAGCTTGTTAAGGCGGCTCTGAGCGGCTGAGCCGGCTTACGGAAACCGGCTTTTTTGCAGGGGCCGGACAGCTTGTCGCATCTTTGTCATGTGGCCTCGCCATTGAATCCATCGCTGGCAATGCTTCGGGAGCCATGGCTATGGCCAAAGACAGGTTGATCGACCCGATAGGGCAGGCGCTCACGCTGGCGGCGCGCAGACACCGCGCGCGCACTGCGTCCCTGCTGGTCGAACTCGGGCTTTTCCCTGGACAGGACCGGGTGCTGCAATCGCTCTCGGAAAACGAGAGCCTGACCATGACGGCCATCGCCGACGAACTCAGGGTCAAGCCGCCGACGGCATCGAAGATGGTTAGCCGCATGGCGGCGCAGGGCCTGCTTGAGCGCAAGGGCAAGGACGATGACGCGCGGCTCGTTGTTGTCTCCATCACGCCCGAAGGCCAGGGACGCATCGAACAGCTCAAGAAGATCGCCAAGCGGATGGAGAAGGATTCGCTTGCCGGTCTCGACGACAAGGATATCCGCCGCCTCCGCCGGCTGCTCAAGAAGGTCGCCCGCAATCTGGGCGACGGCAGCGCCCCCGTCGAGGCGGAAGACGCTGACTTGGACCTCTAGTCTCTGAACCCCATCAATTGCCTGCCCCTTTATGAATTCACGGCTTGGCGTTTGCTCTAACCGGCGCCCGGAGACGGGATCGCGGCAACGCCTCGCACATCGCAAAGCGTCACTCTGTCAAGACCAGTCGTTGGCCGTCATGGCCGAATATTGAGTCTGGCCCAGAGGTCAGGACCAGCTTTTTCACAGATTAAAGCGCTGCTCCCGCGGTATCGAACATGCGGCTCCGCCACGCCTGACGGGCGATCTGCATGGTTAAGGGTTAACCTTAACCTCCGCTTAGTCATTTGCTGGCATGGTCAGGTTTGTTGGCATCAATGCCGGGCCGTTGCGTATTCTGGTCTGGCCACACAAGGGACTCAAGGCAATGAGCAACCTCAAGATTCTTGCAGTCGCGGGTTTCGTGCTTTCGGGAGCAGCAAGCGTCGCCTCGGCGGCTGATCTTGGCCATCCTCGTCCTGCCGGCCTGCCGCCCATCCCGGTTGCGGCCCCGATCGGCGAGACGACTGGATGGTATCTGCGGGGCGACATCGGCATCGCTTACCAGAATTCCAATCCCGAAATCGTCGACAACCGCTTCACACCGACGACCGTCGGCCTCCACAACTTCAGCATGTCGAATCCCGGGTTCGTCGGCATCGGCGCCGGCTATCAGATCAACAGCTGGCTGCGCGGCGACATCACCGGCGAATACCGGCTGCAGTCCCGCTTCGGTTTCACTGACAAGTATTGCTTCGGCGATAACGGCGGCCTGCCGGTGGCGACACCGGGCATCGCCTGCTCAGTCGGCCCTGCGTTCACGGGCCAGGATAGCCGGAACTTCTACACCGGCCGTGTTGCCTCGCTGCTCTTCCTCGCCAATGCCTATGTCGACCTCGGCACCTGGTCCGGCTTCACACCCTTCCTCGGCGCGGGCATAGGTTTCGCCCAGCACAAATTCTCGAATCTTGTCGATACGGGCATCTCCGAAAACTACTTCCTTGGCGTCAATGTTGGCACCAGTGGCGTTGCGCCGACCACGTTTGCGGATAAGACGACCAGCAATTTCGCCTGGGCCTTGATGGCCGGCGTCGCCTACGATCTTTCTCCGGCCTACAAGATCGAGGTCGCGTACCGCTATCTGAACATGGGCAAGGGCTCGCAATCGCTGGCTTGCGGCGGCCCGACCTGCGGGGACTCAATCAATTACAAGGACATTGATGCGCATGAGTTCAAGATCGGACTGCGCTGGATGCTCGGCGGCCCCGCTTATGCTCCCGTTCCGACCGACCTTCCGCCCGAGCCGCGCCTGGTCAAGAAATATTGATTGCCGCCACCCTGATCCGATGCAAAAGCCCGGCGCAAGCCGGGCTTTTTTGTAAGGCGCACGAAAATCCCCAGTCTGATAACTGAATGTTAAGGTTAATCAATGATGATTGCTCATGGCCGGCAAGGGTTCATCGCCGGTGTGTGTCGGAGATCACTCCATGCGTTATTCCTTTGCCCTCCTCGGTATCGTCGGCATCGTCGGCCTGTCGGGCCCCGCCCTTTCCGCCGATCCGTCGTCCACTCCCGTCCTGCGTGGGGCCTTGCCGCTCGCCGAACCGATCTTTGACTGGAGCGGCTTCTACGCCGGCGGCGCGGCGGCTTACGCGTACGGCAATCTCACCCGCAATCGCTTGCGGCTCGGTCCTTCGCTAACGCAGATTGTGGCCGGCAGCACCGTCGAGCAAAGCATCCTGCAACTGCCGCTCACGACCTCAGGTCAGAACCAGAATGGATCAACGGCCTTCGGGATATTCGCTGGCTACAATACCGCGGTTGACGACATGGTTGTCGGCATTGAAGCCGATTACTACAGATCGCAGATCACGGGGACGAACTCGGGGTTCGGCAGCGGCCAGACCGTACCCCAGGCAGTCGGCCCGCTCACCGTCTTTGAAAGCTGGTCCGCGACAACGTCTGCAAGAGTCAAAATCACGGATTACGGCAGCGTGAGGGGACGCATTGGCTACGCCTGGGGCAATCTCTTGCCCTACCTGACGGCAGGCGTCGCCGTGGCACGCATGAGCTTCTCGGATTCCGCTACGGTCGACGCAACATTCACTGAGATTGATTCGAGCACTGTGCCGGCAACACGAACCACGGGTGTCGTTGACTTCAACCCGAACAGCTACACGACCCGCGTCGGGACGAGTGTGCAATTCGGCTATGCGCTGGGCGCCGGCATCGACTGGGCGGTCACCTCGAACATCTTCCTGCGCGCCGAATTGTCCCATATGCGCTTCGGCAATATCAACGGCTTCGATATCGCGATCAACAGCGCCAGGGTCGGCGGCGGCTTGAAGTTCTGACGAACCGGATTTCCCACAGCTTCACGCGAGGGGCCTTCACTCGGCCAGAACGCGGGTCGCCGGGAAAGTCACCTCCACGAGCGTGCCCCTGCCCGGTTCGCTCTCGATGGCGAAACCGGCCCGGTTCGCCTCGACCAGCGCCTTCGTCAATGGCAGGCCAAGCCCGGTGCCGCCCGAGGCGCGCGGTCCCGGGATCTGCCGGAACGGCTCAAGCGCACGCCGCACGTCGTCCGGTCCCATGCCGATGCCGGTGTCGCGCACGCGGATGATCACTTCGCCGCGGTCGGTGAGCGTCGTCGATGCCACGACCTGGCCGCCCGCTTCCGTGAATTTCGCCGCATTGGACAGCAGGTTGAGCAGGATCTGACGGACCGATCGCTCATCGGCAACCACCGGCGGCATATGCGAGGCCAGTTGCGAGCGGACGATGACCCGGCCGGCATTCGCCTGCGGCTGAATCATGCCGACGCAGGCCGCGACCAGCGCATTGACATCGACGCTGGCGAAAGTGAGGTCCAGCCTTCCCGATGCGACCTTGGCAAGATCGAGAAGGTCATTAACCAGCGAAATGATATGCGCGCCCGAGGCGTTGATGTCCCGCGCATATTGCTTGTAGCGCTCATTGCCGATCGGCCCGAAATCCTCGTTCAACATAACCTGCGAGAAGCCGATCACCGCATTGAGCGGCGTGCGGATCTCATGGCTGATCCTGGTGAGGAAATCGGTCTTGTTGGCGTTCGAATCCTCGGCGGCCCGCTTGGCGTCGAGCAGATCCGCCTCCACCTTCTTCCAATGCGTGACATCGCGCAGGACGGCGCAGAATTTTTGCCGCTCCATGCTGTCGCCGATCCGGCCGATGGTCATGAACAGCGGAATGGCGCCGCCGTTGCGCTCGCGGCCTTTCACGTCGCGCCCATCGTTCATGATCGAGTGGACGCCGTTGCTCTTCAGGCCTTCCAGATAGTCGAGCGCCGCCAGATGGCTTTCCGGCTCGAGCAGAACGGTCAGATTCTCGCCGGCGATCTCATTCTGATCGAAACCGAACAGCGCTTCGGCCGAACGGTTGAGGCTGAGAATGCGGCCCAGGCCGTCCAGCAGGATCACGCCATCCGTCGCGGTATCCAGCACCGAACGCAGTTCGCCGAGTTCGGACCGCGCCACCAGCAGATCGAGTTCGAGGGCCCGGCTTTGCGCCGCTTGGGCCATGTCGGGGCGCTTGCGCAGGAAAAGCATGGTTGCAGGCAGTTCATCGATCGTTGTTGCCTGGATCGTGGCTTCCACCGGCAGACGCTCGCCATTGCGCAGGAGCATCGTCAGCTGCGTGACATCCATGCCTGTCTCTATCAGGCGGGCATCGAACAGCCTGTCCACCCCGCCTTCGTCAAGGAAGGCCTCCAGGGTGTCGTGCCCGGTCATGTCGAGAAAGGACCGATTGACGAAGCTCGGCTTGCCTTCCTGGAGGATCAGCAGGCCAATCGGAAGGCGCTCCAGCGCCGCGAGCGGAACCGCATTGGCATTTTCGGGCTTCGGCCGCGGATTGCGGCGCGCCTGAAGCTCCTCGAAAGGAACGACGGGATTGGCCTGGGCGTTGCCCCGCCGGACCGGTTCTTGCGCCGTTTCGGCGGTCCTGACGCCGGTGCGGTTGATCAGGTCCTGTTTCAGGATCTCCAGCGGACGAACGCCGCGCCGGGCCGCGGCGTCGATCGGCGTCGCGGCGGCCTCCTGCTCCTTGCCCGTGAGGGCGGCCAGCGATCTGGCGATCTCGCGAAAGGTTTCGCGTTCCGTGCTGGTGAGGAGGGATTGGCTTGCCGTCGGCTCCAATGGCGCCATGGCCCGTCGATCCGAAGCCGGGGACGCGGGGGGCGGGGCGGCCGCTCCGGCCTTTATGTTCTTCTCCACTGGCGCAACCTCGGCGGCGGCGTCCAACGGAGGCGGCTGGGGCGGTGCGGAAGCCGCCTCCTGATCGAGAATGCGACGGACCGCCGGCCCGAAGCGATCCTCCGGCGCATCGATAGGGAAGGGTGTTTCACGGCCGAGGGCGCCTTGTGCGGTGCTGCCGTCAGCGACCGCGCGTTCGACCCGGGCGATGCCATAGCCGCGGAAGCCGGCGAAGCGGCCGTTCTCGGTCACCGGCACACCAGCCATCTCGACCGGCACCAATAGCCGGCCTCCCGCCACCGGCCAGAGCGCAGGCGCTGCTGTCCAGGTCGCCTGCTGGCGCAACCGTTCGGCGATGCCATCGGCCTCCCTGATCCCGATACGGTCGACCGCCGCCTCCCAATCCGAACCGATCAGCAAGGCATGGGCGGGGCCTACCGCCTCCACGAGTTCGCGCGAGAGATGGACGAACTGACCGCTGGCATCCGTCTGCCAGACGAAGCGCAGCGGCGAACGCTCCTCCTGGGGGCGCGCCATCCAGCCCGGCTCCACATCGCCAGCCGGCGCCGGCTTCAGGGTTTTCGGCTCGGCAATCGGGGCAGGATCGGCTGCAACCGCAGCCGCAGGGCGCTTTTGCTCGTCCGGTTCCCGCATCAGCGCCAGGCTGCGCGCGGGCGCTCCTATCGCCACAGCGAGAAGGCCGAAGCCGCCCCGCGAGAGCGGGACATGCCGGCAAAGGCAGGTGTGGATGCTGGCGGCGGGGCCCTGTCCGATCGACAATTGCTGCACCCGCACCGGTTCGCGATCGGGATGGGGCCGCTCCAGCATGGCTGCAAAGCCTCGGAATGCCGAGGGATTGACCTGAGGAGCGCCATTCCCGGCTGCGCCGCCGGCAGCCGCAGCCGCATCCGAACGCCACAGCAACCGCTCGCCTTCGCCCGACCACAGCCAAGCCTTGCCGGAATCGGGATCCAGCGGAAAGTCGCCCAGCGATGTCACCAGAACGCTGATGGCGTCGGTCACGGCTCATGCTTTCTTTGGGCAGCGAGGGGCCGGCCCTTATGGCTAACGAAATATGAATATATCCGTTCGAATGCTCTTTGAAAGCATCCCTTGGGTGGTCATCCGCTTTGCTTGCCGTTATTGTTAATCGAGCCGGGGCTGGACCGGCGTGGGAGGACAAGATGGTCGATCCGTTCAAGGCGCCGAAATTCGAGGTTCCCGAAGAGATGCGTGATTTCGCCAACAAGAGCGTCGAGCAGGCCAAGCGCGCCTTCGACAGCTTCATGGGGGCGACGCAGGAAGCCGCAGCCAACCTCAAGGGTTCGGCGGAGACGATGCAGCGCAATGCCGCCGATGCCACGCATCAGGTCGTCGGCTATGCGGAGCAAAACGTGAAGGCGGCCTTCGAGCATGCCCAGGCGCTGGTCAAGGCCAAGGGATTCGACGAGGTCATGGCCCTGCAGACGGAGTATCTGCGCAACCAGATGGCTGCGATGCAGGATCAGGTGAAGGCCATGGGCAAGGTCGTCCAGGACGCCGCCAAGCCGAAATGACCATCGTTCCGTCGGGAAGGGCCGTCCCGCCAAACGCCCTGGTGTGATAAGCCGCCAGCCCTTCCCGTGTCGGCCGTTCTTGTGAGTGCACGTCCCGATGTCTGGATTCGATCTGGCAATCGCCAATCTGCTGTCGCCGATGGTGCTGTTCTTCGCCCTCGGGCTCGGCGCGTCGCTGGCGCGCTCGGATCTCTCCGTTCCTGAAGCCGTCGCCAAATTTCTGGCGCTCTATCTGATGATGGCGATCGGCTTCAAAGGCGGTGTGGCCGTGGCCAGGAGCGGCATCGATGCGCGGCTGCTGGGCGTGATGCTGGCGGGAATCCTGTTGTCCGCAGTGATCCCGCTGATCGGATTCACGCTGCTGCGCTTGTCCACCCGTCTCTCTGTGGTCGATGCAGCGGCGGTCTCGGCGCATTACGGCTCGATCTCGATCGTCACCTTCGTCGCCGCGACGCAGACGCTGATCACGCTTGATCTTCCCTTCGAAGGTTATCTCGTGGCCGTGGCGGCGGTGATGGAGACGCCCGCGATTCTCACGGCTCTCGTGCTGGCGCGCCGCGCCGCCGGCGGACCGGAGAGGCGGCAGGGCGAACCGCAGGACTTCGGGTCGCTGATTCGCGAAATCGGGCTCAATGGCTCTGTGGTCATGCTGCTTGGTTCGTTCGTCATCGGCTGGATCACCGGCGATCGCGGCATGAAGGCCGTCGAACCCTTCGTGGGCCAGCTCTTCTTCGGCATGATCTGCCTGTTCCTGCTCGATATGGGGCTGATCGCCGGGCGCGGCATGCGCGAGGGCCTCAAGGCGCTTTCCTGGCCGGCCATCGCCTTCGGGCTCTACATGCCGCTGATTTCGGCGGCGCTGGCGGCGCTCGCCTGCCTTGCGCTCGGCCTTTCGGCCGGGGGAACGGCGCTGATGATCACGCTCGCCGCATCCGCCTCCTATATCGCCGTTCCGGCGGCGATGCGGCTCGCCTTGCCGGAAGCGAAGCCGTCGATCTACCTGACGCTGTCGCTTGGCGTCACATTTCCCTTCAACCTCGCGCTGGGCATTCCCTTCTATGTCTGGCTGGCGACGCTGATCAAAGGTTAGGCAGTGCAGACATTCACGAAGAAACGGATCGCCATCGTCATCGAGCAGCCGGCGCTCAACCGCGTGCTGGAGAAGCTCGATCAACTCGCCGTCACCGGCTACACGGTCTACCCCGTCATCGCCGGAAGAGGGCGCGAGGGCTCGTGGCGGGCTGATGGCATGGTGTCGGATGCAGGCCGGATGGTGAGCGTCGTCTGCGTCTGCGATCCGGCCAAGGTGGATACCATCGTGGAGCCCATCTTCAAGATCGTCTCGCGGCAGGTGGGCATCATCACCATTTCCGACTGCGAAGTGATCCGTCCCGATCATTTTTGACAGGTGCAAAGCGGAGGGAGACTCCATAATGTGCTTGAGGTTTAAGGCGGATCGTTCCCTTCGCAAGGGCGCGGGGACAGGTGCGCCGACCGCTTCGGGAGTACAGATTCGCCCATGTCTTCAACTTCGCCCAATTCTTCAACTTCGCCCATGTCTGTAACGCCGACGTTCCCCACCCAGCTTGTCGAAGGCTACAAGGCGTTCCTGAGCGAGCGGCTCCCGAAGGAGCAGAGCCGTTTCGAGGAGCTGGCGCGCACCGGCCAGAATCCCGACGTGATGATCATCGGCTGCTGCGACAGCCGCGTCTCGCCCGAAGTCATCTTCAACGCAAGGCCGGGCGAGGTTTTCGTCGTCAGGAACGTGGCCAATCTCGTGCCTCCCTTCACGCCTGACGGCGAATTGCACGGCACCTCCGCCGCGCTCGAATATGCCGTCCAGGCCCTCAAGGTGAAGCATATCGTGGTGATGGGGCACGCCCGCTGCGGCGGCATCAGGGCCTTCGCCGACGATGAACAGGGGCCGCTCTCGCCGGGCGATTTCATCGGCCGCTGGATCACCTTGCTCAAGCCGGCGGCGGAGAAAACCGGCGGGCGGGGCGCCAGCGAGGCGCTGACCGTCTTCATCGAGCGGCTGGCGCTGGCCGGCGTGCAATCCTCGCTCGCCAATCTGCGCGGCTTCCCCTGCGTGAAGATTCTTGAAGAGAAGGGTCGCCTGCAATTGCACGGCGCCTATTTCGATGTCGCCACCGGCGTTCTGATGGTGATGGACCCCGAAACCGGGCAGTTCGCTCCCGCCGTACGGCGGATGCCGAAGCGCGTGTCGATGATCCGCTGCGTCGGCGAGCCGGACGCGGCCTGAACCTCAACTCACCTGTGACGCTCTGACGCAATCCGCCGAATCGCATTGGTGATCGGCTGAATTCCGTGTAAGCGCGAAAAGTCACTGTTTTCACCTCATGTCGTGGAGCCAAGCCCATGTCCACCGCTGTGCAAGCGCCGCTCTCCAACAGCTTCTTCGGGGCCACCCTCGCGGATCGTGATCCCGAAATCGCCAATGCCGTGACGCTGGAGCTCGGCCGGCAGCGCGACGAGATCGAGCTTATCGCCTCGGAGAACATCGTCTCCCGCGCCGTGCTGGAGGCGCAGGGCTCGGTGATGACGAACAAATACGCAGAAGGCTATCCGGGCCGGCGCTATTATGGCGGCTGCCAGTTCGTCGACATCGCCGAGAAGCTGGCCATCGAGCGGGCCTGCCGCTTGTTCGATTGCGGCTTCGCCAATGTCCAGCCCAATTCCGGCAGCCAGGCCAACCAGGGCGTGTTTCTGGCGCTGATGCAGCCGGGCGACACCTTCATGGGTCTTGATCTGGCGGCGGGCGGCCACCTCACCCATGGCGCCGCGCCTAACATGAGCGGCAAGTGGTTCAAGCCCGTCCATTACACGGTGCGCGAGCATGATCACCTGATCGACATGGACGAAGTGCGCCGTATCGCGATCGAGAACCGGCCGAAGATCATCATTGCCGGGGGCTCGGGCTATTCGCGGATGTGGGATTTCGCGGCGTTCCGCGAGATCGCTGATGAAGTCGGAGCCTGTTTCCTGGTGGATATGGCGCATTTCGCCGGCCTTGTGGCGGGCGGCGCGCATCCCTCGCCGTTTCCGCACGCCCATGTGGTCACGACGACGACGCATAAGACCTTGCGTGGGCCGCGTGGCGGCATGGTGCTGACGAATGACGAGGCCATCGCCAAGAAGATCAATTCGGCGATTTTCCCCGGCCTGCAGGGCGGCCCGCTCATGCATGTCATCGCGGCCAAGGCCGTGGCTTTCGGCGAGGCGCTGACGCCGGAGTTCAAGCTCTACGCCCGCGCCGTCGTCGAGAACGCCAGGGCGCTGGCGCAAACGCTGAAGGCAGCCGGCTTCGCCATCGTGGCCGGCGGCACCGACAATCATCTGATGCTCGTTGATCTGCGCCCCAAGGGCCTGAACGGCAAGGCCGCAGAGCAGGCTTTGGGCCGGGCGCATATCACCTGCAACAAGAACGGCGTGCCTTTCGACACCGAGAAGCCGACGATCACTTCCGGCATCCGTCTCGGATCGCCGGCCGCCACCTCGCGCGGCTTCGGCGTGGCCGAATTCAAGCGCGTGGGCGAATTGATCACCGAAGTGCTCGATGGACTCGCGAAGAATGGCGAGGCCGGGAATGCGGCAGTGGAAGAGGCGGTGAAGGCCAAGGTGCATGCGCTGACCAGGCGGTTTCCGATCTATTGAGGCTCCTGCCAGTTCGCAGACGCCGGTCCGGCGGCGCTTTTCGGCGGTTGTGTCACAGCAATCGATGGGCTCCCCTTGAGATCGCGGCCTGCGGGCCTCAGTATCGCAACAACAGGGCACGGCTGAATCATGCTGCTTGGATGCATCGCTGACGATTTCACGGGAGCCAGCGATCTCGCCAATACGCTGGCGAAAGGCGGCATGGCGACCACGCAATTCGTCGGCGTTCCCGCCCATGCCGCAGCAGCGGAATGCGAAGCCGGCGTGATCTCCCTGAAGAGCCGCACCATCCCGCCTGACGATGCCGTGCGGCAATCGCTGCAGGCGCTGGATTGGCTGCAGGCGCAAGGCTGCCGCCAGATCCTCTTCAAATATTGCTCCACCTTCGATTCGACGCCGAAAGGCAACATCGGCCCCGTCGCTGAAGCGCTGCTGAAGCGGCTCGGCGGCGTCGCGGTTGTCTGCCCGGTATTCCCGGCAACCGGAAGAACCTTGTTCAATGGCCACCTCTTCGTGAACGGCCAGCTCCTCTCAGACACCGGCATGCGCGATCATCCGCTGACGCCGATGACCGATCCCGACATCCGCCGCTGGCTGCGGCTGCAGACGAAGGGCGAGGTGGGGGCTGTGCCCTATGCGGTGGTGCGACAGGGCGCCGAGGCCATCCGCACCGCTCTGGCCCGCGAAGGCGCCAGCGGACGCCGCCTCGTCGTGACGGATGCTATCGCCGACGAGGATCTGATAGCGATCGGCGCGGCGGTCGATGATCAGCCGCTCATCACGGGAGGGTCTGGCATCGCTCTTGGATTGCCGGCTAATTACAAGATCGCGAATCTCCTCTCGGGCCGGGGAACAGAATTCACGGGTTCGGCAGGCAAGGCGGCCGCCCTTTCCGGATCCTGTTCGACGCAGTCGTTGGCCCAGGTCGAGGCCTTCGCCAAACGCCATCCCGTGCTCGGCCTGCTGCCGGATGCCGTGATGGATGGCAGCATGGATGTCGATCGCGCGTTGCAATGGATGATGGATCGCATCGACACGATGCCGATGGTCTATTCCTCGGCTTATCCAAAAAGCGTCAAGGCCGCGCAAGCCAAATTTGGTCAGGCTGTTCTGGCCGAGGCATTCGAAACATTCCTTGGCCGGCTGGCTGTCAGGCTCGTGGACGCAGGCGTCACGCGTCTGGTGATCGGCGGAGGCGAAACATCGGGCGCGGTGGTGACGGCGCTTGGCGCCAAAGCCTTCATGATCGGACCCGAAATCGATCCGGGCGTGCCGGCCCTCGCGATCGCCGGAAGCCCCGTCCGCATCGCGCTCAAATCCGGCAATTTCGGCAGCCTCGATTTTTACGAGAAAGCCGCCCGCGTCCTGGCGGGAGCGCAGGCATGAGCTGCGAAGCGCAGGCCCGGGAAGCGCAGGCCCGGCAGGACATCGTGCGGCTTGGCAAATCCCTGTTCGACCGCGGGCTGACGCCGGGCTCATCCGGCAATCTGTCGGTGCGGCTTGACGACGGCTACCTGTTCACGCCGACCAACAGCTGCCTTGGCTTTCTGCAGGCGGATCGCCTGAGCAAACTTGATGCGAAGGGCGCCCATATTTCAGGAGATAAGCCGACGAAAGAACAGCCATTGCACTTCGCCTTCTATGAGGCGCGTCCGCAGGCCATGGCCGTCGCGCATCTTCATTCAACCTATGCGACGCTGTTGTCCTGCCTCGCCGATACCGATCCGGAGAACGCCCTCGCACCCATCACACCCTATGCGGTGATGCGTGTCGGGTGCGTCCCGCTTGTTCCTTATACCATGCCCGGCGATAGCGCTGTGGCGGCGCTGATCTTGCGGAAGGCGCCCCAGCATCCGGCGGTGCTGCTGGCCAATCATGGTCCCGTGGTCGCGGGGGCGAGCCTTGAGACTGCCGTGTTCGCGTTGGAGGAACTGGAGGAAACAGCGCGCCTGCTCGTCCTGGCGCGCGGCATGAATATTCGCCAGCTGACAGAGGAACAGGTCGCCGGGTTGCAGAGAAGCTTCCCGCTGCGATGAGGCTGGCTCCCACGCAAATGAAAGCGGTGGTCATCCTGCTTGGCGCCGCGCAGACCCTCTCTTGGGCTTCCACCTATTATCTGCCTGCCGTCCTGGCGACGCCGATGGCGCGCGATCTTGGGCTTTCGCCCGTCTGGATCTTCGCGGCCTTCTCGGGTGCATTAATCGTCTCGGCGCTGATCGGCCCCTGGGCCGGAGCGCGGATCGACCGGCTGGGCGGCAGGGAATTGCTTGTCGCTTCCAATCTCATCTTCGCGCTGGGCCTTGGCGTTCTGGCGGTGATGCAGGGGCCCGTTCACCTGTGCCTCGGCTGGCTGCTGATGGGCATCGGCATGGGGATCGGCCTTTACGAGGCGGCCTTTGCGACACTGGCGGGGCTCTATGGCGAAAAGGCGCGTTCGCCCATCACCGGCGTGACATTGATAGCCGGCTTTGCAAGCACCGTAGGATGGCCGATGTCCGCCTGGATGGGCGCGGAATTCGGCTGGCGCGGCGCTTGCGCCGGATGGGCTGCGGCCCAGCTCCTGATTGCGCTGCCCCTGAATGCGATGCTGCCGGCGGGTGTTCAGGCAAAGCCTGCGGTTGCGGAATCAGAAAACGGGTCAGGTAGCGAGCCGGAGGACAAGACATCGCCTTGGTCCATGTGGCTGCTGGCCTATGTTTTCGCCGCGATCCTGTTCTGCAGCACGGCGCTCGCGACCCATCTGCCGCGTCTGCTGGAAGCGGCCGGCGCCACGACGGTGGTGGCGATTGCGGCGGCCTCCTTGATCGGACCGGCCCAGGTCGCCGCGCGGATCGCCGAATTCGGCCTGTTGCGGCGGGTTCATCCTCTCGTCTCCGCCCGGATCGCATCGCTTGGACATCCTGTGGCGGCGGCGGCCCTGTTACTGTTCGGCGCGCCCGCCGCCTATGCCTTCACGATACTCCACGGGGCCGGCAATGGCGTCATGACGATCGCCAAAGGGACCTTGCCGCTCGCCCTCTTCGGTCCGGCGGGCTACGGCTTGCGTCAGGGCGTGCTCTCGGCTCCGGCGCGGATCCTTCAGGCCTTCGCGCCGGTCATTTTCGGCTTCGCCCTGGAGCAATGGGGGGCGGAAGCCATCTGGCTGACGGGGATCATCGGCTTCACCGCCTTTCTCGCTTTGCTTACCATCAGGCGGCCGGCGCAGGCGTGAATGCGCCGGCGCCCTACTTCTAAAGGGTCGACTTGTCCGAAACGCGCACCCGCGCATCCGGCCGCTTGGTCAGGTCCGGCAGCAATTCGAGACCCAACCCCGGGCGGCCGCTGATGCTCACCTGGCCGTCCTTCACCTCCGGCAGATGGGTCACCAGCTCCTTGTACCAGCCGGTGTAGAAAGCCCTCACGCTCTCCTGAATCAGCGCATTGGCGGCATGCAGCGAAAAATGGCAGGAGGCCGTGTAGACGACCGGCCCCGTGCAATCATGGGGCGCCACCGGCGTGTGCCAGGCCTCCGCCATACCGGCGATCTTGCGCGCTTCGGAGAGACCGCCGCACCATGAGAGATCAAGCATCACGACGCCGGCCGCGCCGGTCTGCAGATACTCCCGGAAGGCATGCGTGAAGGACAAGGTCTCCGAGGCGCAGACCCAGGCCTTGGAGTGCCGGGCGTAATCCTTGAGGTCGCTGATATTGTCGAGGCGGAACGGGTCCTCGTGCCAATAGGTATCGAATTCAGCGAGGCGCTCCGCCAGCCGTTTCGCCATGGGCAGGCTCCAGAGCGAGTGGAACTCCACCATGATGTCCATCTTGTCGCCCACCGCCTTGCGGATTTTGCGGAAGGGCTCCAGGGCAGTGTTTAGCTCCTCCGCCGTGATGTCGAAGCCGTTGGTGCGCTCGGCGGCGATGTCGAAGGGCCAGATTTTCATGCCGGTGATGCCCTGCTCCAGCAGGGAATGGGCGACCTCATCGGCCCGGTGGAGAAAGCCTTCAAGGTCCTCGTAAGGGCCGCCCTGCTCCCCGACATGCCAGTTGGCGACGGCTTGCGCGCGCGAGTCGCGGATGTATCGATAGCCGGCGCAGGTGTTGTAGACGCGGATCGTGTCGCGCGTCTTGCCTCCCAGCATGGTGCAGACAGGTTTGCCATGCGCCTTGCCGAAGATATCCCAGAGCGCGATGTCGATGGCCGAATTGCCGCGCGTCTCCACGCCGGCCGAACGCCAGCCGAGATAGTTCCTGAGCTTCAGGTTGATTGCCTCGATTCTGAGCGGGTCCTCGCCGATCAGCTTGGGAGCCACGGTTTCGTGGAGATAGGCCTCGACAGCCTTGGGGCCCATGAAGGTTTCGCCAAGTCCGGCAATGCCTTCATCCGTGTGCAGCCGCACGAAGATGAGATTGCCGAATTCCTCGACGCGGATGGTTTCGAGCGCTGTGATTTTCATGTTTGGGTCGTGTGGCTGGATAAAGGATGGCCCTCTCCCGCTGTGGGAGAGGGCGCAATGATGGCGTCAGTTGGTGCCGCGGATCTTGCCGAGTTCGGCCTGGATGCGGTCGACCGTATCCTTGCCGACAGTGGCGGCGGCGCGTTCGTAGACGGGCTTCACGGCATCACGCATGCGCTTCTGCTCGGCCGGCGCGATTTCGTTCACCTGCATGCCCTGCGCCTTCACATTGGCCAGCGACTTCGACGAGAGCGCCCGCGAGACGCTGCGCTGCTCCTTCTGACCCTCGGCCGCGCAATCCGTCAGCGCCTTCTGCTCGTCGGCGGAAAGCTTGTCCCACAGTGCCTTCGAATAGAGGAACAGGAAGGGCGTATAGGCATGGTTGGTGACGGAGAGGAACTTCTGCACCTCATACAGTTTCGACGTGTCGATCGTCACGAAAGGGTTCTCCTGTCCGTCGATCGCCTTGGTCTCCAGCGCGGCGAAGACCTCCTGGAAGGCCATCGGAACCGCGTTGGCGCCCAGCGTCCTGAAGGTGTCCAGGAAGACGTTGTTCTGCATCACGCGGACCTTCAGGCCCGGAAAATCCTCGACCTTCGTCACCGGCTTGCGGGAGTTGGTGAGGTTGCGGAAGCCGTTCTCCCAGTAGGACAGGTTAACGAGGCCGACGGACGGCAGCTTGTCGGCCATGTATTTGCCGAAGGGCCCGTCGAGGATCGCGTCCGCCTCCTTCTCGTTGCTGAAGAGGAAGGGAAGATCGAAGACGCCAAGGTCAGGCAGGATGCCAACGAGCGGCGAGCTTGAGGTCACCACCATCTCTTGCGTGCCGGAGCGCAGCGCCTGCGTCGCCTGCAGGTCGCCGCCGAGCGCGCCGCCCCAGAAGGCCTGAAGCTTGAGCTTGCCGCCCGATTTCTCTGTAAGGCAGGCGGTCATCCTGGCGATGCCGTTGCCCACCGGGTGATCCTGGTTGATGCCGTTGGAGACGCGGATCGTGCGCTCCGTGAACTGGGCGTTCGCCGTGCCCGTCATCAGGGCGAGAGCGCCGACGGCGGCGAGAAGCGTGGATTTGAGCATGGGTCTTTCCTCCTTGGTTGTGCGGGCTTGGCGCCGGCTATAGGCCCAGCAATTGCTGGATAAACTGGGTGAAACTGATCCTGCCGGAAAAGAACCGGAAGGGAGCCATGACCAGGGGCGGCCATAGAACGAGCAAGAACATGACGATGCTCTGGGCGATCAGGAAAGGGTTCACTCCCCTGATCACATCGGTCATCGAAACCTTGGCGACGCCCGAGACCACGTTGAGCACGATCCCCACCGGCGGCGTGATCAGGCCGATCGCGTTGTTCATGATGAACAGCACGCCGAAATAGATCGGGTCGATGCCGGCCTGCTTGACGATGGGCATCAGCACCGGCGTCAGGATCAGCACGGTGGGCGCAAAATCGAGTGCCGTGCCGACAACGAGCACGAGCACCATGAGAATGATCATCAGCACCGTCTTGTTGGAGACGAATTGCTGCAGGAATCCGCCGATCTCGCCGGGGATATTGGCCGCCGTGATCAGCCAGGAGGAGATCAGCGCCGCCGCGACCAGGAACATGATGACAGCCGTAAGTTTGGCGGCGGAAAGGAACAGGCCGTAAAGGTCGGCGACCTTCAACTCCTTGTAGATGAACATGCCGACGAACAGGGCATAAACCGTGGCGACGACGGCCGCCTCCGTCGGTGTGGCGAAGCCGAAACGGATCGATCCCAGGATGAAGATCGGCATGGCGAGCGCGAAAGCCCCATCCTTGGTCGCCTGCCAGCGCTCGCTCCAGCTGCGCTTCGGATAGGGCTGGAGGTTCTCCTTGCGCGCCACCCACCACCAGGCGAAGACGAGACTCACGCCCATCAGGACGCCCGGGAAGAGGCCGGCCACGAACAGCTGCGGAATCGAGACATTGGCCGCCACGCCGAAGATCACGAAACCGATCGATGGCGGAATGACCGGCGCGATAATGCCGCCGGCCGCGATCAGGCCGGCCGAGCGGGGAATATTGTAGCCGGCGTTCCTCATCATCGGAATGAGGATGGCGGCAAGTGCCGCCGTATCCGCCGCCGCCGAGCCCGAGAGCGAGGCCATGATCACGGCCGCGATGATGGCGACGTAACCCAATCCGCCATGCCGGTGGCCGATGAGGGCGAGCGCGAAATTGACGATGCGCTTCGAAAGGCCGCCGGCGTTCATCAATTCGCCGGCGAGGATGAAGAAGGGGATCGCCAGCAGAATGAAGCTGTCCGCGCCATCCAGCATCTTCTGCGCGATCACCTGGGCATCGAAAGCCGGATAGATGCCCATGAAGACCATCCAGCCCATCAGCGCCATGCCGCAAACCATGAGCGCGAAGGCGCAGGGCATGCCGAGCGCCATGGCCCCGCAGAGCGAGACGAGGAAGACGATAACGGTCATTCAAGCTTGCCCTTGAGGCCCGTCGCGATCGCTTCCTCGGAGAATTTGCCGGCGAAGGCTTGCAGCTCGCCCTCCCGTAATCTTCCGGTGAAAGCGCGCACCAGGCGCAGGAACGTCATCCAGCCGATGCCGGCCGCAGTGAAGAAGCCGACGCCGAAGACCAGCAGCATATTCATGCCGGAAACGGGCGCGACATTCGTCGCGTTCAACGGGGCCTGCCTCCAGGTGCCCCAGAAGAACACGGCGCAGCACAGGAGCACGAGCAGATCCGACAGGATCATGCAGATCTGTTGCCCCTTCGGTCCCAGCGCTCCCACGAAGGCGTCGACGCCGAGATGCGCGTTCTCCCGCGCCACCACGACGGCGCCGATGAAGGTCAGCCAGACGAAGCAGAAGCGGCTCATCTCCTCGGAGATCTGAATGCCGTCATCGAGGAACCAGCGCATCATCACATTGCCGAACACCATGATCACCATGGCGACGAGCAGGATGACCAGCAGCGCCTCCAGCGCCTTGAAGAATCCGTCCTCAAGCCGCTGCATCATGGAAACCTTGGCGCTTCAGGAATTCGTCCCGCGCTATGCTGGTTTCCATGGCGCGCCATTCCAGCCTTGTGGGCCTCTGCGACCTCATCCCGCGTTTCCCCCTGTGCTCATTGCAGTCAGCCTGTCGACGATGGCTGCGCGGAAGCTCTCCGGCTTCTTCCCGGGAAGGTGGTCTCAGATGGTGATGGGAGTCAACCGGTAGATTTGCGGTGGCCGGAGGCTCCGGCGGGACGTGGACAGAGCCCAAAGCCGTCTTTGCGAGCAGCGACAGCGACGAAGCAACGACGTCATTGCGAGGAGCGTGAGCGACGAAGCAATCCAGAACTTAGGTCCGATTGGCGCTGGTCGTCTGGATTGCTTCGCTTCGCTCGCAAAGACGATGCGGCGAACGCCTCTTCAACGCCCTACAGCTTGGCCATCACACCGTTGATGCGGGCAATGAAGCCCTTCCGCTGCTCCAGCGTCGCGACATTCATGTGGTAAAGCGCGTGATACTGGATCCTGGCCCGCTTCTGCATCAGGCGCGGCAGATAGCGCGTGATGATCTTGCGCGGCGGATCGCCCACATAGAACGCCACCCAGCGCTGGCGGCCGTAGGTCGAGACGCCGATGACCTGGCGGATGTTTGTGAGCAGAGGTTTCACATTCGTGGGATCGGAAATGTCGAAGGACACGCCCGGCATCAGAAGCCTGTCGAACCAGCCCTTGAGCATCGCGGGCAAACCAAAGCACCAGGTCGGGAACTGCACCACCAGAACCTCGGCGGCGTGGAGACGGCGGACATAATCCTCCAGTCCCTCCCGGTTCTTCGTGACATCGTGGTAGTTGCGCCGCCGCTCGGCGGTCAGCACCGGATCGAAGCCCTCGGCATAGAGATCGCAAAGATCGACCTCATGGCCTTTGGCTTTCAAAGTGGCCACCGCCTCGTTGCGGATTCCGGCATGGAAACTGTCGTCGAGCGGATGGCAGTAGAGGTAGAGGACACGCATCGATTGGCTACTCCGCCGCCATCGTTCCGGCCGTCAGGGCATGGGCGCTTTCGAGGCTCGGCAGGCGGCCGGGATTGAGCAGGAAATAGGGGTCCGCCTCGCGCTTCAAGCCTTCTTGATCCGCCTTGATGCGCTTCCAGCCGGTGCCTTCCAGCGTGTAGATATGCGGATTGGAGACCTTGAGGCCATTGGCCTCGAGCTTCGCCGTGATCTCCTGCAGGCGCTCGGCTGAGCGGTAGCGGACCAGCGGCAGCGAGGAATTGGTGAAGCCGGCATAGCGTTTCTGGAATTCCAGATGCCAGAGGATCTCGCCTGCGAATTCCTTTTCGGCCCAGGCCAGCGTCTCGATGTTCTTCCCCATCGGGAAGAGCACCTGCAGATAGGTGATGTCCGGCTCCACCTTGAGGGCGCGGAGCGTCGTGTGATTCCAGCAGAATTCATAGAGCGGCGGGATCGGGTCGAGGCTGTCGAAGGCGGCCGCTTCCGCCGCCGCCGCATCGCGCGTGTAACTGACCGTGCCGCCGAAGGCCCTGGCATGCACGCCGGCCGCCCAGAGTTGCGGCTCCGAGACCATGATGATCGCCAGCGCCTTGTCGACTGGTGCGTAGCGCTGGATCCGCTTGAAGAAAGCGGAGATGCCGGGCGCATGCACAGAGATCAGTTTCTTGGCGATGATCTGGTCTTCCGCCAGCGCCTGCGCGAAGCGGGCGCAATCGACGAGGCTGTCGAAGGTGACGATGGCTTCGGCCCAATCATGACAGGGCGCTGTCGGCAGCGTGACGTCAAGCACGATGCCGTTCACGCCATAGGCATGCACCGCCTTCATGGTGTCAGGGCCTTCCAGCGTGAAGATCCGCGGCGTCTCCTCCATGGAGATCAGCGTCATCGCCTGCACGGCGCCGGCATCGCCGATCTGGCCCCAGGTGATCGAGCCTGCGCCCGCCGCACCGCCGCAGATGAAGCCGCCGATCGTCGCCGTCGCCCGCGTCGATGGAAAGACGCGGAGTTCCCAGCCGGCCGGCTTCAACTCACGGTCGATCTCCAGCATCAGCTTGCCGGCCTCGACCTTGACGAGTCCCGGCCGCGTTTCGAGGATGCGGTCGAGGCCCGTCATGTCGAGCACGATGCCGCCATCGAGCGGCACGCATTGGCCGTAATTGCCGGTGCCGCCGCCCCGCGTCGTCAGCGCGATGCGCCGCCTTGCGGCAAGCGCGACGACCTTCACCAGCTCATCGCGGTTGCGCGGCCGCACGATGGCGAAGGCGCGCTTGTCTTCGAGCAGCGGCTTCAGGATCGGCGAGAACCAGAAGAAATCCCGCGACTTCAGCTTGATCGTGCCGGGATCGGTGGCGACCGGGATATCACCCAGATCGGCGATGAAGGTCTGAAGGGCGCTGGTGTTTGTCATGCGGGAACCCTGGTGAGCGTTCCTTCTCCCCGTGTTTCACGGCAAGAAGGACAGGATGAGGGGCTGGGTGATTGGCCGCAGAGAGAACCCGCCTGGCCCCTCACCCTAACCCTCTCCCCGTGTTTCACGGGGAGAGCGAATTCATGTCGGCGCGTAAAGCGCGTTGAGGTCGAAGGCATGCACATCCTGCAGGAGCTCGATCATCTTGCCGGTAACCACGGCAATCGTCGCAAGGCCCTTTTCCGGCGTGGCGATCGATGCATCGCCGACCGTGCCATGCGGCCCCAGATCCTGGGCGATCCAGCCGAAAGCCGCCGTGCCATGCGCCCTGAGATGCTTGTGGCTCTGCACCAGACGCTCCTGAAGGGAGTGGAACCTCTCGGCCTTGTCCATCTTCACGAGGTCCGGCGTCAGCGCCAGCATCACCGAGGTCTCCATGTCGCCGCCATGGATGCCATAGGCCTGCTCCCATTCGCTGTAGAGACCGGGGGGCTGTCCAAGCCGCGACCAGCTCGCCACCACCACGAGCATATTGTGGCGCACCCGCAATTCGCGGGCGACGACGTCCAGCACCGCGATATTGCCGCCATGCGAATTGGCGAGCACCAGCTTGCGCACGCCGGCGCGCCGCACGCTTTCGCCGATCTCGATGATGACGCGGGCCAGCGTCTCGTAGGAGAGCGTCAGCGTGCCGGGCGAATGGATGTGCTCGTTCGATTTGCCGACGGCCTGCGGCGGCAGCACCGTAACCGGCAGGCCGGCGGGCAGCTTCGCCAGCATGGCCTTCAAATTGCCCTCGTTGATCGTCGTATCGGTCGCGACCGGCAGATGCGGCCCGTGCTGCTCGATGGCGCAGACCGGCAGCACCGCGATCCAGTTCGATGTATCGCTCGTCGCGAAATCGACCGTGGTCATGTCCTTCCAGTAAGGACGCGGCAGGTTGAGCATTGTCAGATCTCAGGTTTCGCGCTTGATGGCGCTTTCGTGCCAGCGGCGCAGCAGCAGATGCGAGATATAGCTGGTCACCAGGAAAATCGCGATGCCTGTCAGCGAGATCATCACGAGGGCTGCGAACATGCGCGGGATGCGCAGCTGGTAGCTCGCCTCGAGGATGCGGTAGGCGAGGCCCGAGGCATTGCCGCCGGAACCGGCGACATATTCCGCCACCACTGCGCCGATGAGCGCCAGGCCGCCCGCGATCTTGAGGCCGGAGAGGAAGAAGGGGAGTGCCGCCGGGATGCGCAGGTAGCGCAGGCCCTGCCAGCGGTTCGCCCCGTAGATCTGGAACAGATTAAGCAGGTTATGGTCCACCGAGTTGAGCCCGATGATGGTGCTCGACAGGATCGGGAAGAAGGCCACGATCCAGGCGCAGATCAGGAGCGAAAGGTTCACATCGCCCACCCAGATGATGATCAGGGGCGCGATCGAAACAACCGGCGTCACCTGCAGGATGATCGCATAGGGCAGCAGCGATTTTTCAAGCCATCGGGACTGCGTGAAGATAATCGCCAGCGCCACGCCAACGGTCACGGCGGCGATCAGCGCTGCGAAGGTGATGCGCAAGGTGACCCAGAGCGAGGTCGAGAGCGTGCCCCAATCGGCGACCAGGGTTTTCGCGATCAGAATTGGGCCGGGGAGAATATAGTGCGGGATCTCGCGGAAGCGGACCGTCAATTCCCAGGCCGAAAGGAAGAGCACCCCCATCGCCAGAGGCGCAAGAATATTCGGCCAGGTGGAGGCGGGAAGGCCCAGGATGCGCCGCTCTTCGGCGAAAACGGGCATCGCGCCCGCATCCGTGCCATCGGTCGCGGTGATCATCGTGCGGCCGGGAAGCGTGGCGTCGCTCATGCGTGGATCGCCTCCTTGAGCTTTTCGGAAGCCAGACGGCAGAGGTCGGCGTAGAGCGGCGATGTTCGGAACGTCTCGGAGCGCGGATAGGGCGCGCTGACATCGAGATCGGCCATGACCCGGCCGGGCCTTGCCGCCATCACCACGATGCGCTGCGAGAGATAGACCGATTCGAACACCGAATGCGTGACGAAGACCGCCGTGAAGCGGCTCTTCCACCACAGGTCCAGCAGATCATCGTTCAATCTGTGGCGGGTGATCTCATCGAGTGCGGCGAAAGGTTCGTCCATCAGCAGGATGCGCGGCTTCGTCACCAGCGCGCGGGCAATGGAAACGCGCATCTTCATGCCGCCGGAAAGCTCGCGCGGGAAGGATTTCTCGAAGCCCTTGAGGCCCACGAGCTCGAGCATTTCGGCGGAGCGTTCATAGGCTTCGGCCTTGCGCATGCCCTTCAGGATCAGCGGCATCGCGACATTGCCGATGGCGCGCGACCAGGGCATCAGGGTCGGGTCCTGAAAGACGAAGCCGAGATCGCGGTCCCGCTCGGCGTGGCCGGCGGAATCATGCGGATTCAGCGGCCAGTCGATCTCGCCGGCGCTCGGCTGGCTGAGGCCGGAAATCATGCGCAGAAGGGTGGATTTGCCGCAGCCCGAGGGCCCAAGCAGGCTGACGAACTCGCCCTGCCGGAGGTCGAGATCGACATTGCGCACCGCCAGCGTGCCGTTGGCGAATTGCTTGGAGATGCACTGCAGGGAGATAAGTGTCGCCGCCGGGGCATTCTGGGTCCCGGCGGCAGGCTTGTCCATGGCGGCGGAAAGGCTCACACGCCCACGCCCTTGTTCACAAACTCGAGGCTGTAGGCCTTCTTGATGTCGAGCCCGGCCGGGAAGACGCCCGCGGCCGTCATCGTCTGGTAGAAGCGGGCCCAACGCTCGTCGGTCATCGCGCCGATGCCGAGCTTCAGCGCATCGCCGGATTTGACGATGCCGTACTGGTTCATAATCTTGATCGCATGGGCGATCTTGTCGTCGCCCATGTCGGGGTTGTCCTTCTTGATCAGGGCGTTGGCGGCGTCGTTCGCCGGGGTCGCCTTCATGTATTCAGCCCAGCCTTCCAGCGATGCGGTGACGAAGCGCTGCACGAGATCCTTCTTCTCATCCACCATCTTGCGGGAGATGTTGAAGGTCGTGTTGTAATTCTCGAAGCCGGCATCGGCGAGGAGATGGATGACCGGCTTCACGCCCGCCTGCTCGATGGCGAAGGGCTCCGACGACAGGAAGCCCTGCTGCGAGATCTGCTTGTCAGCCAGGAAGGGCGCCATGTTGAAGGTGTAGGGCCGCGCCTGATCCTCGGTGAAGCCGAATTTCGCCTTGAGGAATGGCCAGAAGCTGGTCCGTCCGGCAGCGCCGACGAGAATCGGCTTGCCCTTGAGATCGGCAAGCGTGTCATGGCCAACGCCCGGATGCGAGATCAGCACCTGCGGGTCCTTCTGGAAGATCGAACCGATGCACAGGAACGGGATGTTCTCCTTGACGTAATTGATCGCCTCGAAGGAGTTGGACATGATCATGTCGACCCGGCCGCCCAACAGGAGTTGCGAGGGGTTCTGCTGCGGTCCGCCCATGCGGATATCGGCCTCGATGCCGTATTTCTTGTAGAGGCCGTTGGCGACAGCAAAATAGAAGCCGCCATGCTCGGCCTGGGCGCGCCAGTTCGTCTGGTAGCTCACCTTGTCCAGCGTCTGCGCATTGACGCGGCTGCCCGGCATCGGGATCAGCACGGAGGCGGAGGTGGCGCCGAGCAGGCCGAGGGCGGCGCGGCGGTCGAGGCGGTACTTCATCATTATGATTCTCCCGTTTGGTTATAGACCGGCTACGGCGTTGGCCCTTTGCTGGATCGAATGCCTGCCATCGTCAAGGCAATCCCTGTTCTCCGCACAGGCAACATGATCTTCCGAGACGGCAACTATAAATAGGCAAAGTTCACGCCAAGTCACCCCCTCTGATAATCACCTGCCGGGCTTCAATTTCCGCGCCAGCGGTCTTTCGCCCGGAACCAGGCCGTCATCAGCGGCAGGAACCAGGGGCGTCCGTCGTAGAAGGGCAGCGCGGTGAAGGGGATATTGTCGAATGCCGTGGCGCCGTCCGGCGCGCCGAGCATCTTGAGGGCGAGTTTATGCCCCAGATAGGGCATCAGCGCGACGCCGGAGCCATTGCAGCCCATGGCATACCAGAGGCCGTCGCGCTGGCCGATGCCGGCCAGATCGCTGCGCGTCATGGCGACATTGCCGGTCCAGCAATGGGTGATGGCCGAATCGGCAAGCGCCGGAAAAAGCGCCACGAGTTCCTTCCGCAGGCGGCCTGCCGCCTCCTCCAGCGGGATCGGGTGCAGCGCCGCCCGCCCGCCAAGGATGATGCGCTTTCCATCCGGCGAGGGCCGGTAATAGAGATGCTTGGCGCGTGTCTCGACGATCATCCGCAGATTCGGGATGAGGTCGCGCACCCGGTTTTCGCCAAGCTCCTCCGTGGCGATCAGATAGCTCGGCATCGGCACCAGCCGGCGGGCCAGATCGACGGCCGGCTTGCCGGAATAGCCGTTGGTGGCCACTGCAACATCGCGCGTGCGGATCGTTCCCCGGCTCGTCGTCACCATCCAACCCTCGCTATCGCGGGCAAGCGCGGTCACAGGCGTGAAACCGGCGACATATACCCCGGCCTTTCGGGCGGCAGCGAGCAATCCCTGCTGGAAGAGCGCGGGATGCACGCCGGCATGGCTCGGGAAGATCAGTCCGCCCTGATAGGAATCCGTGGCGATCTCGCGGCGCATGTCGCCCTTCTGCAGCAACTCGATGCCCATGTCGAAATCGCGGTTCAGGAGGTCCGCCTCGCGGCCCATCGTGTCGTAATCGGCGGTGGTCCAGGCCCCGCGCATGCGGCCGACAGGGCTGAGGCGCGCATCGATCCCCTCCTCTGCGATCAGCGCCTTGACGAAGGCGAGCGACTTGATGCCCTCGCCGATCAGCGCTTTCGCCGTGACCGGGCCGTGAAGCTCGGTCAGCTTGGCGTAGGAAAGCCGGTGGCCGTGCCCGATCATGCCGCCGGAGCGGCTTGAGGCGCCGAAGCCCGGCGGACCGGCCTCGCAGACGAGCACCTTGCGCCCGGCCCGGGCAAGTGTCAGCGCCGCCGAGAGGCCCGTATAGCCGCCGCCCACGACCACGGCATCCGCCGTTTCCGGTAATTCCACCTCGGCGGACTGCTCGCGGGGAGCGGCCTCCCACCAATAGGGATCACGGGAGAGCGGCGGATCAGCGAGGCGGGCGGTTTGCATGATTGCAGCTTGGCAAGCCCGGCGCCGGGGTGCAAGCCTCGCCATCCGGTGAAGCGCTTGCACAAAGCGCCTGTCATCTGTCAGCATGAAGACAGTGAGGGGCAGTGCAGCGTCTAGTCATCATCGGGGGCGGGATTACGGGCTGTGTCGCGGCCTGTGCGCTGGCGCGGCGAGGCCGTGCGGTGCGGCTGATCGAGAAACGCCGCATCGCCGCCATGGCGTCGGGCTGGACTTTGGGCGGCGTCCGTCAATCGGGCCGTCATCCGGCGGAATTGCCGCTGGCGCGGGCCGGGGGTGGTCTGATCGGCATGACACCGGATCATCTGCCCGCCATCGACGGGCCGGTCACCGTGCAACTTGCGGCGGAACTCGCCATGGGCGAGACGCCGTCCTTCAGTATCGACGCCTTCCGGCTGGCGTGCTTTGCCGGCAAAGGACACGATTCCATGCCCCTCGCGCTGCTCGGCTGACGATGCTGGACCTGAGGGATCGCGTCTTTCTGATTTCCGGCGCCGGGCGCGGCATCGGCCGGGCCATCGCCGATACGCTTTACGCCCGCGGCTGCCGCCTGAGTCTCGGCGTGCGTGATGCAAAAAGCGTCACCGGCTTCGTTGCCGGGCGGGATGCCGAACGCATTCATGTCGGCCGCTACATTGCCGAGGACTGGGAGAGTCATGCCGCCTGGGTCGAGAGCGCCGTTGCCCGCTTCGGCCAGATCCATGGCCTCATCAACAATGCCGGCATCAGCCTGTCGATGACGATCCGCGATGCCGACGAAGCGGCGCTCGATCGCATCTGGGCGGTCAATTGCAAGGCGCCGCTCAACATGATCCGCCACGCGCTTCCCCATCTCGAGGTGAGCGGGGAAGGCCGGATCGTCAATGTCGCCTCGCTGTCCGGCAAGCGCGTGCGCAACGACAATGTGGCCTATAACATGAGCAAATTCGCGGTGATGGCGCTCACGCATGGCGTTCGGCGGGTCGGTTGGGAGAAGGGCGTGCGCGCCACGGCGCTCTGCCCCTCCTTCGTGCGCACCGATATGGTGGCGGGGACCGACAAGATTTCGGCGGCGGAAATGACCGATCCCGCCGATCTGGCGGCGCTGGTTGCAACCATCGTCGCCCTGCCGAACAATGCCAGCGTCGCGGAACTGCTGGTGAATTGCCGGCTGGAGGATATGCTCTGAGCACGAGCGGAACGATCACTGCGGATGTGCTGATTATCGGCGGCGGCATCGTCGGCGCTTCGCTGGCCGCAGGCATGGCGGGACGGGGAGCGAAGGTCTGCGTGCTCGATGGGGGTGACACGGATCTGAGGGCGGCGCGCGCGAACTTCGGGCTCGTCTGGGTGCAGTCCAAGGGCCATGACATGCCGGCCTATGGGCGCTGGACCCGCCAGAGCGCCGATCTCTGGCCCGATTTTTCCGAGGAGCTTGCGGATCGCACAGGCTTCGATCTCCAGCTGTCGCAGAAGGGCGGCCTCTCCTTCTGCGTCGGCGAAGAGGAACTGGAGCAGAAGCGCAGCCGGATCGCCCGCCTGCACAACCAGCGCGAGCCCTGGTCCGCCGATATCCATGTGCTGGAGCGCGCCGAACTGGAGGCGCTCCTGCCCGGCGTCCGGCTGGGCGCGAAGGTGGCCGGCGCGAGCTTCTGTCCGCAGGACGGCGATTGCGATCCGCTGGCGCTGCTGCGCGCCTTGCATGCCACGCTGGCCTTCCAGAACGTCGCGCTCCACCGCGACACGAAGGCGGAGCGGATTGCGCGGGAGAACGGCGTTTTCCGCGTCGGGACGGCGAAGGGCGCTTTCGCAGCGCCGCGCCTGATTCTGGCCGCCGGGCATGGTTCGCGCGAGCTTGCCCCGCAGGTCGGGCTTGCCGCGCCCATCAGGGCTCAGCGGGGCCAGATTCTCGTGACCGAACGGATGCAGAGCTTCCTGCCCTATACGGGTGACACCATCCGCCAGACAGGCGACGGCACCGTCATGATCGGCGCGACCCATGAGGATGTCGGCTTCGATCTCGGCACGACGGCGGACGGCGGCGCTGAACTGGCGCGCCACGCCACGGAGGTGTTCCCCGATCTGGCGCAGGCGAAGCTCGTGCGCACATGGGCTGGCCTGCGCGTGCTGACGCCGGATGGCTGTCCGCTCTATGCCGAGAGCGAGACGCATGAAGGGGCCGCGCTCGTCACCTGCCATTCGGGCGTGACGCTGGCGGCGGCCCATGCAAGGCTGCTGGCTCCTGCCTTGCTGGCAGGCCGTCTCGGCGAGGCTTTCGCGCCCTTCGGCCCGGCGCGCTTCGGAAAGGGCGATGATGTTTCGCAAGCCGCCTGAAGCTGCCGCAGGCCTGATCACGGCCTATGTGCAGGGGCGGCCGGTGCAGGTGAACGCCGGCGAAAGTGCGGCCGCCGCAGCAATGCTCGCCGGGCTCGTCGCCACGCGCTATTCGCCGGTCAGCGGCGCGCCGCGCGCGCCCTATTGCATGATGGGCATCTGCTTCGAATGCCTGATGGTGATCGACGGCATCGCCTCGCGTCAGGCCTGCCTCGTCCCCGTGCAGGAGGGGATGCGGATCGAGCCGCAGGACGGCCGCCGGAGCCTCGCGCCGTGACGCATTGGGAGGTGGCAATCATCGGCGCCGGAACCGCCGGCATGGCCGCCGCTGTCGGGGCCGCCGGGGCCGGTCTCGCCGTGCTCGTGCTTGATGAGCAGGCTGCGCCCGGCGGGCAGGCGCACCGCGCCATCGAGGCGCGCGAAGCGAAGAACGATGACGACCGGGAGGGCGCGCGGCTGACGGCCCTGTTCCGCCAGAGTGCGGCGACCTATTGGCCGGAGGCGGCCGTCTGGCAGGTGGAGAAGCTTCCGGGCGGGGCCGGTTTCAGCCTCTGCCTCAACCGCAAGGGTGAGACGTTGCGCATCAGGGCGCGGCGGCTCCTGATTGCGGTTGGCGCGATCGAGCGGCCAGTGCCCATCCCCGGCTGGACATTGCCGGGCGTGATGACGGTGGGCGCGGCTCAGATCCTGCTCAAGACCGGCGGCAATGTTCCTTCAGGCCGCGTCGTGATCGCCGGACAGGGACCGCTGCCGCTGCTCTACGCCACGCAGCTCATCAAGGCCGGGGTCCGGTCGCTGGCCTTCCTCGACACAACGCCAGTAGGCGCCTTCCGCCGCGCCCTGCCGCATCTGGCCGGCGCCGCCGCCAATGCCGGAGCGGTGCTGCGCGGCCTCGCCTTTTACGCCGAAATCCGCAAGGCGGGCGTCCCCCTCATCCGGGGCGTCGAGGCCGTGGAAGCCAAGGGCGAGGGGCGGGTCACGGCTGTCCGCTACCGTACTTCCGGTGGCTGGCATGAATGCGCGGCTGATCTCTTCCTGCTCCACGAAGGCGTCGTTCCACACACCCATCTCGCCCTGTCGATCGGCGTCGCGCATGTGTGGGATGAGGCGCAGCTTTGCTGGAAGCCTGTGCTCGGCGCGGACGGCCAGACCTCGGTCGAAGGCGTGCGAATCGCGGGCGATGCCGGCGGCATCAACGGCTGGCGCATCGCAGAACTTGACGGCCGGCTTGCCGGTCTGGCCGTTGCTGCGGAGCTTGGCAAGGACGCTTCGACCGGCGCCTTGCGGCAGGCGCGGGGGCGGCTCGCCAGCTTTCGCCCCTTTCTCGATGCCTGGTACCGGCCCCGCGCGGAATTGCTGGCTCCGGCGGATGACGTCATCGTCTGCCGCTGCGAGGAGAAGACGGCCGGCGCTATCCGCGCGGCGATCCGTGAGGGCTGCCTCGGGCCCAATCAGGTCAAGGCCGCCACCCGCTGCGGCATGGGGCCTTGCCAGGGCCGGGAATGCGGCCTGACGCTGACGACGCTGATCGCCGCCGAGCGGGGCGTGACGCCAACGGAGGCTGGCTTCCTGCGCATCCGTCCGCCGCTGAAGCCCCTGACGCTGGGCGAACTGGCGAGCCTTGCGCCTTCGGATGGCTGAGGCGGATTACGGGCCATCCTCATGTCGAGGAGCGACCCCCGGACTTGGGTCCGGGGGGAGCCTCGAGACACGGTCAAGGTAGAGCGCAATCCTGTTAGTTTCTCGAGGCTGGCCTTTGGCCAGCACCTCGAAATGAGGATGTGAGGGAGCTTTATTTTTGATCAACCTATAATACCCTCATGTCGAGGAGCGACCCCCGGACTTGGGTCCGGGGGGAGCCTCGAGACGCGGTCAAGGCAGAGCGCAATCCTGTTAGTTTCTCGAGGCTGGCCTTTGGCCAGCGCCTCGAAATGA
>JADCCX010000025.1 GCA_020252485.1 Methylocystis sp.
ATCTTCTCCTGCCCGCCCTACTGGAATCTTGAGGTTTACTCCGACGATCCGGCGGACCTTTCCACCCTCTGCAAGGACGCTTTCTTCGTCGCCTATGCCACCATCATCCGCGACACCGTGGCCCGGCTGCGCGACGACCGGTTCGCCGTCTGGGTGATTGGCGACGTGCGCGATGCGGGCGGGTTCTTCGTCAACCTGCCGGGCCGGACCGTGGAAGCCTTCGAGGCGGCAGGTGCCAAGTTCTACAACGACGCGATCCTCATCACCGCCGTGGGATCGCTGCCGATCCGGGTCGGGCGGCAGTTCACCGCTTCGCGCAAGCTGGGCCGGACCCATCAGAACGTGCTGGTCTTCTGCAAGGGCGATCCGAAACGGGCGACCGAGGCTTGCGGGCAAGTGGAATTCGGCGAGATCGAAGAGGAAGCAGGCGAAGAGGAGGAGGCGGAATGAACGCCCCAATCCTGGAGATCCACCGCGGCATCACGGTGGTGCGTGATGATCTCTTTCCCGGCGGAACCAAGGCCCGCTTCATCGGCCAAGTATTCGACGGCGTGGCGGAGGCGGTCTATGCCAGCCCGCCCGAGGGCGGCGCGCAGACGGCACTGGCCACCGTCGCCAGGGCGCTGGGCAAGCGGGCCACGATCTTCGTGGCGCAGCGCGCAAAGCCACATGCGCGAACCTTGGAAGCCGCGCGCCTTGGCGCAAAGGTCGTACCGGTGGCACCCGGATATCTGACCGTCGTGCAGGCGCGGGCGAAAGCCTATTGCCGGGAGACGGGGGCCCACCTGATCCCGTTCGGCGCGGATTTCCCGGGCGCGGCGGAGGCGATCGCATCGTCGGCGCTGATGTCCGGCGCGGCCCCCGACGAAGTCTGGTGCGCCGCCGGATCGGGCGTTCTGGCGCGCGGGCTGGCGCTGGCGTGGCCGACAGCCCGTCGGCACGTTGTCCAGATCGGGCGGGAGTTGGTGCCGAAGGACGTCGCGGGCGCCACGATCAACATCCATCCGAGAAAGTTCGCCGAAAAGGCGATGATCGCCGCACCCTTCCCGGCAGACCCGCATTACGACGCGAAGGCGTGGGAAACCTGCCTCATCAAGCACGGGTCGGGACGAGTGTTGTTCTGGAACGTAGCACCACTGCCGCGCCCTTAGCAGTCGGTTTGAAAGCGGCGAGCCACACCGTCAGTTCTGATTGAGACCCATCTCCCGGCTCTGAAGCTTGCTCTTCCACAAGCCTTCGAGCGCGATGACGTCCTCAAAAGTGGCCGCATTGCCCACGACTTCAAGGATCGAAACCTGATAGTCTGCCGGGTCCCTGCTTCGCAGACCAACGTTTCCGCCATGACCATTGGCGACGTAGTCCATCCAGCGTGCAAGAAATCCGCCCGCGCCTGTCGCAGAGCCGACGTATTGCTCGCGGGTGCGAGGACAGGTCAACAGGTAGATGCCCCTTGCCGCTCCAAGGGCGGCACGCCACGCGGGAGGAACCGACGCAATTCGCGAAAGATCGGCTTTGAATCGAAGGTAGCCCGGAAAGTCAGGTTCGCGGAACACCCGGCGTATCTCCAGAACCGGCTTCTCGCGGCGATGCGCATATTGCACCCAGTTTCTTTCCCCACCGGTCCAACCGATGACGAGGCGACCGGCAAGGTCCGCCATGATTTCTTGGAGTACGAGTTCATAGGTGTCTACGGTGCCGGGGGGATCTTCCCCGACCGCATGGGGCCAGATCCGGGTCACTTCATTCAACCCAATGTAGCGAGCGGACCAAAGGCCAGCGAAAAGCGTCTCGCCTTCCGCAGTTGCCAGAAACACCGCCCAGTATGGGCCGCTGAGAATCCGTCTGCGACCGATAGACTGGGTCGTTTGGTAAACATCGAATGCGGGGGGATCGTCGCGCCAGAGGTCGTAAGGGCTGCGACCCCGGAGCGAGCGCCCATCTTGGTGCCGCAACAAGCGGACGCTTTCCGGGGCAAGGCCCTCATTGCGCAGGATGGTGTTTAGGCTCAGTGGCATGGTCGGAACCATGCAAGACGTTCCAGTTACACGCAAGACGGACTACGCAGCGCCTGCAGATGGTCACCCGCCACCTACGACCGCTGCGACTGAAAACAGGCTGTGCAGCAGGCCGAAGACGCAGGCAGCCGAGTAAAGAATAGCAAAGACGCATACCAAACAGTCATGCAGTCGCGTAGGCCTCGGCCAGTTGCCGCCCGGCTCCGCCCCGCATTCGTGCTTCTCGTGTCCACTGGCCATCTCGGGATCATCCTGTCTGATCGAGTAAGAATTGGTTGGCGCCCGTTCGGGCGCAAACCGCTGTATGCTCAGCCCGTTACCTCCGTCCGTGCTTGGAGTGCCGTGACGCAGAGGTCGCGGTAGCGGGCGAGCGCCTTGGGGCTCGACGAGACCGGGTTGATCGTGACATCGCGCAGGCCTTCGATGTCGCCCCGCTCGGCAAGAGCGATCAGGCCCTCGAGCTTGCCGCGAAACCGGGCGTGGGTCGGCGCGGAAAAGTCCGGGGGCACCGGCAAGGTGCCGGTCTTGGCGGCGTCCATGGCGGCGGTCGCCTTGGTCCGGCGGCGCTGCGCGTCGGAGGTCTGGGCGGGGGCGGCGGTGTCCGGCGCGCCCATCCGGGCGGTCTCGACCGGCACGGGGTCATCCGCCGTCTTGCCCTTGAGGGCGGCTTTCAGGATCGCCTCGGCCCCGCCGAAGGTTTCGCAGACCATTGCCCGGTCGATCACCGTGGCGGCAGCATCGCCGATCACTTCGGCGAGGGTCTTGCGGAGCCGCTCGACGGTCTTCGCGGTGGTTGCCAGGCGCCCGCGGGGTTGGCCGTCGATCAGGACGGTCAGCGTGGTGAGGTCGGAGGCGGAAAGGTTGGTCATGGCTTGGGGTCCTTTCAGGCGTTCTTGATGTGGGCGGAGCGTCCCTCGGCGGTGACCGCGTAGATCATGGTGCGGCGGTCGCCGAAGGTGGCTGCGAAGGCCTCGGCCTGATCCATCCGGTCGAACCGGGCGCGGATGCGGGTCGCGGGCTTCGATCCGCGGCAGGCGATGAAGTGATCGGCGGCGGCGAGGCAATTGGCCTCGAAGCCGGTCATGGGCATGGCGCGGTGGGCGGTCATCTGGCGCTCCTTTCAGGGCGTTGAGTACACCTGACACTGGGGAGACGGCCGCAAAGAGCAACTCTCAAGTCACTGGAATATTGATGTTTATCTCCGGATCGCAGCGCGCGGGTTCCCGTCCGCTGCCAGGCGGACCGACCTTTGCGGAGATTGACCTTGGTGCCACCGGGTATTACTCTGCCCGGAAAGGAGTCTGGCCATGACGATCAAGTCCTCAATCTCGCTGACCGACGAGCAGCACGCATTCGTCCGGGAACTGGTCGACGCCGGGCGCTTC
>JADCCX010000026.1 GCA_020252485.1 Methylocystis sp.
CCTTTGCATGTCTGGCTGCCTATCGCCCATCCGGCCGCGCCGGCGCCAGGTTCCGCGGTACTGAGTGGCGCCATCATCAAAGCGGGTGTGATCGGGCTCATTCGCTTTTTGCCCTTTGATGGTGCGCCCGTGGCCGGTGGCGCGCTGCTCGCCGCACTTGGCTTTGCGACTGCCTATTGGGGTGTTACGATGGGCCTCACGCAGCGCAACCCAAAAACCATCCTGGCTTATTCCAGCGTGAGCCAGATGGGCGTGGTGGCGGCGACGCTCGGCATGGGGCTTTTGCTGGGGCTTGCTGAAACGCCGATCCATGCAGCGTTTTATGCGCTGCATCACATGCTGGCTAAGGGCGCCCTGTTCCTTGGTGTGGGCCTTGCTCTGACAATAGGCGTAGCGGGGCGGATGCTGGTGCTGCCGCTTGCACTTCTGCTGGCGCTTGGTTTTGGCGGGCTGTCGCCAACCGGCGGGGCGCTAGCCAAGGCGGTGGTGAAGCCAGAACTCGGCGCGGGTCTTGCCGCGGCGGCGGCGATGCTTTCCGCCTTCGGGTCAACCGCGCTGATGCTGCATTTTGTCCATCGGCTGCGGGCGGTGATGTTGGCGGCACCCGGCGCCACGCCAGGCTGGGGCCTGAGCGCGCCATGGCTGCTGTTAGGTGTGGCGGCGCTGCTGTTGCCCTGGGCGCTGTATGGCGCGGTGACAGGCAAGGCGCCAAGCGGTGATTGGAGCGCCGCAACACTTGCACCGGTGGTGGCCGGTACTGCCTTCGCTGTGCTTTGGACCCGTATCGGCCCGCGCGTGCCTGAGGCACCGGCAGGTGATCTGCTGGTATTCGCCAAGCGCGGATCGCCCTGGCGCGATTCTGCGGCACGCGCTGTTGCGGCGGCGGAGCAAGCGACGCGCGCCTGGCCCGTGGCCGGCATTGCGCTGCTGCTGCTTGTTTTGGCGTTTTATGGCCTCATTGGGCTGCGGGGGTGAGCCCGCCCGGTTTCGAGTGCGGCCCGATGGTAGTGTAGTCCTGCCGGCAGGCGACCAGCACGGCCCGTGCCTACGCAATGGAAGTAAAAAGCGTCTCATTGAGGCATTCATCGCGCAGCTGGCCTTTGAAGCTTTCGAGGAACGCATTCTGGGTCGGCTTGCCCGGCGCGGTGTAATGCCATTCCACCTGCCGCTCCTGCGACCAGCGTAGGATTGAGGCTGATGTCAGCTCCGTGCCACTGTCGCTGACCACCGCCAGCGGCTTGCCACGGATTGTCGCGATCATGTCGAGCTCACGTGCCACCCTGGCGCCCGACAGCGACGTATCAGGCACCAGTGCCAGGCATTCGCGCGTGAAGTCGTCCACCACGCACAGAATCCGGAAACGCCGACCACAGCCAAAGGCATCAGAGACAAAGTCTAGCGACCAACGCTGGTTCGGCCCTTGAGGCTGCGCCATTGGCGCCCTGGTTCCCAGCGCCCTTTTCCGGCCGCCGCGCCGACGCAGCTTCAGCCCTTCCGGCGCCAAGGCAGTAGCGCCAGAACCGCTTGCAAAGGCCAGCCTTCATTCCCATCGGGCTTGCTCAACCCATAGATAGCCTGGCCTGGCCGATGCAAACTGACGCGGCGCTCCGCCGGGACAGTTGAGTGGGATGTTCGTGGCGGAGGTGACGCCAATAAGGCGAAGCCCCTCGGCGCACGCGTGGAGGGCGCACAACTCAAGCCCTGCGCCCTCCCGATCCGTCCAGCGCACGGATCCCGCGCTGGTCATCCCTTCATGCGCCCAGCGATGAAGCGGAACTCCTGCGTCCTTCCACCAAAGCCGTAGGCAGAAGCCGGAACCTCGTGCACCAGCGCGTAGCTCTCGTGGTGGACGCCTCCGAGAAGCTCCTCCAGGTTAACGAACACCGCCTCGAGCCACGCGGACAACTCGGACTTGGTGTTGGACCCATCCACCACCTTGATGTCAAGCCAGAAGGTGGCCCGGCCCTGCTCCGCCAGCGAGCGCCCGCCGGCGAACCAGTGTCGCGGGTCGATGTGCTGGATGGCGACAGCGGTGATCGTGGGGTCCTTGCGCAGATGCTCCTCAGTGAGCGCGCTCAGGCGGTCGGCAATGACCTTGGAGCGCTCGGCGTCGGGCTGCTTGGTGATCGAGAGGTTCAGAATGGGCATGTCAGTCTCCGTTGGTGACGGCCAGACTATGTCCAGTTTTTCCGTTTGAAAAAATAAGATTGTTCAGAACGATATCTTCGATATCATCGAAAAATGCTCTTCGATCCAAACCTGCTACGTACCTTCGTCGCCTTCGCAGAGACCGGCGCGCTCACCCGCGCCGCAGAGCGAGTCGGCCGTTCCCCGTCGGCAGTCACTAGCCAGATGCAGCAGCTGGAGGCGCAAGTGGGCGAACCATTGTTCGTGCCCCAGGGCCGCGGTCGTGTCCTCACCGCAGCGGGGCAGGATTTTGCAGGTCACGCGCGCCGCATTCTCGATGCCCACCGCGAGGCGTGGCTGAGCCTGTCCGGTGCTCGACAGGATGGGACAGTCGCCATCGGAGCGACGCAGGATTTCGCCGAGCACGGTCTGCCCGAGCTCCTCGCGCTCTATGCACGCACCCATCCGCGCGTTCGGCTGGATCTTCGTATCGGTCGCTCGGCGGAACTGGCGCAGGGGCTGGCGACTGGCGCGCTCGATCTGACGATCACGGTGCGATCGAGGACGGAGCCTGACGAGGTGATCGCCTGGGAAGAGCCGACCTTGTGGCTCATGGGCGCCGGCGGGCTTGCGGCAACATCGCCTATCGAAATCCCGCTCGCACTGCTCGACCCGCCTTGCGGCTTCCGCACTGCGGCGCTGGCGGCCCTAGACCGCGCGGCAAGACCCTACCGGATCGCAGCCGGAAGCCAGAGCCTGTCGGGCCTCATCGCGGCGCTTAAGGCGGGCCTCGCTTTGACGCTTCGAACGCGGCGCTCCCTCTCTGACGGCCTCGCGGAAGCATCGCCTGCTTTGTCCGTTCCCGCGACTGAGCCGATCGCCTTCGCACTGCGCCTGCGCAAGGGCACCACGCCCGTTGCCCGAGTCCTCTGCGAACTGATGGCGGAGCGGTTGCCGGCGCCAAGGTCGGTCGCCGGGTAGCCACGTATGCGGCTGCGAACGGAGCATCACATAGGCCGCTGTGAGGTAGCCGAAATCACTTGGACTTCTCGCGTAATTATGCC
>JADCCX010000027.1 GCA_020252485.1 Methylocystis sp.
ACTCACCTGGCCCCTCATCCGCCCTCCATTGCATTCGGGCGACTTCTCCCCGCTTCATATCGGGCTTGCCCGATATGAACACCGAGATCTGCGTAAGTCGGGTAAACCCGACTTACGGGCGGGGAGAAGATGTGAGCAGCGTTGCACAAATTCCCTCTCCCCGTCCTTACGGGGAGAGGGTCAGGGTTAGGGGCATGGTGATGGAGCGCGGAGGAAACTCACCCAGCCCCTCATCCGCCCTCCATTGCATTCGGGCGACTTCTCCCCGTTCACGGGGAGAAGGATTGATCAGCGCCGCGCCAATTCCCCTCCCCGTTGACGGGTACAAGAGGTGAGGAGCGCCTAAACCTTGAGCAGACTATGCAAACAGGCTCTTGGGCAGCATGCCGTGGATGCCCTTCGACGTGTTGACGGTCTGCGTCACATGGAAATCGACGCCCACGCTGCACAGCGTGTAGGCATCGAGCCGCGAGAGATTCTTCGTGCTGACCAGATAATCGATCATATCCTTGAGCGCGATTTCCATGCAGCGGTCGAGGCTGGCGTCGAAGCCCATGGTGATGACATGGGTCGGGGTTTCGGCCCGCGGATTGGCGAGGGTCAGATCCTTGCGGAGGATGAACTCGAAAGTGCCTTGCAAGGCCGTCTCGATGGCCGTGAGGCAGACCTCGCCGTCGCCCTGCGCGCCATGGCCGTCACCGCAGGAGAAATTACCCCCCGGCACATGCACGGGAAGGTAGAGCGTCGCGCCTGCGGCAAGCTGCTTGTTGTCGATGTTGCCGCCGAAGGCGCGGGGGATGACGGAGGTGCAGCGGCCCCAGCTCCTGGGCGGGGCGACGCCCATGATGCCGAAGAAGGGCTTGAGCGGAATGTCGACGCCGAACGGCAACCTGCCGATCATCGCCTCGCGGTCGAGCGGAATGGTGAGGATGCGCCCTTCCGGAAACGCGTCCGGGAGCGTTCCGCCCAGCGGACGGATGAAGTTGAACCCCCAATCCTGGCGCAGCTGGACATCCTTGATCCTGACCTCCAGCACATCGCCGGGCATGGCCCCTTCGATCGCCACCGGCCCGGTGAGGATATGCGGCGCGCCCGCGAAACGCTCGCAATGCTTGTGCACCTCGAAGAGTTCGGGCGGCGTATGGAAGGGCGGGGGCGGCACCATCTCCGGCGCGCCAGTCAGCGTGTCGATGGTGACGGTATCGCCGCTCTTGATGGTCAGCAGCGAAGCCCTTGCGGCCTCGAAATAGCCCCAGTGGCAATGGGCGGCGCTGGCTTTCAGATGATGGTGGGTCATTGGCATTCCTGTCCAAAAAACTGTTCAAGCAAGATGTGCTGTTCGCCGGAACCGCTCAAGCGGTCAAGGTCCGGATGTCGAGGGCGTCCAGCGGTTCCGCCTGGCCGCTGCGCACCAGTTCCGCAAATCCCTCGTTGGGCAGCATGAAGGTGATGCAATAGAGTCGGCCCTCGCCCGTATTGGTGACGATATGCTCGTTGCCGGGCGGAACGGAGAGGAAGTCGCCTTTCCTGATCGGCACATTCTTGCCGCCGCAGGTGGCGACGCCCTCGCCTTCCAGCACATAGAAGACTTCGTAGGCATCATGATGGATGTTGGGCGGCGTTGCGCCTCCCTTGTCGAAGACCTCGACGAAGCCGAGGAACGGCACGTTGTCCTTGATGGGATCGATGAACAGAGCCATGCGGTTGGTGTCGCCGGGCTTGATCCGGAACGTATCGAAATCCCTGGGCGAGCGCAGAATGACGGGATCGGTCACTTTATCCTCCTTCGAATAGGTTTGGATGGGCGACCAGGCCTGGCCAACGCAAGAGGCGGTGGCGGCGAAAGACAGACAGGATTGTCGTCAGCATATCCTGCGGCTCCGTGAAGGCTCAGCAGCAACCGATACGGTCGCGGTAATAGGCGATAAGGCCCGCATCGAGATGCGGCCAGGCCGCAAGGAAGCCTTCGCGCATCGGCATCTGCGCCCGGTAGCGCTGCCGCATCTCCTCTTCCAGAGCGGGCAGATCGACGCCCAGCACACGGCCATCCTCGACGATCACCTTGCCGTCGGCCACGACGCGCTTGATATGGGCGCGGGCGGCGCGGGCGAAAAGGTAATCCAGCGGATCGACCGGCATGACCTGATCCCGGTCCAGCAGATCGAGATCGAGCTCGACGAAGTCAGCCGCCGCAGCCTCGGCGATCACGGCGGCGCCGGCGCAGCCATTCGCGGTCCGGCCATGGCTGACGGCGTCCAGGAGATACTTTTCCCGCGCGACATTCTCCTCGTAGCCCCAGCCGGCATGCAGGAAATGCCCGAGACGGATTTCGCGGAGCATATCGTCGTCCTCGTCGAAGGCCGCGCCGTCGAGGCCCACCGCCACCTTGCAGCCCATGCGGATCGCCTTGCCGATGGGCGCGATGCCCGAGCGCAGATGCAGATTCGAGCTCGCGTTGGTCGCAATGATCGCGCCCGATTCGGCGATCAATTCCAGATCCTCGTCATTGGCCCAGACGCAATGCGCCAGCGTCAGACGCGGCGAGAGCAGGCCGATCTCCTTCAGATAGCGCGCCGCGCCTTGAGGTGCATGTTTGTCCGCCCATTCGCGCTGGTAGCGCGTTTCCAGGAAATGCATGTGGATGCGTCGGCCCGTGCGCTCGGAGGCCTCGGCGATGGCCTCCAGCAGCGGGCGGGAGCACCATTGCATGCCGTTCGGCCCATATTGCACGTTGAACCGGGCGCTGTGGACCGCGGCGGCGGTCGCCTCCACCAGCTCCATCTGCGCCTTCACCGGCGGCAGAGGAGCGCAAAACAACGCCTCGATCTCGCGCCGCGCCTCGGAGGGCAATCCCGCCAACAGAGCGGAATGGTCGCCATAGACGAGCGGGTTCATGTCGCGCATGGCGACCGCAAAGGCAACCTGCACCCCCACATCGGCGGCGGCGGCCGCGACGCGCTGCACTTCTTCGGGATAGGGCATCAGCCCGTGGGCGCGCGTGTAATGCGCCATGATCGAGGTGCAGCCCGAGCGCGCGGCGCGGGCCAGAGGCGCGGCGGCCGCTACGTAGGCATTCTGCGGCGTCATGGCCGGCAGGCGCAGCAGCCAGCTCTCCAGCGGCTTGCCCGCCGCGCCGAAGGAGGTGGGCGAAAGCGGCCTGACATGATCATGCGCGTTGGCGAAGGCCGGCACGAAGAAGCTCTTCGCCGCTCCGCCATGGCCGCGCAACCCGGCGATCCGGCCGTCGCGCACATCGAATGTTCCGGGCACGCTCCCGCCGGCCCCATCGAGCAGAATGCCGCCGTAAGGTCCGGCGGCGCTCGTCAATTCCGGCATGGCGATGATCTTTCGGAACGTCGGTCAAGGGGTTTGCCGGGCCGCCCTCCCCGCCTGGAGGTGGAGAGGCGAGAGCGGCCGGGCAGCGTCACATCAGTTCGTCATCATTTTCACAGTGCGCTCGGCCACCGGGGGCAGGAACGAGCGGTTGAAGACCTGGTCGGCCTTCGGCAGCGCCGTCAGGCCATAGGCCTCGCCGACGTAGCCGATCGCCTTGGTCATGCGGTCATCCTTGATGTCGCCGAAGCCGATTTCCGCGGCTTCCTTCGACAGCATCAGATTCTTGAACGCATATTGCAGGCGGCGCTTCTCGACGTCGCGGTTCAGAAGCGGCTCGCGCTTCATCAGGGCGTCGATGGCGGCATCCGGATTGGCGATCGTGTCCATCAGCGCCTTGTTGATGGCCTTGACGAGGCCCTTCACTGCCGCCGGATTGTCCTTCAGCAGCTTGGGCGAGACCATGACGCCGTTGGAGTAGATGTCGACGCCGTAATCGCCGAAGTTCATCCAGCGGAAGTCCTTGTCCGGATCGAGCTTCATGCCGACGAGATTCATGTAGCTGGTGGCGGTGAAGATCATCGAGCCGTTCACCTGATCCTGCACGAGCATCTGCTCCTGGAGGTTGGGCGCCATGTTCAGCACCTCGATCTTCGAGGCATCGACGCCGTTGAGCTTGGCGAAGACAGGAAACAGCCTGGTGGTGGCGGAGCCCGCCGGGCCGCCGAGCTTCTTGCCTTCAAGATCCTTGGGCGTCCTGATCGGCGAGTTTGCCTTCAGCACGATGCCGAAGGGCGGCTGGTTGTAGATCATATAGACCATGGTCGGCGTATCCGCCGGCTTGCTCGGGGCGTTCTGGATGATGGCGTTCACATCGCCGAAGCCGGCGTCATAAGCGCCGGACATGATGCGGTTGACGGTGGCGGCCGAGCCCTCGCCCTGATCGACTGTGACATCCAGCTTTTCGGCGGCGAAATAGCCCTTGTCGATAGCGAGATAGTACCAGCTGTGCATCGCCTGGTACTTCCAGTCGAGCGTGAATTTGATCTTGGTCATCTCCTGCGCGGAGGCGGCGGAACCAAGCCCGAGCGCCACGGCTCCGGCCATGATTGCGGTCGTAAAGGTGCGGCGATTGAACATCTTCAAGCTCCCTGGGCCCGCAGTTTGCGGGCGATTGACAACACGGGTGAACCTTCCCTCCCGGCCGTTCGCGCCCGTCACGCGACAGCCAGATCCGTCTTGCGCATGGCCCAGCCCGCCACACGCCGCTCGATGAGCGAGAAAATCACGTAAAGTCCGACCCCCAGGAACGCGAGCAGGAAGAGCCCGGCGAAGACCAAAGGCACATTGAAGTTGGAGGATGCGATCATCATCAGGTTGCCGATGCCGCGGTTGGAGGCGACCGTTTCCGACAGCACCGTGCCGACGAAGGCGAGCGTGATCGCCACTTTCAGCGAGGCGAAGAAATAGGGCATCGCGCGCGGCAGGCTGACGTTCCACAGCACATCCCACCTGCTGGCGCCCAGCGCCTTCAGAACGTCCTCGAGTTCGGGCTCTGTCGTCGCCAACCCGGTCGCCACATTGACCACGATGGGGAAGACGCAGATCACCATGGAGGTCAGGATGGCCGGTGTCGTGCCGGCGCCGAACCACAGGACGAAGATCGGCACGACCGCCACCTTGGGGATCGAGGAGAAGCCGACCAGCAGCGGGTAGGCGGTGTCATAGGCGACCTTCGAGGTGCCGATAAGGAGGCCCAGCGCCACGCCGATGATCACGCCGAGGCCGAAGCCCACCATCGTCGTGTAGAGCGTCTGGATCAGGTGCGGGCGTATGCCGGGGAAATACTCGATCATCGCAGCCATGATCACGGTCGGCCGGGGAAGGATGATCTCCTTCACGCCGAAGACGATGCAGGCGACTTCCCAGATCACGAAGAACAGGACGATCAGTCCCGCCGATTTGAGCTTCTGGGTCGTGGTCTCGGAAAACATCACGTTGCTCCTCAGGCCGCCGCGCGGGCGTCAACGATGAGCGACCGCAGCTTCTGCGTCAGCGTCACGAACGCCGGCTCATAGGTCATGTCGAGCGTGCGGGGCCGGGCGAAGGGCACCTGTTCATCGGCGATCACACGGCCGGGCCGGGCGCTCATCACGCAGATCCGTGTGGCGAGATAGGCGGATTCGCGCAGGTCATGGGTGACGAGCAGCACGGTGGGCCGGTGATCCATCCAGAGCTTCTGGAGGATGTCCCACAATTCCTCGCGGGTGAATTGATCGAGAGCGCCGAAGGGCTCATCCAGCAGCAAAAGGGCGGGCTCATGGATGAGAGCCCGGCAGAGATTCGAGCGCTGCAGCATGCCGCCCGAAAGCTGCCAGGGAAACTTGTCGCCGAAGCCTTTCAGGCCGACCTTTTCCAGGAGGGCTTCGGCCTTATCGCGGTATTCGGTTTTCTTCTTGGCGGCGTAGGACGAACGGTAGGGCTCCACGATCTTCAGCGGCAGCATGATGTTGTCGCGGATCGTCAGCCAGGGCAGCATCGTCGGGTTCTGGAAGGCCATGCCGATGCCGACCTTCTCGGCGCCGGCCTCCCGTCCGCCCACGAAGATATGGCCGGTGGACGGACGGATCAGGTTGGAGACGAGCTTGAGGATCGTCGATTTGCCGCAGCCGGAGGGGCCGACGAGCGCCACGAAATCCCCCTTGGCGATATCGAGCGTCGTCTCCGAGAGCGCGCGAACAGCATTCTCGCCCCTGCCGTAGGTGATCGTCACCTTTTCGAGCTGGATGACAGGCGTCGGTCGAAGGGCGGAATCGTCAACGGGCGCTTCGAGCGACACATTATCCTCGGCAGATGCGATGCGGGCCATGGGTTTCATGCGCCGCTTAAAGCAACGCACGTGCCAAAGCTGAGCAGAACTTCAGATATGCCCGGTTAGCGGAGCACGGCGGCCATTGTCTGCTCCGCATGCCGTGGTTCGGGCTTCGCCATATGCTGAACCGTATGCACGGAGCGGCCATGGCCGAAACTTTCAGCGACCAATGCACGGTCTTTCATCACGTATTCTCCGCGTGAAATCGTATGAATCGGCAGGCCCTTGATGTGTTTTCCGTGAAACGGCGTGATGCGCGAACGAAGCGAAGCGAGCTTCGCCTGGTCGATCCTGTCCTCGCGCGCAAGATCCACGAGGGCGAGATCGGCATGGCTGCCGACGCGGATAGCACCCTTCACTGGATAGAGGCCGAACGCCTTCGCCGGGTTCTCGGCGGAGATCCGCACGTAATGCTCAAGCGAGAGCTTCCCCTCGCTGACTGCCGTCAGCATCAGCGGCATCTGCGTCTCGACGCCGGGAAAGCCGGCATCGGCCTGCCAGATATTGGCGCGCGTCTTTTCTTCCGGCGCATGGGGCGCATGATCGGTCGCGATCAGGCCGATCGTGCCATCAAGCAGCGCCTGCCAGATCGCCTCCTTGTGATGCGGCTCGCGCACCGGCGGATTGACCTTGATGACGGGTCCGAGCCGCGCGTAATCCTCGCTGTCGAGCATCAGGTAGCAGGGGCAGGTCTCGCCCGTGATATCGACACCGCGAAGCTGCGCCTCCCGCAAGGGCCTGAGCTCATCGGCGGATGAGATATGCAGCACATGGATGCGCGCGCCCGTCCATTCCGCGAGGACGGCAGCGCGGATGACCGCCTCGATGGCGACGATCGCCGGCCTTGCCGCCAGATGATCGAGCGGCGCATTCCGGTCGGCGGCCATCAGTTTCCGCTGCCGCCAGGCCATGATCGACGCCGTCTCGGCATGCAGCGAGATGCGATGGCCATGCTTTGCAATGATCTCGAAGCCTTCCAGCATCGCGCCGGTGGAGGGCGACGGCAGGTTGCCGGTGGTATTGCCCATGAAGCATTTGAAGGCGGCGGCACCGCCCGCGATCAGGCCTTCCAGCTGGTCGATGTTGTCCTCGGCGAGCAGGCCATAGAGGCCGAAATCGATGCGCGCCGATTTCGCCCGTTCGAATTTGTCCGCCAGCATCTCCGGCGTGCTGGTGGGCGGAAAGGTGTTGGGCATCTCGAAAACGGTGGTGACGCCGCCCATGGCGGCGGCGGCTGTGCCCGTGTCCCAATCCTCTTTGTGGGACATGCCGGGATCGCGGAAATGCACATGCACATCGATGGCGCCAGGCATAATGTGAAGGCCGGCGGCATCGAGCGTTTCATGCGCGGCCCCAAGCGCTCCCGGCGCGGCGATGGCGGCGATGACCTCGCCGCGGATGCCGATATCACCGGCGAAACGGCCCTCCGGCGTGACGATGATGCCGCCGGTGATGGCCAGATCGAAGGGTGCGTGATCCATGGCCAATCCTTACAACGCCGCCCAGCCGCCATCGACCGGCAGATCGACGCCGGTAATCTGGCGGGAGACATCCGAGGCCAGGAACAGGCAGGCGTTGGCGACATCGGCATCGACCGTGATCCGCTGCAAGGCGTAATCCTCGGCATGGCGCTTGGCGGCTTCCGCCTCGGAGATGCCGAGCTTTCTCGCCATCGTCGGTACGACCTTTTCGCGAAAGCGCGGACCGTCGACCATGCCCGGCGCCACGCAATTCACGTTGATATTATATGCGCCGACCTCCAGCGCGAAGCTCTTCGTGATGCCGCGCAGGCCCCATTTCGAGGCGGAATAGGCCATGCGCCCCGCCCTGCCCCGCATGCCGAAGGTGCCGCCGACATTGACGATCTTGCCGCTCTTCTGCGCGATCATGAAGGGTGTGACGGCCCGCATCGTGTGAAAGCAGCCGTTCATGTTGAGCGTTACGATCTCGTCGAATTCCTCGGGGCTGGTCTCCCAGCCGGTCTTGCCCATAGGGCCGGAGCCGCCCGCGACATTGACGAGAACATCGATGCGGCCGCCATAGGCCTTCGCGGCCTCTCCGGCCATGTTCCCGGCCTCAGCCGCGTTCGTGAGATCGCAGGCGATGACGACGGCCTTGCCGCCCTTCGCCCTCACCTCGGCGGCGACGGGCTCGATCGCGCCGGTATCGCGCCCCACGAGCGCCAGCAGGCACCCCTCCGCCGCGAAAGCATGCGTGATGGCCGCGCCCATTCCCTTGGCAGGCCCGGTGATGACCGCGACCTTGCCTTGAAGACCAAGTTCCATGCGTAATCCCCGTGATTGCCGCTCAAACGCCGAGCAGCTTGATACGCTCAGCCGGCTGCGGGAGGAAAGCCCGCGTGAAGACTTCATTCGCACCCGGCACGCGGGGCAGCTGGTTCGCTTCCGCCACGATGGCGATGCCGCGCTTGAAGCGCTCCTCGTCCACATCGCCGATGCCGATCCGCGCCACTTCCGGATGGCTCATTTCCGCCTTGAGCGTGGCGATGAGGCGCGCCTTCTCGATATCCTTCTTGATCAGGGGTTCGCGCCGGGCGACGGCCTCGATGGCCTTGTCGAAATCCTTCAGCGTCTCGGCGAGGCCGCGGTTGAAAGCGCGCACGATGCCAGACGCTGCCTTCGGATTGTCCTTCGCGAGCTTCTGCGAAACGACAAGCGTGTTCGAATAGAGGTCCATCTTGTAGTCGACGTAATTGATGAAGCGGAAATCCTTGTCCGGATCGATGCCGGCGAGCCTTGCCGAGAACGAGATCGTGTTGACGAAACCAAAGACGCCGTCGACCTGACCGCGCTGCAGCATCGTCTCACGCAGGTTGGGTGCCATATTGGTGATCGTGACTTTCGAGGCGTCGATACCCGCGAGCTTCGCGAAGGCCGGGAAGAGTTTGAGCGCCGCATCATTCGCCGGCCCCCCGATCGTCTTTCCCTCCAGATCCTTCGGCGTGCGGATCGGCCCATCGGCCTTCACGGCGATGGTGAAGGGCGGATTGTTGAACATCGCGTAGCAGGCGATCGGCGCGTCTTCCGGCTTCTTGGACACGAGGTCGATCAGGGCATTCATGTCGCCGAAGCCGACATCATAGGCGCCGGTTGCGACCTTGGTGATGGCGGCGGCCGAGCCTTCGCCCTGATCGATCTGAAGTTCGACGCCCTCGTCTTTCAGGAAACCCATGTCCTGCGCCAGGAAGAACCAGCTCTGCGGTCCCTGATAGCGCCAGTTCAGGATCATCTTGGCTTTGGCGGCCTGCGCCCGAACGATGGATGGCGCGGCGATAAGAAGGCCCGCGGCTGCGGAGGCCGTGAGAAATCCGCGGCGGTTCAATCTGGACAAAGGAGCCTCCTGCAATTCTTCGTGTAGAGTGGATCGCCCGCAGCCTATGCAATCACCATGCCGCCTGCGGGTTGCCGGGAGAGGGACAGGGCTGCGGGCCAGTTCGGCGCAAATGCAATCGCGCTCAACACGATTGTCCAATAAACAGGCGGCAATTCTGAGGAATGCCTCTTTTTGCGCCGCAAGCGAGCCCGCATCGACATTGCCCTCCCGTTGCTTCGATGCGACGCCCTGTACGGATGGCATGAGGATTGCTGTCTCCCTCAACCATTCTCCCTCATGTCCCGGCAGCGCCTTTTTATGACCCTTCCTCTACCCGCCGCTTTCGATCTGGCGTCCGTCGAGTCCTACTTCGGCGCAGGCGGCGCCGCTGCCCGACTGATTGAGGAGGTCTACCGGCGCATCCGGGAGCTCGCAGACCCCGGCATCTTCATCACGCTGGCCGATGAGGATGCCGCTCTGGCGGCCGCCGAGACGTTGGACCGGATCGATGCTTCCGCGCGCGGGCCGCTTTTTGGCGTGCCCTTCGCCGTGAAAGACAACATCGACGTGGCTGGCCTGCCAACGACCGCCGCCTGCCCCGGCTTCGCCTATATGCCGGCCGCCACGGCGCCTGCGGTGCAGCGGCTGCTCGACGCCGGCGCGATCCTGATCGGCAAGACCAACCTCGACCAGTTCGCCACCGGCCTCGTCGGCGTGCGCACGCCCTATCCGATCCCGAGGAACGCGATTGACGCCGCGCTTGTGCCCGGCGGCTCCTCCTCGGGCTCGGCGGTGGCCGTGGCGCAGGGATTGGTGACCTTCGCGCTCGGCACCGATACGGCGGGCTCGGGCCGCGTTCCCGCGGCCCTCAACAACATCGTCGGGCTGAAGCCATCGCCGGGCTCGATTTCCACGACCGGCGTGTTACCCGCCTGCCGCACGCTGGATTGCGTTTCTGTCTTCGCGCTGACGGTCGACGACGCGGCGACCGTTCATGCCGCCATGGCGGGCTATGATCCCGCCGATCCCTATTCAAGAACGATCCCTCTCTCGCCGCCCGGCCCCGCGCCCAAAGCCATGACCATCGGCATTCCGCGCCGGGAGGACCTGCGCTTCTTCGGCGACGATTTGCAATCCGAGGCATGGCAGCGGGCGTTGGGCCTTCTGGAGGCCAGGGGCGCCCGCCTGGCACCGATCGCCATGGCGCCGTTCTTCGAAACGGCTGCCCTGCTCTATGAGGGGCCATGGGTGGCCGAACGGCACGCCGCCATTGCCGATGTGCTGGAGCGCAAGCCGGACATCGTCCATCCCGTCACACGCCGGATCGTCGAAGGCGCGAATGGTTTTTCAGCGACCGCCCTGTTCAAGGCGCAGTACCGGCTGGCGGCGCTGCGGCGGCAGACCAGCAGCATCTGGAAGTCGATTACGATGCTGGCGGTGCCGACGACACCCGTCTCCCCGACCCTGGAGGCGCTTGCCGCCGATCCGATGACTCCCAACAGCCGCTGCGGCGCCTACACCAACTTCGTCAATCTGCTGGATCAGGCCGCGCTTGCCGTGCCGGGACCCTTCCGCTCGGATGGCCGGGCCGCCGGGATCACCTTCATCGGCCCATCCGGAAGCGATGGCATGCTCGCAAGCGTCGGGCGCGTCTTTCACCGGGCGGTAGGCATCACGCTTGGCGCAACCGGCGCCGGGCTTCCCGCAGAAGACAGGCAGCATCGGCCCTCCGGCCAGGATGGCCTGATCGAGATCGCCGTGATCGGCGCGCATCTTTCCGGCATGCCGCTCAATCATGAACTGACCGGCAATGGCGGCGTCTTCCGCCGCGCTGTAACGACCACAGCGGACTACCGCTTTCACGCGCTGGCGGGCGGGCCGCCGAGGCGGCCGGGCCTGCTGCGCATCGGGGATGGTGCAGGCTTGCCGGTGCAGGCGGAGGTCTGGGCCCTGCCGCCCAAGGGTTTCGGACGTTTCGTGGCGGGCATTCCCGCCCCGCTCGGCATCGGCACGGTTCGCCTTGCCGATGGCACTGCGCCCAAGGGCTTTCTGGTGGAGCCGGAAGGGTTGCGGGGCGCCGAGGATATCTCGCGCTTCGGCGGCTGGCGCGCCTATATCGCTTCAATGAGTTAGAGCATTTTCCGAAGAAGTGGATACCGGTTCTTCGAAAGAAAATGCGGTAAATCAAGATCTTAGAGCGGCCGATCTGATTCAGTCAGATCGGCAACCGCTCTAGCGCGAAGACTCATCAATGAAGGGCGTTTTCGCCCCAGGAATGACGTGATGGACATCGATATCCCCGAAGTGAAGGCCGAGGTCGAGGCAGCCTTTCAGGAATACGAGCGCGCCCTTGTGACAAACGACGTCGCCATTCTGGACGCGCTTTTCCTCAACAGCGGCCGGACGATCCGCTACGGCATCGGCGAAAACCTTTATGGCTACGGCGAAATCGCGGCCTTTCGGGCGGCGCGGCCTTCCACCGGCCTGCAGCGTATGCTGGAACGCACGGTGATCACCACCTATGGCCGCGACATGGCGACGGCCTGGACGCTTTTCCGGCGCGCATCCTCCGCAGGCAAGATCGGCCGGCAAAGCCAGGTGTGGATTCGCACACCGGACGGCTGGCGGGTTGTGGCTGCCCATGTGAGCCTGATCGACGCGCCCTGACCGATCGTCCGCCCGCATGATCGAGCGGCCCTGCGACCGCGTTTGAGGCGGGCAGGCCCCCGCAACCTCAAGTGGAACAGCTCGTTAACCCTCTGCCGCAACGCTCCGTTCACCATGCTCCGCGATGGCGCGGTCTTGGTAACGATTGTGTTGCGACATTCGCTCAAATTGTTCGCCTGAACGGTCTTACGGGAAGGCAAGAAGCCTTTCCGGAGTGGTGGCCCGGAGCGGATTGTGGCGTATGCGTAACATTGAGCATGACATCGAGGACATCATCGCGGCAAGGCTGCTGCCAGCAAGCGAACCGCCCCTCTCGATTGCCCGCAGGATCGAGGATTTCGCTCTGGAGAACATGCGCAGCCTCGCCTTCGGCGCCGCTGGCGCCCTGCTGACCCTCTCCGCCCTGCTTGCCTTGTCCCGGCCTGACTATCCGTCCGATCTGAAGGATCCGGCCACCGTCAATTCCATCACCGACCTGCCCTCCCGGCGCCCGGCGCCAACCTGGCAGGCCATCCGCAAACCGGTTGAGCTGATCAGCCTCCAGGCGCCGCAATTCGGACGCCAGGCCGCCGTCTACAGCGCGCGCATTTCGCCTTCCGGCGAGCGCGAGGATGCGCTGCTGTTCGAAACCAACCAGCCGGAATTGCCGGAAGCGCGGCTGAGCCTGCGCCGATCGGCCTCCCCCCAGGCGCAGACGACGATGTTCGTGGATATGGCCCGCCAGCAGGCCGAGCGCGGAATGGCGATCACGCGGGCGGGCAGTATCGGCAAGCTCTCCACCAAATTCGGCAATATCGACGTCGCCGATATGGTGTTGGCCGATTCCGCCGGGCGCGGACAATCCTGCCTCGCCTTCCGCTCGGAAGGCGCGATTTCAATTGCAGGCTGGTATTGCGCGCCGCAAGCCGCCGCCGCAGAGCGGCCGGAGGTCGCCTGCTTCATCGATCGGCTGAGCCTCCTCAAAGCCGGCGAAGACAGGGATCTGCGGCGCTTCTTCAGCGAGGCCGAGCAGCGCCGCCGCCCCTGCCCGACCAGCCGCACCTCGACGGGGCGCAAGCCCACCTGGCTCGATGCCGATGGCCGGATCCCGGCGATGCGCTCCGACATCACCGGCGCCATCGGCGAAAAAACGCCGCGCTGAGGCGGGCGAAGCGCCACACCTCCTTGCCTATTGGCTGCCTTCCCCTTACCTTGAGGAGAACTGGAGATGACCATGCGCATTGTTCTTGCTCTCGCCGCACTCACCGTCGCCTTCGCCATCACGATGCCAGCCGCAGAAGCGCGCGAGGTGAAGAAGAAGCGCGAGATGGTCGTGAAGGTGAAGCCGCGCTCGTTCCTGGACGCCGGCACCAATGTGCAGCCTGGCACCTACCAGCTTTATTCGCTGGGGCTGACGCCCCACAGCGTTCCGGATTCGGTCATACCGACCGGCTCGATCCAGCAGCGCCTGCTGCCCGGCCGCCTCGGCATCGCCTGGTGATCGGGTAGAGGCGAACAACGGCTTGTCATGACGGCTTGCTGAAGCCGCGACACCCTGCCAGTTTTCAGCCATGAAGATTCGCGACGTTCTGCGAATGATTGAACAGGATGGCTGGTTTCTCGTCGCCACACGCGGCAGCCATCGGCAGTTCAAACATTTGTCGAAAGCGGGAAGGGTCACCGTAGCCGGCAAGCCGTCGGATGATCTCGCGCCCGGCACGCTGGATAGCATTCTGAAGCAATCCGGGCTGAAGGAGAAACGCTGATGCGCTATGCCGTCGTGATCGAAAAGGCCGCCACCAATTATTCGGCCTATGTGCCTGACCTGCCGGGTTGCGTCGCCACGGGAGACACAATCGCGGACGTGGAGCGCGAAATCCGTTTCGCGATCCGCTTCCATATCGAGGGGATGATTGAGGACGGAGTGAACGTGCCGGAGGCCACAAGCGTTGTGGAGTATGTGGAGGGGTGAACAGCACCCCTCAAAACAGAAAATACCTCTGCGCCATCGGCAGTTCCGTCGCCGGCTTGCAGGTGAGCAATTCGCCATTGGCGCGCACTTCGTAGGTCTCGGGGTCCACCTCGATGTCCGGGCAGGCGCTGTTGTGGATCATCGAGGCTTTCGAGATGCAGCCGCGCGTGTTCTTCACCGGCAGCATCAGCTTATCGGTTCCGTAGCGCCCGGCGATCCCCTTGGCGAGCGAGGCCTCCGACACGAAGACCACGGATGAGCGCGTCAGCGATCGGCCGAAGGCGCCGAACATCGGGCGGTAATGCACCGGCTGCGGCGTGGGGATGGAGGCGTTGGGATCGCCCATCGCGGCGGCGGCGATGGTGCCCATCTTGATCACCATAAAGGGCTTCACGCCGAAGAAGGCCGGCGACCAGAGCACGAGATCAGCGAGCTTGCCGACCTCGATGGAGCCGATGTGGGCCGAGAGGCCATGCGCGATCGCCGGGTTGATCGTCACCTTAGCGATGTAGCGCTTGACGCGGAAATTATCAGCATTCGCCGTATCTTCCGGCAGTTTCCCGCGCTGTTGCTTCATCTTATGCGCGGTCTGCAAAGTGCGGATGATGACTTCGCCCACGCGGCCCATGGCCTGGCTGTCCGACGCCATGATGGAGAGCGCGCCCATATCGTGCAGCACATCCTCCGCCGCGATCGTCTCCTTGCGGATGCGGCTTTCGGCGAAGGCGATGTCCTCCGGGATGGAGCTGTCCAGATGGTGGCAGACCATCAGCATATCGAGATGCTCCTCCAGCGTGTTGACGGTGTAGGGCATCGTGGGGTTGGTCGAGGACGGGATGACGTTCTTGTAGCCCGCGACCTTGATGATATCGGGCGCATGGCCGCCGCCCGCTCCTTCCGTGTGGAAGGAATGGATGGTGCGGCCCTTGAAGGCGCGAAGCGTGTCATCCACGAAGCCGCTCTCGTTCAGCGTGTCGGTGTGGATCATCACCTGCACGTCGTAATCGTCGGCGACCGAGAGGCAATTGTCGATGGCGGCGGGCGTCGTGCCCCAATCCTCATGCAGCTTCATGCAGGAGGCGCCCGCCTCGATCTGCTCGATCAGCGCGCCGGGCAGTGAGGCGTTGCCCTTGGCGGCAAAGGAAAGATTCATGGGGAAGGCATCGGCCGCCTGGATCATCCGCTCCAGATGCCAGGGGCCGGGCGTGCAGGTGGTGGCGTCGGTGCCGGTCGACGGCCCCGTGCCGCCGCCCAGCATGGTGGTGACGCCGGACATCAGCGCATCGTCGATCTGCTGCGGGCAGATGTAATGGATGTGGGTGTCGATGCCGCCGGCGGTGAGGATCTTGCCCTCGCCCGCGATGGCATCCGTGCCCGGCCCGATGATGATATCGACGCCCGGCTGCGTATCCGGATTGCCGGCCTTGCCGATGCCCGCGATGCGCCCGCCCTTGAGGCCGACATCCGCCTTGACGATCCCCCAATGGTCGATGATCAGCACATTGGTGATGACCGTATCGACCGCCCCCTCGGCGCGCGTCGCCTGCCCCTGCCCCATGCCGTCGCGGATCGTCTTGCCGCCGCCGAACTTCACCTCCTCGCCGTAGATGGTGAAATCCTTCTCGACCTCGACGATGAGATCGGTGTCGGCGAGGCGCACCCGATCCCCGGTGGTGGGGCCGAACATGGCGGCATAGGACGCGCGGGAGATGCGGGTGGGCATGGCGATCAGGCTCCGGGGTAGGGGCAGTCGTGGCTCGCTTCCATTCTCCAGACAGATGAAAAAGAAGCGCTCGATGCGAATACTTCATCTCCAGCATCAGCAAATCGTATTTGCCGACCGCCGAGCTTTCGTGCTGTAAGCCCGGCCCCGACCAATGACAGGCGGAGACTGAAGCCATGGACCGCAAGCCTTTCACGACCATCCATCATCTTGACGATGTCACGCCGCACATCTCGTTCGAGCTTGGCTTCGTTGTGTCGCGTCGGGAAAGCTACACCGTGGTCGACTATGTCTACACGACCGACGACAGCTTCGCTCACGCGATTGCTCGGGAATGCCGTGGGCTGAAGTTCGACCACACCGGCAAGATCATCGCCCGGCCGTTCCACAAGTTCTTCAATCTCGGCGAGAAGGAGCGGCCAGAGGAGATCGACTGGTTGCGCCCGCATGTCGTCCTCGACAAGCTGGATGGCTCGATGATTCATCCGGCGCTGGTTGATGGAGAACTGGTCTTCATGACGCGAATGGGCATCACGCCGCAGGCGCAGCTGGCGCAGCGGCATGCCTCTCCTGACGTGCTGAAGCTTTCTGCCGCGATGATTGATCGCGGCATCACGCCGATGTTCGAGTTCACCTCGCCGGATAACCGGATTGTCGTCGCCTACGAGCGGCCAGAACTGACGCTTTTGGCCGCACGGCATATTGTCGGCGGCGACTATCTCACGAGCGCGGAACTGGCCGACATCGGCGCGAAGTTCGCCGTCCCCGTCGTTCGCGCCATGGCGGCGGTCGAGGACATCCACGCCTTTGTCGACGAATCGCGTCGCGAAGAAGGCATCGAGGGCTATGTGATCGCCTTTGAAGATGGCCATCGCATCAAGCTGAAGACCGACGGTTATGTGCTCCGGCACAAGGCGCTGGCCGGGCTTCAGCTTGAGAAGAACGTCGTCGAGCTTGTCGCCGCCCGCGCTGTGGACGATATGCTTCCGTTGCTCAAGACCGACATCGCTCAGCACCTCAAGATCTACGAGGCCAAGCTGCTCGGTGGCGTCTCCCGCCACGCCGCCGAGATCTCCGCGTTCGTGGAGCAGAACCGTGGCTTGGAGCGGAAGGATTTCGCTCAGCGGACGATGAAGGAATGGGACCGCAGGCTCACCGGCATCGTCTTCGCGGCCCTTGATGGGAGGAACCCGCAGGACGGCATGATGAAGCTGCTGGCTGCGGCAGGCCAGTCCCAGTCCCGCGTCGATGGCATCCGCGACCTGTTCAACATGACGTGGAACGTCGACGTGCTTGGGCTGCCGGAACTGGAAGCTTGAGGACGGCCAGCGGCTGAAATCAGAAGGCCCTGGGCCTCGGCAAGCGTTCCTTCCTTCCGAGGGGGAAAAGGACAGGATGAGGGGATAAAGGTGGCGTCGCTTGACGCGCCGGAGGCCCCTCACCCTGCCGTCTTCCCGTCCGGGAGGGGGTTCTCGGGCGCTTGATCCGCCGAAAAGCATCACAACCTCCCCATCACATCACCTCTGAAGCCATAGGCCTTGCGCGCGCCACGCAGCGGCACCAGCCGAACCTCGCGCGATTGCCCGGGCTCGAAGCGCACGGCCGTGCCCGACGCGATGTCGAGGCGCATGCCCCGCGCCTTCTGGCGGTCGAAGCTCAAGCCCTCGTTCGTCTCGAAGAAATGGTAATGGCTGCCCACCTGGATGGGCCGGTCGCCGGTGTTCGCCACCGTCAGCGTCACGGCGGCGGCGCCGGCGTTGATCTCGATATCGCCCTCGGCGGGGATGATCTCGCCCGGCACCAGGCCGCCGCCCCCCGTTTTCATCCTGCCTGCCATCGGCCTCTCCTAATCCTTCACGTCGAACATTCGGCGAGTGAATATCTGCGCCTCGGGCGCTTTCATCACCAGCGACCAGCGGCGCTCCGGCGCCCCGGTCATCGCCTCCTTGGCAAGGGTAGCCAGCGACGGCGGCAGCACATATTCGACGGCGCGGTTGCTGCGCTTGTTGCGGATCACGACGCGGCCGAACTGGCCGTCCGCCGCTGGTTCCGCCGCCACCCGCAATGTGCCCTGCCCCGGCGAGGCGGTCGTCACCAGCATGATGCCATCGACGACGCAGGGGCATGGCGCGTCCTTGCCGGAGTAATAGGTGACATCGACATTGCGGGGGCCGACGCCCAGCGTCCTCAGCGCATCGTCGCCGATGCGGATGCCGACGGCGATCAGCGGCCCGAAACTGCCATGGACCGCTTCGCCAAGCTCGATCCAGTAATCGCGGTCGGCGCCCGCCTTGTCGCCTGAGGGCGAATGGGGATGGGCGAGGACGGGCGAGGACAGCAGCAACAGCATCACAAGCGCCGCGCCCATCCCTCCCCCCTGCGGGGAGGGTGGCGAGCACAGCGAGCCGGGAGGGGGGCGCGACGGATCAGGCGCAAGCTCTTTCCCGTTGGTGATCCCGGACTGCCCCGCTGCTGCCCGTTTCTCGAGGCTCGCCGCTGGCTCGCACCTCGAAACGAGGATTGCCCTCGCCTGCTCAAACCCCCTCATTTCGAGGTGCGAAGCGGAGCGAAGCCTCGAGAAACCCATGATTCCCGTACGGCGCCTCACCCCGCTCACCGGATCGGATCATGCACGGTGACGAGCTTCGTCCCGTCCGGGAAGGTCGCCTCCACCTGCACGTCAGGAATCATCTCAGCGATGCCCTCCATCACCTGCGCCCGCGTGATGACTTTCGCGCCAGCCTGCATCAGATCGGCCACCGTGCGCCCGTCGCGGGCACCCTCCACCACGAAGTCGGTGATCAGCGCGACCGCTTCGGGATAGTTGAGCTTGACGCCCCGCTCCAGCCTGCGGCGGGCCACCATGGCCGCGGTGGCGATCAGCAGCTTGTCTTTCTCACGCGGTGTCAGGTTCATCGTTCAAGTCCTTGAATCATCACGTCATCCATACCCGCGGCAAGGGCCTTCCACCGCAGAGTTCGAGCACGCGGATGAGCGTCTTGCGCAAGATGAGCCCGGAAGGCGCCGCCATGCGCATCACCAGCAAACCGTCGAACGCCGAGGCCCCGCCGTCAATATCCGTGCTTTCCATGATGGTTCGCACAGCATCGATCCGGGCTCCCGCATCAGGAGCCGCATGCACGATCGTGGCCATCGCCGCCGCCTCGCCGCCGAGCAGGGCTTTGGCGCTGCGCAGCGCCGCCCAGTCGCCCTGCGCACCGTCAACCGCCGTCTCCTCCGCGAAGACCAGCCGTCCGCCACGGCGGATGCGCCAGCGGTCCCTGAGCCGCGCGGTTTCGACCGCTTCGCCCATGGCCTGCCGGCCGAGCAGCACGGCCTCCGCCGCCAGAAGCGTCGCGCCCGGATCCATGTCGATGGTCAGCGACCGGTCGAGCGCGCTGCCGTCGAAGAGGATCGTCTCCTGCGGCAGCCAGTGCAAGACCGCTCCGCGCGCCACAATGAGCCGCGCCGCGAGCCGGGCCGCGCGATCGCTGGCGCGGTAGATCTTCTCGCAGGCCTGGCTGGTGATCGTGGCGGCCGCGCCCTCATTCACCTTCACGGCGATGTCGAAACGGTCGCCGCCAGTCAGCCCCCCGGCAGTATTGACGACAATGGCTTCGAGCGGCTGCGCCGCGGCGCGCGCGGGGAAGAGAAGCCTTCCGCAGCCTGACTGGCCGAGATCGCGGATCGCGTGCCGCTCGCCGGACAGGGTAACGGCAAGGGAAACCTTGCCGCGCGCGCGCTCGAGATCGCGGGTGGTCACGCGCGCCTGTTCGGATCGGGGGACCGGCGGTTCCTGAAGCGCGTCGATTGTCATCGTCACGGACTATAGCGGCCCCCGATGGCTGCGCCAGCCCTTGTGACCGCCGCGGGATGCCGAGGCAATGAACGTTCTGGCGCGATGCCGTTGCCGTCTATGCAAAAAAGGCTGCCTCGGCAGCAATTGGTGGTATGGTCGATCCAGTCCTCAGGGACTTCCCGGCAAGCGCGAAGCGGAGTCATACTGAACTCCGGGAAACCTATCCTGATCAGGAAACCAAGCGTCGTCCATGGTCGTGCATACCCACACACAAACCGCTTCAGCTTCGCCAGGCAACGGTCCTGCCCATGGCGGTTTCGGACGTATGTCGATCCCGATGGCGCTCTGGCGGCGGAAGTGGTGGCCAATCCTGCCCGCTTTGCTTTTCGCAGCTTTCGCCACCGCCTTCAGCCTGACCTTGAGCGACCGCTATCAGGCAACCGCGCAGGTTCGGGTCGATCAGCATCCGCTCGGGGTCCCTTCCAATAACGTTTCGGCCAACAGCCTGAGCAACGATCCGACGACATATCTAGAACGCCAGGCCCGCATCTTGACGTCACCTGATATGCTGCGGCGCGTCGTCGAGCGGGAGGGCCTTGCGCGCGATCCGGAATACACCGGCGCAGCCAAAGTGCTGACGCGGCTGTTTCCTGTGACGCCTGATGATCGGACTGAACGCATCGCCGCTCAATTGAAGAGCGGCCTTCGGGTGCAGCATGACGAGCGGAAACCCGTTATCGACATCGTTGTGACGGCCTCGGAGCCCGAGATGGCGGCCAGACTCGCCAATGCTTTAGCCGCAACCTATCTTGAGCATCTGGCCAGTCTGCGCGCCGGCATGCTGCAGCACAGCAGCACGGCGCCGGCAGCGCGATTGAACGTTCTGCAAGATCGCGTCCGCGAGTTGGAAGAAAAGCTCGTTAACTTAAAGGCACGGAAGAACCTTGCCGCCACTGGCGGCAAGGCCAGCTCCGAAGAGCGGCTCGACGCGGCAAGCAATCAGCTGGCCCTGGCGAAAGCCCGCGCCGCTGAGGCGAAGGCGAGGTTCGATCAGCTTGACAGTTTGCGTGGCCAGGCAGCGGAGCGTGGCGTATTGCCGGAAGCGATCAATGCGCAGACTTTGGGTCCCTTGCGTCAGCAAGCGAGCGAAGCGCAGCGGCGGTTTACCAGCCTCAGCCTGTCGCTGGGCCCCTTGCATCCGGAGCTTCTGGCCGCTCAATCGGCATTGCGGGACGCACAACGCGCTCTTGCAGAGGAGATCAATCGGCTCCGCAATGCCGCACGCTCCGAACTCGAGCGGGCCGCCGGCCACGAAAAGAGCATGCAGGCGCAGGCCGATTCGCTGAAGCGGGATATCCTTTCCGCAAACCGGGAGGCGGCACAGCTGATGGCGCTGGAGCGCGACTTGGAGGTTAACCGGGCCGTCTACCAAGCGCTTCTCGCAAGCGCGCGCGACGATTCAAATCAGCCGCAGGCCGAGCCGGCCAGAGCGCACCTCATCACTGAGGCGGCGCCGCCGCCTGAACGCGCCGGCCCGCCAAGGCGCCTGATCGTCGCGGGCGCAGCCATGGGCGGCTTCACGCTCGGGCTCCTGCTGGCGCTGCTGGCCGCAATCACCGAGGCCGGTCAGGTTAGACGCGAGCCGTGACGAGACAGAAACGCTTGTGCCCTGGCCAGGCCTGACCAATGGCCAGAGCATCGCGCAATGAGACGGAACCACAGCGACGGAGATCATTTTGGCGCGGTATCTCGGCATTGATGTCGGCGGCAGCGCCACGCGGTGGCACCTCTTCGATGCAAGTTCCGGCAGCGAGGCGAGCGGCGCTGTCGCCGGCTTTTCCGGCCATCTTTACCGTCCGGAAATCCTTGCAAAGGCCGATCATGCGATCGCCTCGCTGGCTGAAAGGGCGGGTGCTGTTGATGGCGTCGTTGCCGGCGTCACCGGACTTGGCAAGGATACACCGGAAGCAGGCCAGTTGGTGAAAATGCTGGCCGCCCGGTTGGGAGCGCGGCGGATCACCCTGATGAATGATGTGGAGCTGGCGGCGCGCAGCGCCTTTCCCCCGGGGCAAGGCATCCTCATCTGCGCCGGCACCGGCTCGGTCGCCGCTCATCTCGACGCGAGGGAGAACCTGCATGTTGCGGGCGGCAAGGGCGTGCTGATCGATGACGCTGGCGGCGGCTACTGGATCGCCGTGCAGGCTCTTCGCCATATCCTTCGGCAGGAGGATGAGGAGCCCGGCAGCGGCTGGCGCACGACCCTCGGCGAGGCCCTGGCCGCCGCGATCGGCGGCGGCGAATGGCCGATCGTCCGCCAGGCGGTCTATGGCCGGGACCGCGGTGCGATCGGCCTGCTCGCCCTGCCAGTCGCCGTAGCCGCACGAAGAAGTGATCCTGCTGCCCTCGCCATCCTCAGTCAGGCCGGAACGGAGCTGGCGCGGCTGGCGCTGGCGCTGGAAGGCCGCCACGGCCGGCATGAAATTTCGCTTTGCGGCCGCGCGGCGACGCTGCATCCCGCGATTGGGGAAGGTTTGCGGGTGGCGCTTCCCGGCAGGCAGATCCGGACCGTGACGCTGAGCGCTGCAAGAGCCGCCGCAGAAATGGCTGTCAGCCAATGCGTTTTGGCAGAGCTGCCGCCCGTCCCGCCTCATTGATTTTCGTCAGCGCATGTCTTATGACGTCGCTGCGCCCCGGAATCGGCTTGCGCAAACCTTACCCGCCAGCTCACGTACAGGATCGCGATTTGCCGAAGTTCAGCTTCAACAGTTTTTCCGACCGCCAGACGGCGGCGTCCGAGGCCCGGAAGGCCCTTCTCGAAAAGTTCAAGAACCGCCCCACGGACGATGATCCCGAAGTGATCGCCCGGAAGGCGGAGCGCGCGGCCGTCCTTCAGGCGCGGCAGGAGCGCGAAGCCGCCAAGGCTGCGGCCAAAGCCGCCGAACAGGCCCGGCTCGCCCAGATCAAGGCTGAAAAGGACGCCAGGGAAGCGGCGGAGCGCGCTGCCCGCGAGGCGCAGCTTGAGGCCGAGCGCGCCGCGCGCGAGGCGGCTCGCGCCAACCTCGTCACCCGCGCCATCATGGACCAGATGGACTGGAAGGCGCAGCGCCTCGCAGCCCGCAAGAAGCGCTGAGGCCAAGGGTCCCGCTCAAGAAGAAGCCGCCCTCGGGCGGCTTTTTTGTTGGCTGATGCCCGCGGACAAGAAAAAGCCGGGCGGAAGGCCCGGCTCTCTAAAAAGGCAATGGCCGCAGCTTCGATCAGTACTTCTTGGTGAGCGGCGCCGCCGAAGGCGAAGGATCATCCCAACGGTACTTGAGCGAGACCGACACGATGTCGATGGCCCCCTTGGAGCTGCCATTGAACTGCGGGAGGCGGGGGTCAAAAGCCGGATTTCCGCCCGGGTTAAACGGGCTCCCGGCAGGAACGATATTGACCTGACCGCTCTGCAGGAACAGGTGGCTGTAGGCGATGTCGAATTCGAGCTTCTCGCTCCACTTGTAGCCGGCGCCCAACGACAGCCAGAAACGGTTGCTGTCGAGAACGCGCACGCCGCGGTTTTCATTATCGATCGGCGACACCTCATAGGCGAGGCCAGCCCTAAGCTTCCAGGCGTTGTTCAGCTGATACTGGGCCCCAAGGGCATAGAACCACTCGTCGCGATACTTGAAGCCGAGGCCGGTAATCGGCACGCTCGTCGTGCGGTCAAGCAATGGTGCAACGCCAAGCCGGCTCCAGTTAGTCCACTGGACGGTGCCCGTCACCGTCCATTGGTCGTTGATGCGCTGCGCAACGCCGAGGGTGGCGATTTCCGGCAGATTGACATTCACTTTCACAAGGCGCTGCGAAAGCGGCTGCCCGGTGGCGCTCGACTGGTCGAAGCCGCCATCCAGCTGGTGGTTGATCATGGAGCGGTAGCCGAGGCTGATCTCGGTTCCCTGAAACGGCTTCAGCGTCACGCCCGCTGTCCAGCCTAAGCCGTAGCCGTCGCCGTAGATGCTGGTGGTCGGGATCCCCGCCAGCGCCGGTGCGCCGGGCGAACCCGAATTCAGCGTCACGTTAAGCCGCTGGCCGGTCAAGCCGAAGCCGAATGCCAGCCAATCATTGGCCTTGATGGCGAATGATGGCGTAAGGGCGAAGGCGCGGACGACCGTCGAGGTCCCGTACATGCTGCCCGAGAACCCCTGGGCGGCCTTGGTCCGGCTGCCGAAGGGAAACCCGGATTGCGTGCCGAGCCAAAGCCAGTCATTCACCTGAAAGGAATTGTGGCCGGACAAGGTGACCGTGCCCTGGTTGATATTGCCCGATCCGATCCTCGGAACATTGGCAGCGGGGCCGAAAAGGTTTACCGCGCCAGTGGAGTTGGTCAAACGGTCCGCCGTCATAGACGTATTCGGCAGAACGAGGTTGATGTTGTACTCGCTGCGGCGCCCTTCGAAATTCGTGATATTCGCCGGGTTCCAGAAATTCGAGCCGATACCGAACGCGCTGGTGCCCGCGCCGGCGAAGGAAAAGCCCTGCCCCGTGACGCTCTGTTGGCGGCTGGCAAACCCGCCTGCCAGCGCTCCAGTGGAGCCTAGCGCCAAAAGCGCAACCGAGGCGCTGGAAAGCAGGATCTTGTTGAACGATGAGCGCATGGGCGTTTCTCCGTCACCTTGTGTCGTTTTTTTCTGATTTTGGATGTGAATGATTGACCAATCAGAATGATTTACATGTAAACGTGCACGCCGGGTCCGGGATAAGCAACAGCGCCCAAGGCGGTTCCCGGCCTTTTTTGGCCTTTCTGCTGCCAAAACATAGCCGGCGTTGCCTGTTTACAACACAATGCCGACACAATTCACGAACCGCCGCTAAGTCTCCCGCGAACGCCATTCGGAGGTTGCCCAGCGCGGGCGAATTGTCGCATGTTGGGCGCTTCTTTAGGAGGCAGATGCGCATGAAACTCGTTCGTTGGGGCAAACCGGGCAAGGAAAAGCCGGGGATCATTGATTCGGATGGCAAGATTCGCGATCTTTCCGGGGTCGTTCCCGATATCGGCGGAGCGACGCTGTCGCCCATGGCGCTGGCCAGGATCGCCAAGGCCAAGAGGGAGAAACTGCCCCTGGTGCGCGGCAAACCGCGGTTCGGGCCATGCGTCGGCCATGTGCCGAATTTTTATGCGATCGGGCTTAATTATGCCGACCATGCTGCGGAAACGGGGGCGGCCATTCCCGCCGAGCCAATCCTCTTCAACAAGGCGACGTCCTGCATCATGGGGCCCAATGACGAGGTCATGATTCCGAAGGGCTCGAAGAAGACGGATTGGGAGGTCGAACTCGCCATCGTCATTGGCAGCCGGGCGTCATATGTGACGCAGAAGGAGGCGATGGAGGTGATCGCCGGCTTCTGCATCTGCAACGATGTGTCGGAGCGCGAGTTCCAGATAGAGCGCGGCGGCCAGTGGATGAAGGGCAAGGGCTGCCCCACCTTCGGCCCGATCGGACCCTGGCTCGTGACCAAGGACGAGATCAAGGACGTGCAGAAGCTCTCGATGTGGCTCGATCTCAACGGCGAGCGGGTGCAGAACGGCTCGACGAAAACGATGATCTTCGGCGTCAAGCACATCGTCTCCTACATGTCGCAATTCATGGAGCTGTTGCCGGGGGACGTGATCACCACCGGCACGCCGCCGGGCGTTGGTCTGGGCATGAAGCCGCAGCGCTTCCTGAAGCCGGGCGATGTCATGCGTGTGGGCATTGAGGGCCTGGGCGAGCAGAAGCAGCTCGTGACAGCCTGGCATGCCTGAGGGCTGCGGCGCGGATCGGTTTCCAGTCCACCGGCAAGCCTGACGGGCTGATGCCCGCCGGCGCCCTTTAGACCGCGATGCGGCCGACGAAGTTTTCGATCTCGCGGTCGAGGCTTTGGGAATGGCCCGACAGCTTTTCGGCGAAGCCGCCAAGCGTGCTGGTGGCGCGGGAAGCCTCGTTCATGGCGGCGCGCAGCAATTCCGCATCCTTGGCGACGCCCGTGATGCGCAATGCCGCCGCCTCGGTGTTGCCGAGGATTTCGCCGGCTGCGGAGGATTGCTGGACGGCCGCCGCCGCGACTTCGCTCGATATCGCCGAAAGACTGGCGATTGTCCCGGCGATTCCGCTGATCGTCGAAGCGCAGAAATCGACTGCCGTCTGGATCTCCCGGATCTGCCTGGTGATCTCTTCGGTGGCGGAGCGGGTCTGCCCCGCAAGCTGCTTCACCTCGGTGGCGACCACGGCAAAGCCGCGTCCCGCCTCACCGGCTCTTGCCGCCTCGATGGTGGCATTCAGCGCCAGCAGATTCGTCTGGTCCGCGACAGCGGTGATCAGGTCCACGGTCGAGCCCACGCTTTGCGCCAGAGCGGCAAGCCGCATGACCGCAGAAGCCGCGCCATCGGTTTCAGCCACGGCTTTGCTGGCAAGGTCGCTGCTCGTCAGCGCCCGGTCGCTGACGCTTTCGATCGACTGGTTGAGCTGCTGGGTGGCGGCCGTGATCGCGGACAGATCCTTGCTGCCGACCTTCCAGACTTCTTCGGATACGAGAGCAACGCGGTGACCTTCTCCGACCGATTGCAGGGTGAGCGCAGTGGCGTCGCCCAAGGCGTCGACCGCCATCATCATATCCTTTTGCATGACGGCGATCACGCTGCGGATATGCGAACTCGCCTCGCTGTTGCGCGTCACGCGCTCCATGCCTTCGGATTTGAGCACGCGATGATCGAGCGCGATGGCGTTCGCGATGTCGAAGGTCAGCAGCCGGAAGACGGCGTCGCTCATGGCCAATGCCTTCGGAACATTGAACCGCGCGCGTTTGGCGATGAGATGATTGATGCGCGTGAGCAGCTGGTTGGCGGCGGCGAGCCGGGCCCGCGTCCTGAACGTCCCCTCCGCCTCGATCTCCGCCGTTGCTCTTAGCGACTCGACGTAACGGCTGTCGAGATTGCCTTCAAACAGACCTGCAAAATGGCGTGATTGGACCTCGATCAACCGCTCCCGCGTACGCCCGATATGGCTTGCGAAGGCCGGATACTTGAAGAATTCGTCGCAATACGCCGAAACGGCACGCTCCGCCATCTCCTGCATCTGAGGCGCTAAATCACGCGCGTAGGCAAGCGTTTGCTGATCGATCCGGTAAAGCACAAGCCGCGGATCGATCTCCTGCTTCAGAACAGATATGGGATCTTCGGACATCGTTTCCTCCCGCGCGAGAATACGAAGGCTTGGTTAACAAAGGGTGGGCCGCAACGCTCCAAGTCTGTCCGCGCGTCCGCATTTCCAGCAAGGCATCGATTGCGCCGGTGGCGCAGCGAAGTCCCCCGCCGATGGTCAGGAAGGCGCGGCTCGCATCAAGCCGGGCCGACAGCTGTTCAACGGGCCCATGCGAAGAGGGCAATCCTGAAATGGATGGGGTCAGTTGGTCGGAGCGGCGGGATTTGAACCCACGACCCCTAGTCCCCCAGACTAGTGCGCTAACCAGGCTGCGCTACGCTCCGAAACCAACGCAGTCTATAGGCGAAGGGCGAACGGCTGGCAACGCGGGGACGCCGGTTAATTTCAGGCGGCGCGGACGGCGGCGAGCAGCCGCCGGCATTCCGTCAATTCGGTCAATGCGGCTTCGAGCGCGGACCGCGCATCCCTGGGGGCGGCCGGGAGCGCCGCGAGCGGCGGCGCGGCCGCCGGAGCAACAGCAGCAGGCCCGGCGGCCGCACGGGCGGATGGCGGGACCGATGCGAGGGTGAACGCCCCTGTCTTTCCCGCCTGCTGGACGACCTTGACCCCCTGCTCCCTGATGATCTTCTGGACGCCTTTGATGGTGTAGCGCTCAGCGTGAAGCAGGTGTTTCAGGCCGCGCAGGAAATCGACATCGTCAGGCCGGTAATAGCGGCGGCCGCCGCCGCGCTTCAGCGGTTTGATCTGCGCGAAGCGCGTCTCCCAGAAGCGGAGAACATGTTGAGGAAGATCCAGGTCCTCCGCAGCTTCCGAGATGGTGCGAAAGGCATCCGGCGCCTTGTCCGTGGTCATTGCGGCATTCCTTTATCGGCAAAAGCCCGGCTCAATCTTCCTCATCCGCCATTTCGAGGCCGTTGATGCGGCCCTTCAGGACGTTCGAGGCCTTGAACACCATCACGCGGCGCGGCGTGATCGGCACCTCGACGCCCGTCTTCGGATTGCGGCCGACGCGCGCCCCCTTGGACCGGACAATGAAGGAGCCGAAGGACGACAGCTTGACGTTCTCGCCGCGCTCGATGGCGTGGGCGATTTCATCAAGAATCAACTCGACAAGATCGGCCGATTCTGTCCGGGACAAGCCAACCTGCTTGTAGACGGCCTCGGCAAGATCCGCCCGCGTCAACGTCTGGTTCGCCACGAATGACCTCTTCGTTGCCAGAAGGGCGGAATGCACGCGAATCCCCCCGCCGGAGACTCAAGACTATCCCTCTGATTTCATGACGGTATTCAGCCGCTTGCCGCTGGTCAACCGGAAAATGGTCCGCCCTCTCCCCCGCCGTGCGTCTTCACGCGGAGCGCAGCGCCTGGCCGGCGTGAACGGCCTTTTCAGCAAGAAACCCGACAGCCAGGCCGAAGACGCCCGCCAGCGCCGCCCCAACCAGCCATTGCGCAAGGCCTTTGCCGGCAGGCGCGAACTCAGCCAGCGTGGCCGCCGCCGCCTCGATCGCATGTTCAGGGCCAGCGAAACCAAGGCCTGCCGATCCGTGCAGGATGATGCCGCCGCCCACCCACAGCATCGCCAGCATGCCGACAATGCTCAGGGTCTTGAGCAGATGGGGCATGGCCCTGACGATGCCGATGCCGGCCGCTCCCACTGCCCCGCCGCGGCGCGCCATGGCGACGCCCATATCGTCGGCCTTCACGATCAGCGCGACGGCCCCGTAGACGATCGCCGTAATGCCGATGCCCACCGCCGCCAGCACCGCAGCCTGCGTCCAGAACGACGATTGCGCCACACTCGCCAGCGTGATCGCCATGATCTCGGCGGAAAGGATCAGGTCGGTGCGGATCGCTCCCGCCACGCGGGCATCCTCCAGCGCCTTCGCATCGGCAGGCTGGCCGCCCGCCGGCGTCTCGTGCTTGGGCGCGGGGGACAGCATGTCGCGGACCTTCTCGTAACCCTCGAAGCAGAGGAAAACGCCGCCCGCCATCAGAAGCGGCGTGATGATCCAGGGCGCGAAATAGTTCAGCGCCAGAGCGCCGGGCAACAGGAACAGAATCTTGTTCTTGAGGGAGCCCCAGGCGATCTTGCCGACGATGGGCAATTCGCGATCCGCGGCGAAGCCGACAACGTAGCGGGGCGTGACGGCTGCATCGTCGATGACGATCCCTGCCGCCTTCGAGCCAGCCTTGGCGGCCTGCGCTGCAACATCATCGAGAGAGGCGGCCGCGACCTTGGCGATCGCCGCGATATCGTCGAGAAGCGCCAGAAGTCCGCCAGCCATGGTTCGCCTCAGGGTTTCAAACAGCTACCGGTTGAATGTTGACCTCCGCAAGAGTCAACCCTCACATCCGAACGAGCACGCTCCCCCAGGTGAAGCCGCCGCCCATCGCCTCGAGCAGGACAAGGTGCCCCTTGCGGATGCGGCCGTCCTTGACGGCGGTGTCCAGCGCCAGGGGAATGGAGGCTGCGGACGTGTTGCCGTGGATGTCGACGGTGATGACCACTTTCTCGGGCGGGATCTTCAGTTTCTCCGCCGAGGCGTCAATGATGCGCTTGTTCGCCTGGTGGGGGACGAACCAGTCGATATCAGCGGAGGTAAGGCCCGTGGCGGCATAGGCGGCTTCGATGACGTCGGTGATCATGCCGACGGCGTGTTTGAAAACCTCCTTGCCCTGCATGCGCAGCAGGCCCACAGTCCCGGTGGCGGAGGGGCCGCCATCGACGTAGAGTTTTTCACGGTGACGGCCGTCCGAGCGCAGATGCGCGGTGAGCACGCCGCGGTCGCTCATGCTGTGGGTGCCGCTCTGCGCTTCGATGACGACCGCGCCGGCCCCATCGCCGAAGAGCACGCAGGTGGTGCGGTCTGTCCAGTCGAGAATGCGCGAGAAGGTTTCCGCGCCGATCACCAGCGCCCGCTTGTGCATGCCGGAAACGATCATCTTGTCCGCGACGCTCAGCGCATAGACGAAGCCGGAACAGACCGCCTGCAGATCGAAAGCCGCGCCGCGGGTGATGCCAAGATTATACTGCACCTGGGTCGCGGTCGCCGGAAAGGTGTAATCCGGCGTAGCGGTCGCCAGCACGATGAGGTCGATATCAGCGGCTGTCAGACCGGCGCTCGCCAGCGCGGCTTCGGCTGCCCGCGTGGCCAGCACGGAAGTCGTCTCTTCGAATCCGGATGAGATATGACGCTGTTTGATGCCCGTCCGCTGCACGATCCATTCATCGGACGTATCGAGCGTCGCGGCCAGTTCCGCATTGGTGACGATCTTGGCGGGCAGCGCGCTGCCGGTGCCGAGGACGACGGAGCGCAGCATTCATGACTCCCCGGAAGCAGCCGGTTCATCCGCGAGGGCCGCCGCCACGGCGGGCTTGCGGTGATAGGCCGTCAGCGTCTCCGCAATCTTGGACTGAAGGTCGTGGAGCACCATGTCGTAACCCATGTCGATTGCGGCGGCAAACCCGAGCGCATCGGCGCCGCCATGGCTCTTGATGACGATGCCGTTGAGGCCCAGGAACACCCCGCCGTTGGCCCGGCGCGGGTCCATCTTCTCCTTGAGTGCGGCAAAGGCGCGCCGCGCGAAGATATAGCCGATCTTCGACATGATCGAACGGCTCATCGCCGCCTTGAGATACTCGCCGATCTGCTTGGCGGTGCCCTCCGCCGTCTTGAGGGCGATGTTTCCGGAAAAGCCTTCGGTGACCACGACATCGACCGTGCCCTTGCCGATGTCATCGCCTTCGACGAAGCCGGCGTATGTCAGGCCCGGAACGGGGTTCTCGCGCATCAGCTTGCCGGCGGCTTTCACTTCCTCGACGCCTTTGATCTCCTCCACGCCGACATTGAGCAGGCCGACCGACGGGCTTCTGATGTCGAAGACGATCCGCGCCATCGCCGATCCCATGACGGCGATGTCGATCAGCCGCTGGGCGTCGGCGCCGATGGAAGCGCCCACATCGAGCACGACCGATTCCCCGCGAATCGTCGGCCAGAGGCCCGCGATGGCCGGCCGGTCGATGCTCGCCATCGTTCTGAGGCAGAAGGTGGCCATCGCCATCAGGGCGCCGGTGTTGCCGGCGGAAATGCAAACGTCGGCCTCGTCTTTCTTCACGGCCTCGATCGATCGCCACATCGACGATTTCCAGCGGCCCTTGCGCAGCGCGGCGCTCGGCTTGTCATCCATCTGCACCATCACGTCGCAATGGTGAAAGGTGGTCCGCTCCTTGAGCTTCGGATGCTTGTTCAGGATCGGCATCACAGCCTGCTCCTGCCCGTAGATCACGAACATTGCGTCCGGATGGCGCTCTAGCGCCGAAGCAGCCCCGGGAATGGTCACGGACGGGCCGTGGTCGCCACCCATGGCATCGATGGAAATGCGGACAATCTTGGGCATCTGTGGCCTGTGGCCTGTTCCTTTGCGGGGAAGCCGGGGATGCTTCCGCTAGCCGATCCCCATCACCGTTGCAATGCCAAGACGGACCTTGCGGACAACGGCGGAGAAACCAAACAGAGGGGCACGGTTCATTCAGCCTGTGGCTTCTTGAGGGCAGCCAGCGCGGCGAACGGACTTTCGGTTGTCTCCCGAGCGTCTTCCGGCATTTCGATACCCGGCTTGCGGGGAAAAGGCGGCAAGCCAAGCGCCAGCGCCTCCACGGCCAGCATGCCGGCATCAATGATCCCATCCTCGATCAGGTCGGGCGGATCGGGGTCATCGAGGGTCCGCTCCACCTCCCTGCGGCCGACGGGACCGAGATTGTCCGGCAGCGCCAGGCGGACATCGATCGGTTCGGCGACCTCCACCGGAAAAGGCTCCAGCGAAACGACGCAGGTCTGGTGCGCCGAAGCCCGGATGCTGCCCGTCGCCTGGAATTCGCCCGGGCGGACAGCGGTGACCGAGACCTCTGCGTGGAAGCTCTCTACCGAAGCCAGATCGAGCCACCCGGCGAGCGCCGAAAGCTCGGCCTGTGTAGGCTCGATCACCATCCTGAGGCCCTGCCGGGGGAGCGAGGCGACATAAACCGGCCGCCAGAGAGGACCGCGCTCCGTCATTGGCCGCCTGCCGCAGATTGCAGCGCGGCACCGCTCAGGAGCCGGTCGAGATCCATCGCGGCGAGCGCTTTCGCGAGCTTGCGGATATGCTGGGCGAGCGCGGTGGCAAGGGCCGGTTCCTCGGGCTTTTCCAGCACGTTGCGGGACAGCGCGCGTTCCAGCGCGTCGGCTGGCGCGTCCCCGGCCAGCGCCGCCTCATAGGCCTCGGCCCGGCCATAGAAGGCCCGGCCCAGCGCCTTGACCTTCTTGGGCACCGAGATATCGCCGATGCCGATTTCGCGCATGGCCAGATCCAGATCGGCGAAGAAGCGATCGACCAGCTCCTGCGCAAGCGCGTCGGCCGGCGTCGGCAGGGAGCGCAAATGGCGCAGGACAAGCATCAGATGCAGCGCCAGCGTGTCAAAGCGGCCCATCACCGTGTCAGGAACGCCCAGATCACGGTAAAGGCGGGGCAGGCGGGCCGCCGCCACGATGTCGCCATAGACCGCATCCACCGAAGGCACGGGTTTCTTGCGGGTGAACAGACTGACGACCATGCTTCACTCACTCTGCCGGCTGGTTCCCGCCGCTGCCGGTCGGGTCAGGATTTCGGCCTGTTGCGCGTTTTGTCACCTCGGGCTACCACCCGGTGATGGCAGGCGTCATATAGGCGCTTCAATGCGGGTCTCATAGGTTTGCTGGTTATGGCTGCGATGATTTTTGCGAGACGCGCCGCGCTGGCGGCTGTGGTGGGAGCAATGCTGGGCCTTGCCGCCTGCGAAGGCGAAATCATCAATCGCGGCTGGCAAATCGATGAGCGGGCGCTGGAGCAGATCCAGCCCGGCTCTTCCGCCGAGCAGGTGCTGCTGGTGCTGGGCACGCCATCCATGGTGTCGACTGTCGGCGGCAAGACCTATTTCTATGTGTCGCAGCGCCTGACCCGGCGCTTTCAGTTTCAGAACGCAACCATTCAGGACCAGCGCGTGGTCGCCATTTACCTCGATGACAAGAACAAGGTAAGCCGCGTCGCCAATTTCGGCATCCAGGACGGCCAGATCTTCGATTTCGTCAGCCGCACCACCCCATCCGGCGGCGACGAACTCACCATCCTGCGCCAGCTGTTCCGCGCCTCCAACATCCTCGCTCCGCTGCCGCCCAGCTAGGGCGAAAACTCATGACCTTGCTGCCGGGCTCGCTCCGATCCGCATTGACGGCGCTTGGCGAGGGCCAGGGGCGGAACGCCCTCGCGGCGCGCTCGCGAAGCATCACTGCGACCTATCGGGCCAGGGGCAATTCGCGCGAAGCGGTCATCAGCAATGGCGATGCCCTCGCCTATGCCATGGCGCGGATGCCGGCGACCTATGCGGCGGCGCAGAGGGCCTTGCAGGCATTGACCGAGGCCGCGGCGGATTTCCGGCCGCTATCGGTTCTCGATGTCGGCTGCGGACCGGGAACCGCCGGCTTTGCCGCCGCGGCCGCCTTTCCCTCTGTGACGGATTTCACCTTCTCCGACCGCAACGGACCGTTTCTGGCCCTTGCCGAGGCGCTCGCGCCGGCGGTCCTCGCCGGCCGAAATCTTCATATCTCGCCGCTGGAGCTCGAAGCTGCCGAAACGCTTCCGGGCGCCGATCTGGTGATCGCCAGCTATGTCCTCGCCGAACGGCCGGCGGCGGTGCAGGCGAAGCTTGTCCTCGCCCTCTGGCAGGCCGCGCAGGGCGCGCTGGTTCTGGTCGAACCGGGAACCCCCGACGGCTTCCGGCGGCTCGCGGAAGCGCGCGCGGCGCTGGTGGCGCTCGGCGGCCATATCGCCGCCCCCTGCACCCATGAGAACCTCTGCCCCAAAAGCAGGACTGCAGCGGATGACTGGTGCCGCTTCTTCGTGCGCGTCCAGAGGAGCCGCGACCATCGTCATCTCAAGGGCGGCGACCGGCCCTTCGAGGACGAGCCCTTCATCTATCTCGCCGTCATGCGTGAGCCGGCGACGGCAAGGCTGAGCCACCGGATTGTCGGGCGGCCGAACCGGACCAAGGCTTGCATCAAGCTCCCTGTTTGCGGCGGCGACGGCGCGAGCGCCTGGTCCATCGCCAGCCGCGAGAAAAAATTGTTCAAGCTTTTCCATAAGATGGAATGGGGCGATGCAGTTCTGATTCCGATTCAGGCGCCGGATGTGACGGATGAGGTCTGAGGCGCTTGCCATCACGACCCTGAACCCGGGTTAACCTGCGGGCTCCCTCCCTCCCCTTGACGGGGAGGGTCGGCGGCGAAAGCCGCTGGGGAGGGGTGATCATGAGGGTGACAATGAAAAAATTCCCCCCACCCGGCCTCGCTGCGCTCGGCCACCCGCCCCGCAAGGGGGCGGGATGGGCGCTCGTGCAGGCAATCGTTAAGCCGGGCTCACAGCCCTGCCGCGCCATGCGGCGCGCTTGACACCGCACGCCCGCTCTGGCATCGCGGAAACATGTTCACGCGCCAGCCCGCACGACGACTGATCCCGAGCCCTTCCGGCGCGTAACGTCACGTCTGTTCGCTTGAACAATGTCATGACCGCGCCTTGAAAGCGCGGTTTTTTATTGTCCCGCGCTGCCCCCTTCCCAGCTTCCAGAGGACCATGCCATGAACCAGATGCCGTCACGCGGACAATTCAGACTGAAGGGAAAAACGCCCGCCATCTTCATCGACGGCGAGGCCGGCACCACCGGCCTGCAGATCCGCGAGCGTCTGGCGGGGATGACAGGCGTCAAGCTGATCAGCATCGATCCCGCCCGGCGCAAGGACGCCGACGCGCGCCAGGAGATGATGGCTGAGGCCGATCTGATCATCCTGTGCCTGCATGACGACCATGCGCGGGAGGCAACCGCCATGGCCGCAAAGCTCGGCGCCGATGCGCCCCGCATCCTCGATGCCTCGACGGCGCATCGTGCCGCCGACGGCTGGACTTACGGTTTTCCGGAATTGGCGCCCGGCATGGCCGAGGCCATCGCCATAGCAGACAGGGTATCCAACCCGGGCTGCTACCCGACCGGCGCTATCGCGCTGCTGCGGCCGCTCGTTGACGCGGCGTTGGTGCCAGCCGGTTTCCCGATCAGCATCAATGCGGTGTCCGGCTATTCGGGCGGCGGGCGGCCGATGATCGAAGGCTATGAGGCGGGAACATCGCCCGCGTTCGAACTCTACGGGCTCGGCCTCGAACACAAGCATGTGCCGGAGACGATGAAGTATGCGAAGCTGACGGCGCGGCCGATCTTCGTGCCGTCAGTGGGCAATTTCCGGCAGGGAATGCTGGTCAGCGTGCCGCTCCATCTCGATCAGCTTCCCGGCAAGCCCGCCGCAGCCGATCTTGAAGCGGCGCTGGCGAAGCATTACCAGGGCGCCGTCTTCGTCAAGGTTATGGCGGCGGACACCGGCAAGCTCGAGGCCGAGAGCCTGAACGGCACCAATCTGCTGGAGCTGCGCGTCTTCGCCAACGAGGCGCGCCGGCAGGCCCTGCTCGTCGCCAAGCTCGACAACCTCGGCAAGGGCGCTTCCGGCGCTGCCGTGCAGAACCTGCAGCTGATGCTGGGCGTCTGAACGGGCCACGGCCGTCATTGCGAAGAGCGAAGCGAGGAAGCAAAAACCTGCAGCGCCGGGAACGTCAGACGACCTTGAGCCGCGTGCCGACGACCGTCCAGTTGACGAGATTATCCAGCACCGCCTTGACGTGATCGGCGCGGCGGTTCTGGTAATCGAGATAATAGGCGTGCTCCCAGACATCAATGCCGAGCAGCGGCGTGTGGTTCTTGGTGATCGGGTTGTCGCCATTGGCCGTCGCCATCAGGACGAGCTTGCCGGAGGGATCCTGCGCCACCCAGCCCCAGCCCGAGCCGAAGATGCCGGCGCTGAGCGCATTCAGATCGGTCTTCATCTTGTCCACGCCGCCGAGATCGCTGTCGATCTTCGCCTTCAGCGCGCCGGAAGGCTCTTTCGCGCCGCCAGGCTTGAACTGCGCCCAGTAGAGATCGTGGTTATAGGCCTGCCCGGCATTGTTGAAGATCGCCACATCGGCCGGCACCAGCGAGGATTGCTGGAGGATTTGCGCCACTGAAGTCATGTCCTGGTAGCGGCGGCCGACGATCAACCGGTTCAGAATGGCGTATTGGACGCCGTGATGGCGCTCGTAATGAAGCTCGACCGTCTGGGCGCCGATGGTGGGCGCCAGCGCCGTAAAATCATAGGGCAGCGGCGGCTGCGGGAATTTCGGCGGTGCAGCGGCGGTCTGGGCCCGCCCGATCGAGGGCATGGCGATCAGGCTGGCTCCCCCGGCAAGGCCGAGCAGGAAATGGCGGCGATTGTTCATGAGTTTTCTCCTCGCGGGCCAGGCAGCGACTGCACCCATCTATTGTGCGGCGGCTCCCGGGAACCGCTTCATGCATCCATGTAGCGCGAAGCAATGCTTTCGGCGAGGGCCAAGTCATCCGGCGTATTGGCGTTGAAGAAGGGATCATAGGGCGTCACCGGCCAATCCATGTTCGTTGTCGGATACCGTTCGGTGAAGCGGTCGATCTTCCGAAGCCCCTCGCTCACCAGCGCTTTGCGCAGGTCATGCCGGAGAGAGATATCCCAGAGCGCGATCACCGGTTGCGGCAGACCGCCGGAATGCGCAATCGAAATCCGGGAATCGTGAAGCTTGAGCAAGGCGAGCAGCCTGGGCGCGAGATCATGCGGCAGGAACGGGCAATCGGCTGGAACGGAGAGAACGAGAGTCGCCGAGGTGAATTCCGCCGCGTGATCCATGGCGGTGAGAATCCCGGCGAGCGGGCCCGGCTGATCGGCCAGATCGTCCGGGAGCACCGGCAGGCCGAAATCGATGAACCGGTCCGGATCACCGTTGGCGTTGATGATCAGCAGCTCCACCTGCGGCCCGATGCGGCTGATGACCCTGTTCAGCATCGGCTGCCCGCCGATCGTCTTGAGGCCCTTGTCGCCGCCGCCCATGCGCGTGGCCTTTCCCCCTGCCAGAATGACGCCAAGGATCATGGTTCACCTCCCCCGCGGCATGAATTCAATCATCAGCGCCCTTGCGTCGGCTTTTCGCCGATTCTTCCTCAACATACGCCAAATCCTGATCAAACAGAATCCGCTCCGCTCCCGCCAGCGCCACGAAGCGCTTGCCTCTGGCGCGGCCGATCAGCGTCATGCCGATGCCGCGCGCCAATTCCACGCCCCAGGCCGTGAAGCCGGAGCGCGAGATGATGACGGGGATTCCCATCCGCGCTGTCTTGATCACCATCTCGGAAGTCAGCCTGCCGGTCGTATAGAAAATCTTGTCGCCGCCCGTGACCCGGTGCCGGAACATCCAGCCGGCAATCTTGTCGACGGCGTTGTGGCGGCCGACATCCTCCATATAGACGAGCGGCCGGTCCTCGCGGCAGAGCACGCAGCCATGGATCGCGCCTGCCTCGAGATAGAGCGACGGCGTCCGGTTGATCACGGATGTCAGCCGGTAGAGCCACGAGGTGCGAAACGGCGTGGCCGGCAGCCTCACCTCGTTGATCTGCTCCATGAGATCGCCGAAAGCGGTGCCTTGCGCGCAACCCGAGGTGAGGGTCTTCTTGCGCAGCTTGTCCTCGAAATTGGTCTCGCGTTCGGTGCGCACCACGACCACTTCCAGGTCTTCATCGTAGTCGACGCCGGTCACGACATCGTCCGGCTTGAGCATATTCTGGTTGAGAAGATAACCGATCGCCAGTTCTTCAGGATGATCGCCGATGGTCATCATCGTGACGATCTCGCGGCTGTTCAGGTAAAGCGTCAGCGCGCGCTCCACCGTCACGCGCGTGGTGACGGGCTGGCCTGCCTGATCGAGGCCTTCGACCTCGCGCGTCAGGCGGGGATCATGCGGGTCCGGCTGGACGAGATAGGATTTTTGTTTTTCGGTCATCGCCGTTATCTTTATCTCTCCCATAGCTCAAGAAACGCACCGATGCCGCAAACAATTCTCGATCTGAAGGGGCTGAAATGCCCCCTGCCCGCGTTGAAGGCCCGCAAAGCCCTGAAATCCGTAGCGGCGGGCGATGAATTGCAGGTGATCTGCACCGATCCGATGGCGGCGATCGACATCCCGAACCTGATTCGGGAGACGGGCGACACGCTGGTCGCGCAGGCGGCCCATGATGGCGTGCTGACCTTCGTGATCCGGAAGGCCGGCTGATGCGGAAAAAGCTGGCGGCCGCATTCCTCCTGGCAATCCTTCCCCTTCCGGCAAGCCCGGAGATGCGCGGCCACGGCGGGCCGGTCCGCGCGCTGGCCGTCTCCGCCGATGGCGAAACCGCGATCAGCGGCGGGCTGGACACGAGCGTCATCCGCTGGTCCGTCGAGAAGGAGACCGCCGAGCAGGTCCTGCGCTTCCACGCGGGCGGAATCACCAGCGTGGCGGCCTTGCCGGATGGCTGGGCGCTGTCAGGCGGCGAGGACGGCAGGATCGCGCTCTGGAAACCCGGCGAAGCCAGGCCGGCGACCGTGCTCGATGGCCATAAGGGACCCGTGAGCGCGCTCGCCATCGCCGAAGGCATCGGCGGCATCGCTTCGGCCTCCTGGGACGGCACGGCGCGGGTCTGGATCGGCAGCGGCATCCTCTCCAACCAGCCGCAGGTCTTCGAGGGTCACAAGGGCAACGTCAACGGCGTGGCCTTCGGCCCGACGCAGACGACCCTCATCACGGCGGGCTACGACGCCGCCTTGCGAATCACGCCGCTGACCGGCGGTGCGCCAACCATCGTCAGGCTGCCCACGCCGCTGAACGCGCTCCGCACCGCCTTCGATGGCGAGATCATCGCCGGCGGCGCCGACGGCAAGGTCTATATCCGCAACGGCGGCGGCAGCGAACGCCTGACGGTGGAGGTGCAGGAGATGCCGATCACCTCGCTTGCGCTCTCCGCCGACAGCGCGCTGATTGCGGTGGCGGGATTGCGCGGCGCCGTAACCATCATCAGCCGCGAGACCGGCAAGGTGGTCTCGACGCTGGTCGGCCCCGGCTTGCCCGTCTGGTCGCTGGCCTTTCACCCGGATGGGAAGATCCTGCTGACAGGCGGCGCCGACCGCATGATCCGCAAATGGGATGTGGCGACAGGCCAGCCGCTCGCGCCCGCCCATGCGCCGAAGCCGGATTTCCCGGCCGCCGCCATGAACGAACGCGGCGCGCAGGTGTTTCGCGCCTGCGAGGCCTGCCATACAGTGACGCCCGACGGCGGCAACCGCGCCGGCCCAACATTGCACGGCGTCTTTGGCCGCAAGATCGGATCGGCGAAGGATTATGCCTATTCGGACGGCTTCGCCGGCCATGGCATCACCTGGAATGCCGAGACGATCGCGCGGCTGTTCCGCGATGGGCCTGCCAAAGTGACTCCGGGCACCAGAATGCCGGAGCAGAAGATCACCGATCCGGAGGATCTGGCGGCGCTGGTGGAATGGCTGGGCCGCGTGACGCGCTGACAGGCGGCTCCACATAGCCAACCCGTCATCAACTCAGATTGGATGAGGGATGTCCCTGAGCTTTGCGTTGGCGATGACGACGAGTTTTCGCATGATGGCTGTGAGTGCGACGAGCGGCCTTTTTCCGGCGTTGATCATGCGTTCGTATGTTTGGCGGAGCAGGGGATTGGAACGACAACGGCGGCAACCCTGATCGCCCTGATGCCAGAGCTGGGAAAGCTCGACCGCCGAAAGGCCGCCGCACTGGCCGGACTGGCGCCCCACCCCAAACAAAGCGGCGCAAAC
>JADCCX010000028.1 GCA_020252485.1 Methylocystis sp.
CTTGATATCACGCTGCGAGCAAATGTCGGAATCAAAGGGACCACTAGCAAGTCTATGATTCTAGTGGAGCTTTTGAATTTGACATTCGCTCCGACGCCCGATGTCACGCGGGATGCGAATGTCAAATTCGCTCCACTAGATCGCCTCACGGCCGACAGGTTCGGCCGCATCCCATGCGCGCTGCTCGTCCGATGGTTCAGCGCTGGCGTCGCATTGGGCGAGCAGTTCGGCCAAAGCGTATTTCGGGCGCGGCCGCGCCTCGACCAGAAGCCGCCCGGCATCGACATGCAGGACAACCTTGTCGTTCACGGCAAGGCCGAGCACGTCGAGCACCGCCTTGGGTATGGTCATCATCACCGAACCGCCAACAGACCGCAGAGTGGATGTCAGCATGCGAGTCTCCTGTTATATGAAAATACAACTAATTGCACGGGGATATGCAAGACTTTCGGCGCCCGCCTCCCAGCCCCGCCCTTCGCAGCTTCGGTCCGCCTTCGGGTTCCTCAAGCGATCGTCTGCGCCGTCCCCCCGGCCGGGGCCGGTCAATAGGCCGTCCAGCCGCCATCCGTCGCATAGATGCCGCCGGTCAGGTTGGAGGCCTCGCCCGAGAGCAGGAACAGCATCATCGAAACCTGTTCGCCCACCGTCGCCGGCCGCCGCCTCGAATCAGCATAGGACAGCAGGCTGTCGACCTTGATGCGCCCCATGGCGGGGCCTGACGTGGCCTTGGCCGCCTCCCTGACGAGGATGCCCGCCCGCTCCACCATCGGCGTGTCGGTGGCCGCCATGTTCACCGAATTGATGCGGATGCCATAGGGCGCGTAATCGACGGCGGCATTCTTCGTCAGCCCGTTGACGGCATGTTTGCTGGCGACATAGGCGGGGTTCCCGGCAAGGCCCGTCAGCCCCGCGATCGATCCGACATTGACGATGGCGCCGCCCTGGCCTTGCGCCACCATCTGCTTCAGTTCGGCGCGCATCGAGCGGAACACACCGGTCGCGTTCACCCGCAGGACATTGTCCCAATAAGCATCGCTCGCCTCGTGGATCGGCGCGAAAACGAGGTCGCGCTGCTTCGCGTAATCGGGGGCGTCTCCCGAAAAGACGCCGTCCATCACGCCGGCATTGTTGAGCGCGAGATCAAGCCGCCCGTAGGCATCGACGGCGGTTTTCACCATCCGCTCGCAAACGGCGGCCTCGGCCACATCGCCGGGAATGAAGATTGCCTTGCCGCCCGCGCGCCTGATCTGGTCGATGACAGCCTCGCCAAGATCGCGGATCCAGTCCACGCCCACGATGTTCGCGCCCTCCTTCGCCGCCCGGATCGCGGCCGCAGCGCCCATGCCGCGCGCGCAGCCGGTGACGATCAGAGTCTTGCCCCTGAAGCGGTCGGCTATGAAGGCATCGGGATCCACCGGCGTGATGTCCCGCACGCCGACGCCTCTCGTCTGTGCGGCGGCGGGAGAGCTTGTGGCGACCTGCGCGGCCTTGATGGCGGCCGCCGAACCGGCGGCCATGGCCATTCCCTTGATGACATTTCTGCGTTTCATTTGTCCTGCCCGTTCAATTGATCCTCACAAACCGAAGCGGAGAAAGGCCATAGTGCTGACCCAGCGGTCAAGGTTGCTTCCGGCTGCCCTGCTGGCCGCCGCGCTGGGGAAAGTCGAGGCGACATGGGCCTGAAGCATGACCTTGGGAGAAATGTACCATTTCACGGTCAGGTTGGCTTCGCTGCCGAGATACCTGCCCTGCAGCAGGGAGAAGGCGGGATTGCCGCCAAGATTCGTCATGCGGTCGGCCGAGAAGAACCACAATTGCGGGACCAGCTCGATCTTTGGATCGGGCCTGAGACGCAGCTGGATCCGGTGCGTCGAGAGATTGCTGTTCTGAAAGATCTTGAAGTGGTTGATGCCCTGCACCCAGCGCTCGCCATTGTCGCCGGAAAGCAGCGGATCCCAGCGCTCGAAGCGCCGGGTGGCGGGATTGTCGCCCGAAAATGACGCGTAGCGGTAGGAGACGGTCGGCTCCCAGGGCAGGCTTCCGGCAAAGGCATAACCCAATTCGCCAGTCCAGCCGACCGCCCGCATGGCGATCTGACCGTGACGCTGAAGGGCGGCTTCGGCCACTGCAAACAGCCCAGCGCCGCCCGGATTGGGCTGCCATCGCATCCGCGCGTCATAGACTTGCAGCCCCTCGCGAGAAAAAACGTCCCTCGTGGTGAAGTATCGGAAGTCGGAGTTCAGAACCTGGAGATACATGCCGCCGAACTGGAAGCCGCCGGGGGCGCTGGTCTCAAAGTTGATGCCTGCGATCCTGGTTCGCGAGTCGATGACCGGCAATTCGTCGGGATCGAGGTAGAATGCCTCGATCTTCGTCGTGTTATAGGCGGCCTGGAGAAGCGCCAACCTGTCCGCAGCCCAGCGCGGGTTGGACTGAAGCGCGCCGCGCGCACCGCCGTTGGACGCCGTATTGGCGATCAGGAAGCCATCGCCGACGCCGAAGCGCTGTCGGCCGAAAGAGGCGTTAAGGACCAGCCTGTTGCCCTCCGGCGTCGTCGTCCCGCCCACGGCCCCGATGAACGTATCTTCGATGCCGAAATAGCCGCGCGTCTTGCTGGTGAACAGCTCCTGTCCCGCCGATCCGCTGAGTATGCCGCTGATGCCGCCATAAATGCTCAGGTTTTCCGAGATTGGCGTGATGCCATACAGACCCGCCTGGACATAACCTTCCGCCCAGTTGCTATAGCCCGGGCCTGCCGTCCTGCCCCGGACCAGCGGGTTGCCGGCGAGCAATGCGCCCGGCAACCCGTACCAGGCATTGCTGTTGCCGTAGGTCATGGCAAGGCCCTCAAGGCGCATCCGCAAGAAGGCGCCGTTCTTGTCGTAGAGGACGGGAAACTCGCTGCTCTTGCCGCTGATCAATACGCCGCGTCCTTCCTTGCCCGCGGTGGAAGCGCCAAGCGTGACGACGATCATCACATTGACTCCGCCGGTCAGGCCGGGTGTCACCACCAGAACTGACTTCTCGATGGGCGAGCCCCTCCGGGCCCGGGCAAGATTGAGTTCGGCGCCAGTGCGCGAAAACACGTCGCCGGGGAAAAAGCCCAGGGCTGCGCGAACACGATCGATCAAACGGCTGTTCACGGCGCTGTCGGGCGAGGGGTTCTCGATCCTCACATCAACGAGCTCAATACGCCGGGCCTCGTCGATGCCGACAGGGATCTGCGCCATAGCCGCTGATGGCCGCGCGAGATCGCCAGCGAAAGCCACGCCCAGGGGTAAAGCGAGCCGCGCCGCAAGCCTTTGGGCCAGGCTCCCCTTATGTCTGACGGGGCGCAGGGGGCCGAAGATGATGTTCCTCATGACGGGACGGGCCGCTGGCCAACCGGCGTCAAATCTGCCTCGCCATTTGCCGCAACGTCACCCCTCGGGATACGCATGTACGTCCCCGCGATAATCCTTCACCTCCCAGGCTCCATCCCTGCCTGAGAGATAGCCGCGTCCGATGGGCGCCTTGCCGTGGCCGCCGGGAATGTCAAGCACATACTCCGGCTGGCAGAGGCCCGAGAGCCGGCCGCGCAAAGCCGCGACGATGCGCTGCCCTTCGGCGATCGAGAGCCGGAAATGGCTGGTGCCGGGCGCCAGATCCGGGTGGTTGAGGCGATAGGGCATCACCCGGTTGTCGAGGAAGGCGCGCATCAGATCGGCCAGCGTTTCGGGATCGTCGTTGACGCCCCTGAGCAGCACGCTTTGCGAGACCAGCACGAGCCCCGCATCCGCCAGGCGCGCCAGCGCCGCCTTCGCGGCCGCGCTGAATTCCCGCGCGTGGTTGGCGTGGATCGCCACATAGGTCGCGACGCCTTTGGCGCGGAGCGCCTTCGCGAAGGCGGGGGTCACCCGCTCGGGGTCCGCCACCGGCACGCGCGTATGCCAGCGGATGATCTTCACATGATCGATTGCGGCCAGCCGCCGCGTGATCCCGCCGGCGCGCCGGGCTGTGAGGATAAAGGGATCGCCGCCGGTCAGGATCACCTCGCGGATGGCGGGTTGGGCGGCGATATAGGCCAGAGCCGCAGCGAGCTTCGCGCCCGTCAGGCTCTTGCCGCCGGGCCCCACCATCTCGCGGCGGAAGCAGAAGCGGCAATAGACCGGGCAGGCATGCACGATCTTGAGGAGCGCCCGGTCCGGATAGCGGTGCACGATTCCTTCGACTGGCGCATGCGCTTCATCGCCGATAGGGTCGGCCAATTCGTTCGGGCGGATATCGAGCTCCTGCCGCGAGGGGATGAACTGGCGCGCGATCGGATCGGCGTCGTCGCCCGGCCTGATCGCCGCGGTGATGGCGGGCGTGATCGCGATGGCATAACGCGCCGCGACCCTATCCAGCTCGCGCGCCGCGCCCGCAGGAACGAGCCCCGCCGCGACGAGATCGCCGGGCGTGCGCAAGGTGCGGGCGGCTGGGGCGCGGGCGTCCATCAGGAATCCTTGAACGGATCGGCGGCGGGTGTCCAGATCACCTCGTCGATGGTGAGGGCGCAGGTCGCCAGCATCACCAGCCGGTCGAAGCCGAGCGCCGCGCCGGAGGCTTCGGGCATCACCGCAAGGGCGGCCAGAAAATCCTCGTCGATGGGGTAACGCTCGCCATAGATCGCCTGCTTCAGCGCCATATCGGCCTCGAAGCGGCGGCGCTGCTCGGCGGGATCGGTGAGCTCGCCGAAGGCATTGGCGAGCTCGACGCCGCAGGCATAGAGCTCGAAGCGTTCCGCCACATGGGCCGAGCCGGGCTTGGGCCTGGCGAGCGCCGCCTCGGGGATCGGATATTCGCAAAGGATCGTGGCGCGTCCGTTGCCGAGCCTGGGCTCGATTCTCTCGATGAGGACGCGCGAGAAGATATCCGACCAGCTGTCGTCCGCCGCGATGCGGATGCCGCTGGCCGAGGCTTGGGCCGCGAGCGCCGCGCGATCCGTGCTGCCGCTTTCGAAGGTGGCGAGCAGGTCGATGGCGGCGAAATCCCGGAAGGCATCGGCCAATGTCAGGCGCTCCGGCTTCAGGCGGGGATCGATGCTGCGGCCGCGGAAGGACCATGCGGCGAGGCCGGATTCTTCCGCCGCGATGCGCAGGATATCGGCGCAATCCTGCATCAGCCGCTCGTAGGATTCACCGGCGCGATACCATTCCAGCATGGTGAATTCGGGCGCATGCAGCGCGCCCCGCTCCCGGTTGCGGAAGACGCGGGCGAAATCGAAGATGCGGGTTTCGCCCGCCGCCAGCAGCGCCTTGCAGGCGAATTCCGGCGAAGTATGCAGATAGAGCGCAGCCTCGCGTCCGTCGGTGGCGCGGAGCGTCGTGGCGAAACCATGCAGATGCGTCTCATTGCCGGGCGACACCTGCAACTGACCGGCCTCGATTTCGGTGAAGCCCTGCCGCTCGAAATGGTGCCTCAGCCCGGATTTGATCCTGCCGCGCGCGGCAAGCCGGCCGCGCCGCGCGGCATGAAATTCCCGGTTCCAGAAGGGGAGAGTCGCGCTCTTTTCGGGCATTGCGGGCGATCGGGGGCTTTTCTTACGCCAACGAACCTGTCAGAGGAGCGCCAACGTTTCCGCGCCTGCCTTACGCTGCAGCTGCTCGCAATCCAAGGGTCTCACATGGTCAAGGTCATCGCCAGTTCGCTGCGCAAGGGCAACGTCGTCGAAATGGACGGCAAGCTGCATACGGTGATCGCGGCCGAGAACATCCATCCCGGGAAGGGCACGCCGGTGACGCAGCTCGACATGCGGCGCATGGGCGACGGCAACAAGGTGTCGGTCCGCTTCCGCACCACGGAATCGGTCGAGAAGGCCGAACTCGATACGCGGGACTACCAATATCTCTATCAGGATGGCGACGGCTTCCATTTCATGAATCAGGAGAATTTCGACCAGATCCAGGTGCAGGCGGATGTGGTGGGCGATGCGGCGCCCTATCTCCAGGAAAACATGATCGTGCAGCTCTCGGTCTTCGGCGAGAACGCCGTCGCCATCGAGATTCCGCAGAAGGTCATCCTCGAGATCGTCGAGACGGAGCCCACGACCAAGGGCCAGACAGCGTCCTCCTCCTACAAGCCCGCGATCCTGTCGAACGGCGTGCGGACGACCGTTCCGCCGCATATCGCGGCGGGCACGCGGATCTGGGTCATGACGGCGGACGGCGCCTATATTGAGCGCGCCAAGGATTGATCGGCCGGGGCTTCCGGCCGCGATCCCTCACGCCGCCATCGCCGTTTCGGCCACCTTCACCCAGTAGGACACGCCCATCGGGATCGCGTTGTCGTTGAAGTCATAGCCTGGATTATGGACGCCGGCGGTATCGCCGTTCCCAATGAAGATGAAGGCGCCAGGCCTCTCCTCCAGCATGTAGGAAAAGTCCTCAGCGCCCATCAGCGGCTCGATCGACCGGTCGACCTGGCCCGCGCCTGCGATGCCGGCCGCCACCTTGGCCGCGAAGTCCGTCTGATCGGGATGGTTGACGGTGACAGGATAACCGAGCTGGTAATCGACCGTGATCCTGGTCCCCGTCGCCAGGGCGATACCGGCAGCGATGTCCTTGATGCGCTTTTCCGTGTAGAGGCGCGTCTCGGCTTTCAGCGTCCGCACCGTGCCGCGCAGATGGGCGGTCTGGGGGATGACATTATAGGCATCGCCCGCCTTCACATCGCAAACCGAGACGACGACCGAATCGAGCGGATCGACGCCCCGTGAGGCGATGGTCTGCAATGCGAGGACAAGCTGCGCCGAGGCTACGACCGGATCGATGCAATCATGCGGGCGCGCGGCATGGCCGCCCTTGCCTTCAACGATGAAATCGAAGCGGTCCGCCGCCGCCATGGTCGGGCCGGACCGGATGGCGAAAGCGCCGAGGGGAATGCCCGGCATGTTGTGCATGCCATAGACCTCCTGAATGCCGAAGCGCTCCATCAGCCCATCCTCGCACATGGCGAGGCCGCCGCCGCCGCCTTCTTCGGCGGGCTGGAAGATCATCACCGCCGTGCCGTCGAAATTGCGCGTCTCGGCGAGGTATTTGGCAGCGCCCAGCAGCATGGCGGTGTGGCCGTCGTGGCCGCAGGCATGCATCTTGCCGGGGGTCTTGGACTTGTAGGCAACATCGGTCGCCTCGTGGAGGGGCAGCGCGTCCATATCGGCCCGCATCCCCACAACCTTGCCCGATGTGGTCTTGCGGCCCTTGATCACGGCCACGACGCCAGTCCTGCCGATCCCGGTGACGATTTCGTCGACACCGAAGGATTTGAGCTTTTCCGCGACGAAGGCTGCGGTCTGGTGCTCTTCGTAGCCCAGCTCCGGGTTCTCGTGAATGTGGCGGCGCCAGGCGGCGATTTCCTCGGCGAACTCGGCAACACGGTTGATGATGGGCATGGCGAACCTTCACTGTAAAACACGGAAACACTTCACTCCAATGCGGGTGGCGGGTCAACCGGGCGCGTGCGTCCCGTGCATGCGCCTCGCTTGCGTCAGGCCGGCGTCCCATGCGAAGGCAACACGCGAACCATGAACCTGCCTCTTAAACCAACGCCAAGACGGGCCGACGCCGATGGCCGGACGCCGGTGCAAACGGCGATCGCCGCGCTTCCGCCAGGCCTTTCCGGCGCTGAATTGAAACGGGAGGCCAGCCGCCTTTGCAAGGCATATCTCGCCGATGAGCGCGCGTTGGCGCAGGCCGCGCTTGAAGCAGGCGGATCGGGCTTCACCTGCGCCGAGTCGCTCTCCCATGCGCAGGACGGCGTCGTCCGGGGCCTTTACGCGCTGTGTATCAGCAGGCTCCACAAGTCGGACAACCGCTCCACGGGCGAGCGCCTCGCGGTCTGCGCCACCGGCGGCTATGGCCGCGGCACGATGGCGCCGGGGTCGGATGTCGATATCCTGTTCCTCTTTCCGTTCAAACAGACGCCCTGGAACGAAAGCGTGGCGGAATCCATGCTGTATTTCCTGTGGGACCTGGGCCTGAAGGTTGGTCACGCCACCCGCTCCGTGGACGAGTGCATCCGCGAAGCCGAGAGGGATCTGACGATCCGTACGGCACTGCTGGAATCGCGCATCATCACGGGCGATCTTGGCCTCTACCACGATCTGATCGCGCGCTTTAACCGGGATGTCGTGCGCGGCACCGGACCAAGCTTCGTGCAGGCGAAACTCGAAGAACGCGATCTGCGCCTGAAGAAGCAGGGCTCGTCCCGCTATCTGGTCGAGCCCAATGTCAAGGAAGGCAAGGGCGGCCTGCGCGATCTGAATACGCTGTTCTGGATCACCAAATATGTCTACCGGGTCCAGGATACGTCGGACCTGGTGGAGCAGGGCGTCTTCACGCCGGCCGAACTGGCGCTCTTCCGCCGCTGCGAGGATTTCCTCTGGCGTGTGCGCTGCATGATGCATTTCATCGCGGGGCGCGGGGAGGACAGGCTCTCGTTCGAGCTGCAGCGTCAGGTGGCCGCGAAGTTCCGCTATCGCCCGCACGGCGATCTTTCGGCCGTCGAGCGGTTCATGAAACATTACTTTCTGGTGGCCAAGGATGTCGGCGATCTGACAGCCATTGTCTGCGCCGCGCTCGAAGCCCGCGAGCAGAAGCCGCGCGCCATGCTCGACCGGATGTTCGGCGGCTTCAGGCGCCGGCGCAGGGCGCTTTCGGGCACCAGGGATTTCCTGATCGACCACGATCGGCTGACCGTTGCGAGCGACGATGTCTTCTCGCAAGATCCCGTCAATCTGATCCGTCTGTTCTGGTATGCCGCGCAGAACCAGTTCGAGCTGCATCCGGATGCGACGCGGCTGGTGACGCTCTCGTTGCGCAACATCGACGCCAAGCTGCGCGCCAATCCGGAGGCCAACCGGCTGTTCCTCGATATCCTGACGTCGAGCAGCGTCAACGAGATCGTTTTGCGGCGGATGCATGAAGCGGGCGTGCTCGGCCGCTTCATCCCCGATTTCGGCCGGATCCAGGCGATGATGCAGTTTTCGTCCTATCATCATTACACCGTGGACGAGCATACCCTGCGGGCTGTCGGCGTTCTTGGCGAGATCGCGGCCGGCCGCCTGAAGGACGAGCATCCGGTGGCCAACGAAATCTTTTCGACGCTGCAGAACCGGCGGGCGCTCTATGTCGCCTTGTTCCTGCATGATATCGGGAAGGGCAGGGGCGGCGATCACAGCGTGGTGGGCGCGCGGATCGCCCGGGAGCTCTGCCCGCGCCTCGGGCTCACCGATGCTGAGGCGGAGACCGTCAGTTGGCTGGTGGAGCACCACCTCCTCATGTCGAATGTCGCGCAGCACCGCGACATCTCCGATCCCAAGACGATCGAGGATTTCGCCGCGACTGTGCAGACGCTGGAGCGCCTGCGGCTCCTGCTGGTGCTGACCGTCTGCGACATCAAGGCTGTGGGACCGGGTGTCTGGAACGGCTGGAAGGGGCAGCTTCTGCGCGCTCTCTTCTGGGAAACGGAAATCATTCTCGCCGGCGGCCATTCGGCGCGCAACCGCAAGGAGCGCGTGCTCGCCGCACAGGCCGAGCTGCGCGACAGTCTGCCTGAGCTGACCGACGATGAATTCCAAGCCTACGCCCATCGCCATTTCCCCGCCTATTGGCTCAAGGTGGATCTCGCGCGTAAACGCAAGCATGCGGAGCTCTTGTTCAGCGCGGCCAAAAGCGGCGAGATGCTTTTGACCGACACCCAAACGAACGCCTTCCGCGGCGTGACGGAGCTGACTGTGCTCGCCATCGATCACCCCCGCCTGCTCGCCATCATTACGGGGGCCTGCGCCGCAGCAGGAGCGAATATCGTCGAGGCCCAGATTTTCACAACCACCGATGGGCTGGCGCTGGACACGATCTTCATCTCCCGCGCCTTCCAGGAGGATGAGGACGAGCTTCGCCGCGCCGAGCGCGTGGCCCGCCATATCGTGCAGACGCTGAAGGGCGAAATCCGGCTGCCGGAGGCGATCGCGATCCGGGAAGCTTCCCGCGAGCGGCAGGATGCCTTCTCTTTGGCCCCGGATGTGGTGCTGGACAATGCCCTGTCCGATAAGAACACGGTCATCGAGGTGACGGGGCTTGACCGGCCGGGTCTCCTCTACGACCTGACCACGGTGATCGGAAAGATGAATCTCAATATCAACTCGGCCCGCATCGTCACATTCGGCGAGAAGGCCGTCGACGTGTTTTATGTCACCGACCTGACGGGTGGAAAACTGCTGCAGGCTCCGCGTCAGCAAGCCCTCAAGCGCAGCCTGCTCGAGGTCTTCGGAACGCCTGAAGGGACTGGCCCGCAACCATCTGCAAAGACTTGATTTTAGCAAGCCGCGACCTGATATCCGGGCCATATCTTTCACTGCTCATCGGATTGTCCACATGACGTCACATACCAACGGCAAGGGGCGCGTTGAGGCTGAGAAGCCCGAGGCGGCCGCCACTGATCCGGCAACCGCCGCGCCTGCCGCATCTGAGCCCTCGGCGATCGATCCGATCGCTGTCCTTGAGGCGGAGAAAGCCGACCTGAAGGACAAGCTGCTGCGGTCCCTTGCCGAAATGGAGAACCTGCGCCGGCGCACCGAAAAAGACCTGGCTGACGCGCGCGCCTACGGTGTCACGCGCTTCGCCCGGGACATGCTCGATGTGGGTGACAATCTGCGCCGCGCGCTCGAAAGCGTTCCCGTCGAGGCGCGTATGGCGGCGGAAGGCGCCTTCAAGGCCTTCATGGAGGGCGTCGATCTCACGGAACGGGATTTCCTGAAGAAGATGGAGAGCCACGGTGTCCGCAAGATTGCGCCGGAAGGCCAGAAGTTCGACCCGCACCATCATCAGGCGATGTTCGAGGCGCCTGACGAGAGCAAGCCGGCGGGAACCGTCATCGCCGTCGTGCAGGCTGGCTACACCATCGGCGAACGGGTGCTGCGGCCGGCGATGGTCGGCGTATCGAAGGGCGGACCGAAGTCCGCGCCCGCAGCGGAGAGCGTTGACAAGACGGCCTAGCGGCTCACGGTGTAGATTGTCAGCTTCTGATGCTTGTCCGTCTTCGTGAGCAGCCCTTCCTTCGCGAGCTTGGCGACGATGGGTTTCGTCCGGCTCCAGCCGTCGGAGCCCTCGTAGAAGACGATCCGGCCGTTCTTCTTCATCTGGCGGATGACCCGGCGCAGCACTTCCTCATCGGTCGCGCCGCCGTAGCTTGCTGTCTTCTCGCTCCAGAATTCGCCCAGATGGAACATCGTGGCGATGTCGAACTTCGGCAGCAGCTTGCCGTTGAAGAGATAGATGTCGCCGAAATGCATCGTGTAATTGCGTGACAGCCGGGGCTCCTCGATCGCCATGCGGGTGAAGGCCTCCGTTTCACCGGGAGAGGCGGTGACGCCGATGAAATAATTCGGCTCGCCCATCTTCAGGTTTTCTACGCCGACGAGATGATGGCTGCCGGTGCCGAAGTGATAGATGACCTTGCCTCTGATCTTCTCAGCCTTGATCCATTCCATGAAGTGGAGGTCGCAGGGGCAGAGGTCGAGGTTCAGGTCCCAGCTGGCATCCCAGAAATGCATGCTCATCAATCAAAGCTCCAAAGGGTCGTTTCTGCTGAATTAAGGGGCGAAACCTGACCGGGAGTTGAACGAGCCTGCGCGGGGCTCAGTTATGGGCCCGCTTCAATGCCTGATCCAGATCATCGAACAGGTCCTCGGCGCTTTCGATGCCGGCGGAAAGCCTGAGCAGATCCGGCGGGCAGGGCGAGCCCGCCCCTTCGATCGAGGCGCGGTGCTCGATCAGGCTTTCCACGCCACCGAGCGATGTGGCGCGCTTCCAGAGTTGCACTTCCTTCGCCGTGCGGATGGCGCCGGCCTCGCCGCCCTGCACCCGGATCGAGAGCATGCCGCCAAAGCCGCCGTTCATCTGCCGTGCGGCGACGGCATGCCCGGGGCTGTCCGGCAGGCCGGGATAGAGCACTTCGGTCACCTGCGGATGGCGGGCGAAGGCTTCGGCCAGCTGCATGGCGTTGGCCGAGGCGGCGCGCACGCGCAGATCAAGTGTGCGCATGCCCCTGATCAGCAGGAATGCCTCGAAGGGGCCGAGGATCGCGCCAACATTCTTGCGCACCATCCTGATGCGCTCCCAATAGGCATCGGGCGTGCGGCAGGCGAGCGCTCCGGCCAGCACATCGGAATGGCCGTTCAGGTATTTCGTCGCCGCATGCATGACGATGTCAGCGCCGAGCGCCAAAGGCTGCGAGAGGATCGGCGTGGCGCAGGTGGAATCGACCGCGAGGCGCGCGCCGGCCTTGCGGGCGATTGCGGCCACCGCCGCGATATCGGTGATCGACCACAGCGGATTGGCGGGCGTCTCGGCCCAGATGAGTTTCGTTTTCGCTGTCACCGCCGCCTGCACAGCTTTGGCGTCGCTCATGTCGACGAAGTCGATCGACAGGCCCCAATGCCGGCCCTCGGTCATCAGCCAGTTGCGCAGCGCCCAGTACATGACATTCGGCGCGATCACGTGATCGCCGGGCGCGAGCGCCAGAAAGCAGGCGACGGCGGACGCCATGCCCGATCCGAAGACCAAAGCTTCAGGAGCGCTTTCCAGCATTGCGATGATGCTCTCCGCCTCGCGGATCGTCGCATTGTCGGGGCGTCCGTAGATATTGCCCGTCCGGTACTGGTTATCGTCGTCGCGGATGAAGGTGGTGGTGACATGGATCGGCGGCACGATGCCCATCGTGCCGGCATCGATCTTGCCCATCGCCTGCGCTGCAAGCGTGCGTTTCGTCCAGTTGGTCTTGGTCACGTCAATGTCTCAGGCAATGGAAGGAGATCCGCCATCATCTCAGGCGCGGCATTCGTCGATCAGCCGGGCGATGAAGGCGTTGCATTTCTCGAGCTCCGACAGAAGAATCCATTCGTCCGGCTTGTGGGCCTGGCCGATGTCGCCGGGGCCGACGACCACCGATGGTATGCCCACCATCGCCTGGAAGAGGCTGGCCTCCGTGCCATAGGCGACCTTGGCGTGATCGTTGCGGCCGGCCAGGCGCTTCGCCAGCGTCACCGCATGATGATCGGGCGCAGTTTCGAGCGCCGGAAGAGGCGGCCGAAGATCGAAGGTGAATCCCGCCGTCGGTTCGATGCGCTTCATCTTCGGTTCGAGTTCCTCGCGGGCGTAGCGCATGACCTCGCCGATATAGGTCAGCGGATCGTCGGCGCTGATGTTGCGGCATTCGAATGTGATTTCGGCATGGTGGGGCACGATGTTGGGCGATGTTCCGCCGTTGAACAGCCCGACATGCAGCGTCGAATGCGGGACATCATAGAGCGGATCGCGAAGGCCGTTCGCTTCCTGCTCTTCGGCCATGTCCTTGATCTTCGCCACCAGCCTAGCCCCGTATTCGACTGCATTGACGCCATGCGGCGCCAGGGATGAATGGGACGCCTTGCCGGCGACCTGGCAATTGACGCGCTGCCCGCCCTTGTGCCCGATGATCACCTGCATCGAGGATGGCTCGCCGATGAAGGCGGCGATGGGCTTGGGTTCACGCGGGGCGAGATGAACCAGCATGTCCCGGACGCCGGTGCAGCCGACCTCCTCGTCGTAGCTGTAGGCCAGGTGGATCGGCGTCTTCAGCTTCGCTTTCAGCATCTCCGGCGCCATGGCGAGCGTGCAGGCGAGGAAGCCCTTCATGTCGCAGGCGCCGCGTCCATAGGCCTTGCCGTCCTTCAGGGTCAGCGTGAACGGATCGGTGCTCCAGGCCTGTCCATCCACCGGAACGACGTCCGTGTGGGCCGAGAGCACATAACCCGGGACGTCCTTCGGCCCGACAATGGCGTAGAGATTGTGCTTGTCGCCCTCCGCGTTGACGAAGACTTCTGTCTCGACGCCGAGCTTCGCCAGGTAATCCCTGATCCAGTCGGCGCAGGGGATGTTGCTGTTGCGGCTGGTAGTGTCGAAGCCGACAAGTGCGGTCAGAATGTCGAGCGTCTTGTTCAGATCTGTCATGGAAAGGGAGCCCTCGCTGCCAGACCTTGAAGGTGTCGTTCGGGAATGTCCACCGGGTTTCGGCAGGCCCGGAAGGACAAAGGGCCGCGCGCCATCGCAACGGCCGAATGCGACAGTCGGCCCTGATCCGTAAACCAATCCCGGATTGACTCTCCTTTGGCATTGCCAAAGATAGCGGTTAACAAGAGCCGCCTGCCTGCGGCCAGAGATCCTGCATGTCCTTCATCACCGCCGATGCCTTCACGACCCGCCCGGAGATCAAGGGCACCTTCGGCGTCGTGGCGAGCACGCATTGGATCGCCAGCAGCGTCGCGATGGGCGTGCTGGAGCGGGGCGGCAACGCCTTCGATGCAGGCATCGCAGCCAACTTCACGCTGCAGGTGGTCGAGCCGCATCTGAACGGGCCGGGCGGCGATGCGCCGATCATGGTCTATGAGGCGAAGACCGACAGGATGAAAGTCATCTGCGGCCAGGGCATTGCGCCCCGCGCGCTGACAATCGCCCATTGCAAGGCTTTGGGGCTCGATCTCATTCCAGGCGCGGGGCTCCTCGCCACCTGCGTTCCCGGCACCTTTGATGCGCTGATGCTGGTGCTCAGGGATTACGGCACGAAGCCGCTCCGCGAGGTGCTGGAGCCCGCGATCCATTGTGCGCGGCACGGCTACCCGGTGGTCGAGCGGATCACCGCGACGATCAACACCGTGTGCGAGCTTTTCCTCAACGAATGGCCCACTTCCGCCGAGCTCTATCTGCCGAACGGCGATCCGCCCGCGCCCGGATCATTGTTCAGGAACCCGAGGCTCGCGGATATGTACGAACGCATCCTGACCGAAGCCGAAAGCGTCGGCGGCAACCGCGAAATCCAGATCGAGAAGGCGCGCATCGCCTGGTCGCATGGCTTCGTCGCGGAGGCGATCGACCGCTTCGTCCGGCGCGAGCAGCTGATGGATTCCTCCGGCAGCCGCAACAAGGGCGTGCTCACCGGCGAGGATATGGCCGGCTGGCAGGCGACCGTCGAAGACCCGGTCGGCTATGATTACGGGCGCTACCAGGTGCTGAAGCCCGGCGGCTGGTGCCAGGGCATCGCCACATTGCAGCAGCTGGCCTTATTGAAGGGCTTTGCGCTCGACGGGATCGATGTGCGCGGACCGGATTTCGTGCATCTGGTGGTCGAGGCGGCTAAGCTCGCTTTCGCCGACCGCGACACGTTCCTTGGCGATCCGAAGTTTGTGGACGTGCCGCTCGATGTGCTCCTCTCCGACGCGTACAACGACGAGCGGCGCAAGCTCATCGGCGATACGGCCTCGATGGAGCAGCGGCCGGGCGTGATTCCGGGTCGCGGCAAGGCGATGGCGCTCAGTATTTCCGATGGCCAGCGGCAGGCCGTCAGCGCCATGGGCGTCGGCGAGCCCACGGTGGGCGATATCCAGCGCGTCAATACGGGGCATGGGGCAGCCGAACGCGGCACGGCGGACGTTATGCGCGGCGACACGGTGCATTACGATGTCATCGACAGGCACGGCAATATGATCGCGGCGACGCCTTCCGGCGGCTGGCTGCAAAGCTCGCCGATCATCCCCGAACTTGGCTTCTGCCTGGGTTCGCGGGCGCAGATGTTCGTGCTCGACGAGGCGCATCCAGCGGCGCTGGGAATCGGCCGCCGGCCGCGCACCACGCTCTCGCCGACGATGGCGCGCCGCGATGGCAAGCCTTACCTCGCCTGGGGATCGCCCGGCGGCGACCAGCAGGACCAGTGGATCCCGCAGATGTTCCTGCGCCATGTTCATGCGAACATGAATCTGCAGCAGGCGATCGACGCGCCCGCCTTCCATACCGAGCATTTCCCGCAGAGCTTCTGGCCGCGCAAGGCGCGCCCCGGCGTTGTCGTCGTGGAAGGCCGGTTCCCTGCAGCCACGATCGATGAACTGAAGCGTCGCGGCCACACAATCGAAGTCGGCGGCGACTGGAGCGAGGGCCGCCTTGTCGCCGCGTCGCGGGACGGCGATTTCCTGAAGGCTGCTGCAAATCCGCGCGGCATGCAGGCCTATGCGGTGGGGAGATAGAGCATGACCTGGTCGATCGTCGCGAAAGATCCGGCCACCGGGCAGATTGGCATCGCCGTCAGCACCTGCGCCTTCGCCGTGGGGGCGCGCGTGCCCTTCATCGCCACTGGAGTCGGGGCGGTTGCCTCACAGGCTTTCGTCAATCCGTTCTATGGCCTGCGCGGGCTGGAGCTGCTCAAGGCCGGCGCCAGCGCCAGCGAGGTCATCGGCATCGTCACGGCTTCGGACGAGGGGCGAGCCGATCGCCAGGTGCATGTGATGGACAAGGAAGGCCGTTTCGCGGCGCATACAGGCGACACCTGCGTGCCCTGGGCCGGTCACTTGATCCGCGACCATTTCTCGGTGGCCGGCAACATGCTTGCCGGTCCGCAGGTGATCGAGGAGACGGCGCGCGTCTTCGCCTCGGAAGCCTCTCTGCCCTTCGCACGCCGCTTCATCGCCGCGCTGCGGGCGGGTGAAGCCGCCGGCGGCGACAAGCGCGGCAAGCAATCGGCCGCGATCCTGATCCACGACGGTGAGGAATATCCGCTCCTTGATATCCGTGTCGACGATCACGCCGACCCGCTGGCGGAGCTTGCCCGCCTCGAAGCCGTGAGCCGCGAGCGCTATATCCACTATCGCACCTGCATGCCGAGCCGGAGCAATCCGTCCGGCATTCTGGGTCGCGAGGAAATCGAGCGGCGCATCGCCGAATCCATGGCAGCTGCGGCGTCCTGAGCGGCATGAAAGATGCTTTGCACAGCGGGCCTGGCTCGCACGGAACAAACCTGAACGACGAAACCAGACGGAGGGAGTTGCGATGAAATCGATGATCAGAATGACGATGACGGCCTTGCTGCTGGCGACGGGCGCCATGGCCGCCTCCGCCCAGACGAACCTGCGGATCGGCCTCGCCGAGGACCCGGATGCGCTCGATCCGACAACGGCGCGCACCTATGTCGGCCGCATCGTTTTCGCCTCGATCTGCGACAAGCTCTTCGACATTGATGACAAGCTGAATGTCGTGCCGCAGCTGGCGCTCTCCCACGAGACATCCGCCGACGGCAAGGCGGTGACCATCAAGCTTCGGCCAGGCGTCAAGTTCCACGACGGCGAGCCGATGGATGCGGAGGCTGTGAAGTTCTCGCTCGATCGTCACATGACGATGCAGGGCTCGTTCCGCCGCCCCGAGCTTTCGATTGTCGATAAGGTGGTCGTCATCGATCCGCTGACCGTCCGGCTCGAACTGAAGTCGCCCTTCGCGCCGCTGATCGCCCAGCTGACGGATCGGTCCGGCATGATGGTCTCGCCGAAGGCCGCGCGGGAAGCCGGTGACCGCTTCGCCTTGAAGCCCGTTTGCGCCGGTCCCTACCAGTTCGTCGAGCGGGTGCAGCAGGACCGGATCGTCGTGCAGAAATTCGCCGATTACTGGGACAAGGACAATGTCCATATCGACCGCATCACCTATCTGCCGATTGTCGATTCGACCGTGCGGCTCGCCAACCTCCGCTCCGGTCAGCTTGACCTGATCGAGCGCGCGCTGGCGACCGATATCAAGGAGATTCGCGCCAACAACCGGCTGAAGCTCGTGACCGCGCCGGAGCTTGGCTATCAGGGCATGACGATCAACGTCGGCAAGGGCGAGGCCTCGAAAGTGTTCGCCGACAAGCGCATCCGCATGGCGCTCGCCGCCTCGATCGACCGGGCGGCGATCAATCAGGTCGTCTTCAACGGCGAGTTCACGCCGGGCAACCAGTGGGTGGGGCCGACCAATCCCTATTTCCAGCAGAAGTTCCCTGTGCCCGGCCGCGATATCGCCAGGGCGAAAAGGCTGATCGCGGAAGCCGGCGTGAAGACGCCGATCCCGATCGACTTCATGGTGCCGCAAGGACCGGAAACCCGCCAGGTCGCCGAGGTCATTCAGGCGATGGCGGCGGAAGCCGGCTTCGACATGAAGATCCGCGTCACCGAATTCGCCACCTCGCTGACCGAGGCCGAGGCCGGGCGCTATCAGGCTTTCATCCTTGCCTGGTCCGGCCGGACTGATCCCGACGGCAATATCTATTCCTTCGCCAAGACCGGTCAGCCGAACAACTACGGCGGTTTCAGCGATCCGGAGGTGGATGCCTGGCTGGATGAGGCCCGCACCAGGGGCGCGCCCGCCGAGCGCAAGGCGATCTATGAAAAGGCCGCAGCCAAGCTGATCGATGAAGGCGGGATCATCTATCTCTATCACCGCCTCGTCATCATTGCGCACAGCACCCGGCTGACGGGCTTTACGCAATTGCCGGATGGCCTCGTGCGTGTGAAGGGCATGAAGCTGAACTGATCAACTGACATCATGCTCACCCTTTTCGGCAGGCGATTGCTGCAACTGATCCCGACCGTCTTCTTCGTGTCCGTGATCATCTTTCTTTTGCAGCAATTGCTGCCGGGCGATCCGGCCACCGTCATGGCGGGGGAGGAGAACGACCCGGAGGTCATCGCCCAGATCCGCAGGCAATACCGGCTCGATCTGCCGCTGCCGCTGCAATATCTCTACTGGATGGGCGGCGTGCTGACCGGCGATCTCGGCGAATCGATGCGCCTCAAGGTCAGCGTGTCGGAGCTTGTGCTCCAGAAGCTTCCCGTCACGCTGCAGCTCGCCTCCATGGCCATCGTCATCGCGGTCGTCATCGGCGTCACGGCTGGCGTGATCTCGGCCGTCAAGCGCGACACCTGGTGGGATTACGGCGTGAACGTGCTCTCGCTCTGGGGCATCTCGACGCCGAATTTCTGGCTGGGGATCATGCTGATCCTGCTCTTCTCCGTGCAGCTCGGCTGGCTGCCGGCTTCAGGATACGTGAGTCCCTTCGAGGATTTCTGGGGTTCGATCAGCACGACGATCATGCCGGCCTTCGTGCTGGGCAACGCCATCGCCGGGATTTTGATGCGCCATACGCGGGCCTCGATGCTGGAGGCATTGGAGAGCGACTACGTGCGCACTGCGCGCGCCAAGGGCCAGTCCGAGACGAGGATCATCGTCAAGCATGTCATGCGCAATGCGCTTACGCCCGTGATCACGCTGGGCGCGCTTGAATTCGGCACCTTGCTCTCGGGCGCGGTGCTGACGGAGCAGATCTTCACCATCCCCGGCTTCGGGAAGCTGATCGTCGATGCCGTCTTCAACCGCGATTACGCCGTGGTGCAGGGCGTGGTTCTTGTCACCGCCACCACCTATATCCTGCTCAATCTCCTGGCCGACATCGGCTATATCCTCATCAACCCCCGCCTGAGGTCCGGCTGATGACGGATGCGGCGATGGGGCGGCTGGAGCCTGCTGTCGCCGAAAGTCCGGCTCGCCGGGCCTTGCGCAAGCTGGCCCACCGCAAGGCCGCGATGGTGGCGCTTGTGGTGCTCGTCATCATCGCCCTGCTGGCGATCTTCGCGCCGCTGGTCGCTCCGCACGATCCCATCAAGCAGGGCTGGGCGAATGTGCGCAAGCCGCCCTCCGCGGCCTTCTGGTTCGGCACGGATGAGGTGGGCCGCGATCTTTTCTCACGCATCATCTACGGCGCACGGGCCTCGTTGTCGGCGGGGGTCGTCTCCGTCACCATAGCGCTGCTGCTGGGCGTGCCGCTCGGATTGCTCGCCGGCTATCGCGGCGGCTGGGTCGACAGCATCATCAGCCGTTTCACCGATGCGATGCTGGCCTGTCCGTTCCTCATTCTGGCCATCGCGATGGCGGCCTTTCTAGGCCCCTCGCTGACCAACGCGATGATCGCCATCGGCATTACGGCGATGCCGATCTTCATCCGCCTGACGCGCGGTCAGGTGATCTCGGTCAAGGTCGAGGATTACGTGGAAGCCGCGCGCTCGGTCGGCGACACGCCGTTCCAGATCGCGGTCCGGCACATCCTGCCCAATGTCGCTCCGCAGCTGCTGGTTCAGGCGACCCTGACGATCGCGACAGCCATCATCGCCGAGGCCGCCTTGAGCTTCCTCGGGCTTGGCCAGCAGCCGCCCCAGCCCTCCTGGGGCGCGATGCTGAATTCGGCGCAGCGCTTCCTGTCGAACGCGCCTTGGCTGGCGATCTTTCCAGGCGCGGCGATCTTCATCACGGTTCTCTCTTTCAACCTGCTGGGCGATGGCTTGCGCGATGCGCTCGATCCCCGCTCGAGCGAACGATAGCCGGCGGCTCTTGCCGTCACGGCGCAAATGGGACTAACTCGGTCCGTTCATCGAGAAAGAAGCCATGTCCGCACAGCTCAAAGCCGTTCTCGCCCATATCGACACCAACCTCGATGCCAGCCTGGAGCGTCTGTTCGGCCTGCTGCGTATCCCCTCCATATCGACCGACTCGAAATGGAAGGCGGATTGCGCCAAGGCCGCCGACTGGCTGAAGGCCGATCTCGAAACCTCCGGCTTCAAGGCATCGGTGCGGCCGACGCCCGGTCATCCCGTCGTGCTTGGCCATGCCAAGGGACCGGCTGATAAGCCGCACGTTCTGTTCTATGGCCATTACGACGTGCAGCCGGTCGATCCGCTGGAGTTGTGGGAAACGTCACCCTTCGAGCCTCGCCTCGTCGAGGTGAGCCGCGGCCGCAAGGTCATCGTCGCCCGGGGCGCCTGCGACGACAAGGGACAGGTCATGACCTTCCTCGAAGCCTGCCGCGCCTGGCACGCCGTCACCGGCTCGTTGCCGGTCGGCGTCACGGCGCTCGTCGAGGGCGAGGAGGAGACCGGCTCGACCCATCTGCCGGCTTTCGTCAAGGCCAATGCGAAAGAGCTGAAGGCCGACTTCGCCCTCGTCTGCGATACGGGCATGTGGGACCGCAAGACGCCGGCCATCACCACATCGCTGCGCGGAATCCTTTTTCAGGAGCTCGTCATCCGCTGCGCGGACCGCGATCTGCATTCGGGCAGTTTCGGCGGCGCGGCCGCCAACCCGGCGCATATTCTGGCGCGCATCATCGCCTCGTTCCACAAGCCCAACGGCAAGATCGCCATTCCCGGCTTCTACGACGGCGTGAAGAACCTCCCCGCCAAAGTCAAGGCCGGGCTCGCCGATCTCGGGCTGACCGAGAAGGAGTTTCTCGGCGCCGTCGGCCTGAAATCCTCCGTCGGCGAAAAAGGCCGACTTCTGATCGAGCAGATCACGACGCGCCCGACCTGCGATGTGAACGGCATCTGGAGCGGCTACAACGGCCAGGGCACCAAGACCGTGATCGCGGCGGAAGCGCATTGCAAGGTCTCCTTCCGCCTTGTCGGCGAGCAGGACCCGGTAGCGATCCGCAAGGCGTTCCAGGCCTTTGTGAAGGCGCAGGTGCCGAAGGATTGCTCGGTGGAGTTCATCGATCATGGCGGCAGCCCTGCCATCCAGCTGCCCTGGGACAGCGCCGCGCTCAAGGCGGCGGAAGCGGCCCTGAAGCAGGAATGGGGCACGGCGCCCGCACTTGTCGGTTCGGGCGGCTCGATCCCCATTGTTGGCGATTTCAAGCGGACGCTCGGCCTCGATTCGCTGCTGGTCGGCTATGGTCTGGACGATGACCGGGTGCACAGCCCGAACGAGAAATATGATCTGTCGTCGTTCCACAAGGGCACCCGCAGCTGGGCGCGCATCCTTGCCGCGCTTGCAGCCTGAGGTATCCCTAGGAACGTTCAGACAAGCTCGCTCAGGCTTGCAATCACGCGATCCGGCGCCAGGTCCGCATATTCGTCCGGCATGCCGGTCCGGTTGACCCAGATTGCGGGAAGCCCGAAGGCCTTGCCGCCTGCAATGTCCCAGCGGTTGGACGAGACGAGGCAGACCTCTTCGGCCTGCATGGCGAGCTTACGAAGCAGCAGGCCGTAGGCATCCGGCACGGTCTTGAACTGACCGATCTCGTCCACCGACACGATCACGTCGACGAAGGGGAGCACATCCGAGGCATTGGCAGCCCCTTCCGCCATGGCGGCGGTGCCGTTCGTGAAGATGGCGATCTGGTGCCCCATCAGCCTCAGCCGCGTCAGCGCCGGCAAGACATCGGGATAGGCCGCGAGCCGCCAATAGGCATCGAGCAAAGCAGGCCTGATCGAGTTGTCGATGGAGGGGAAACGGCTTAAGGCATGGTCGAGGGCCTGCCCGGTCAGCGACCAGAAATTCTGGTAGCGGCCCATCAGCGTGCGTGTCCAGGAATACTCCAGCTGCTTCGCTCGCCAAAGCGCCGAAAAGGCATCCGCATCGGGCCCAATGGTCTCCCGATGCCGCGAGATCGCCGCATGGACATCGAAGAGCGTGCCATAGGCATCAAAGGCATAGGCGCGGATGGGCATGGCCATTTCCTTTTTGCTGGAATCTGCCCGACGCTTCCGCCCGCGTCCACCACCAATCGGCAAAGTTGATCGACCGGATGAGAAAGCATCATCATCAGCAGTGTTGACCTTTTCGCCCTTGCGGCCTCGTATGGCAGGACGAGAAACAGGAGAGCGTTATGGCGAACTGGTCCCAGACCTGGACCTTCCTGAATGGCAGCTGGAGCGAGGGGAACGTGCCGATCATGGGCGCGCGCTCGCACGGGGCTTGGCTGGCGTCGACAGTGTTCGATGGCGCACGGCTCTTCGAGGGCAAGGCGCCGGACCTCGCCCTCCACTGCGCCCGCGTGAACCGGTCGGCTCTGGCGCTTGGCCTGAACCCGACGATGACCGCCGAGGCCATCGCCGATCTCACCCGCGAAGGCGTGAAGAAATTCGGCGGCGACAAGGCGCTCTATGTCAAGCCGATGTACTGGGGCGAAGGCGAGGGCGCCTCCACCATCCTGCCCGATCCGGATGACATCGGCTTCGCGCTCTGCCTCTTCGAAGCGCCGATGCCGGTTCCAGGCGGATTGTCGGTGACTTCGACGCGTTTTCGCAGGCCGACTTACGAATCGATGCCGACGGATTCCAAGGCCGGCTGCCTTTACCCCAACAATGCCAGGGCCTTGCGCGATGCCAAGTCCCGCGGCTTCGACAATGCGCTCGTCTGCGATGCGCTGGGCAATGTGGCCGAGACGGCAACGTCCAATGTCTTCATGGCCAAGGACGGCATCGTGCGCACGCCCGCCATCAACGGCACATTCCTCAATGGCATCACCCGCCAGCGCGTGATCAGGCTGCTGCGCGACGATGGCGTCACGGTCGACGAAACGACGCTCAGCTATCAGGATTTCCTCAATGCCGACGAGATCTTCATCTCCGGCAATTACTCGAAGGTGATGCCGGTTCTCAGGATCGATGACCGCATGCTCCAGCCCGGGCCGTTCTACACCAAGGCCCGCAAGCTTTATTGGGCCTATGCTCACCAGTCCGGCGGTCTCGCCTGATGTATTCCCGCGCCGAGGCGAAAGAGGAGCGGACGGAGGTTCTCCACAAGGCGATCCGGGATATCCGGCTCGGCACGCTGATCGTCGCCGATAACGATGGCGCGCCGCAGGCGGCGCATGTGCCCTTCGTGCTCAAGGCGGAAAACGAAGCATCGCTCGAATGCCATGTGGCGCGCGCCAACCCGATCTGGAAGCTGATGACCGAGCCGCGGCAGGCGCTCGTCATCTTTCAGGGACCGCAGGCCTATGTCCGGCCCGGATGGTATCCCGCCAAGCAGGAGCACGGCAAGGTTGTGCCGACCTGGAGCTATGTCTCCATTCACGCACGCGGCCTCGCCTCCACCATGGATATCCCCATGCTGCTTGCCCATGTGCGCGAGGTGACGGATCAGCTTGAGGGCGGCCAGCCGGTTCCCTGGTCCGTCGATGATGCGCCGGCAGGCTACATTGAGGCGCTGGCGCGCGGCATTGTCGGCCTGCGTATTCCTCTCGTCTCGCTGGAGGGAGTCTGGAAACTCAACCAGCACCGCAGCGAGGCGGACCGCGAAGGGATGATTGCCGGGCTTGATGAGAGAGGCGATGCGGATTCCGTGGAACTCGCCGTGATCATGCGCCAGATCGAAGAGGCTAAGCGCGCCGAAACGCCTGCCCGCGACTGATCAGGTCAGCGCCTTCATCCAGCCAAGGCCATCCTCGGTTTTGCCGCGCGGCTTGTATTCGCAGCCGATGTAGCCCTTGTACCCGAGGCGCTGCAGCGTATCGAAGACATGCTCGAAATTGATTTCGCCCTCATCGGGTTCATGGCGCGAGGGAACGGCCGCGATCTGGACATGGCCGATGATGTCGAAATGACGCTCCAGCCGCTTCGTCACGTCACCCTCCATGATCTGCACATGGTAGACGTCGAACATGAGCTTGAGGGCGGGGTGGCCGATCTCGCGGATCATCGCGGCGACCTCATCCGAGCGGCTGATGAAATAGCCTGGCCTGTCGCGGCTGTTCAGCGGTTCGCTCACGATCGTCCGGCCGGACTTTGCGGCCTCCTCGGCCGCCCAGGCCATATTGGCCATATAGGCGCGGCGCGCCTTCTTGCGATCCGCCTCCGCGACCATGCCCGCCATCACATGGATCGTCGGCACGTCGAGCGCCCGGGCGTAGCGCAGGGCCTGTTTGACGCCAGCGCGAAATTCGGCGCGCCGCTTTGGATCGCAGGCGAGCCCCCAATCGCCAGTGGCCAGGTCGCCCGGCGCGGTATTGATCCCGGTGAGGCGCACGCCAGCCTTGTTCAGCGCCTGGCGCAGGACAGGCATGGGGTACTCGTAGGGGAAGTGGCATTCCACCGCCGGGAAGCCGGCCCGGGCCGCAGCTGCGATGCGCTCCAGAAAGGGGCGCTCCATGAACATGAAGGAGATATTGGCGGAGAGGTGGAGCATCGGCGCGAATTCTCATTGCTTGCGAAGCCCAAGCGTAAGCTTTCAGAAAGCCAAAGCAACCGCCTTGCCGGTCTTGGCGGATTTCTCCGCTGCCAGACCGATCAGGACGGCCTTCAGGCCATCGTCCAGCGTCACCTCGACAGGCGCTCCCTTCAGCACGGCCTTGTTGAATCCGAGATGCTGGTAATAGGTCGAGCCGTGGTGATCGCCCGCCTTGAGGATCGCCTCATCGACATGCACCGCCGAGCGCTTGGGGCCTTTCGGCTTTCTGGGGCTGATTTCGATTTCCGAATGGCGTTCCTCGCCGCCCGGCCAGAAGCGCGCCGGCCCGGGAATGAAGATCTCCGCGCGGCCCTTCCCACCGGTCGCCGTGATGATCTCCTGCCAGTAGGAGCCCTCGGCGAACATGCAGAGGTCAAGCAGCGCGCGCTTGCCGCTGCGAAAATCCACGATGACATAGGCGTTGTCGAGAATGTCGGGCTTCTCTCCGCCGTAGCTCTCATCCTGGTGGTTCACATCCATCGCCCCGGAGGCGAAAACCCGGATCGGCTCATCCTGCATGATCAGCCGCATCAGATCGAAAAAATGGCAGCATTTCTCCACCAGCGTGCCGCCGGTGCGGCGCGAAAAGCGGTTCCAGTCGCCGACCTTTGGCAGGAAGGGGAAGCGATGCTCGCGGATCGCCAGCATCTGCAGGCCGCCGACCTTGCCCTTGCGGATCGCGCCGAGCAATTCCTGCACCGGCGGCATGTAGCGATACTCCATCGCCACCCAGATCGGGGCTTTATGCGCCGCGCCCGCCTTCGCGAGCGTCGTGCAATCCTTCTCGGACGTGCAGACAGGCTTTTCGACCAGCACCGGCAGGGATCGCTTCGCTGCGAAGATATCCTTGAGGATCGCCATATGCGTATCGTTCGGGCTCGCGATCACCAGCGCATCGACCTCGCCCTTGTCGAGCAGGTCGCGGTGGTTCCTGTAGATGGCAGGAGGCTTGCCCATTGCCGACTGGACCGCGCGGGCGCTCTCGTTGCGCGATCCGACATCGGGATCGGAGATCGCCGTCACCGTCGCGCCCTTCACAAGCGCGAGGTTCCGCACATGCTCGCGGCCCATCATGCCGGCCCCGATCAGGCCATAGCGAAGCTTCGTCATCTGTTCCTCTTACGCCAGCGCACGCACCGGCAGGCCAAGCGCTGCTCCCAGCGCGGCGATGGCGCCCAAATGGTCGCCATAAACCATGGCGACATGGTGCTCGTAAGCCCCGCCGATCAAGCCGTCGCGGGCCTTCGCGGCCGATGCATCGAGCCTCACCACGCCGCTCGTGCCGGTGAAGCTGAGCGGACGCTGCACCACCTCCCCACTGGCGATCATCAGATGCGGCTCGTTGTTGGCCTGGCTCAGCCGGGCGATGGTGATGCGGCCGGCCTTAAGTGGGAACTGATAGAGGAGCGGCATCTTCCGGTTCGAATGGATCTGCGCTTCCGGCGCATAGGCGGGGTCTTGCATGGAGAGCGGCGCCGATCCGCAATGCCAGAAGACGGAGGTATCGTCCGCCCCGTCCATATCGACGATATCAACGAGCCAGGAAGGCTCGCCCGCGATTTCCTGCAGCATCAGGGCGGTGACGGCGCCATAGACATCCGCCTCGCAGGCGGCCGGCACGCCGGAGCCATTCATCATGCCCATCGGGCCGCAGATGGCGCAGCCGTATTCCGTGAACATCTCCGGCCAGCAGCGCACCGCGAAGGCGGAGAGGCCTTTCTCCGCTTTAAGCGAAGCGAGGCCCTCGAACAGCGTCAGCGATTTGGCGAGTTGAGCTTGATCGACGGCGTCGATGCCTCGCAGGGTTTCCACCTCGCGCCGGCGTTGTGCGGTGGTCGCCAACGGCGTGGCGGCCGCCCGCTCGAACAGGTTGCCGAGCGCGATGCGGTCGATGCTGATTCCCGTCAGCTCTCCCAGCGTCGTCCCGTCGAACCGGCAGGTGTCGAACCCGGCAGGGTGCTCGCCGATCAGGCCGATGCGCCGGCCTTTCAGGCCAGCGAGCACCGCCGTCGCGCGCGCGGCATCCGCCTGCGAGGGCGTCACGCCCGCCTTGCCGGAATTGTCCGCTTGATCGTGCTTCGCGGCCCATTTCCGCGGGTCCTTCTCTGCCAGAGGCAAATCCGGCGATTGATAGAGATAGGTATAGGATAGGCCCGCCCGGCCCAGCGCATGGCCTGCAAGATTGAGGCCGCAGAAGGAATTGAGCCGCAGCCGCCCGCCGCTGCGCGGTTCGGGGAACGCCCAGATCGCCAGCGGCCGGGGAATGACCCGCGCCAGCTCAAGCGTCATCGATGCATCGGTGAAGGTGACCTGCAACAGGAGCAGGTCATCGATCGCCTCGTCGACCAGCGCCGCAGCGGCCTGACGCGCCGCATCGGCATCGAACAGCAGGTTGCGCGGCCCCACCGTGACGATGCCGGCCTCGTCCAGGCGGGCGAAGGCCCTGGCCGCCATCTCCTCGGCATAGGGCACATCGAAGGTCGGGCGCGCGAGCGCCAGCACGCCGAGACGTTGTCCGGTCGGAGCCATCGCCGTCATTTGCCAAACCCGCTGTAATGATTGCGGAAGCTGGCATCCTCGTGCGGCACCGAAGGCATGCCCCCGAAGAGCGGATGCTTGGGCCACGGCGTCGCCTTGGCGTCGGTCAGCCGGTTCAGATCCTGCATGTAGGGGACGCTCTCACGGCGCAGATCATCCCGGATCGCATCCCAATCCGGAAAATGCCGGAAGGGCTTCAGCCAGATGGCGCGGCCTGCGAGATAGCCGCTGGCGCCGGCCGCATAAGCATGTTCCAGCACCTTGCGGAATTCCTCCATGCCGGCCCCGGCCGAAAGCATGACCCAGGGGCGGCCGGCGAGTTTGCCCATCTCGTTGAAGAGCTTCTGCACCTTGGCCGCGCCTTCTCCGGCGACGCCTGGAACATGTTTGGCCGGGATCGGGCTTTCGAGCTTGAAGATGTCGATCCCGAAATTCGCCGGCGCGAAGGCGTGCACGCTTTCCAGCACATGGTCGGCGTGCTTGGCGCTCATTTCGATATAGTCCTTCGTCTGGTTCACCTCACCCGGAAGGGGGTAGACCAGCAATTCGAAGAGATAGGGAATGTCGTATTTCGCGCAGGCCGCACCGATGCGTTCGGCGAAATCCTTCTGCTTCATGCGGACCGAGGGGCTCGCATCCGGCCGATACCAGGCAAGCACCTTCACGGCGTCGCCGCCCGCCCGCTTGATCTTCTCGACCGACCAATGGTCGATCTCGCTGGAGAGCCTGCCGCCCTTCACCTCCGTGAAGATCGAATCCTCGAGCGTGACGATCAGGCCCTTGGTGGGCGAGAGAAGCCGCATGCCGCGCGGCAGGGCGAAATGCGGATCGAGCAGCATGGCCGAGCTTTCCGCTTGCAACTCCTCGACGAGCATCAGCTTGAATCCGGCGACGTCCTCATAGGGCGCTTCCGGCAGGCCGCGTTTTTCCTTGATCGGATTCTTGATTGGCGGACGCTGGTCGACGGCCGTCATCTTGAACAGGCCTTGCGCATCGGCCATCCGGCGCATGCCCCAGAGCTTGCCGGGCGACAGGGTTCTTTCGACGGGCGTGATGGCCTTTGCGGGTTTGAGGACGGGAGCGGTTTTTCCGGTGCGGCCTGTTTTCGTGCTGCTCTTCTTGGCCATCAGGCGTTTTCCTTGAGGAATGTTTCGACCTCGGCGCGGTCCGGAATTCCGGAGCGGCCGCCGAAACGGGTGCATTTCAGGGCGGCGACGGCAGAGGCATAGCTGACTGCGCGGGCCTCATCCATGCCTTCCGCCAATCCCAGAGCGAAAGCGCCGTGCCAGGCATCGCCTGCGCCCAGCGTATCGACGGCATCGACCAGAAAGGCCGGCGTATGGCGGATCGTCCCGCCGTCGGTCCAGAAGACACCGCGCGCGCCATCGGTGACGGCGAGCCAGTTGCCGTACCTCCGCCGGAGCGCCGCAAGGCCTGCCGCCGCGTCATGTTCACCGGTGATTTCGAGGCAGGCCTGGGCGGAGAGGGCGGCATGGCTGCAGGCCCCCAGCAAGGCATCGTCCTGCGGTTTCCGGTCGGCATCGAGCACGGCGATCGCGCTGGCCTCGCGCGCCAGCGCGAACATGTGGCGCGCGCCCGCCTCCCAGCGCGTATCGCCGAGCACAGCGTTTATGCCGGCGGGCAGCCTTTGCGGCAGCCATTCGGCCGTCTCCGGCAGATCGGGATCGCTGTAGCTGATGATCATCCGCTCGCCGTCCCTGTCGACGAGGATGCAGGACAGCGGCGAGCGATGGCCGGGAAACTGCCGGGAAAGGCGGACATCGACGCCTTCCCTTTGCAACTCGTCCAGGATCGATCGCCCCACGGCATCATCGCCCAACCGCGTGATGAGATGGCTGCGGCCGCCCTGCCGCGCCACGGCGACGGATGCGTTGGCCGCGATGCCGCCACCCACGGCCGCCATTTGCCGCGACCGATACTTTTCCGCGCGCATGGGCATCGCATCGACCTGAAAGACGTAGTCGAGCGTGGAGATGCCGATGGAGAGGACGGATGCCATGGATGCCAGGGGCGAAGGAGACGTGCCGAAAGCGGTTACAGGCGTGAATAGCGCAGGTCTTATATCTTATACAAGACCAGATGCATTGCTGGATGCGCGGAGTTTCGATTGTCGCCGATCTGGTGGGCTAGAGCATTTTCCGAAGAAGTGGATACCGGTTCTTCGAAAGAAAATGCGGTAAATCAAGAGTTTAGAGCGGCCGATCTGATTCAGTCAGATCGGCAACCGCTCTAGTCTTCGCCCTAAGGCAGATGCTTCCATTCCCTGAGGTCGGCGACTGTTTCGGCGATCGTCTGCCGGACATCGCGGTAGCGCAGGCCGATCTCGCGCTGGATCTTGCCGGTGTCGAAATTCACGCGCCGGCCCAGATGGGTTCTCATGTAGCTCGCGGCCCCCGGCGGCTGCGTGAAGGCGAAGAACCGCCCGATGAAGGAGCCAAGCCAGAAATCGATGGCGCGGGTCGGCAGCTTGTCGCCGGGCTTCGCCAGCGGCGTCAGAATGTCGATCAACTGCCGCATGGAGATATTCTCGGCCGCGCAGAGATAGCGTCCCTTGGCGGCCGGATTATCGGCGGCGAGGATATGGGCTAGCGCCACATCGCGCACATCGACCATGCCCCAATTCAGCTGCATGATGGCGGGAAAGACGCCGGTCAGCGCCTCGACGATGATCTGGTTCGACGTGTTGAGGCCCGGCGTCAGGCTCGGGCCGATCACCAGGAACGGATTGATCACCACGAGATCGAAGCCTGGCTTCTCCCGCTCCATGAAGGCCCAGGCAGCCCGCTCGCCCTCGCTCTTGGAGAAGTAATAGGGATTGCGGGTGAGCGAACTCCTGGTGTTCCAATCGGCTTCCGTCAGCACGCGCCCGTCTGGCTCATCGGTCACAGCCGCCATCGATGATGTCAGGACGACGCGCTTCACCGAGGGCGATCTGGCGCAGGCGGCCAGCACGTTCAGGGTGCCTTTCATGGCGGGGTCGACGAGATCGCGCTGCGCGTCCTTGTATTCGAGGCTGTAGGGGCTCGCCATATGGAAGACGGTCTCCACCCCGGCGACGGCCTTGCCGTAGCTCCCCTCGGTCAGGAGGTCGGCCTCGATGATCTCGAGCCGGTCAGCCGCGCCCGGCAAGCTCATCAGGCGGGCATTGCCTTCCGCCTTCGCCAGCGAGCGGACGGCGCCGCGCACGCGGTCGCCTCGGGCCAGAAGTTGCGCCGCAGCATGCGCCGCGATGAAGCCGGTCAATCCGGTGATCGCGAAAAGGCGTTCGGTCATGGCGGGGGCCTTTCGTCAGGCGGCGAGATCGGCGACGATTGCATCAAGCACGGGAAAGCCGGCGCTGGTGACCCGCAGGCGGCTGCCGCCCAGCGATTCCACAAGGCCGTCTTCCGTCAAGAACGCGACCTGCCGCGCGTTGATCTGGCGTCCCGAAAGGGCGGTGTAGCGGCCAAGATCGATCCCCTCCCTCAATCTCAGCCCCATCACCAGCATCTCGTCGCCCTGTTCCTCGGGATTGAGCGCGATGTCCTCGATAAGTCCGTGGCCATGCTCCTCGACGGACTTCAGCCAGGCTTCGGGGTTTCTTTCGGTCGCCTGCGCATGGCGCTGCCCCTCGATGAGCAGCCGGCCATGCGCGCCGGGACCGATGCCAGCGTATTCCTGATAGCGCCAGTAGATCAGGTTGTGGCGGCTTTCGGCCCCGGCACGCGCATGGTTGGAGATTTCATAGGCCGGCATGCCATGCTTCCCGGTCACCTCATGCGTCACATCCCAGAGCGCGCGGCCCAGCGCTTCATCGGGAATCGTGAGCTTGCCGGCGCGGTGCAGCGCCGCGAAGGCGGTGTCCGGCTCGATGGTGAGCTGATAAAGCGACAGATGCTCCGCTGCATGGCCGATGGCGATTTCAAGCTCGGCTTTCCAGGCCTCCGGCGTCTGTTCGGGGCTGCGCGCATAGATCAGATCGAACGAGGTGCGCTCGAAAATGCCGGCCGCCGTTTTGACTGCCGCGAGCGCTTCATCAACGCTGTGCATGCGCCCCAGCGCCTTCAGGTCACGGTCATCGAGCGCCTGCACGCCGATCGAGAGCCGGTTGACGCCGGCCGTCCGGTAGCCCCGGAAGCGACCGGCCTCGACGCTGGTCGGGTTTGCCTCCAGCGTGATCTCCGCATCGGGAGCGATGCTCCAAGCCCTGGCGATGGCGTCCAGGATGCCGGCGACGGTGGCGGGCTCCATCAGCGAGGGCGTGCCGCCGCCGAAGAAGACGCTGGAGACTGTCCGGCCCGGTGTGAGCGCGGCGCGGTGCGCGATTTCCCGCTGGAAAGCCGCAAGATGACGCTTCTGGTCCGGCGGCTGATGGCGGACGTGGCTATTGAAGTCGCAATAGGGGCATTTGGCCAGACAGAACGGCCAATGCACATAGATGCCGAAGGCTTCGCTCATCCGCCGCCCTTCAGGCAGGCTGCCGCAAGCGCCATGAAGGCGCGGGCCCGGTGAGAGAGTCCGGCGCCGATGGGCGGCAGGCCGTGCTTTTCCTCCGGGCCGAGCTCGGCGAAGGTGCGGGTGTATCCCGCCGGCACGAACATCGGATCGTAGCCGAAACCGGCCTTACCGCGCGGCGGCCAGGTCAGCGTTCCGGGGCACCGTCCTTCAAACAACTCCTCATGCCCGTCCGGCCAGGTGAGGACGAGCGCGGAAACGAAGGCGGCGGCGGCGCCTTCGACGGCGTGGCCGCGCTTCGCGAGTTCGTCATGGGCCCGCTGCATGGCGCGCTCCCAGCTGCGCGGTTGACCCGCCCAATCAGCCGTGAACAGACCAGGCGCGCCATCGAGCAAGGCGATCGACAGGCCGGAATCGTCGGCAAAAGCGGGGAGGCCCGTCGCCGCCGTCGCCGCCCGCGCCTTGATGGCGGCATTCTCGGCATACATCGTGCCGTTCTCGACAGGTTCTGCGAGGCCCAGCTCCCCGGCGGATACGAGCTCCACGCCGTAGGGCTGCATCAATTCGCGCATTTCCTTGAGCTTACCGGCATTGTGGGTGGCCAGAACCACCTTGCCCGAGAGTTGGCGGTGATCCGTCATGCCACCGCCATCTTCTGGAACTCGACAAGCCGCGCGGTGGAGAGTTTGGCCAGCGCCAGCAATTCCATGAGCTGCGCTTCGCTGAACGGCTCGCCTTCGGCGGTGCCCTGCACCTCCACGATGCCGCCCTTGCCGGTGATGACGAAATTCGCATCCGTGCCGCAATTCGAATCCTCGGCGTAATCGAGGTCCATCACGGGGACGCCCTGATAGATGCCGCAGGAGACGGCGGCCACATGGTCCTTCAGCGGATTGGCAGAGAGCATCTTGCGGGCGTTCATCCATTGCAGCGCATCATGCAGCGCCACCCATGCGCCGGTGATCGAGGCTGTGCGGGTGCCGCCATCCGCCTGCAGCACGTCGCAATCCACGGTGATCTGCCGTTCGCCGAGCGCCTGCAGATCGACGACCGCCCGCAGCGAACGGCCAATGAGGCGCTGAATCTCCTGTGTCCGGCCGGTTTGCTTGCCGGAGGTCGATTCGCGCCTTGTGCGCTCATGGGTGGCGCGCGGCAGCATCGAATATTCCGCCGTCACCCAGCCCGAACCCTTGCCGCGCAGCCAGAGGGGAGGCTTGTCCTCCACCGATGCCGTGCACAAAACATGCGTCTCCCCGAACTTGACGAGGCAAGAGCCCTCGGCATAGCGCGCGACGGACCGATCGAGGCTTACTTTGCGCATTTCGTCTGGCGCACGTTTGGATGGACGCATCACTCGCTCCGGTTTGGGAAGGCTGGTCTAGGCGCTGTTGACCGCCTTGTCATCCCCGGCGGTCCCTGTGCGCTCGGGTTGCCTCCCGGCGCAATCATCGCCACATTGGAGCCATGTCGAAACCATCCGATCTGAAAGCCATCGAGCAGGGTTTGCTGCCGCAACTTGATGACCGCTCGCGGGAGATTTTCCGCCGTATTGTCGATGGCTATCTGTCGAGCGGCGAACCTTTGGGTTCGCGGAACCTCTCCAAGATCATCCCGATGACGCTCTCGCCGGCTTCGGTGCGCAATGTGATGACCGATCTTGAGGGTCTGGGCCTCATTTATTCACCGCATACCAGCGCCGGGCGGCTGCCGACGGAGCTGGGTTTGCGCTTCTTCGTCGACGCCATGCTGCAGGTGGGCGACCTCACCCCGCAGGAGCAGGCCGCGATCGAAGGTCAGGTGGCCTCCGCCGTGAGCGGCGCCAAGAATGTCGAGGAGGTGCTGGCCGAGGCCTCGCAAATGCTCTCGGGCCTGTCGCGGGGGGCCGCCGTGGTGACGACCGCCAAGGGCGCGCGTAACCTCAAGCACATTGAATTCGTCCGCCTGGAGCCGACCCGCGCGCTTGTCGTGCTGGTCAGCGAGGATGGCGCGGTCGAAAACCGCGTGGTTCCGCTGCCCCCCGGTCTTCCGGCCAGCGCGCTGGTGGAGGCCTCCAACTACCTCAACGCCCGCATCAGGGGCCGATCGCTGGCCGAGGTGCGCGAGGAGATCGAAGCCTCCGAGAAGCGCGCGCAGCAGGAGCTCGATGAATTGACGCAGCGCCTCGTGCAGGCGGGGCTTGCCTCCTGGGGAGGGCTCGAAAGCGGCGCGCCGCAGCTCATCGTGCGCGGTCAGGCCAATCTGCTCGATGACCTGCGCGCTGCGGAGGATCTGGACCGCGTCCGGCTGCTCTTCGCCGATCTCGAAACGAAGAAGGACGTGATCGACCTTCTGGGCCGCGCCGAAACCGGCGAGGGCGTGCGCATCTTCATCGGCTCGGAGAACAAGCTCTTCTCGCTCTCCGGTTCATCGATGATCGCCGCGCCCTTCCGCGACGGCAAGCAGAAGATCGTGGGCGTGCTGGGCGTCATCGGCCCGACGCGGCTCAATTATGCGCGGATCGTGCCGATCGTCGACTATACAGCGAAGGTGGTGGGGCGGCTGCTGGGGTAATCCTCGGTTCTGCCGCCCGATGCCCTCATGCCGCTTGACCCTTCGGGTGTGTCAACTACGCTGACCGGACGATTTGCAACGCGGGCCGCCAGAGCCAGCCATCGGAGGAATCATGATCACTCGCCGCACGCTGCTCGCCAGTGCTTCCGCATCCCTGCTGCCGCTGCCATCCTTCGCCCAATCCGGCTGGCCGGACGGCAAGGTCATCAAGGGCATCGTGCCCTTCGCCGCCGGCAGTGCGACGGATACGATCGCCCGCGTCTATGCCGAGCAGATGGGCCGGTTTCTGGGCACATCGATCATCATCGAGAACCGCGCCGGCGCCAACGGGTTGATTGGAGCGGATGCGGTGGCGAAATCGCCGCCGGACGGCCTGACGCTGCTCTTCGGCACCAATTCCACCAATGCTGCCGCACCTGCCCTGTTCAAGACGGTGCCCTTCGATCACGAAAAGGATTTCGCGCCGATCGCTTATCTGGGTTCGGTTCCGCTTCTTGTCGCTGTCTCCAACAAGGTGGAGGCGAAAACGCTGAAAGAGCTGATCGCCTATGCCAAGGCCAATCCGGGCAAGCTGAACTTTGGCTCCTCATCCTCGTCCCAGCGCGTCTCGACCGAGATGCTGATGAGCATGGGCGGCTTCAAGATGAACCTCGTCACCTACCGCGCCTCGCCGCAGGCGGTGACCGATCTGATCAGCGGGCAGATCGACGTCTTCGTGGCCGATCTGGCGGTGATGCTGCCGCAGGTGCAGGCCGGTACGATCCGGGCGCTGGCGGCAACCTCAACCAAGCGCATTCCGCAATTGCCGGACCTGCCGACGGTCGAGGAGGCGGGCGGTTTGCCTGGTTACGAGCTCATCGCCTGGTTCGGCGTCTTCGCGCCCGCCGGCACCCCCCCGGCCATTATCGCCCGGCTGAACGAGGCGGTGGTCAAGGCTGCCGCCACCCCCGAGGTGCAGGAGAAACTCGGCAAGGGGCTGGGCATCGCCGTGTCGTCCTCGACCCCTGCGGAACTCGCTGACAATGTCCGCCGCGAAGGCGCCAAATGGGCCAAGGCGGTGGCCGACGCGGGCATCGAGAAGCAGTGACTGCCCGCTTCAAGGCTTGATCCGGAATGATCGGTGGCGATAGAGCAGGCGATCAGGAAGGCTTGCCGATGTCCCCATCCGACTATACCCGCCCGGAACGCTCGTTTCAGGGCCTTATCCTGACGCTTCAGAATTTCTGGGCGGACAAGGGCTGCGTGATCCTGCAGCCCTACGACATGGAGATGGGCGCGGGCACCTTCCATCCCGCGACGACGCTGCGCGCGCTTGGCCCGAAGCCCTGGAAGGCCGCCTATGTGCAGCCCTCGCGCCGCCCGAAGGATGGCCGCTACGGCGAGAACCCCAACCGCCTGCAGCATTACTATCAGTATCAGGTGATCCTGAAGCCATCGCCGCCCAATCTGCAGGAGCTTTACCTCGAATCGCTGTTCGCCATCGGCCTTGATCCGAAGCTGCATGACTTCCGCTTTGTCGAGGACGATTGGGAAAGCCCCACGCTCGGCGCCTGGGGTTTGGGCTGGGAATGCTGGTGCGACGGCATGGAGGTCTCGCAATTCACCTATTTCCAACAGGTGGCGGGCTTTGAATGCGCGCCTGTCGCCGGTGAACTGACCTACGGCCTTGAGCGGCTGGCGATGTATGTGCAGGGCGTCGAGAACGTTTACGACCTGAATTTCAATGGCCGCGAGGGTGACGAGAAGGTCACCTACGGCGATGTCTTCCTGCAAGCCGAGCAGGAATATTCACGCCACAATTTCGAGCATTCGGACGCCGAAACACTGTTCCGCCATTTCGATGACGCGGAGCGGCTCTGCCAAAAGTATCTCGCCGCCGGCTGGGACGCGAAGGCCGACAGCAACCATCCCCGGCATCTGATGGCGCTGCCAGCCTATGATCAATGCATCAAGGCGAGCCACGCCTTCAACCTGCTCGATGCCAGGGGCGTGATCTCCGTCACCGACCGGCAGGGCTATATCCTGCGGGTGCGGGAGCTGGCGAAAGCCTGCGGCGGGGCCTGGCTCGCAACAGAGGCAGGCGGGGCCTCAGCCTAAAGATGAAACGCCCGCTTCGGGCGGATTTCACCGTTCTCGCCCTCCACAAGAGCGATCAGCTTGCCGTGCAGCGTCGCATAGGCCTGGCCCAGAACGATCGGCGCATCGCGGCCGCGCAGAATGATGCTCTGGCCATTCTTCAGCCTTTGCGCATCATGGTTTCCGATGGCGATCGAAGGCAGCGAGGCTAAAGCCCGCTCCACCGGCTGGATCATCGCCAGAAGATCGGCCGCCTGCGGACCGGCCTCACCGGCGGCCTTGAGCGCATCGAGCGTCACGGCCTCGCTTTCGCTGAAAGGGCCGACCCGGGTCCGCCGGAGCGCCGTGATATGGCCGAAGCAGCCGAGCAGCCGGCCGAAATCGCGGGCTAGCGCCCGCACATAGGTGCCCTTGCCGCATTCGGCCTCGAAGGTTGCTGTATCTTCGGTATGGTCGGCCAGCGTCAACGCGGTGATTTCCACCTCGCGCGGCTCCAGCTTCACCACCTCGCCATCGCGGGCGAGATCATAGGCGCGTTCGCCCTGCACCTTGAGGGCCGAAAACTGCGGCGGCGTCTGCAAAACAACGCCCAGAAAGCGCGGCAGGATGGCCTTGATCGCGGCAACACTCGGGCGTTCGGCCGAGGAATTCACCATCTCGCCATCGCTGTCGTCGGTGTTGGTCTCGATGCCCCAGGTGACGGTGAAACGGTAGGCCTTCTCGCCATCCATCACATAGGGCACCGTCTTCGTGGCTTCGCCGAAGGCGAGCGGCAGGATGCCGGAGGCCAGAGGGTCCAGCGTGCCGGCATGGCCCGCCTTGTCGGCCTTCGTCAGCCGCTTGACGATCGAAAGCGCGTGGGTGGAGGTGATGCCCACCGGCTTGTCGAGCACGATCCAGCCATCGACCTTCAGCCGCTCGCGGCGTGGCTTGCTCATCTCAATCGTCTTCGCTGGGGGGTTTGGCAGTATCGCGCTTGACGCGGGGATCGTGCAGCAGCCGGTCGATGCGGGCCGCCTCATCGAACTGCTCGTCGAAGCGGAAGCGCAATTCAGGCGTGAAGCGCATGTCGCGCATCTGCTTCGCCAGCAGGCCCTTGATATAGCGGACGTTTCTGGCAAGCGCCTTGACCACGATCTTGCCGTCCGTTCCGCCAAGCGGCATCACATAGACGGTCGCGATCTTGAGATCGGGCGACAGCCGCACCTCCGGCACCGTGATGATCCTGCCATCGAGATCGGGATCGTTGACTTGACCGCGCGACAGGATATCCGCCAGCGCATGGCGGATGAGTTCGCCGACGCGAAGCTGGCGCTGGGAGGGTTGCTGTGACATCAGGAGCCGAGCCTTCAGGCTATTTCTTGCCAGTCGGAGGCGGGAACACTTCTTGCAGCATGGCGTAGGCCGCGCGCTCGCCACTGAGAGCAGCCTGCTCGTAAACTGCAGTTTGGATGAAGCTTTGAAGTGCCTTTAACGGTCCAGCCTGTTCGTCAATCTGCCTCTGCAGACGGGAAATCTGCTCTTGCTGTTTTTCGCTCTGCTTGGTCAAGGTCTCAACGGAACGCTTGAGCTGCATCACTCTGAGGAGATATTCTCCAGCTTTCTTGGACAGTGAAAACCAATCACCGGGCTTCTGGGATCGTGGAGCTTTTCCTTCCGAATCGGTCACGGTTCATCGACCCTGACCAGAGCCTCAATGCCCGCAGCATTTTCCTTGATCAGACGATCAATGCGGTCTCCGGCTGCTTCAATATGCGCCAGCCGTTTGGAATTGGCGACGACTGCCGCAAATGCAATTTCGGATGTCTCAGCTAGAATTCTGGTGGCGGCATCGAAAGCAGCTTCCGGATCGCCGGTGATCTCATATTGCCGGAGAATTTCTGCGAGCATATTGAATTCGCGCCGCGCGAACTGATCGGACATATACGTGTCCAATGGCAAGCTGCCAGTCGCCTTTTGGCGTCGAAATTCCGATGAATCGATATTCGCCGTGAGCTCAAGCTTTGATGCTGCATGACGGGAAGGAGCTTTGATTTCAGCCATCGTCTTACCTCACAGCGACCGCTTGACCTCTTCGACGCGGTAGCACTCGATGATGTCGCCCGCGCGCATGTCCTCGTATTTCTCGAAGGCCATGCCGCATTCCTGGCCCACCTGAACCTCCTTCACCTCGTCCTTGAAGCGCTTGAGGGTCTTGAGCGTGCCTTCGTGGATGACGACATTGTCGCGGATCAGGCGGACGCCGGCGCCGCGCTCCACCTTGCCGTCGGTGATGATGCAGCCCGCCACCTTGCCGACCTTGGTGATGCTGAACACCTCCTGGATCCGGGCGTTGCCCAGCATCGTCTCGCGCAGGGTCGGGGCCAGCAGGCCGGACATGGCCAGTTTGATGTCGTCCACAAGGTCATAGATGATGTTGTAGTAACGGATTTCGACGCCCGCGCGCTCGGCAGCCTCACGGCCCTCCTTGTGCGCGCGCACGTTGAAGCCCAGGATCACTGCGCCGGTGGTGTTGGCGAGCGTGACGTCGGATTCGGTGATGCCGCCCACGCCCGAGTGGATGATGCGGGCCGCGACCTCCTCGTTGCCGAGCTTCTCAAGCGCTCCGGCGATCGCCTCCACCGAGCCCTGCACGTCGCCCTTGACGAGGAGTGTGAACTCCTTCTTTCCGGCGACCTTGATCTGGCTCATCATATCCGCGAGCGAACGGCCTGCGCCAGCCCCGCGGGCAGCCGCCTTATCCCGCTTCTGGCGGATGCGGTATTCGGTGATCTCGCGGGCCCGGGCCTCCGTCTCGACGACGGCCACGCGGTCGCCGGCTTCGGGCGCCGCCGTGAAGCCGAGGATTTCGACGGGAACGGAGGGTTCCGCGAACTCGACATGTGCGCCCTTGTCATTGATCAGCGCGCGCACGCGGCCCCATTCAGAGCCGGCCACGACAATATCGCCATGCACAAGCGTGCCGCGCTGCACCAGCACGGTCGCCACAGGTCCACGGCCGCGGTCCAGCTTCGCTTCGATCACACTTCCTTCGGCCAGCCGGTTCGGATTGGCCTTGAGATCCAGCACTTCCGATTGCAGCTGGATCATCTCCAGCAGCTTGTCCAGGTTCTGGCCGGTCTTGGCCGAAAGCTCGACCTCGATGGTCTCGCCGCCCATGCTTTCCACCTGCACATCATATTGCAGCAGATCGGTCTTCACCTTCTCGGGCTTGGCATCCGGGAGGTCGATCTTGTTGATCGCCACGATCATCGGCACCTTCGCCGCCTTGGCGTGATTGATGGCCTCAATGGTCTGCGGCATGACGGAATCATTGGCCGCCACCACGAGCACGACGATGTCCGTCACCTTGGCGCCTCGGGCGCGCATTGCCGTGAAGGCCGCGTGACCCGGCGTATCGATGAAGGTCAGCGTCGCGCCAAGCGGCGAGACGACCTGATAGGCGCCGATATGCTGTGTGATGCCGCCCGCCTCGCCCGAGACGACATTGGTCTTGCGGATGGCGTCCAGCAGCGATGTCTTGCCGTGATCGACATGGCCCATGATGGTTATCACGGGCGCGCGAGGCAGCAGCGTCTCCTCGGGATCGGGAACGTCGAACAGGCCTTCTTCCACATCGGAATCGGAGACGCGCTTAACGGTATGGCCCATTTCCTCGGCGATCAGCTGCGCCGTATCGGCATCGATCACATCGGTAATCTTGTGCATCTGGCCCTGCTTCATCAGCATCCGGATGATGTCGACGCCGCGTTCCGACATGCGGTTCGCCAGCTCCTGGATGGTGATGGTCTCGGGCAGGATGACTTCGCGGAAGACCTTTTCCTTCTGCTCATCCTGGCCGCCTTTCATGCGCTGCACACGGCGGCGATAAGAGGCGATGGAACGGGTCCGCTCCTCTTCCGTGGCAAAAGCGTTGGTCACGGTCAGGCGGCCGCGATCCCGGCTATCGCCGCCTTTCGCGGGGCGTTCCGCCTTGACGACGACGCCGCCACGGCTGCCGCGCTTGGCGAGCCCCTCGAGATCGAGCGTCGCATCGCGCGAGCGGCTGGCCCCGCTGCTCGGCGGAGCCGAGCGACGATTCTCCTGGATCAACGGTTCGGCAGGGGCCGATGGTCCGCGGCCAAAGCCGAAGCGTGCCGGACCTGCGCCGCCGGGACCGGAGGGCCGGTGTCCGCGATCACCGAAGCCGCCGGACGGACGTGGCCCGCGATCGCCGAAGCCGCCGCCAGCGCCTGGCGGGCGCGGCCCGCGGTCGCCGTAGCCGCCAGGCCGCGGTCCGCGATCGCCATCGGGGCGCGGTCCCCGGTCGCCAAAGCTGCCTTGCGGGCGTGGCCCCCGGTCACCGAACCCGCTGGCGCCTGCCGGACGGGGCGGCCTGTCGCCGAAACCGCCTGAAGGGCGCGGTCCGCGATCACCATCGGGCCTCGGACCGCGATCGCCGAAGCCGGAGCGCGGCGGGCTGCGGTCGCCATCCGGCCGAGGGCCGCGGTCCCCTGAAGGAGGCCGCATTCCATCAAGCCTCGGGGGCCGCTCGCCATAGGCGCGTGGAGCATCGAAGCGGGGGCCATCGGCAGACCGCGGCGGACGCGGTTCTTCGCCGAGGCGCCGCACGGCCTCCTCCTGGCCGCGACGCCTCAATTCGTCTTCCCGGAAGCGGCGCTCGTCTTCCTCGCGCTTGCGCGCTTCGGCTGCATCGCGTTCGCGCTGCTCCGCCTCCGTGCGGGCCGCGCGCTGACGCGCATCGGCCTCGGCGCTCTTGCGGGCTTCTTCTTCCAGACGCGCCGCGTCCATGAGCACCGCGTTGCGCGCATTCTGCTCGCTTTCGGACAGGGTGCGCAGGACCATGCCGCCGGAGGGCTTCTGCTGCAGGGCCGGCTTCAGCGTGACGGGCTGGCCCTTGGCTTCGGCGCCGGACGGGCTGCTGGAATAGGACGGCTGCTGGCCGGCAGGCATCTGCTGCCGGCGCTTCACGACCTCGACGGCAACGGTCTTCGACCGGCCATGCGAGAAGCTTTGGCGCACGGTCCCGGAGCCGCCATCCGACGGACGCGGCTTCAGCGACAGCGTTCCCTTGGCTGGAACGCTCAATGTCTTGTCGCCGGGGTTATTCGTGTCGCTCATCCAGTTCGCCGTCCTGCGTTCGTTCAAACACTGTTTCGTTCAGATGCTGGCGGCCGTCATTGGCCGTCCGACACCAAAGGGCTGATCGATGCGGCTGTGTCTTCCGCATCAGGCCCGATCCCCTGGGAGATGTTTTGGCGGAATTGATCCAGCCTTCGGCATCTGTTCAGGAAGGCGTCGGCGGCGGGACCCGCCATCAACGCGGCGTGTATGGCATTTTCCCGCCCCAAAGCCAAATCCATTTCGTGTCCGGGAAATGGCGAAAGAAGCGGAATCCCTTCGCCCCCGTCCCGGTTCCGCCGGATCACCTGCGTCATCTTGCGCCGGCCGTCCTCGCCGCCGTCGCTGGCCCAGACGAGGGCAACCGCCTTCCCCTTGGCGACGAGGCCTTCGGCCTTTGCAAAGCCGGAGACAACGAGCCCGGCCTTGTTGGCCATCGCGAGCGATTGCCTGGCATCCGCCGCGAGCAGCGCCTCAACCATATCGGCAAGCCCCTCAGGAACCTCGGCATTTTGCTTGAGGCTGCGGGCGAAGCTCTTCCTGCGGATGGCGTTCTCGACCGCCGCCCTTTCGCAGGCGACCCAGACCCCGCGGCCCGGCAGCCTGGCGCGGATATCGGGCGCCAGCCGACCCTCGGGATCGACGACGAAACGCAGCAGCCGTTCGATGGGCAGCACCTGGCGCGTCGCGACGCAGGTCCGGTTTGGTCCCTTCTCTTCGTCGCAAACGCGCAAGCGCCTGGCTCCTACATGGCGTTACACTGCGGCCGCTTCGCTGGCTTCGTCAGCCGCAATCCAGCCTGCCTTGATGCGCGCATTCATGATGAAAGCCTCGCAATCGTCGCGCGAAAGGTCGAAACCATCGAGGAAGCCGGGCTGACGCTGGTTCTGCCCGTCCTTGCGTTCCGTCCATCCGGCAAGATCATCGGTGGCGCAGCCGGCGAGATCCTCAATGCTCTTCACATCGTTCTCGCCTAGCCTCACCATCATCGCGGTCGTGATGCCTTCGATGCCGCGCAACTCGTCCAGAACGCCCAGCGCTTTCCGCTTCTCATCGAAATCGGCCTCAATTGCGGCGAGATATTCGAGCGCACGCCGGCGGATCTCCTGCGCTGTGTCATCGTCGAAGCCGTCGATCGAGGTCAGATCGGAATCCTCGACATAGGCGAGCTCCTCGACGGAGCGGAAGCCTTCCGAGGCGAGCAGCTGGCCGACGACCTCGTCAACGTTCAGCGCCTCCATGAAGATCTGAGTGCGGCTCTGGAATTCCTTCTGGCGCCGCTCGCTTTCCTCGGCCTCCGTCAGGATATCGATGTCCCAGCCGGTGAGCTGGGAGGCCAGGCGGACATTCTGCCCCCGCCGGCCGATCGCCAGCGAGAGCTGTTCATCGGGGACGACGACCTCGATCCGCTCGGAATCCTCATCAAGCACCACCTTCGCGACTTCGGCCGGCTGCAGCGCATTGACGATGAAGGTCGCTACATCTTCCGACCAGGGAATGATGTCGATCTTCTCGCCCTGCAACTCGCCGACAACGGCCTGCACGCGCGAGCCGCGCATGCCGACGCAGGCGCCCACAGGGTCGATGGCGGAATCGCGGCTGATCACTGCGATCTTGGCGCGCGAGCCCGGATCGCGGGCGACGGCCTTGACGGTGATGATGCCGTCGTAGATCTCCGGCACTTCCTGGCCGAAGAGCTTGGCCATGAACTGCGGATGGGTGCGCGACAGGAACACCTGCGGACCGCGCTGCTCGCGCCGCACATCGTAGAGATAGCAGCGGATGCGGTCGCCGGGGCGGAACATTTCGCGCGGGATCAGCTCGTCGCGGCGCACCACCGCTTCGGACTTGCCGAGATCGACGATGACGTTGCCGTATTCGACCCGCTTGACCGTGCCGTTGACGATTTCGCCGATGCGATCCTTGTACTCGTCATACTGGCGCTCGCGCTCCGCGTCGCGCACCTTCTGCACGATCACCTGCTTGGCGGATTGCGCGGCGATGCGGCCGAAATCGAAGGGCGGCAGCGTTTCGGCGATCGCATCGCCCACCTGGGCCGCAGGGTTGCGGCGGCGCGCATCAACCAGCGTGATCTCGCGGGAATCATTCTCGATCTGCTCGACGACATGCAGATGCCGCGACAGCCGCAGTTCGCCGCTCTTCGGGTCGATCTGCGCGTGAACATCCGTCTCGGCGCCGTAGCGGGAGCGGGCCGCCTTGGCGATAGCGTCTTCCATCGCCTCGATCACGATGGCCCGTTCGATCTGCTTCTCGCGGGCGACGGCGTCGGCGATCTGCAGCAATTCCAGTCTGTTCGCACTGATGGCCATGGCAGGTTCTCCTCAGTCTTCTAACTGTTTGCGCCGGTCCGGCTTTCGGCCGCGCGGCTTGTCGGATAAAGGCATTTTCGGTTCGCTGCCTTTGTTGGCAGCCGGTTTCTTTCCGGGTTTCTCTCCCGGCGCTTTCGGCTGACGGCCAAGCGCCGCATCGATGAGCGTATCGGTCAGCACGAGGCGCGCCTCGTGCATGTCGCCTATCGGCAAGGGGCAATCGACAAGCTCGCCCTCCTTGGCGTCGGGGCGGCGGACCGTCGCGGTGCCGGCATCGGCGGCAATGAGGAGCCCCTTGTAACGCTTGCGCCCATGGGCGGGAACCGCCATCTCGATCCTGACCTCGTGGCTGACCCAGCGGGCGAAATCAATGGCCCGGACCAGCGGCCGGTCGATGCCGGGAGAGGACACCTCGAGATGATAGGCCCGATCCATCGGATCCTCGACGTCGAGCACGGGCGAGATCGCCTTGCTCACGGCCTCGCAATCATCAACGCCCATCGTGCCGTCGTCGCGCTCGGCCATTACCTGCACCGTGCAGCCGTTCTGACCGCTGATCCTGACGCGCACCAGACGGAATCCCACGTCGGCGATGGCAGGCGCGACGATGGCGGCGATCCGCGCCGCCATTCCCGTTTCAAGGATGAGCCGCGGCTCGTCCATCTGATCTCCTGCCGGAGCCTCGCATGGCCAATAAAAAAGAGCGGGTCCCGAGGGGCCCACTCTCATCAGGCGATCGATCGCTCAATAAGAACCTTTGATAAATGGAATATGGCGGAATCCGGCGGCATTTTCAAGCGCCTTCCTGCAATGCAACAAATGCGCCGCTGATGGTAACGGGATGGTGAGAGTTCGCGCCGGGCTATCGATCGTGACGGCGCGGCGCGTCCCGGCGCCTCACGAAGGTCAGATAGGTTGGGATCCGGCCTTCCTGCAGGGCTTTGGCTTCATAGCGGGTGCCCGGCCAGGCCGGATAGGGTGTTGTCCAGTCGGGTGCGGCGCTTGCTTGCCAGTGGAATTCCGGCATCGGCAGGATTCGCGCCAGCAGCCAGCCCACGTAATCGTCAATATCGCTGGCGAAGCGGAAGATGCCGCCGGTCATCAGCGCGCCAGCGATGAGCGCCAGCGATTCCTCCGAGACGAACCGCCGCTTGCGTTGGCGGCGCTTCGGCCAGGGATCGGCATAAAGGAGGTCGATTTCGGCCATCGATCCGGCCGGCAGCCGCCGCAGCAGCATGGCCGCGTCATTGTTGAAGACGCGGATGTTACGGATATCCTCCCGCTCGATCTCCATCAGCAGCTTGGCCATGCCGTTGAGGAAGGGCTCAACGCCAATGAAGCCCACTTCGGGGCATTCGCGGGCGCGGTGCAGCAGATGTTCGCCGCCGCCGAAGCCGATTTCGAGGCGTACTGCGGCAGGTTTCGGATGAAACAGGCCGGCAGGGTCTCCGAGCGATGGCGAATGCCAGCCAATCCTTGCTGAGACTGAATTCAGAGATTGCACCGCTTCGATGACTTGATTGTCAGCAGGCAGCGTGATCAGCAGCTGCGGCAACAGCCGGTCCACCAGCTCCCGCTGCCCCTTGCGCAGCATCTTGCCTTTCGACCTGCCGAAGAAGCGGGCGCGCTCGATAGGTTCTGGCGGGCTCACAGCACCTCACTCGCAAAAAAGGCCAACCCGAAAGCCAGCCCTTCCGTTCCTGCGATGGAATGCCTGCCTCAGGCAACAGCCTTCTTCAAGGCGTCGATGAGGTCGGTGCGCTCCCAGGAGAAGCCGCCGTCGCGCGAGGCCTTGCGGCCGAAATGGCCATAGGCCGAGGTGCGTGCGTAGATCGCCTTGTTAAGGTCGAGATGCGTCCGGATGCCGCGCGGCGTCAGGTCCATCACCTCGCCCAGCGCCTTTTCAAGCTTGGCCGGATCGACCTTGCCCGTGTCATGCAGGTCCACGTAGATCGACAGCGGCTTGGCGACGCCGATGGCGTAGGAGAGCTGGATGGTGCAGCGGTCCGCGAGCCTGGCGGCGACCACGTTCTTGGCGAGGTAGCGCGCTGCGTAGGCAGCGGAACGGTCCACCTTCGTGGGGTCCTTGCCCGAGAACGCACCGCCGCCGTGCGGCGCCGCGCCGCCGTAGGTGTCGACGATGATCTTCCGGCCGGTCAGCCCGCAATCGCCGTCGGGTCCGCCGATCACGAACTTGCCGGTCGGATTGACATGCCAGACGGTGTCCTTGCTGATCCAGCCTTCCGGCAGAACCTGACGGATGACAGGCTCGACGATCTTCTGCACGTCCTTCGATGTGAGATTGGGATCGAGATGCTGGGTGGAGAGCACGATCTGCGTTACGCCCACGGGTTTGCCGTTATGGTAACGAACGGTGACCTGGCTCTTGGCATCCGGGCCCAGCACGCCGCAGCCATGTTCGCCGGACTTGCGGTATTTCGTCAGCACTTCGAGGATCTTGTGGCTGTAATAGATCGGGGCGGGCATCAGTTCCGGCGTCTCGCGGCAGGCATAGCCGAACATGATGCCCTGGTCGCCGGCGCCTTCGTCCTTGTTGCCTGCCGCATCGACGCCCACTGCAATATCAACCGACTGCGGGTGGAGCAGAACCTCGATCTTGGCCGTCTTCCAATGGAAGCCGTCCTGCTCGTAGCCGATGGCCTTGATCGCCTTGCGGGCGACGGATTTCACCTTGCTCTTCATCGCCTTTTCATTGAGCGATGTCCGGACTTCGCCGGCGATCACCACGCGGTTCGTCGTCGCCAGCGTTTCGCAGGCCACGCGCACCGCCGAAGGAGCCATGCCCGCCTTGGCGGCTTCCTTGAAGAAGAGATCGACGACTTCGTCCGAGATGCGGTCGCAGACCTTGTCCGGATGGCCTTCCGACACGGATTCACTGGTGAAAAGATAGTCTGAACGAACCACGTTGCATCTCCGGATTGATGAGCTTTTTTTGAACTGGAACGGCTGACAGCCCGTCGGGAACTGCCCGCATCGGGCGCGCTGGATAATCAGGTCCGTTCGTCAGGTCAACCAAAAACCGTCTATTCGTTCGTTTCGAAGAACGAATTAGAGCATGGTTCCATCTCATGGCGCCATGCTCTAGCTTCCGAAAAGGGGCGCAAGGCCGACAGATACGCGCTTTCAGGCCTTGGATTGCTGCGCCATCGCCTCGACCAGCGCGAGGACGCGGTGGCGCAGGTTGGAATCGCCGATCGTCAGAAAGGCTTCCGCCAGGCGTTTCGCTTCTTCCGCCTGGCCCGCTTCGCTCCTGTAAGAGGGGGCATGAGGCTCCGCGAAGGCGCCCGACAGCCCATCGGCATCGGCTACGCCATCGAAGAAGTAATTGACTGGCACTTCGAGCACACGGGCAGCAAGCTGCAAGCGGCTGGCGCCGATGCGGTTGGTCCCCTTCTCGTATTTCTGGACCTGCTGGAATGTAACGCCCAGCGCCTCGCCAAGCTTTTCCTGGCTCATGTCGATAGAAAGGCGGCGCGTTCGCAACCGCATGCCGACATGTTTGTCTATCGGATTAGAATTCTTGGACACGGCAACTTTGCTCTTGTTACTGGGAGTTATGATTGAAAAGCCCCACGCTCCATCGTAAAGTCCAGCCCAATTGAATAAAACTGCCATCTTAACGGCTAATTCGAAAGCGTCTCTCTGCGAAAATTACCTAATCCGGGCGTGAACGCAAACACAAAAACATAACAGCAAGAGAATTAGTGCTGGATAATCCCCAAACCGCCTGAACCAGGTCCCGGGGAGCGGCTGCGCCAGCGCAGTGTCGATCACGCCCGCCTGACCGAGAGGGAGCGAGCGGGTGATGCGCCCTAACGGATCGATGACGGCTGAAATCCCGGTATTGGCCGCCCTGATCTGCGGCAATCCCTGTTCAATGCTGCGCAAACGCGCCTGCGCCAGATGCTGATAGGGACCGAAGGTGCGCCCGAACCAGCCGTCATTGGTGACATTGATGAGGAGCCCGGCCTGTACGGCGTCTGCGCCGATCTCACCGGGAAAAATCGCCTCATAGCAGATGAGCGGCAGGGCAGGGGGCAACCCCTTGATCTCCAGCGGCTTGCGGCGCGCCCCCGCTTCGAATCCGCCGGGGACGGCCACGAACTGGCGCAGCCCAGCCATCTCGAAGAGCTGCTTGAAGGGCAGGTACTCCCCGAAAGGCACCAGATGCACCTTGTCATAGCTGTCCGTGATGACGCCATCCGGGCCAATGACGTGAATCGCGTTGAAATAGCGGAAGCGCTGCGCATCCCCGCTGGCGTCCTCGGCCCGTGCGGCGCCCGTCACCAGCACGGTGCCCGGCCGCAAGAGGTTTGCGATCTGGGCGAGAGCCTGCGGTTCCCTGGCGAGCAGAAACGGGAAGGGCGATTCCGGCCAGAGCAGATGCGTGATGTCAGCAGGGCCGCTTCCGCCTGACGTGGCCGGCCGGGAGCTCAATGCGATGTAGCGGGAGAGTACCTCCTGTCCGGACATGCGGTGCTTCTCGCGCTGGCTCAGGTTCGGCTGCATGATCCGGACACGGACATCGGGCAATGGTTCGAGGCGCGTGTCGGCGAGACGCCAAAGTCCGAAACCTGCGATCGCGGCCGCCAGAATCAGTGCGACGGACGGCAAGGCCAAGCGCGCGGCTGCGCTGCGCCCTGTCGCCAGCACGGCCGGGCTGGAGAAGATGAAGATCACCAGAATCGTCATGCCGTTCAGGCCGACGAGCGAGGCGACCTGCGCCGTGACATCCGTGGCGCCGAGAGTCTGGCCGAGGCTGTTCCAGGGGAACCCGGTGAGGATGATGCCGCGCAGCCATTCGACGCTCGCCATGGCGGCCGTGAAGGCGAAAATGCGCCGCCAACCGTCCGACCAGAGCATCCGGGCCAGCAGGAAGCCCAGCCCGTGAAACAGCGCCAGCGCCGCCGGAAGGCCGATCACGCCAAGGGGCAACGCCCAGGCGAATTGGTCGTCCTCCACGAGGAAGGCCGCGCCAAGCCACCAGAAACCGCCGAGAAAATAGCCGAATCCGAAGGCCCAGCCGACGGCGAAGGCGGACCTGAGCGTGGGCCCCGAAAACCGGCCGGGGCCTGCCGTCGAGCCGTCGATAAGCCATACGGCAACCGGAAGCGCCAGACCAAGCGCCACGACCAGATTGACAGGCGGCATCGAAAGGGCGGCGACAAGGCCCGCAAGGAATGCCAGCACCAGCCGCTGCCGGCCGGACATGAGCACGACCCGTTGGGCCCAATCCTGGAGCACGATTGGCTAAGCTTTCAGTTGGGTCGGCGGGAGACCGTCCTCGATCGTCGGATCCATGGACGGCCTTTGGGCGGCGCTTCGCTCGCTCCGCCGGTGGATGCGCACCCGCTTGATCCGGCGAGGATCGGCGTCAAGAACTTCGAACTCCAGCCCCAGCGGGCTGCGGATCAATTCCCCGCGCGAGGGCACTCTCTGCGCCAGCGTCACAATAAGGCCGCCAATCGTATCGACCTCCGTCGCGCCGGGGTCGGCCTTGAAATCGACGCTGAGCTTCGCTCCGACCTCGTCGAGGCCGGCCTTGGCATCGGCGACGAAGGTGAGCCCGTTATCCTCCATTTCGATCAGCGCCCGGCCCTGATCGTCATGCTCATCCTCGATATCACCGACGATCATCTCGACCAGGTCCTCGATCGAAACGAGACCATCGGTGCCGCCATACTCGTCGACGACAAGCGCCATATGCGTTCGCGTCGCCTGCATCCGGACGAGCAGGTCCATGGCAGGCATGGAAGGCGGAACGTAAAGGACAGGCCGCAGGAGCTTGGCGGAGATCAGCGTCGCCGACATGTCGACGAGGCCGAGATCGATGGATGACGGGACTTTGCGGCGACGGGTCCCCGGCAAACCGATCTCCGCCTTTGTCGACAGGAAGTCGAGAAAGTCGCGGATATGGACCATGCCCTTGGGATCATCGAGCGTGTCGCCATAGGCCGGGAGCCGCGAATGCCCCTGAGTGCGGAACACGCGCAGCAGATCGCTTAATGTAATGTCCGCCGCGACCGCGATGATTTCGGCGCGGGGAATCATGACATCGGCCACGCGCACGCTGCGGATGCCGAGGATATTGCGCAGCATGGCGCGCTCCTGCGGCGTGAACTCCGCGCCGGGGCCGCGTTCTTCAAGGGCATCCTCGATATTGTCGCGGATCGAAGCCGTGCTCTTGAAGCCCAGCACCGCCTTGAGCCGGCCGATCCAACCGTCAGCCGATTGCGGCGATTCCTCCCGCGAATCCGGTGTCTGTTCAGACCTCTCGCCGGTCGAACTCATCCTGCCATTGTCTCCAGTGGTTCCGAACCTTCGTAGGGGTCCGGCACGCCAAGCGCCGCAAGAATCGCGGTTTCGAGCTTCTCCATACGCTCTGCCTCTGTGGCAGTCACGTGGTCATGACCGAGGAGATGCAGCACGCCATGCACGACGAGATGGGTGAAGTGATCGTCGAACGGCCTTCCGGCCTCGCGCGCTTCGGCGATCACCGTTTCGCGGGCGAGGATGATGTCCCCCAGATAGGGCGCCTGCGCGAGCCCGGCCGGCAAGACGCCGGGAAAGGAGAGGACGTTGGTTGCCTTGTCCTTGCCCCGCCAGCGGCGGTTGGCGTCCCTGACGCGCGCGTCGTCAGCCAACGAAATCGCGAGTTCCGCACCCGCCTGAACGGGGATTCCGCTCATCGCCACGGCCAGCCGTGCGGCCTGACGGGCCCTAGCAGCGACGCCCGGCGGCGAATTCCATCCCGGTGCAGCTTTCTGGATATCGATCCGGAGGTCAGGAAGCCGCTGCCGCGTCACAGCTCGCGCCGCTGATGGATCCCGCCAGCGTCCTCATAGGCCTTGACGATGCGGCGTACGAGATCGTGCCGCACCACATCCGCATGGCCGAAGGTGACATGGCCGACGCCTTCGACAGCCGGCAGCAGCGAAACCGCCTCGATCAGGCCGGATTTCTGGCCCGGCGGCAGATCGATCTGCGTCGGATCACCGGTGATGATCATGCGCGAGCCCTCGCCAAGGCGGGTCAGGAACATCTTCATCTGCATGGAAGTGGTATTCTGCGCCTCGTCCAGCAGGATGACCGCGTTGGAGAGCGTGCGGCCGCGCATGAAGGCGAGCGGCGCCACTTCGATCTGGCCGGTCTGCAAGCCGCGTTCGACGATGCGGGCCTCCATGAAATCATAGAGCGCGTCGTAGATCGGGCGCAGATAGGGATCGACCTTGTCCTTCATGTCGCCCGGCAGAAATCCGAGCCGCTCGCCGGCCTCAACCGCCGGACGCGAGAGGATCAGCCGCTCGGCCTGCCCCTGCTCCATCAATTGCACGGCATGGCCAACGGCCAGCCAGGTCTTGCCCGTGCCCGCCGGGCCTTCGGCGAAAACGAGTTCGTTGCGCTTAAGCGCCCGGAGGTAAGCATCCTGCGCCGCGTTGCGGGCCCTGACGGGACCCCTCTTACGCGTCACAATCTGCTCGAAGCTGACCTTGCCGCTGGTGTCGCCTTTCGAGGGAAAGAGCGACCCCTGCAAGGCTGCTTCCTGGAGGGCGCCATCCACATCGCCGGTTGTGAAGGCCCGGCCGCCCTTCGCCTGCTCATAGAGCATGTCGAGCGTGCGCTTCGCCTTGTCGACCGCGTCCCGCGAACCCTTGACGGTCAGATGGTTGCCGTTGACGGTCGCGATCACGGCAAGCCGCCGCTCGATATGCGCGAGATTCTGGTCATATTGGCCAAGCACGAGGCTGGCCCGCTTGTTGTCACCGAAGGACAGCGTGATCTCTGTCGGCCCGTTGGGCCCTGCCGGCGGCACTGTTGCCGGCTCGGATGCCGCCGCACGCTGGGATGTTGTCAAGCCGGTTTCCCCTGTTGGCTCACGCAACGATGGAATTGAAGCGCTTTGATTCACTGGATCGAATGTCGGGCCTTACCAGCATTCCCGCAAGGGAGTTTGACGCGATGCCGGTTATTTTTACAGGCACGATGTGACCGATCAGTGACGCTGGCCCCTCCACATGCACGGCCTGGAGATAGGGCGACTTGCCGCCGATCTGGCCGGGATTGCGTCCCGGCTTCTCGAACAGCACATCGACCACCTTGCCGATCGTCCCCGCGTTGAAGGCCGTCTGCTGCTCGAGGATCAAGGCCTGCAAGGCGGCGAGGCGGGCGGTTTTCACGGTTTCGGGAACCTGATCCTTGCGCTCGGCCGCTGGCGTGCCGGGCCGCTCGCTGTATTTGAACGAATAGGCTGCGGCGAAGCCGATCTCGCGCACCAGCGCCATGGTCGCCTCGAAATCAGCGTCGCTCTCGCCGGGAAAGCCGACGATGAAATCCGAGGTGACGGCGATATCGGGCCGCGCGGCCCGGACCTTGGCGATGATCGCGCGGTATTCATCCGCCGTGTGCTTGCGGTTCATCGCCTTGAGCACCCTGTCCGATCCCGCCTGCACCGGCAGATGGAGATAGGGCATCGCTTCCGGCAGTTCGCCGTGGAGCGCGATCAGATCATCGCCCATATCGCGCGGGTGGCTGGTGGCATAGCGGATGCGCGCGAGGCCCGGCACCTGGGCGATCCGGCGCATCAGCCTGGCCAGCGTCCAGGCTTCGCCATCCTCGCCCAGGCCGTGGTAGGCGTTGACGTTCTGGCCGAGCAGCATCACCTCGCGCACGCCCGCCGCCGCCAGTTCCTCCGCCTCGCGGATGATTTTGGCCACGGGCCGCGAGACCTCGGCGCCCCGCGTATAGGGCACCACGCAGAAGGTGCAGAACTTGTCGCAGCCTTCCTGCACGGTGAGGAAGGCGGAAAAGCCGCGCGCGCGCGTTTTCAGCCGGGAGGCAAGGGGCAGGTGATCGAACTTGTCCTCGGCCGGGAATTCCGTGTCGACGATTCCCTTGCGCGTCACCGGCCGCCGCAGCAATTCGGGCAGGCGGTGATAGGCCTGCGGGCCGACGACGAGATCGACCAGCGGCTCGCGGCGGATGATCTCCGCCCCCTCCGCCTGCGCCACGCAGCCGGCGACCGCCACGCGCATGGCGATGCCTTCCGCCGCCTTGGCATCCCGCAATTCGCGGATGCGGCCCAGTTCCGAATAGACCTTTTCGGCGGCCTTCTCGCGGATGTTGCAGGTGTTGAGGATGACGAGATCGGCCTCCGCGATATCCGCCGTCTCGGCATAGCCCTCGGGCGCCAGCACATCCGCCATCCGCGTCGCATCATAAGCGTTCATCTGGCAGCCGTAGGACTTGATGAAGACGCGCTTCTCCGCCGGGCCGCCTTCATCCGCTTTGGGGTCTGGGTTCGATGGAAGCCTGATCATAGGCTCTCCTAGCCGATCAGCGCTGGCATCGCGAGCCCCTTCCGCGCGCACCACGCCTTCAGCGTGTTGTAGAGCAGGCAGGCGATTGTCATCGGGCCGACGCCGCCGGGCACCGGCGTGATGGCGCCCGCCACCGCCGCCGCTTCCCCGTAGGCTACATCGCCGACGAGCTTTGTCTTGCCGGGTTCGGCGGCGGGGACGCGGTTGATGCCGACATCGATGACGATGGCGCCGGGCTTCACCCAATCGCCGCGGATCATCTCCGGGCGGCCGACAGCGGCCACCAGGATATCGGCGCGGCGGCAAAGCGCGGGCAGGCCGCGCGTCTTCGAATGCGCCACCGTCACCGTGCAGCTTTCCGCGATCAGGAGCTGCGCCATGGGTTTGCCGACGATGCTGGAGCGTCCCACCACAACCGCGTCGAGACCGGTAAGATCGGCGCGGATGGATTTGATCAGCATCAGCGAGCCAAGCGGCGTACAGGGCACCATCGCATCCTGCCCGATGGCGAGACGGCCGACGTTGACCGGGTGGAAACCGTCCACATCCTTCGCGGGGTCGATGGCCTCGATCACCGTGTCGGCGGAAATGTGCCTTGGCAGCGGCAATTGCACGAGGATGCCATCGACCGCCGGATCGGCGTTGAGCGCCGCCACCAGCGCCAGCAGCTCGGCCTCGCTGACCGTGGCGGGCAGCTTGTGTTCGATGGAGCGCATGCCGGCTTCCACCGTGCGTTTGCCCTTGCTGCGCACATAGACCTGGCTGGCCGGATCCTCGCCCACCAGCACCACGGCGAGGCCAGGCGCTGCATGTCCGGCCCGGGTGAACTCCGCCACCGCCCCGCCGATGCGGGCGCGCAATGTTTCGGAAAAGGCGTTGCCATCGATGATCTGTGCCATGCCGGGCGTTTGACGCCGGCGAGGCCGGATGACAAGCGGCTTGCGAAGATAATTCTCTTTGCCTGAACAGAAACGGGGTTCCAGGAATGGGAACAGGAACGGGCGTTGCGATCTCATCGAACGGCCCTTCAAAGGCAAGGATGAATCCCGCTACAGGAAGATCGCCGCAAATCCTGCTTTCATCGTCTCCTTGTCGGCATCGGACAATGCCCCGATCCGGCGCGGCACGAGCGCCTGAGGCAATGTGAAGAGCTTCCAGCGGACAACGGACGGATGACGCAGCCCGCAGGCGATAAAATCGGCAATGCGCAGATCGCTCGGCCACTGCGTCTCCGCCGCAGTTGTGATCATTGCCGCGACGACATGGCCGTGTTCGCGGTTGAAGGCGGCCTTGGAGAGAACAAGCACCGGTCTTGGTTTTTGCTGATCGCTCGAGGTGAACGGGAACATTGCGACGGCAACGTCCCAGCGCTCGAAGACGAGCGGTTCAGAGATCATTATAGGCTGCGTTGTCGGAAGGGCTGTCCCATTCGCCGAGCAAATGTCCGATGGATTGAAGATAGGGCTCGGCCGCTGGCGCTTTCAGAAGCGCGATAGGCACCCGCTCCCCGCGCCGTTCGCTGTAGAGCTTGTTCCAGTAATCCCTGGAGGTTTCATCCGGTCTGATGCCGGAGGTTTGCCGGCCATCGGAGCCGTTTTTCATTTTGCGGAAGAGGAGGATTTTGCCATCGATCTGAAGCGCAACGGGTGCGTTCTCAGCAAGGTTCAGAATATGGCGCTGAATATCTTCCCCGTCCTGAACATGTTTGGCCCAGATCGAGTTATCCGAGATTTTGACGAATGCCATGCAAACCTCCCTCTTGGCCAAAGGGGGTGGGTGGCTACCCCACCCCCTAGGTACTCTCTTTCAGGCGCCAATGCAAGTGATGCCCCCTCCCTGGCACGGCCCTGAACCCGGTTTTTCGATTGCCTCGATGAGCACCCATCCCGCCCCCTTGCGGGGCGGGTGGCCCGGACCCCGGACTTGATCCGGGGGAAGGGCCGGGTGGGGGGCTTTTCTCATTTTCACCCTCATGATCACCCCTCCCCGGCGGCTTCCGCCGCCGACCCTCCCCGTCAAGGGGAGGGATGGAGCCCGATCGTTAACCCGGATTCATAGCCCTGCCCCTCCCTTGCTCCGCTGCCTTCTCCCTGATTATAAGCCAGCCATTCCATCATCATGCGGTCGATCACGGGCCGGAAAGGGCGCTCAAGGGCTTCGCCATGGCAGGGCATTCGCAATTCAAGAACATCATGCACCGCAAGGGGCGGCAGGATGCGATCAAATCGAAGCTCTTCTCGAAGCTGTCGCGCGAGATCACCGTTGCGGCGAAGCTCGGCCTCCCCGATCCGGCGATGAATGCGCGGCTGCGCATGGCCATCATCGCGGCGCGGGCGCAGAGCATGCCGAACGACAATATCAAGCGCGCCATCTCCAAGGCCTCGGGCGCCGATGCTGAGAATTACGACGAGATCCGCTACGAGGGCTATGGGCCGGGCGGCACGGCGATCATCATCGAGGCGATGACCGATAACCGCAACCGCACCGCCTCCGACATCCGCTCCTATTTCACCAAGGCCGGCGGCAATCTTGCCGAGACGGGCGCCGTCTCCTTCATGTTCGACAAGGTGGGACAGGTGGAATTCGAGGCCGCTGTCGCCTCCGGGGACGCGATGCTGGAAGCGGCCATCGAGGCCGGCGCCGATGATGTCGCCTCGGACGAAAGCGGCCATGTGATCACCTGCGGCGTCACCGATCTGGCCGAAGTCTCCACCGCGCTGGAGGCGAAATTCGGCAGCCCCCGCAAATCGGCTTTCGTCTGGCGGCCGCAAAACACCGTCGGCGTCGATGACGAGGCGGGCGAAAAGATCATCAAGCTGATGGGCTTGCTCGATGAGCATGACGACGTGCAGAACGTCTATTCCAACTTCGAGATTTCCGACGCGCTGATGCAGAAGATGAGCGGCTGAGGGGCCGGTGATCAGCCACTGGCATCGCAATGATGGTTGCCGGGATGCGCATCACAAGATCATGAACGGTTGCGTGTATCGCGCCTTGTATGGATCAGCTGTCCCGAACCCGCTACCCAAGGCTCCGTCATGCTCGCACCACATCCGATTCGCATCCTCGGCATCGATCCCGGCCTCCGCAGATGCGGCTGGGGCGTGATCGAGAGCCTGGGTTCGAAGCTTTCCTTTGTGGCCTGCGGCTCCATCGACCCGTCCGACAAGCTGGCGCTCAGCGAACGGCTGAAACGCATCCATGAGGGGCTGACGGCGATCGTCTCCCAATGGCGGCCGGATGAAGCCGCCATCGAGGAGACCTTCGTCAACAAGGACGCCCGCGCCACCTTGAAGCTGGGCGCCGCGCGCGGGGTCGCCATGGTTGTGCCAGCGCTGGCGGGTCTCGGCGTGGCGGAATATGCGCCGAACCAGGTCAAGAAGACGGTCGTCGGCTCCGGTCACGCCGAAAAGCAGCAGATCCGCCTGATGATCGGCGTGTTGCTCCCGAAAGCCGATCCGCAAAGCGAGGATGCGGCCGATGCCTTGGCCATCGCCATCTGCCATGCGCACAGCCGGAACGTGAGGGTGTTGGGATGATCGGCAAGCTCAGGGGCATCATCGACAGTTACGGCGACGATTTCGTCATCATCGATGTCGGCGGCGTGGGTTATGTCGCCTTCTGCTCAGGGCGGACGCTGCAGGCCCTGCCGAAGCCCGGAGAGGCGGCGGCGCTCGCCATCGAAACCTATGTCCGCGAGGACCAGATCAAGCTCTTCGGCTTCGCGAGCGATGTCGAGCGCGAATGGTTCCGTCTGCTTCTGAATGTGCAGGGCGTCGGCACCAAGGTGGCGCTCGCCATCCTTTCCACGTTCAAGGCGGGCGATCTCGCCTCCGCCATCGCGCTGAAGGATGTCGCGGCGATCACCCGCACGCCGGGCGTAGGCAAGAAGCTCGCCGAACGCATCGTGCTCGATCTGAAAGACAAGGCGCCGGCCTTCGGCAGCGTCGATCCGGCCGTGATGAAGCTGCAGGGCGATATGGATGCGAAGCGCGCGCCGGCGCCAGCGATCGACGCGGTCTCGGCGCTGGTCAATCTCGGCTATCAGCAGGTGCAGGCTTCCTCCGCCGTCGCCGCTGCCATGAAGGTCGCGGGCGAAGCGCCGAAAACGGAGGCGCTGATACGGCTGGCGCTGAAGGAGCTGGCGCGTTAGTCGCCCTCCCATGTCACCGCAGCGCGCCTTCGTCCTCGCCACGCCGGCCCTGTTCGTCTTCCTGTGGTCGACGGGCTGGATCGCGGCTAAATCCGCGACGCCGCATGCCGATCCTTTGTGGTTCCTGACGATCCGCTTCGCCTGCGCGTCGGTGGCCATTGCGGCCTTCGCGCTCGCGGTCGGCGCGCCATGGCCGAAGGACCGGATGGCCTGGATGCATGCCATCGTCTCGGGCATGCTGCTCCATGGCATTTATCTTGGCGGCGTCTGGTGGGCTGTGAAGCATGGCCTGACGGCGGGCATCTCCGGCCTTCTCGCCGCGCTGCAGCCTCTGCTGACGGCGCTGCTGGCTCCGTTCTTGCTCGGTGAGGTGATCTCGCGACGCCAATGGGCGGGCGTCGCGACAGGGCTCGTCGGCGTTGTCCTCGTCCTCTCGCCGAAGCTGGGGGTGACCTTCGGCGGCGCCGGCGCGGCGGCCTGGGCGGCGCTCGGCGTCAATATCGTCGGCATGCTCGCGGTGACAGCTGGGAGTTTCTATCAGAAACGCTATGTCTCGACGGCGGATCTGCGCACGGTGACGTCGGTGCAATACATCGGCGCGCTGCTGATCGTGGCGCCGGTTTCGATGGCGACCGAGCCGCTGTTTTTCGACCATAGCCTCGAAATTTACGCCGTGCTCGCCTGGTCGGTGCTCGTGCTTTCGGTTTTCAACATCGCGCTGCTTCTGGTGATGATCAATCGCGGAGAGGTCACCCGCGTTTCGGCGCTGATCTATCTCGTGCCGTCCACTGTCGCCGTTCAGGCCTGGCTGATCTTCGGTGAAACGCTGACGCCTGTGCAGGGTCTGGGCATGGTGCTGACGGCGGTCGGAGTCTATCTCGCGACGTCAAGGCAGTAAGCGGTCCCGAAAACGGCCCGAATCACCTATGACCTTAAGGCATGTCCCTCCGCTCCGCGGCTGCAGCCGCTCTCTCCCTGCTTCTGCTCGTCCTCGCCAGCGGGCTCAGCCTCCAGGCCCAGACAGACGTCCGGGCGCAGCTCGACCGTATACGGACGGAAATCACGGCCTTCGAGAAGGAAGTGCAGGCCAATCTCACCAACGACAAGGGTCTGGCGGAGACGCGGGCCAAGCTAGAGCCTTTGCAGAACCAGTTGCGGATGACCGTCGCCGCGCAAACGCCGATATTGGAAGGAATCAAGGCGCGCCTTGACCAGCTTGGCCCGGGGCCAGACGCTGCCAAAGGCCAGACGGAAAATGCCGATGTGGCCCGCGAACGGTTGGAGCAGGAAAAGGCGCAGCGCGATACCGAGGGGCTGCTTGCCCTGGCGCGAAACCACCTTGTCGCGATCGAGCAGCTCTCCTCACGGATCACCGATCAGCGCCGCACCCTGTTGACCCGCGCGCTTCTCGAGCGGACGGACAGCATCTTCAGTCCGCTCTTGTGGGCGAACATCGTGCGGGCGCTGCCCGGCGAATTTCGCTCGCTCCAATTTCTGTTCGCGGGCTGGTTCGTGCATCTGCAATCTCAGCTCGATGGCTTGCGGCTGGGTTTGCTGGCGCTTGCCGTGCTGCTTCTCGCGGTTGTGGCGGTGCCCGGCCATCGCTATCTCCGCCGCTTCGAGGCGCGCCCCGTCTGGCCGCCCGCCGAAGGCGAACCGGTCCCGGCGCGGCCTTCCCGCAAACAGCGGGCTCTCGCGGCGCTGCGGGTCACGATCATCTGGGCCGTGGTTCCCGTCATGGTCTGCGCCGGCATTTATAATCTGCTCGACGCGATGAATCTGATCACCGAGCGCATGGACGGGTTCGTGCATACGCTCCTCTTCGGCGTTGCCCTCGTGGCCTTTGCGCATGGCCTTGCAGACGGGATTCTCGGACCGGATAACCCCGCCTGGCGGCTCGTCGATCTCGACGATCGCGCCGCCGGCAAGATCGCCAATCTCGCCAAGGCTTTCCCGACCATCATTGTCATCGGCAAGACGCTTGAGGCCTTGATGCAAGCGATCTACGCGGTCCTGCCTGTGACGGTCGGCGGCAAGGCGCTGATTGCGCTGCTGGGCGCGCTGACCATCATCAGGACCCTGCGCGGGCTGCGGTCGCTGCCCGAGGCGGAGATCGACGATCCAGCACAAGCGCAACCGTCAGGCGGCCTTTTCACGCTGGTTCGCGTCGTTGCCTGGGCCGCCGCCGGCATCATGCTGATTTCGGTGGCGCTGGGTTATGTGGCGCTTGGCTCTTTCATCCAGGATCAGATCATCTGGCTCGCCATGGTGGGCGGCGTGTTGCTGATCCTGGTCGCCCTGGTGGATGAATACATCGGCTATGGCATCTCGCCGGAAGGCAAGGTCGGCCGCCAGGTCATGCAGGAGGTGGGGCTCAGCAAGGGTTCGCTGAAGCAGATCAGCATCCTCGCGAACGGCTTCTTCCGCGTTGTCCTGTTCATCGCGGCCGCCATGCTTGCACTGGCGCCCTGGGGTCTGGATAGCGGCGACACACTGGGCACGCTGCGGGCGGCGCTCTTCGGCTTCACGGTCGGCGGGGTCACCATCTCGCTTTCCAACATCATCCTCGCCATCGTGCTGTTCGGCCTCGGTTTCTCCATCACCAAGGCCGTCAAGGTCTGGCTTGAAAAGAGCTATCTGCCGCACACGAAGCTGGATGTGGGCCTCAGGAACTCGATCGCAACCTCGATCGGCTATCTCGGCATCATCATCGCCACCGTGATGGCCGCCTCGACTCTGGGCTTCTCGCTCGACAAGTTCACAATCGTCGCTGGCGCGCTGTCGGTGGGCATCGGTTTCGGCCTGCAATCCATCGTCAACAATTTCGTATCCGGCCTGATCCTGCTGTGGGAGCGTCCGATCCGGGTCGGCGACTGGATCGTCGTCGGCGAGGAGCAGGGCATCGTCAAGAAGATCAACGTGCGGTCGACCCAGATCGAGACGTTTGATCGCGCATCGCTCATCGTGCCCAATTCGGAGTTCATTTCCGGCCGCGTCAAGAACTGGATGCACAATGACCGCACCGCGCGCGTGGTGATACCGATCGGCGTCGGCTACGGGTCCGATCCCGACAGGGTCCGCAAGATCCTGCTGGATGTCGCGAAGGCGAGCAAGGATGTGCTGCGCGAACCCGTTCCCCGCGTCTATTTCATGCGCCTTGGCGAGACCAGCATGGATTTCGAGCTGCGCTGCTTCACGGATGTCGATACGGTGCTGCCGACCAAGAGCGAGCTGCTTTTCCAGATCCACAAGCAGCTCGCCAAGGCCCGTATCGACATCCCGATGCCGATGAGGCCGCGTGAATGGCTGGAGCCGCCGCGCGAGGAAGGCGACCTGCCCGATGAGAAGGCTGACCGCAGCAGCGCGCGGGGGGCCTGATGCTGCTTCCGGGGAGCCTTCAAACCATGGTCAACCTCTGTATGCTGCTCGCCTTGCTTGGCTGCTCGCCGACAGCCGCCCCCTCGGCGGGGCCGCCGGCCATGTATGCGAGCCTGGCGGCTTCCGGTGCGGCTCTGGACGCCAATGCCGCGCTGGACCTGATCAACGGCTACCGGCGCAACGAGGGTCTGGAGCCGCTCGCGCTCGATCCCGTCCTGATGTCGGAGGCCGCCCGGCGGTCGCAGGCGATGGCGGCGGGAGGCGATGCGGCGCTCGGCGCCCGGACCGACATCACCATCCGGCTTGCAGCGGCGGGACTCGGTCAGCGTCAGGTTCGCGAGTCGGTTTCGGCCGGCTACTACACGGTTTCGGATGCTTTTTCAGGCTGGCGCGGTTCGCCCCAGCACGACGCCACGCTGCGCTTTGCGGCTGGCCGGAGGCTCGGCATCGCGGCGGAGCATCGTCAGGGCGCCCGCCACGCCGTCTACTGGACGCTCATCGTCAGCGATTGACTGCGACGTTACAGCATTGCGACATGCTCTATGGCTTGGTCCCGATCGGCACGAGCGGGGCCTCACGCATCACCAGGATCGAGATGCGGCGGTTGGCCGCCATGGCCAGATCGTCGGGAAACAGCGGATCGGTATCGGCCTTGCCGAGGACCGCGAAGAAGCGGTCGTCGGGAACGCCTGCGGCGGCCAGGATATCGCGCACCGCCAGCGCCCGGCCCGTCGAGAGCTCCCAGGCGCCGGAGCCAGGCCGGGACGCCGGTCGCGCCGCCGACGTATGACCGGTGATCCTCACGCGGTTCGAGAGGCGCCGGAGCGACGGGGCGATGGTTTCCAGCAGCTTGCGGGTCCTTTCATAGGGCAGGCGGGACCCATCGGCGAACATCGAGCGCCCGTCCTGGTCGACAATCTGCACGTCGAGGCCTTCCTTGGTTTCCTCGATCATGACGTTCTTCGACAATTCCGCGATTTCCGGATTGTCCTGCAGCGCCTGCCGCAAGGACGCGGCGGCCAGAGCGAATTTGCGGTCCGCCTGCGAGATCTTGAGGCCGTCGATGCGGTTGTCGAAGGTGGTCGGCGCGGTGAAGTCGGAGCTGAATTCGGTCGGCAGGTGCTGCACATTCTTGAGCTTCGGCTTGTAGGGAATGCCGTTCATCTCGACGATGCCGTCCATCCGGTTCTCACGCTGGGTGCCGAACGCCTCGCGCATGGAGCCGGCGACGATCTGCATCTTTTCCTTGTTCTGCGACGACATGGCGACGAGCATCACGAAAAAGCTCATCAACAGCGCCATCAGATCGGCGAAGGTGACGAACCAGCCGTGGCCGCCCGAATGTCCGCCTTTCTTGCGGGCCATCAGGCGCCCGCCTCGGCCATTTCAGCGCGCTGGTGCTCGGGCAGATAGGCGAGCAGCATCTCGCGGACGATGGCCGGGCTCTTTGCATCTCGGATCTGCAGGATACCGTCGATGATGAGGGTGCGGGAAATTTCCTCCTCATCAAGCTTGAGGTGGAGCTTGTCCGCGATCGGCAGGCAGATCAGGTTGCCGACCAGCGCGCCGTAAAGCGTCGCCAGCAATGCAACGGCCATGAACGGGCCGAGCTTGGAGGGGTCCTCCATGTTGGCGAACATGTTGACCATGCCGATCAACGTTCCGACCATGCCCCAGGCCGGCGCGCAATCGCCAATGGAGCGGTAGATCTTTTGCCCCTCGTCAAGGTGGGTCAGGAACATGTCGCGGTCGCGCTCCAGCGCACCACGTATGAACTCGGCGTCATAGCCATCGGCGATGTAGCGCATGCCCTGCGCCAGGAATGTGTCATTGACCTGAACATTTTCGAGGGCGATCGGGCCTGATTTGCGGACCACCTCGGCAACCCGAGTGATTTCGTCGATCAGGTCGCGCGGATGCATGGCGCGCATCTGGAACACGAACCTCATACCCATCGGCACCCCGTGGGCGATCGCCGAGAAGGGAAAGCGGATCATGGTGACGGCAATCGAACCGCCGAAGATCACGATGGCCGCGTGCTTGTCCCAGTATTGGGCGAAATTGCCGCCATCGATCATGATGAGCGCGATCAGCGTGCCGAAGCCGGCCACGAGACCTACGGCGGTTGCGATATCCATAACGCCCTCCAGCACTGCGAGCCGCACGATGAGGATTCGCGGCGCGGCCCGGTACGCAAACTGTGAGGAGAAGATTTAATGGATGCGGCTTAAAGAACAGTTAGGCGAATTTCTTGAGTGTGTATTCACTCTTCGTACACCGATCAGCCCTTCATGCCGCCGCTGGTGAGGCCGCCGACAACACGCTCCTGGAACACGGCGATGATGATGCAGATCGGCACGATCGCCACGATGAGCGCCGCCGAAATGATGGGCCAGGGGAAAGAGAACTCGCCTTGATAAAGCGTGATGCCAACCGGCAGCGTGCGGCTGAGCACCCGCGGTGAAAGGGTCAGCGCCAGCAGGAATTCATCCCAGGCATTGACGAAGGCGAGGATGCCCGCGGTGAAGACGCCGGGCGCCGTCAGCGGTAGGACGACATGCCAGAGAGCGCCGGTGCGCGTGCAGCCGTCGATCATGGCGGCATTCTCGAGATCGCGCGGGATATCCTGAAAGAACGACATCAGCACCAGCGTGCAGACCGGCATCGACAACACCGCGTAGGGGAAAACCAGAGCCCACCAGGTGTTGAGAAGATTCAGATCCCGCATCACGGTGAACAGCGGCACCATCAGCGAAATCAGCGGGAACATCGCGACCGCGAGCAGGGCCGACAGGATCAGGTTCGGCTTCGGCAGGCGCAGGCGCACCAGCGCATAAGCGGCCAGCGCCGATACGGTCACGCACAAGAGCGTGGACAGGGTCGCCACGACGACGCTGTTCCACATGAAGGTGAAGATCGGCTGATCGGTGAAGACGCGGCTGTAGTTCGCCAAAGTCGGCGCATGCGGCCAGATGGTGATTGGCAGCCGCATCAGTTCGCTTTCGGTCTTCAGCGATGTGAAGAGGATCCAGACCGCCGGAAAAAATCCGTTGATGGCGACGATTGCGCCGGCGATCAGCGTCATCTTGCGCGGCGAGGGGAAAGCGCCCGTCGCCATCAATGCCTCCCGCCAGAGGGGTCGCGCCGCGTGTGGCGCAGATAGAAGCTCGTCAGCACCGCGGAGAGGACGAACATCAGGACCGCGAGCGTCGAGCCATAGCCGAAATCCAGCGCATCGATGGTTGTGCTGTGGATATACATGGCGAGCGTCTCGTTCGATTTCCCTGGACCGCCATCGGTCATGGCCTTGGGAATATCGAAGGTCTGTATAGCCGTGATCGTGCGGAAGATCAGGGCCACGAAGATGGCGGGCATCAGCATCGGCAGCGTGATTTCCAAGAACTGCCGCCACTTGCTCGCGCCATCCACCTCGGCTGCTTCATAGAGCGATTTCGGGATCGTCTGCAGGCCGGCCAGCAGCACGAGCGCCGCGAAACTCGATGTCTTCCAGATGATGGCGATGCAGATCGCGATGAAGGCCGGCGTCTCGCGCGTCAGCCAGTTGACGGGCGAGAGACCGACGAAGAGCAGGGCGTTGTTCACGAGCCCTTGCTGGAACTCGAAGAACCAGCGGAAAATGAGCCCGGCGAAGACGAGCGGAAGCGCCCAGGGCAGCAGCAGCCCCAGCCGCACCGGCCATTTGATCCGGAACGGCTGGTTGGCCAGCAAGGCGAGGCCTAGGCCCATCGCCACGGCGCCCGGCACTGTGACGATGACATAAAGCAGCGTGTTGGCGCTCGCCTCCCAGAAACGCGGATCGCCCATCGCTTTCGCAAAATTGTCGAGCCCTACCCAGGGCTTGGCCATCCAAGGCTCGGTCAGCACGTTATGGCTGAACGATTCCCGGATGAGCGCTGCGATCGGGTAGAGGGCCGTGACCAACAGCAGGATCACGGCCGGCGCCAGCATCAGATATCCGAGCCGGCGCTCCGACGCTTCGAGGGGCGAGAGACGCGCCATCAGCGGAAGATCGGGCTGAGGTCGCGGTTCATGTCGGCAAGCGCCGCATCAGCCGTCTTGGAGCCGGCAAGGAACGCGTTCATGTTGGTGCGGATCACCTCCGAGACCCGCGGATAGGCGGGCGTTACGGGGCGCGAGCGCGCTGTCTGGACCACCGGCAGGGCATCCTTGAACCAGGGGTTCGCCTTCAGCACGTCGGGATCCGTGTAGACCTCGGCGAAAACCGGGAGATGCGATGCTGCAATGGCCTGCGCCTTGGCCACCTCGGGCGAGGAGAGGTAGCGCACGAACTTGTAGGCTTCCGCCTTGTTCTTCGAGAAGGCGGAGACCATCACCTGCCAGCCGCCGATGCAGGTTGCCGCCGCATTCGCCGAGAAGCCCGGCAGCGGAACGACGCCGACCTTGTCCTTGACGAGGCTGTCGGGATCGCCCTGGGCGCGGTTCCAGACATAGCCCCAGGTCATGCCGAAGATGAGATTGCCGGCCTGGAAGTTCTGCCGGATGCGATCGGTGGGAATTTCCGCGAGGTTGGACGGCGTCACATTCGCGGCGCGGAGGTCCGCCCAAAGCTGAAACGGGCGCTTCGCCGCTTCGGCGCCGAGCGCCAGCTTGCCCTGCGCGTCGGTCAACCCGCCGCCGGCGCCCCACATCGGCACCAGATAGGTGCAGACGGTGCCCTCGATCGGCGCACCGGCTGTCTGAAAGCCGGAGAGATTGGGATTGCCTTCCGCCTTCATCACCTTTTCGGCGCCGGCCTTGAGCTCGTCCCAGGTCTTGGGCGGCTGCAGGCCATGCTTTTCGAGCAGATCCTTGCGGTAATAGAGGAATTGCGCGTCGGCGAAATAGGGGAGTGCGATCACCTTGCCGCCGACGATGTTCGCTTCCCGGTAGGCCGGCAGATAGCGCGCCATGACGGCATCCCTCTCTGCGCCGAGATAGGAATCGAGCGTTTCTGCCCAGCCGGTCGCGGCATATTGAGCTGGGCGGATCACATCGATCAGGACCACATCAAGCGCCGAATCCTTCGAGGCCATCACGGTGTTGAGGTATTGCTGCTGCTGTTCGGAGGTGGCGCCGCCGACCTCCACCTCGACCTTGATGCCGGGCGTGCGCCTCTCATATTCATCGGCGATTTTGCGCATGACGTCCGGCCGCTGCTGGCCGCCCGTGAAGATGCGGAGCGTCGTCTGCGCCATGGCGGCGCTGGAGACGCCCAGCAAGATGGTCGCGGTGAAGCCCGCCAAAAGATGCTTTCTGGTGATCATGGTTTCCTCCTTGGGACTGAACGGCCGCTGATCGGCCTTTTCCTGGTTGGCGTAAGCGGTCATTGCAGGCTGACGCCTGTTTCCGGATCGAACAGGTGAAATTTGCTCATGGCAAGGGTAACGGCGCGCGTTGCGCCGGGTTTTAGGCCGGCGTCAGGTGCAAACCTTCCCGTCATTTCCGTCTGGCCGATCTTGAGGAGGCCAAGCGTGTCGGAGCCGAGCGGCTCGGTCAGGATGACCTCGGCCTGAAGCGAATTCCCGTCTTCCGCACTGATTGTGATGTGCTCCGGCCTGATGCCGAATGTCATCCGCTTGCCGCGCGCGGCCTGCAGTTGCGCCTGCCGCGCCTTTGGAACGGCGAGCGTGGCGCCGCCATCGAGAATGATCGACCCGCCATCCTCGCCAATCGTGCATGGGGCGAAGTTCATGGGCGGGGAACCCGTGAAGCCTGCGACGAAGGTGGTGCGCGGATGGTTGTAGATCTCGTCGGGCGTGCCGAGCTGCTCGACGTGGCCGCCCTTCATCACCGCGATGCGATCGGCGAGCGTCATCGCCTCCACCTGATCATGCGTGACGTAAACCACCGTGTTGCGGAAGCGCTGATGCAGCTTCTTGATCTCGACCCGCATTTCCGCCCTGAGCTGGGCATCGAGATTCGAGAGGGGCTCATCGAACAGGAACACCTTCGGATCGCGGACGATGGCGCGGCCCATCGCCACCCGCTGGCGCTGGCCGCCCGACAATTGACCGGGCTTGCGGTCGAGGAGATGCGTGATCTGCAGAATCTTCGCCGCGTCATCGACCCGCCGGGCGATGTCGTCCGTCGCGATGTTGCGCATGCGCAGGCCGAAGCCGATGTTGTCGCGCACGCTCTTGTGCGGATAAAGCGCATAATCCTGGAAGACCATGGCGATATCCCGCCCGCGCGGCGGCAGATCATTGACGACAGCGCCGCCGATCTTCAGCTCCCCGCCGGTCACCGACTCGAGTCCGGCGATCATCCTGAGAAGCGTGGATTTTCCGCAGCCGGATGGACCGACGAGCACGAGGAACTCGCCATCCGCCACGGCGATGTCGATGCCATGCAGTACCTTGACCGGCCCGAAAGCCTTGGTGACGCCGATGATATCGAGCTGGGCCAAGCTGTTCCTCCCCGGAACCCGCTCCCCGTTTTGCCGGATTACTGAGCGGTCTTATGTCTTATATAAGACTGCTCCTTTCTCGGGGGGCGGTCAAGAGGTCGGCGGCCCGCTCAGGTCGATCGGGAAAGCTCCCGGCCCAGCGCGAGGACGAAGGTTTCGCAGGCCCTGAGCTCGCTTTCCTCAATCCATTCGTCCGGCTGATGCGCCTGGGCGATATCTCCGGGGCCGCAGACCACAGTGGCGATGCCAGCCTTCTGGAACCGGCCCGCTTCGCTGCCGTAAGGGACGGTGATCGTCCGGTTCGAGCCTGTGAGACGCAGCGCCAGTGTCTCCGCCGCCGATCCCGGATCGGGCGCGAGCCCTGGCACGATGATCTCGGTTTCGGTCGTCACGCTGCCATTGCCGCCGAATTTGTTCAGCCTCGGCAACACCCTTTCATCGACGAAAGCCTGCAGCCGGCGCGGTATCTCGTCGATGTCGAGGCCTGGCACGCCCCGGAACTCCCAGTGCAGGCGGCATTCCCTGGCGGTGATGTTGCGCGCCGTGCCGCCGTTGATGGTGCCGACGTGAATGGAGGTGTAGGGCGGCTGGAACCGGCCTGTCGGATCGCCGCGCTCAACCATCTCCTCGAAGATGCGCTCCAGTTCCGCGACGATCATGGCGCCCCCGGAAATCGCGTTCACACCGTTGCGGGGGCTGGAGGAATGGACCTCGAAGCCATGCACTGTCGTGAAGAAAGTGCCGACGCTCTTGTGGGCGTCCGCCACCTGCATCGATGTCGGCTCGCCGACAAACACCGCCTTCGGCTTCGGCAGGTCGGCGCCCATGCGGGCGATGGTATCGACGACGCCAAGGCAGGTCGTTTCCTCGTCATAGGAAAGCAGGATGTGGATGGGGGCTTTCAGATCCATCCGTTTCAGTTCCGGCGCCATCGCCAGACAAGCCGCATCGAAGCCCTTCATGTCGCAGGCGCCGCGGCCGTAGAGGCGCGTGCCCTCGCGCCGCAGTGTGAAAGGATCGGCCGTCCAGGCCTGTCCGACCACGGGCACGACATCGGTGTGGCCCGACAGGACGACACCGCCGTCCACATGCGGGCCGATCGTCGCGAAGATCGCCGCCTTGTCGCCGCGGGCGTTCGGCGCCACGACATAGGGGATGCCGTGGCTGTCCAGATACGCCCTGACGAAGGCGATCAGCGGAAGATTGGATTTGTCGCTGACCGTATCGAACGAGACGAGGCGTTCCAACAGGTCGATCGTGCTGAGCGTCTGGGGTGTGGGCATCGGAACCTTCAATTCAGAATCCGGCGCTGCGCCGGTGTGTCCAGCGAAAAAGCCGGTATATCAACGGTGAAGCTGTCGCCATCCTCGCTGATCATCGTGTAGGCGCCCACCATGAAGCCGCCCGGCGTCTCCAGCGGGCAGCCGGAGGTGTAGCTGAAGCTCTCGCCGGGATTGATGATCGGCTCCTCGCCCACGACACCCGCGCCCTTCACCTCCTGCTTATGACCGCGCGCGTCGGTGATGATCCAGTGCCGGCGCTTGAGCTGCACCGGTTTCGGCCCACGATTCTCTATTTCCACCGAATAGGCCCAGAAGTACTGGTTGTTGGAAGGCTCCGAACGGTCGGGCAGGTATCGCGGCTCCACCGTCACGCTGATCATTCGGGTTACGGCCTGGTACATGAGCGATCGCGCCTCTCGGAACCGAGGATGAGGACAGGAGCGCCCAAGCAAAAAGGCGCTTTCCTTTATGGCTTCACGGCCTAGGACTTAGCTGTTTGGCCGTCAATTGCCGCGTGAGCCGGGACAAGGGGAGAATGAATCGTGCTTGATGGTGTGATGCGCCGCCTGATCGATCCCGTGACCGGCCAGTTGGGGCGTCGTCTCGCAGCCAGCGGCGTGAGCGCGGATCAGCTGACGCTGGCCGCTTTCGCCGCCGGCATGGTCTGCGCGGCGGCGATCTTCCTCCGCTGGGACCTGGCGGCGCTGCTTCTGCTCGCCGCCAACCGCGTGCTGGACGGCCTCGATGGCGCGGCGGCGCGCGCCACCCGCACCACCGACCGGGGCGGCTTTCTCGATATCGTCTGCGACTTCATCTTTTACGGTGCCGTGCCGCTCGCCTTCGCGTTGCGCGATCCTGCCGCCAATGCCCTGCCGGCCGCCGCGCTGCTCGCGGCCTTTTATGCCAATGGCGCTTCCTTCCTGGCGTTTTCAGCCATCGCCGCCAAGCGTGGAATGACGAGCGGGAGACGCGGGCCGAAATCGCTCTATTTCACCACCGGATTGACGGAAGGCACCGAGACGATCGCACTTTTCGCTGCGTTCATCCTGTTTCCTGACCACTTCATGCTGCTGGCGCTGCCCTTCGCCTTCCTGTGCATGATCACCTGTCTGTCGCGCATTATGCTCGCCTGGCATGTTTTCGGCGTGGATGAACCGGCAAACTAGAGGGCTTGCGCTTGGCTTGCAGCGCCGCTTGCCATAGCGACAGGGATGTATCCAGGAACGAAGACGCCATGATGATCGACAGGCCCGCGGGGCTTCTTCCGCGCCAGGATGTGGTGGAACTTGTGGCGCAGGGCGCGATCCGCGCCGCTACGCCGGTGCTTGAGAACCAGTATCAGCCAGCGAGCCTCGACCTCAGGCTGGGATCGAAAGCCTACCGCCTGCGCGCCAGCTTCCTGCCCGGCCGCGGCGTGACCATCGAGCGGCGGCTGGACACGATTGCACTCCATGAGATCGATATTTCGCAAGGCGCGGTGCTGGAGCGCGGCTGCGTCTATCTGGTGAAACTGCAGGAGGAGCTGAGCCTGCCCGCCGACATCTCCTGCTCGACCAATCCCAAGAGCAGCACCGGACGCCTCGATGTTTTCAGCCGCGTGATTTCCGATGCAGGCGGCGAATTCGACCGGGCGCCAGCGGGTTACACCGGCGCGCTCTATGCGGAGATTTCGCCGCGCACCTTCAGCGTCGTCGTGCGGGCAGGCTCAAGGCTCAATCAGGCGCGGTTCAGGCGGGGTGACGCGATCATCGGCGATGCCGATCTGCTGGCCTTGCACAAGACTGACGTCCTGGTCGATGACACCGCCAACATCGAATCGGGCCTCAAGCTCTCCGTCGACCTGCGCGGTCAGGCGAGCCACGGCGTCATCGGCTACCGCGCGCAGCGCCACACCGACGTGATCGACGTGGATTCCGTGGCCCGCTATGACATCCTGGACTTCTGGGAGCCTATCCACCTGCGCGGCAGTGGCGAATTGATCCTCGATCCCGGCCAATTCTACATCCTCGCCTCGCGGGAGACGGTGCATATCCCCTCAAGCGTGGCGGCGGAGATGGTGCCCTTCGATCCGGTGGTCGGCGATTTCCGCGTGCATTACGCCGGTTTCTTCGATCCGGGCTTTGGCAGCGCCAAGGCCAATGGATCGCGCGCCCGGGCCGTGCTCGAAGTGCGGTCCTTCGAGGTGCCCTTCACCCTCGAACATGGTCAGACCATCGGCCGGCTTGTCTTCGAGCGGCTTTTGGCGGAACCGGACACGTTGTATGGAGGGCGCATCGGCTCCAACTACCAATCCCAAGGCTTGCGTCTCAGCAAACACTTCCGCCATATCTGACGAGATCAGGGTGTCATTTGCTGAAGCCATCCGTCCGAACAGGATTTTTGAGAGCCGGCGTGATGAACCCTAAATGTCAGTGAAAAAAGATTTTTGAAAAACGATGAAACGGCGGGAACCTCATATTCCGATCATTTTTATGTTAATTAACCAGATTATCAAAACTGCGGGGCGGCAGAGAGAGAGTCAGCGGACGAGTTAACCGCTGCGCAACGCATGGGCCGTATCCTCTCCCTCGGTTCTGGACGGTCCGGCAAAGCCCGACAGGAAACCATGTGTGCAACAAGGAGCATCACCATGAAGTCTCTCTTCTCGTGTTTCGTCAAGGACGAGTCGGGCGCAACGGCCATCGAATACGGCCTTATCGCCGCCCTCATCGGCGTCGCCATCATGACCGCCGTCGGTACCGTCGGCACGAATCTTACCGCAAAGTTCAGCTCCATTGCCAATGCGGTGAAGTAAGTTCTTCGCAAGAATGCTCCCGTTGTCATCAATGCGACGGGAGCTTTCCTTTTCTGCCGATAATGCGATGGAGTTTGCATGAGGTTGGTCAAAAAATCTCTGGCGGACCAATCTGGCGCAACCGCCATTGAATATGGCCTTTTTGCCGGACTCCTCTCCTTTGGGATCGTCGTTTCCCTGACGAACATCAAGGATAGTTGGGTCGGCATGGCCAACAACATTGTGAACGTCCTCGCAAAGTGAACGTCCTTTTCAACAACTGACCGCTTTCGCACAGGTGCCCGGGATGAGCGCATTCATACAGCAGGCGATCCTCCTCGCAGTGATACCGACGCTCATCGTCTATGCCTGCTTCTCCGATCTCTTCCGCATGACGATCTCGAACAGGCTCTGCCTCGCGATCGCCGGGATATTCTTTATCTATGCATTCCTCGCCGGCATGCCGGCGGAGCAAATCGGCAGCCATCTGCTGGCAGGTTTTGGCGTTCTTGTTATCTCATTCTCGCTTTTCGCCTTCGGCTGGATCGGGGGCGGTGACGCCAAGTTTGTGGCGGCCGTGTCGATCTGGCTCGGGTTTGCGCAATTGTGGGAGTATTTTGCCATCTCATCGATTCTCGGCGGTGCGTTGACGCTGGCCCTCCTGTTTGTCCGCAATCAGGCTCTGCCATCCCCGTTGGTCCGCCTGGGCTGGGTCAGCCGCCTTCATGACAGGCAGACGGGCGTTCCCTACGGCATTGCGCTGGGCATCGCTGCGATGCTGTTGCTGCCGCAAAGCGCCATCTGGCAATCTCTCATTTGAAAATTGGCTGAACCCGCCCGGCCGGGCTGGCGCGCCAGGTGCAATCCGGCGACCACGGAAATCCGTCGTCCGTTCAGATTCACACATTCGATTAACCATACCTTGACACTTTTTTGGTCTTATCGGTTCAGGCCGCAATGGCGCATGAGTTTGGATCATTCCTATGAAGCCCGCAAAGTTGATCGTTCTGGGTGTTGCCGGCGTGGCGGCGCTGGCCGCCGCCTGGCTGACCTCCGGCCTGAGAGCGCCCCAGGTGATCGTCAAGGACTCGGGGCCGGTTGAAACCGTCCCGATGACCGACGTGCTGGTTGCATCAGCAGACCTGTCCATCGGCTCTATCGTCACCCCGGAGCAATTGCGCTGGCAGCGCTGGCCGCGCGATGCGGTCTCGGATCTGATGGTGACGAAAGACAAAATGCCATCGGGCATCGAGGAGATCGCGGGATCGATCTCCCGGGGCCCCACCCTGATGGGCGAGCCTATCCGTCAGGATAAACTCATCAAAGGCGCAAGAGGCGGCTTCATGTCCGCCATTCTCCCGGAAGGCCGCCGCGCGCTGGCGATCAACATCGTTTCGAGCGGAGCCCGGACTGCCGGAGGGTTCATCCTTCCCAATGATCGGGTTGATGTCATCAGCACCCGCCGCGACGACGAGGCGACGCGCATCAAGCAGACGGATGTCTACCTGTCCGAGACCATCCTGCAGAACATCCGTGTCCTGGCGATCGGCCAGAACGTCCAGGAAAGGAAAGGATTGTTCCAGAACGATGGCGATAAGGTTGTTATCGGCGAGACCGCCACACTGGAGCTGGATCCCAGGCAGGCCGAGGTTGTGACCCTCGCGCAGCGTACGGGGGAATTGACCCTGGTTCTGCGCAGTCTGGCGGATATGAACAAGCCCGTGGAAAATGCCGTCTCGCGTGACGAGGCGGGCCTGACGATCGTTCGATTCGGCGTCTCCCAGACCATCGGCAAGAAGTGAGAATTGGCATCATGACGCTAGCAAAAAAGTTCTCGTTGAAAGAGCCGCTTCTCGGCATGGTGATCGGCCTGATTGCCGCCGCCGGGATGGGCTTGCCCGAAGCCCTTGCCCAAGGCCGTGAAGAGGCCGTGCCCTTCAGCCGCGTTCCTTCGCCCCGCATGCAAACCGGCGCAGCGGACAATGTGATGGCCCGCAGCATCGAAATGGGCATCGGCCGCTCGATCGTGGTCGATCTGCCGCGGGACGCAAAGGAAGTCTTCGTCGCCAATCCAGCGATCGCCAACGCCGTGGTGCGTTCTTCACGCAAGCTCTTCATCATCGGCGTTGCCACTGGCTCGACGACGATCATGGCGTTTGACGCCGATGGCAAACAGATCGCCGCCCTCGAAATGCAGATCGGCCGCGAGCCGGGCCTGCTGCAGAAAACGCTGAAAATCGCTTTGCCGAATGCCGACATCCGCGCGGTCGAAATCGGCGATTCGATCGTTCTTTCGGGGAATGCCGACAATGTCCTGGAAGCGCAGAAGGCAGTGGACGTCGCTCAAGGTTTCGTCGGCGGCCGGGGCACTTCCAGCCAAGGCCTCGTCATCAACTCGATAAGCATCCGCGGCAAGGACCAGGTGATGCTGAAGGTCACGGTCGCCGAAGTGAAGCGTACGGCGCTCAAGCAGCTGGGCGTCAACCTGCGCGGCACCTGGGAAATCTCAGGGCAATCGTTCGGGGGCACAATCAACAATGCGTTCTCCGGCGGCTTGACTCAGCCGCCAAACGCCTTCTCGGCGGGCGTCCAGGCCGGGTCGGCGCTCGAAAAGAGCGTCGATATCAGGATGCTTGAGCGCCATGGCGTCTTGCGCACGCTGGCCGAGCCGACCCTGACGGCGATCTCCGGCGAGACGGCGAAGTTCCTGGCGGGCGGTGAGATACCGGTTCCCAAGAGCGAGGAAACCGTCCCCGGCTCTATCTTGTTCGGCATCGCTGGCAGCACCAAGCTGTCGCTCGAATATCGGCCCTACGGCGTCATGCTGAACTTCACGCCAACGGTCCTGTCTGAGGGGCGCATCTCGCTCAGCATCGGCACGGAAGTCACGGAAATCGACGCCGAAAACTCGGTGGCGATCGGCAAATCTAATTCCCCCGCATTCCGCATGCGCAAGGCATTCACCACAATCGAACTCCCGTCCGGCGGCTCGCTGGTGTCGGCCGGCCTGATCCAGCAGGTCTCGCGTCAGGCCATCAACGGCATTCCCGGCCTGATCAATGTTCCCGTTCTGGGGGCGCTGTTCCGCTCGCGGGACTACTACCGCGAGGAAACAGAACTGATGATCATCGTCACGCCCTATATCGCCAAACCGTCAGCGCCCAACACCCTTGTCAGACCGGATGAGGGCTTCACCGAATCCTCCGATCCGGCCGCCGTTCTGATGGGTCGTCTTAACAAGGTCTATGGGGCCGCGGGAAGCCCGGTTCCACCGGCCAGCTTCCGCGGCAAGGTGGGGTTTATCCATGAATAATTCCTCTGTTCTGCAGCAGACCGGCGAAGGCGCGAGAGCAATCCTGCGCTTCGCTACAATCGCCGCATTGGCCCTGGGCGCCGCCGGCTGCCTGGCGAGCAACGATATCACGAAGGGAATTCCCTACGATTATCGCGACCGCCACCCGATCAGCCTCGGGCACGCGAATGAAGTGCTCGAGATTTTCCTCAATTCCAGGCAGGCACAGCTTGATCCCCGCGCCACCGAGGACGTCCGTCAATTCGGACGCGATTACATGGCGAAGGGGCAAGGCCCGCTGATTGCTTATCTGCCGAGCGACGGAACGCCCGTCGCCGTTCAGAACGGCCTCACCGGCATTCGCCAGGCCCTTGCGGGGGGCGGCGCCAGCGGCCGTTTGCAGATCGCGCATTATCAATCGAATGCCGGCCCTTCGGCGCCCATAAAGCTGGTCTATGCCCGGCTGAAGGCCGATACAACGACCAAATGCGGCTGGCAGGACGAGGAAATCGTCCCCACCCGTCTGAAGATCAACAGCGGCAATTACAGCAATTACAATTTTGGCTGTAGCTACCAAAAGAATCTTGCCGCCCAGATCGCTGACCCGCGCGACCTCGTCCGGCCGCGCCAGGAGGGCCCCGTGGATGCCGAGAAGCGTCTGGCGGGCATCGAGCGGATTCGCGAGGGCGATCAGAACGAGCTCAAGCCCGCCGGCACTTCGATCAAACAAATCGTGGGGCAATAATGACACATGACCTTCGCGCAACTGCCGCTCCGCCCCAGGATCACGTAGCGCCGTTGCCGCGCATCGCGATCCAGGCTTTCTGCGAAACGCAGGAAGTCAAACTGATCATCGGGTCGACCCAGACTGATCGGCGCATGAGCAAGACGATGGTACGGGTTCATGACGGCGGCATGGACGCTTGCCTGGAGGCCTTCCGCCAGGCGCCGACGCCGAACGTCATCATCATTGAGGCGACCAGCAACCGCCAGCGCCTGCTTACCCAACTCGACGAACTTGCGAATTACTGCGATGCGGGCACGCGCGTCCTCGTCATCGGGCACACCAACGACGTGATCCTCTACCGCGAGCTGATCAAGCGGGGGGTAAGCGAGTATCTTATCGCCCCGCTGACATTGATGGACGTGATCAGCGCGCTTTCGGCGATGTTCAATTCAGACAAAAGCGACAAGCTTGGCCGCGTCATCGGAGTCGTTGGCTCGAAGGGCGGGGTAGGCGCTTCGACGGTCGCGCATAATCTCGCCTTCATGACCTCCACCAATTTGGAGATCGCGACGACCCTGGTCGACCTCGATCTGCCGTTCGGCACCGCCGGCCTCGATTTCAATCAGGATCCGCCGCAGGGCATCGCCGAAGCGGTGCTGTCTCCAGATCGGCTCGATGCGAATTTCGTCGACCGCCTGCTCTCGAAATGCACGGATAATCTCAACCTGATGGCGGCTCCCGCAACGCTGGATCGGACGTACGATTTCCTGGAGACCGACTTTGACGGGGTGATCGATCTGCTGCGCTCGTCGACACCCATGATTGTTCTCGATATTCCGCACATGTGGAACGCCTGGACGCGGCGGACGCTAACTTCTGCGGATCATGTGGTGATGGTTTGTTCGCCGGATCTCGCCAATCTGCGCAACGCCAAGACGCTCCTTGATGTCGTGAAGCAGGCGCGTCCCAACGATGACCCGCCGGGAATCATCATGAACATGACCGGCGTCCCCAAGCGCCCGGAGATCAGCGTCCCCGAGTTCATCAAGGCGCTCGATGGTGACCTTTTTGCTGAGATCCCGTTCGATCCGGCCCTTTTTGGCACGGCCGCCAACAACGGCCAGATGCTGATTGAGGTTCAGGCGAAATCAAAGGCGGTCGAGGCCATGCACGAAATCGCCCGGAGAGTAACCGGCCGGGTCGAGGTCAAGGCGCAGAAGAAATCGCTTCTCGATCCGATTCTCCACAAGTTGAAGATCAAGGCCGCCTGAGCGGAACCTCCGTTGGAGTTGTGAAGACATGTTTGGCAAGCGTTCGACCTTCAGCGGAGCGGCAGGCGGAGCATCAGCCCCTGCGGCCCCCCTGTCGCTTGTCTCGACGCCGTCACCGAAGTTGCCGGAGATAGCGGCGATCGCGCAGACCTCCGCCAGGACCCATCCGCCGGCGACCGCTAACCGCAAGTCCGAGGAGTATTATTCGACCAAGGCCACCGTCTTCGGCGCCCTGATCGAGGCGATCGACCTGTCGCAGCTGTCCAAACTCGATGCGGAGAGCGCGCGCGAGGAAATCCGCGACATCGTAGGCGAAATCATCACGCTCAAGAACCTCGTGATGTCGATTTCCGAGCAGGAGGAGATGCTCGACGACATCTGTAACGATGTGCTCGGCTTCGGGCCGCTCGAACCGCTTCTCGCACGCGACGATATCGCCGACATCATGGTCAATGGTCCGAACAAGACCTACATCGAAGTCGGCGGCAAGATTCAACTGACGAACGTGCGCTTTCGCGATGGCGGGCAGCTGATGAACATCTGCCAGCGCATCGTGAGCCAGGTGGGACGGCGTGTCGATGAAGCCTCGCCAATCTGCGATGCACGACTCCTGGATGGTTCGCGCGTCAACGTCATTGCGCCGCCGCTCGCGATCGACGGGGCCGCACTCACCATCCGCAAATTCAAGAAGGACAAGCTGACGCTCGATCAGCTGATGCGCTTCGGCTCGATCTCGCCGGAAGGCGCCGCGATCCTGAAGATCATCGGCAAAGTGCGCTGCAACGTCGTCATCTCAGGCGGCACCGGCTCGGGCAAGACCACCCTGCTGAACTGCCTCACCAACTTCATCGAAGACGACGAACGGGTCATCACCTGCGAGGACGCCGCCGAGCTTCAGCTCCAGCAGCCCCATGTGGTCCGGCTGGAAACACGCCCGCCGAACCTCGAGGGTCAGGGCACGGTGACCATGCGCGACCTGATCAAGAACTGCCTGCGCATGCGGCCAGAGCGGATCATCGTCGGCGAAGTCCGCGGTCCCGAAGCCTTCGATCTGCTCCAGGCCATGAACACCGGCCATGACGGCTCGATGGGAACGCTGCATGCCAACACCCCGCGCGAGGCGCTTGCGCGTATTGAGTCGATGATCACGATGGGCGGCTATTCTCTGCCGTCGAAGACGATCCGGGAAATGTTGACCTCGTCGATCGACGTGATCATCCAGGCCGCACGCTTGCGTGACGGTTCGCGCCGCATCACGCACATCACCGAAGTGATGGGCATGGAAGGCGATGTCATCGTCACACAGGACATCATGACCTACGATATTCAAGGCGAGGACGCGAACGGCAAGCTGATCGGCAAGCATCGCTCGACCGGGATCGGCCGTCCAAGGTTCTGGGACCGCGCGCGCTACTACGGCGTCGAGAAGGACCTCGCCGCCGCGCTTGATGCCGCCGAAGACAAGAACGACTGATGCTCCTGGTCAGGCTAACCATGCCACGCCGCATCGCTGAGGGAGGCCGAGAGTGAGTTTCGATCTGCTGGCCATCGCCTTTCTCGCCGCCGTATCGGCCGGCGCCCTTTTCTATGCCTTCGTATACCCTCTTCTTTCAGGCGAGACGCGGGTGGAGAAACGCGTCGAAGCCATGAGCCGCACCGGCGACCAGAAGCGTGCCGCCAATCGCATGGCGGAGCTTAATGCGACCCGCAAGAAGAGCGTTTCGGACAGCCTGAAAGACCTTGAGAACGCCGGGAACGCGAAGCACCGCGTCACCCTGAACGACAGGCTCGATCAGGCGGGCCTCAATTGGGATCGCAAGACCTTCTTCATGATCAGCGGAGGGGCTGGCTTCTTGCTGGGCATCATGCTTTTTGTCGTGGCTGGCGAGCCTTTGGCCGCCGGAATGGGTTTGCTGATCGGAGGGCTCGGTCTGCCTAACTGGTATCTTTCCTTCCTTAAGAATCGACGCATCAAGAATTTCATCAATGAGTTTCCGGACGCCATAGATGTTATCGTGCGCGGCATTAAATCCGGCCTGCCGCTCGGTGATTGCCTGCGGATCATTGCCTCCGAATCGCGCGAACCGCTGAAGTCGGAATTCCGGGGGATCATCGAGGCGCAAAGCCTTGGGCTCACGGTAAGCGAGGCCTGCGGGAGATTGGTCAAACGCATGCCGATCCAGGAGGCGAATTTCTTCGTCATCGTTATTCAGATCCAGCAGAAGGCAGGCGGCAACCTCGCGGAAGCTTTGGCGAACCTTTCCCGCGTCCTGCGCGACCGCAAGCGGATGAAGCAGAAGATTTCGGCAATGAGCATGGAGGCGAAAGCCTCGGGCGTCATCGTCGCGGCGCTGCCCTTCATCGTCGCCATAATGATTCAGATGACGAGCCCCGGCCTCCTGGTGCCGCTCTTCAACACGCAGTTCGGGAACATGCTGCTGCTAGGATCGGCCTTCTGGATGGTGTGCGGCGTCATCGTCATGAAGTCGATGATTAATTTCGATATTTGAGGTGCAGCGGCCATGTTCGGTCTGATCGTCGCAAATCTTACCAGCCCGTCCTTCATCGCCATGGTGCTGACGGGGATCGCTGCGGCGGCGGCCGTCGTCACCGCCGCGCTTCCCTACCTCGAGAAGGAGGAGCTCGCCCAGCGGATGAAGGATGTCGCCATCGAGCGCGATCGCATCCGCGCCCGCGACCGGGAGCGCCTCACTCAGGATGGAAACAGGCGCGGGCCTCTGCGCCACGAGAGCAAGGCCTTCATCCGCCAGATTGTCGATGACTTTAACTTGGCGAACTGGTTCGGCACCGAGACGGCCAAGAACAGGCTGTTGATGGCCGGCTATCGCGGCCAGCAGGCCGAATACACCTTCATCTTCTTCCGTCTGATCGCTCCCCTGGCGGGGCTGGCGCTGGGTGCGATCTATGCGTTCGGGATCCGGGACGACACCTTCACGATGCGTCTGCTCATCTTGATCGCGGCCGCCTACGCCGGCATCAAGCTGCCGGAATTCTTCGTGAATAACCGGATATCAAAGCGGCAGGCATCCATCCGGCGCGCCTTCCCAGATGCCCTCGACCTGACACTGATCTGTATCGAATCCGGCATGTCGGTCGAGCAGTCGTTCCGCAAGGTTGCCCTCGAGATCGGCACGCAATCGATTCCGCTCGCCGAGGAATTGACCTTGGCCACCGCCGAGCTTTCCTATCTCTCCGAACGGCGCCAGGCCTACGAAAACCTCGCCGCCCGCACGGGCCTTGAAGGCGTCAAGTCGGTGTGTATGGCCCTGGTCCAGGCCGAACGCTACGGCACGCCGCTCGGCAGCGCCATCCGCGTGCTTTCCGCCGAGTTCCGCGAACAACGCATGAACGAGGCGGAGAAAAAGGCGGCAGCTCTGCCGCCGAAGCTGACCGTGCCGATGATCCTTTTCTTCCTGCCGGTGCTCTTCGTGGTCATCCTTGGGCCGGTGTTGATCAATGCGCTGGGGTACAAGTAAAGCGCCGCGCCATAACTCTCGGCTTATAAACAAAACTCACCCGCACGCCCGCGGTCCACCTCCAGGGCGTGACGCACAACAAGAAGATCGAGATCTGGTTCCAGAGCCTGCCCCCGTGAAGGCGGGGGACGAAGCGCACATCTGCCAGAAGAACGGCCTCGTCCGGCAATGGGCGCGCAAGGGGCCGCGGCCCGTCCAGCCTGCCGGCCAGCGCTACGAGAACGCCTGCATCTTCGGCGCGATCTGTCCGGCCCGTGGCGTCGGCGCGGCGCTGGCGCTGCCCTTCGCCGACACTGAAATGGTTCAGCTCCACATCGAAGAGATATCCCTCCACGTCGCCAGGGGCGCCCAAGCCGTGCTGCTGCTCGACCGGGCGGGATGGCACATCGCAGGCGATCTCGTCTGGCCCAAGATCATCACCCCGATCCTGCTGCCCTCGCGCTCGCCGGAGCTCAACCCGGTTGAGACCGTCTGGCAATATCTGCGCGCAACCTATCTTTCAACCCGTGTCTTCGAGACATACGACGACATCATCGATGCGGCCTGCGACGCCTGGAGACGCCGCACCGACAGGCCCGACGTCATCACATCAATCGGAATGCGCAACTGGGCGCATATCGGTCAGTTCTGAGGGCCGTTGGTACAACTGGTTAAAAAAAGGAATGACGCAGCTACGTGATGCTACTAGATTTGGCGCATGAGCCAGCAGACCTCACACACTGACCGCATCGCCCGCATCAAGATCAGCCTCGACGACATCAAGCCCGTGATCTGGCGGCGTGTCGAGGTGCCGCTCACCTGCAGCCTCAAGGTTCTGCACGAGGTCATCCAGGCTGTCATGCTGTTCGAGAACTATCACCTCTTCCAGTTCGACATCGGCAAGCGCGGCGAAGAGCGCCACTACGGCATCCCCGACCCTGACGGCGGGGACTGGATCAAGGTCGCAGACGCGAAGAACATGAAGCTCGGCACGGTCATCGACAACGGCTTCAAGACCTTCGCCTACACCTACGATTTCGGCGACAACTGGGAGCACACGATCCGGGTCGAGGCTGTCGGCGCAGCCGATCCCGCCCACGCCTATCCCCGCTTCATCGACGGCTCCCGCCGCGCCCCTCCGGAAGACTGCGGCGGCTGGCCGGGCTTTGAAAATTTCCTCGAAGCCATGGCCAAACCCCGCCATCCAGAGCGCAAGGACCTCATCCAGTGGTATGGCCGCGTGTTCAATCCCGATGACATCGGCCTTGCCGACATCAACGCCCGCATCGCGAAACTCGCAAAGCGCCGAACCGCAGGAAAGGCCGCCTTCGCTAAAACCAAAAGCAAGATTAGCTGATAGGGGTCACCACCGGACGGTTACGCCTGAAGGCCGCGCATTATGAGGGCAAGTGATGGAAAGACGACGGCGATGGGCCCCGTCAGCAAAAGCTCCTCTGACGCGTGCACCGGATGCTCTAGTGGATGGAGCGCCAAAGCTCTTATATTTCAATAGATTAGAAGAGGCATGCAAGAAAGCATGACGTTTTGCGCTGGATCAGGAATGGGTTTCCTCACTCTCAAGATCAGGGCTGTGAATCCGGGTTAACCTGCGGGCTCCATCCCTCCCCTTGACGGGGAGGGTCGGCGGCGAAAGCCGCCGGGGAGGGGTGACTATAAGGGCGAAAATGAGAAAAATGCCCCCAACCGGCCCGCAAGAGGGCGGGATGGGTGCGCGTGCAGGCAATCATTAATCCGCGTTCAGGGACGTGCTCTCAAGATCAACGACATAAACGAGCTTGAGGGTGAGTGTCACAGTTTCGCTAAATCATTGGAATCCTTCATTGTACGCTCTCAATCTTTATGGCGGACGACAAAAGCGCCGCGTCAGAGCGCAGCGGTGAGACCCACTGCCGCGAGGGCTTCCCGCTGCTGGCGCTCGACACCGGCGAGCGAGACATTCTCGATCGCCCGGTTGAAGAGCTCGTAGAAATTGAGCCGCGCCTCGAGGTGCAGGAAGACGCCGCCGAGCCCAATCGCTGCGCGATCCATGAACACGAATTCCTGCGGCACTGTCACCGGACCCTTCTTCTTCAGTTCCTTATGCACCTGGAAGGCTTCCTTGCGGCCGTATTCGCCGGGCTTCACGCCGTCCGCGATGGTCCGCACGCGGTTGTCGAGGATGGGGCCATAGATGAACCGCGCCCAGATGTTCAGCACCTCGACAAGCTCCTTCTTGAGGTTCTTGAAGCCCCAAGTCTCGTAGGCATGCACGAGCCGTGCTTCGTCGTTCTCCAGGAGGCCATGATAGAGATCGAGCACGCCGCCCATGAAACGGATGGGGAATATCCGCACGCAGCCATAATCGAGCAGGTTAATGCCGCCGGGGCGGCCATCCTCCTCGAAGACCGTGTAATTGCCCAGATGCGGATCGCCATGAATAACGCCGTAGCGCGAGAAGGGCAGCCACCAGGCATTGAACATCGCCTCCGAGATGCGGTTGCGATCCTCTTGCGGATGATTCTTGTAAGTCAGCAGCTTGTTGCCTGTCAGCCAGCCGAGCGTCAGCAGGCGCCTGGTTGACAGTTCCTTGTGGACGCCCGGCACCCGCACGAGCGGCTCGTCCTTCAGCACGTCCGCATAAAGCAGGGCGTGCTTCGCCTCGCGGCCGTAATCGAGTTCTTCGCGGATACGCGCGCCGATCTCCTTGAAGATTTCGGAGGTGTTGATGGCCGTGTCCATCTGCCGGTGCAGGGCGAATAGAACCTGCAGCTGGGTGAGGTCCGCCTCCACCGCCGATTGCATGTCCGGATACTGAAGCTTGACCGCCAGCGGCTCGCCGCCAAGGCTCACTGCGCGGTGGACCTGGCCGAGAGAGGCCGCAGCGGCGGGCGTCTTGTCGAAACTCCGGAACCGGCTTTCCCAGCCTGGGCCGAGTTCTGACTGCATGCGGCGCTTGACGAAGGCCCAGCCCATCGGCGGCGCTTCGGATTGCAGCTTCTGGAGTTCCTCGGCGTATTCCGGCGGCAAAGCATCCGGCACCGTGGCCATCAGCTGCGCCACCTTCATGATCGGGCCCTTGAGTCCGCCCAAAGCCTCCGTCAGCGCTTTCGCGTTGGAGAGATCATCGCCCTGCCGGTTGAACAACCGCGTGGCGGCCACACGGGCGGCCACGCCGCCGACATTAGCGCCAACGCGCGCGTAGCGCGACAATCGGCCGGAAAGGCTGTTCTCTTCGGAATCGCGGGTGCTCATGGCACGATGACATAGGGCTGCGGCGGGGCTTTTGCGAGGCGCGCCGGTGTCGCGGACTCAATAGGTTCCGCGCCCGCCCGAGATGTCGAAGACGGCGCCCGTCGAGAAAGAGCAATCCTCCGAGGCGAGCCATGCCGCCATGGCGGCGATCTCCTCGACCTCGACGAAGCGGTTCATGGGAATCTTCGACAGCATGAACTGGATGAACTCGGGCTTCATCTGGTTGAAGATGTCGGTCTTCGCCGCCGCCGGCGTGATGCAATTGACCGTAATGCCATTGGTGGCGAGCTCCTTGCCGAGCGACTTGGTCAGGCCGATCAGGCCCGCCTTGGAGGCCGAATAATGCGAGGCATTGGGGTTGCCCTCCTTGCCGGCGATCGAAGCGATGTTGACGATGCGGCCGTAGCCGTTCCTGATCATGCCCGGCACCACCGCCTTCGACACGATGAACGGCGCGATCAGATTGACCTCGACCACTTGCCGCCAGACGGCGGTGTCGAGCTCCCACACCTTGGCGTTGCCGCCGGTGATGCCGGCATTGTTGACGAGAATATCGATGCGCCCATGGGCTTTCACCGTGGCGCGCGCCGCTTTCTGGACGGCGGGTTCGTCGGTGAGCTGCACCTCCCGCGTCGAGACCGTGCCTTTCGATGCCAGCGCCGCTGCCGCCGCCTTCAATGCCGCCTTGTCGAGATCCCAGAGGCTGACGGCGGCGCCGGAGGCCAGCATGCGTTCCGCAATGGCGTAACCAATGCCGCGCGCGCCGCCGGTGATGACCGCGACGCGGCCCTTGAGATCGATCTGGTTCATGGCGTTTCCTCGTTTGTGTTTTTCCCAAGGTGGACCGGGGAGGCGAGGCCGGTCAATCCTCGCCGCCGTTCAGATCCGCCACGCGCGGCATGTTGATGATGTTGTAGCCGCCATCGACATAGATGATCTCGCCGGTCACGCCACTGCCGAGATCGGAAAGCAGATAAAGGGCCGATCCGCCGATCTCGTCGAGCGTCACAGGTCTGCGCAAGGGCGAGTGCTTCGTCTGGAAAGCATAGGTCGCGCGGGCTTCCGCGATGCCTGCGCCGGCGAGCGTTCGCACTGGACCCGGCGAGAGCGCATTGACGCGGATGCCTTGCTGGCCGAGATCGGTCGCCAGATAGCGCGTGCTGGCCTCAAGCGCGGCCTTCGCCACGCCCATGACGTTGTAGTTCGGCGAGGTGCGCATGGAGCCGCCATAGGTTAGCGTCAGCAGGCTGCCGCCTTTCGGCATCAGCCGGTGGGCGCGCTGCGCCACCTCGGTGAACGAGTAACAGGAGATCACCATGGTGCGCGAGAAGTTCTCGCGCGTGGTGTGGTCGACGTAGCGGCCCTTCAGTTCGTTCTTGTCGGAAAAGCCGATGGCATGGACCACGAAATCCAAAGATCCCCATTCGCGCTCGATGGCCGCGAAAACGGCATCGACCGTCGCAATGTCCTCGACATCGCAGGGCAAAACGAGCTGCGATCCGACGCTTTCGGCCAGCGGCATCACACGCTTGCCGAGCGCCTCGCCCTGATAGGTGAAGGCCAGCTCCGCCCCATGCCGGTGCAGCATTGAAGCGATGCCCCAGGCGATGGAATTCTGGTTGGCGACCCCCATGACGAGGCCGCGCTTGCCTTGCATCAGACCCGCCATGTTCACTTCTCGTAACGCTGCATCACCAGCGTCGCATTGGTTCCGCCGAAGCCGAAGGAGTTGGACAGCACCCGCTCCAGCTTCGCATTGTCGATGCGCTTGCGGGCAATGGGCATGTCGGCGAAAGCCGGATCGATCTCCTCGATATGGGCGCTCTCGCAGACAAAATCGTTGTTGAGCATCAGCAGTGAATAGATCGCCTCCTGCGCGCCCGTCGCGCCCAGTGAGTGGCCTGTCAGCGACTTCGTCGAGGAGAGGTGAGGGGACTTGTCGGCGCCGCCGAACACTTCCTTGATCGCCTCAATCTCCTTGCTGTCGCCGACCGGCGTGGAGGTGCCATGCGTGTTGATGTAATCGATCTTGCCCTTCACGGTCGCCATCGCCTGACGCATGCAGCGCACGGCGCCCTCACCGGAAGGGGCGACCATGTCGTAGCCGTCCGAGGTGGCGCCGTAGCCGACGATCTCGCCGTAGATCTTCGCGCCGCGCGCCTCGGCGACCTCCAGCTCCTCGAGCACCAGGGTGCCCGCTCCCCCGGCGATGACGAAGCCGTCGCGGTTCACGTCATAGGCGCGCGATGCGGTGGAGGCGCGGTCGTTGAATTTGGACGACATGGCGCCCATCGCGTCGAAGAGGACCGACATCGTCCAGTCGAGCTCTTCTGCGCCGCCGGCGAACATGCGGTCCTGCTTGCCCCACTGGATCAGCTCATAGGCATTGCCGATGCAATGCGCCGAGGTGGAGCAGGCGGACGAGATCGAGTAGTTGACGCCGTGGATCTTGAACCATGTCGCGAGCGTCGCCGAAGCGGTCGAGCTCATGCATTTGGGGACGGCGAAGGGGCCGACTTTCTTGGACGAGCCGCTTTCTTTCGCCTTCTCATAGGCCTCGATCAGCGCGATGGTCGAAGGGCCGCCGGTGCCCATGACGATGCCGGTGCGCTCGTTGGTGATCTCGTCCTGGGTCAGGCCGGCATCAAGGATGGCCTGATCCATGGCGACATGGTTCCAGGCCGAGCCGCCGCCGTGAAACCGCATGGCGCGGCGATCCACCACCGTCGAAGGATCAAGCGTCGGCCGGCCGGAGACCTGGCTGCGGAAGCCATGCTCCTTGAAGCTGGCCTCCGGGCGAATGCCGGATTTGGCTTCGTAAAGCGAAGCCAGAACCTCGTTCTGGTTGTTGCCGATCGAGGAGACGATCCCCATGCCTGTGACGACGACGCGGCGCATGCTTGTATCCTTCGGGAGCAGGTGTCAGGGGTCTGTAGGCAAATGAAGCTCAGGACGCCTTTTCCCTGGAAAGGCCCACTTTGAGGTCCGTTGCTGTATATATTGTTTCGCCATCGGCCTTCAACCAGCCGTCGGCGATGCCAAGAACCAGGCGTCCGCGCATGACGCGCTTGAAGTCGATGCCATATTCGACCAGCTTCGTCTTCGGCGTCACCATGCCCTTGAATTTCACTTCGCCGGTGGCGAGCGCCATGCCGTAGCCCGGCTCGCCCAGCCAGCCGAGAAAGAAACCGGTCAACTGCCACATGGCGTCGAGCCCAAGGCAGCCGGGCATGATCGGGTTGCCCTGGAAATGGCAGGGGAAAAACCAGAGATCGGGGCTGATATCATATTCGGCGCGGATCATGCCCTTGCCATGCGGGCCGCCATCCTCCGAAATCTGCGTGATGCGGTCGAACATGAGCATCGGCGGCAGCGGCAATTGCGCATTGCCGGGGCCGAAAAGCTCGCCGCGCCCGCACGCCAGGAGATCGTCCTTGGTGAAGCTGGAGCGGCGTTCCGTCATCGTCTGGTTTTCCATTGCTCTTGGCCGCTGGGGAGTGACATCGGGGGCCTGTAACAGGCGATGCGGGCTATGACAAACAGGATGACTTGGCAATCCCGTTGATGGCCGCCAACGGCTGCGAAGTCCTTGGTCTTTCCACCTCTTAGGCGGTAGATGACACCAGATTGGCAAGAATGTGGACCCCAACGTGTCAGGACAGACGAAAGCACGCGGCTTCGATATTCTCTCCCTCGGCGAGCCGATGGTGGAGTTCAACCAGACGGGCGGCGCGGGCAGCCGGACCTATCTCCAGGGCTTCGGGGGCGACACGTCGAATGCCGCGATCGCTGCGGCCCGGCAGGGCGCGCGCACCGGATACATCAGCGCGGTTGGCCCCGACCTTTACGGCGGGATGTTCCGCGAGCTTTGGGATATGGAAGGCGTCGATCATTCCCTCGTGATGACCGATCCCGAAGCCTATACGGCGGTTTATTTCGTCACCCACACGGACAAGGGCCATCAGTTCAGCTTTTTCCGGCGTGGGTCCGCCGCAAGCCGGATGAAACCTGCCGATGTGCCCGCGGCCGCGATCGCCGCTGCGAAGGTCCTGCATCTGTCCGGAATCTCGCTGGCCATTTCCGAGACCGCCTGCGACCATGGCTACGCGGCGATCGCCGCTGCGCGCGCGGCGGGAACGCTCGTCTCTTTCGACACGAACCTGCGTCTGCGGCTGTGGACGAAGGAGCGGGCGCGGGCCGTCATGGGCGATGTGATCGGCCTCAGCGACATCTGCCTGCCGAGTTACGATGACATCGTCGCGATCACCGGCATCACCGATCCGGATCGCCTCGTCGATGATTGCCTGCGCAGGGGCGCAAAGATGGTGGCCCTCAAGCTCGGAAGCGAGGGGGCGCTTGTCGCCGACGCCGATCGCCGGTTCCGGATCGGCGCCAAACCCTGCAAGCCGGTCGACGCCACGGGCGCGGGCGACACGTTCGGCGGCAGCTTCCTGGCGCGGCTCGTGGCGGGCGACGATATCGAAGCCGCGGGCCATTACGCTTCAATGGCGGCGGCGCTCTCAACGGAAGGCTATGGCGCGGTGGAGCCGATCCCCCATGCTGCGCAGGTCGAAGCCGCCCTGATGGCATGGCGCCGCAGCGAAGCCGGGCGATGAATTCGCTGTGCCCTGCGGGGTGATCGCTCCGCCACGGCCCTGAACTCGGGTCAACAATCGCCTCCGCGAGCACCCATCCTGCCCCCTTGCGGGGCGGGTGGCCGAGCGCAGCGAGGCCGGGTGGGGGGCTTTTTTCCGATTTTTCCTCATGATCACCCCTCCCCGGCGGCTTTCGCCGCCGACCCTCCCCGTCAAGGGGAGGGATGGAGCCCGCATGTTAATCCGGATTCATGAGCCCGATCGCTCCGCCGAGTCCCTTGCCACCCTGTCTCCCCCATGCTTATTCGAGGATGCTTTCGGTTCCTCTCGCAAGAGAGGTGAAACAGGGAATGCCGTGCGCGCCGTCGGGCGTCATTCGGCAGCTGCCCCCGCAACTGTAAGCGGCGAGCTGGTTTCGCATGACCACTGATCCTCCAAGGATCGGGAAGGGCGAAATCCGCGTTCGAGCCGCAAGCCAGGAGACCGGCCGAAAGCCTGTGCAACCCGAACCACGGCGGAGGGCCGTTGGAGCAACATGCCGTTTGTGTTTCGCGTGGCGCAGGCCGCGCCCATCGTCTCGTGCCTGCTTGCGCTTCCGGGGGCGGCTCTCGCTCAGGACGCCGGAACACCGCCCGCCTCCCCGCCGCTGGAGGTCAACGTCACCGCCAATCGCCTGCCGACCTCCATCCAGCGGACCGGGAGCGCCATCAGCATCATCCCGCGCTCCGATATCGAGAACACGAACCCGACCTCGCTCGTCGATGTCCTCCGCAATGTTCCCGGCGTGTCGGTCACCGAGGCGGGCGGCCCGGGCGGCACGAGCGATATCCGCATCCGCGGCGCCAATCCCAATCAGACCCTGGTGCTGATCGATGGCGTCAGGATCAATGATCCGGCCCAGGCGAGCGGCGAATTCGACGGTTCGATCATCGCGCTGTCGCTGATTGAGCGGATCGAGGTGCTGCGCGGACCGCAATCCGCGCTCTATGGCTCGGATGCGATCGGCGGCGTGGTGAACATCATCACCAAACGCGGGCGGGGCCAGCCGAGCTACAGCCTCGTCGCCGAGATCGGCAGCTACGGCACGATCAACACCGCCGCCTCGGGGTCGGGCACGATCGGGCCCTGGAGCTTCGCCTTTTCTGGAACCGGCCAGCGCGCCGACGGCTTTTCCCGATACGGCTACCGCATCGGCCGGCTGGCCGGCGCCAACAGCATCGACGGCGTGCGCGGCGGAGCGCTCGAGCCTGACGGTTTCGGCCGTCTCGGCGGGTTTGGCCGGCTGGGCTATGATCCAAACACTGGGTTCCGCTTCGAGGTCTCCGCCCTGGCGACCCAGACCAGGGCGCAGACCGATGGCGGTTCGGGCCTGGCGGCGCCCACCGCCACCACCTATCCCGATACGGCGAGCACGGCCGAACGGACCTTCAGCCAGATAACGGCAAGGGCGGAGCTCGATGGTCTCGACGGCGCCATGACGAATGCCCTGCAGGTCTTCGGCGCGCGCACGGAGCGCAACTTCATCGATTCCCGCCTCACGCGGTCGGGGAGACTCCTGCGCGACACCCGCACCAGCAGCGATTTCATCGGCGACCGGTTAGGCGCCGAGTATCTGGCGACTTTCAGGCTGCAGCAATTCGGCTCGGTGATCGCCGGGACGCGTTTCGAGCGCGAACTCGCCCAAACCTACAGCGCCAACGTGATGCCGGTCGCCACGCCGCGCATCCAGAATGTCGATGCGAACCAAGACACGCTCGCCGCCTTCGGCCTCTGGCAATTGCCGATCGGCGAAAGGCTCACGCTCTCGCTTGGCGGACGCTATGACAAGGTTACGGATATCCAGGGCTTCAACACCTGGCGGGCGACGGCCGCTTACCGGATTCCGGAAACCGGCACCGTCCTGCGCTCCAGCGCCGGCACGGGCGCCAAGGCGCCGACGCTGTTCCAGCGCTTCGCCGCCGTCGGCACGCCCGATCTCAGGCCCGAATTCAGCACCGGCTATGATGCCGGCATCGATCAGTCGCTGCTTAACGGCAGGGTGCGGCTGTCGGTGACGCTCTTCGCCAACAACATCCGCAACCTGATCCAGTTCAACAATTCGGCCGCCTGCCTCGCCCAGACGGCCGCGCTTTGTTATTTCAACGTCGACCGGGCCCGCACCTCGGGCGTCGAGACCAGCGCGCGCCTCAGCCTGCTTGAAGGCATCCTCTCGGGCACGGTCGCCTATACCTACATGCAGGCCAAGGACGAGGCGACGAACCTCACCCTCGCGCGCCGGCCGCAGCATTTCGGCCGCGTGGCCTTCCCCTGGACGCCCGTGGCGGCGGTCGTGATCGAGCCTTCCGTGACGCTGGTGTCAGAACGGTTCTCCCGCTCGGGCGAGCGCGACAGGCTGGCTCCCTTCGCCCGATTCGATGTTGCATCGAGCTACCAGTTCAACGACATCTGGAAAGCCACCTTGCGGCTGGAGAACCTCACCAATGCACGCTACCAGGATGTCTATAACTTCGGCACGACGGGCCGCGCGGCCTATGCTGGTCTGACGGCGACCTGGTGACAGGCGTTCGAGAGCAACGAAACAGGGAGAATTGAGCATGCATATCGAAATCGGCATCATCGAACCCATGCGGCTCGCCGCCGCCAATGCTGCAGCGGCGGCACTGGTCGCCAGCCAGATCCCCGCGCTCGTCAAACGCCCGATGCTGCTGCCGCGCGTCGCCATCGTGGGAGTCGGCGTCGCCTTCCTCATGCAGGTCTGGCACCTGCCGGTCGGACCGTCGGAACTGCATCTGATCGGCGCCACGACGGCCTATCTCTTCGCTGGTCTGCCTGCCGCGCTGGTGGGCTTCGCCCTGGCGCTCGCGCTGCAGCTCCTCGTCGAGCCGAAAGATCTGGCGCATCTGGGCGTCAACATGCTGTCGCTGGGCCTGCCGCTCGCCGCCATGTATCTCGCCTTCGGCCGCCGCCTCTTCGGCACATCATTGCAGGAGCGCTTCACGCTTGGCCGCGTCCTGAAGCTTGACCTGACCTATTACGCCGGCGTCGCCGCCATGGTGGCCTTCTGGCTCGGCATCTCCAACGATCCGCTGCCGGTGCGCGATTGGGCCGGCTGGGCGCTGGCCTATATGCCGGTCTTCGCCGGCGAGGCGATGCTCAGCTTCGGCGCCGTCATGCTCCTGCGCCAGTGGCAATCGCGCGCCGGCGCCTTGGCGCGGCATACGGAAATCGGCCGCCTTCGCTTCGGATGAAGCGATCGCGCCTTTGGCTGGTTCCGGCGCTGGCCTGCCTGGCGGCGCTGCTGTTCGTGGCGTCGCTTGGCATCGGCCCGGTGCGGCTGTCGCCCGGCGAAGTCCTGACCGCACTGACTGCCGAGGGCACGCCGCAAGCGGTGATCGTCCGCGAGATCCGGCTGCCGCGCGCCATCCTTGCCCTGGCGATCGGCGCGGTTCTAGGGCTTTCGGGCGCCGCGATGCAGGGGTTGCTGCGCAATCCGCTGGCGGCGCCGTCGCTCTTCGGCGCACCGCAGACGGCTGCCTTTGCGGCCGTCTCGACCATCTCGCTCGGCTGGAACGACACCCTGTCCTGGGGCCTGCCGCTGGCGGCCATCGCCGGCGCTTTCCTGTCGGTGTTTCTGCTGCTCGCGGTGGCCGGCCGCAGCGCCTCGCTGCTTCTCCTGATCCTTGCGGGACTTGCGATTTCGGCTCTGGCGGGAGCGGGCACGGCGCTCGCGATGAATCTCGCGCCCAACCCTTTCGCGGCGCTGGAAATAGCGTTCTGGCTGCTGGGATCGCTCGAGGATCGCTCGATGCGGCATGTGGCGCTCGCGCTTCCCTTCATCCTCGCAGCGGGCCTGCTGCTTTACCTGCAGCGCGGATCCTTCCGCGCCTTGACGCTCGGTGAAGAGGCCGCAGAGAGCCTTGGCGTGAATGTGGATCTGCTGCGCCTGCTGGTCATTCTCGGCGTGGCGCTTGGCGTCGGCGCCTCTGTGGCGGTCGCCGGCACGATCTCGTTCATCGGCCTTGTCGCGCCGCATCTGATGCGCCCGCTGGTCGACCATGATCCTGCGCGGCTGCTGCTCCCGGCGGCGTTGACGGGCGCCTGCCTCCTGCTGTCGGCGGATATCGCCGTCCGGCTCATCCCCGCCACCAGCGATATCAAGGTCGGCGTCCTGACCTCGATCATCGGCGTGCCGTTCTTCCTCTATCTCATTCTGCGCCAGCGCCGCAGCCTCGCGGGAGGCGTGGCATGACAAGCGCGCTTTCGCTCGAAGGGGTTGGCGTGAGGCTCAGCGGACGCGCCATCGTCCACGATGTGACGCTGAGGCTCCAGCCGGGGAGGCTGGTTGCGCTGCTTGGCCCCAACGGAGCGGGCAAGACCACCCTGCTGAAGGCGATGGCTGGCCTGCTGCCCTCGCAGGGCGAAATCCGGATCGGCGATGACAGGCTCGCCGCCCTCGACCGTGGCCTGCGGGCCCGGCGCATTGGCTATCTGCCGCAAGGCCATCAGGTCCATTGGCCGCTCAGCGCGCGCGACATCGTCGCGCTCGGGCGGTTTCCTCACGGATTGGCGGACCCAGCGCGGATGAGCCCGGGCCATGCCGGCGTCGTCGATGCGGTGATGGCCCGCACCGATACGGCCCGCTTCGCCGGGCAGGCGGTGATGACGCTCTCCGGCGGCGAAAGGGCGCGGGTCATGCTGGCGCGTGTGCTGGCGGTCGAGGCCGGCATCCTGCTCGCCGATGAGCCGACGGCGTCGCTCGATCCCCGCCATCAGATCACGGTCATGCAGGATCTGAAGGCGGAAAGCCGGAGGGGCGTGCTGGTCGTCGCCGTCACACATGACATCGCGCTGGCGAGCCGTCTCGCCGATGAGATCGTGCTGATGGACGCGGGCCGTGTGGTCGCCCATGGCCCGGCCGAAGCTGTGCTGACGGATGAGCGGCTGGCGCGCATCTATGGCGTCAGGGCGTTGCGTCAGAATGCCGAAGGCGAGGATGTCATCACGCCCTGGAGCCTGGCATGAGCGGCGAAGCCCGCGAGAGCGCAGCTCAACCGCGCAAGGCCCGCCGCGTTGCCGGGGAGGCCGAACCGCAGCAGCGTCCTGTCGCGATCGAAACGGCGCACCCAGATGTGCTGGCCAGCAAGGCGCTCATGCAGGGCAGCCGCCGCCGGATGGCGAACCAGACGGAAGAGCGGGGTGCCGCCGATGATCCGGCACTGGCCCTCGATCAGGCAGCGGTCCATGGAATTGGCTTCGGCGTTCAGGTTTTCCCGCATCATCTTCGCCCAACCGTCGTCGCCAAGGGCCGCTTCGCCGATGGCGAGCGCGGGCCCCGTGACCGCCCAGGGCCCCAGGGCGGCGCGGAAGCGCCCGGCGATGGAAGGGGCGGCGATGAGGAAGCCCAGCCTCACGCCGGCCAGGCCGTAGAATTTACCGAAGGAGCGCAGGATCACCACCGGATACCGGGCGCAGAGGCTGACGGCGGTCCTCTCCGGCGCGACGTCTATGAAGGACTCGTCGATGATCAGCCAGCCGCCCCTTTCGGCCGCCTCGGCGGCGCAATCGGCCAGAGCATCAAGCGGCAGCAGGCGCCCGTCCGGGTTGTTTGGGTTGACGATGATCAGGTTGGCGGCATCCCGCCATTCCTTGAGCGCCGCAATCCCTTCGACGCCGCGATCAGTACCGCTGAAAGCGCGGGCATGCTCATTATAGGTTGGTCCGAGAACCGCAGCGCCGCCGGCAGGCGCAAGGCGCGGCATCCACTGGATAAGGGCCTGCGTGCCGGGCGCGGCGACGATTTCCGCCTGCTCCGGCACGCGGTAGCATCGCCGCGCCGCGTCGAGCAGGGCCTTGAGGTCTCCGCCTGTTGGAAGGCTCCGCCAAAGCTCCGCCGCCAGTTCCGGCACGGGATAGGCATGCGGGTTGATGCCGGTCGAGAGGTCGAGCCAATCGCCGCGTCCGCCCCCGAAACGGGCCATCGCCTCCGTCAAGTCACCGCCATGCAGCATGCGGCCTGTCTGCCACCAAAGCATCCCGCCCGCCAGTGGCTCATGGTCCTTGCGGCGATGATCATGACCTGCGGGCCCGCCGCCGCGCAGGAAGCGCCGCCGGCGCGCGTGATCTCGCTGAACATGTGCACGGATCAGCTTCTTCTCGATCTCGCCGAACCGCGTCAGATCGCCGGCCTCAGCCCCTTCGCGGCGGATGCGGCGCGGTCGTTTTTGGCGACGCAGGCGCAGGCCCTGCCGATCCTCTCCGGTTCGGCCGAGGAGGTGATGGTTCTGAGGCCCGACCTTGTCGTTTCCGGCACCTTCACCAAACGCGCCACCCGCGAATTCATCCGGGCGCGCGGCGTCACCCTTGAGGAATTCGCCCCCGTCAGGACCATTGCCGAGACGAAGCGGCAGATCACCCGCTTCGGCGAAATCACCGGCGCCGGCGCCAAGGCGGCGGCCCGCAACGCCGAGATCGATGCGGCGCTGGCAGAGCTGCGCGTTGCTGCGGCCACGAGCCGGCTGCGCGTGCTGCCGCTGGCGCGCCGGGGCTGGGTTTCCGGCGCCAATTCGCTGATGTCCGACCTTCTCGCTGAGGCCGGTCTCGTCAATGCGGCGGGCGAACTCGGCATTCGCACGGGCGGACGCACGACGCTGGAGCAAATCGTGCACCTGCGGCCGGATGCGATCGTGATCTCCCATGACGAGGACAGGGCCGAGGATCAGGGGCTCGCGCTGCTGCTGCATCCCTCGATCCAGACGCTCTTCCCGCGGGAGCGCCGCATCCTCCTCCCGGAGCGCCTGACGATCTGTGGCGGTGCGATGCTCGCCGAGGCGATGCGGATGCTGGCCTCGCAACTCAGCCAGCTGAAGCCGCGCGATGCTGCTGCACGCTGACGCTCTCGCCATCCTGCTGATCGCGCTCGCCGCCGATGCCGTGATCGGCGATCCCGACGCGGTCTGGCGGCGCTGGCCGCACCCGGTGACCTGGATGGGGTCGCTGATCGATCTTCTCGACCGCTCCATGAATCGCGAGGCCGATTCGTTCGAACGGCGCAGGATGATGGGACTCGCGGCTCTCATGCTGCTGCTCGCGGTTTGTGGAACGGCGGCCGTGGCGCTCGATTCCCTCCTTCGCGCTTTGCCTGGCCATCCCTGGACAACAGGCCTGATCGCCTCGGTGCTGCTGGCGCAGAATTCGCTTTATGTCCACGTGGCGCGCGTGCGGGACGCTTTCTCGGCCGGAGGGCTCGATGCGGCGCGGCAGGCCGTTTCGATGATCGTCGGCCGCAATCCCGAAAGCCTTGATGAAGCGGGCGTCGCCCGCGCCGCGATCGAAACCACGGCGGAGAATTTCTCGGACGGCGTCGTCGCCCCTGCCTTCTGGCTGGCGCTCCTGGGCCTGCCCGGCCTGGTTCTCTACAAGGCGATCAACACGGCCGATTCGATGATCGGGCATCGCACGGCGCGGCATGAGGCCTTCGGCTGGGCCGCGGCGCGGCTGGATGATTGGGTCAATCTCGCGCCGTCGCGGCTGGCTGGCGGCTTGCTCGCGCTGGCGGCCCCGCTCGCCGGCGGCTCGATCGCCGCCTCTTTCCGGACCATGCGGCGGGATGCGCGCCTCCACAAATCACCGAACGCCGGCTGGCCTGAAGCGGCCATGGCGCGCGCGCTGGGCGTGGCCCTCGCCGGACCGCGCCGTTATGGCGACCAGATTGTCGAGGATCCGTTCCTGAATGCGGAAGCACGCCAGGAGGCGACGCCCAAGGACATTTCCCGCGCCCTGATCCTGCTGGCAGGGGCCTGCGCGCTGCAATTCCTGCTGGTTGCGGCGCTGGCTTCACTGGCCGCGTGAGCGGGCGATCGTAATGATCCGGTCGATATCAAGGTGCTTCTCGCAATGGTCGGCGAGCGCATCCAGCGTCGCCTCGATGCTTTCGCTGTACCGCAGGCCGCTGCTCCTGCCGAAGGCGGCAAGCCACGCGGCGCGAAAGCCGTCGGCGGCAAACAGCCCATGCACATAGGTTCCGGCGATCCGCCCGTCCGCGCTCGCTGCTCCTTCCGGCCTGCCGTCGATATCGAGCATGGGACGCACGCAATCCGGGCCGCTCGTGCGGCCAAGGTGAATCTCGTAGCCGCTCACGCTCTGGCCGGTCGCAAGGTCCAACGCCGCCACCGGCAGCGTGATCTTGTCGCCCGTCAGCACCGTCTCGACAGCGAGGAGGCCGAGGCCCGCAACCGAGCCCGCCGGTCCCTCGACACCATCCGGATCGCTGATGGTGCGGCCGAGCATCTGGTATCCGCCGCAAAGCCCGAGCACCTTGCCGCCGCGCCGGACATGGCCCTGGAGGTCCGCATCCCAGCCCTGGCTGCGGAAGAAGGCGAGATCGCCGATCGTGGATTTCGAACCCGGCAGGATCACCACATCGGCATCGCCGGGCAGCGGCGCGCCAGGCGGCACGAGCGTCAGTTCCACATCCGGCTCCTGCGCGAGCGGGTCAAGGTCATCGAAATTGGCGATCCGGGCGATGACCGGCACGGCGATCTTCAGCCGGCCATGCGAGCCAGAGCTCCGGTTCACCAGATCGAGCGCATCTTCCGCCGGCAGCTTCTGCGCCTCGGGGAACCAGGGCAGCACGCCGAGCGACGGCCAGCCCGTACGCACTGTGATCTCGTCGAGGCCGCCGTCGAACAGCCGGACATCGCCCCGGAACTTGTTGATCAGGAAGGCGCGGATCAGCGCGCGTTCCTCCGGCTCCAGCACGGCATGGGTGCCGACAAGGCTGGCTATCACGCCGCCACGGTCGATGTCGCCGATGAGCGCGACCGGAACCTCAGCGGCAAGCGCGAATCCCATATTGGCGATATCGCCCGCCCTGAGGTTGATCTCGGCGGGGCTGCCCGCACCTTCAATGAGCACGATGTCGGCCCCGGCGCTGACCTTCGCGAAACTGTCAAGCACCACCGGCAGCAGCATGGCCTTTCGTGAGCCGTAATCCATGGCGCGCAATGATCCCATGCGCTTGCCCTGTACGATCACCTGCGCGCCGGTCTCGCTCTCGGGCTTCAGCAGCACCGGGTTCATATGCACGGATGGCGGCACGCGGGCCGCCATCGCCTGCACCGCCTGCGCGCGGCCGATCTCCCCGCCATCGGTGGTCACTGCTGCGTTGTTCGACATGTTCTGCGGCTTGAACGGCATCACCTTGAGGCCACGGCGCGTCAGAGCGCGGGCGATGCCGGCGACGAGCGTCGACTTGCCCACATTCGAGCCCGTGCCCATGAACATGATGGCAGGGACCGATTGGGCGTCCGCGCTCAAAACTCGACACCCTTCTGCGCCTTCACGCCGGCGCGGAACGGATGCTTGATCAGCGTCATCTCGGTGACGAGATCGGCGATCTCGATCAGTTCCGGCTTGGCGTTGCGGCCGGTGATCACGACGTGCTTGTCCGCTGGCTTTTCCGCCTTCAGGAAATCGATGACCTCGGCGAGCGGCAGGTAATCATAGCGCAGCACGATGTTGAGCTCGTCGAGCAGCACCATTTTGTGCCGCGCGTCGCGGATCAGCTCTTTGGCCCGCTCCCAGGCCTTGCGGGCGGAAGCGATGTCGCGTTCGCGATCCTGCGTGTCCCAGGTGAAGCCTTCGCCCATGATCTCCAGCGTGCAGAGCTCCGGGAACCGGCGCAGCAGGATCGCTTCGCCGGTCACCCAATCGGGCGCCTTGGTGAATTGCACGACGGCCACGGGCATCTCATGCGCGATATGCCGGAAGACCATGCCGAAGGCGGCGGAGGACTTGCCCTTCCCCGCCCCGGTATGGACGATGAGCAATCCCTTGTCGGCCACTTTGGCGGCCAGAATCCGGTCTTTGGCCGCCTTGTGCTTCTTCATCTTCTCGGCATGGCGGGCGTTTGCGTCGATGCCGGTCGGCGTTGTCATGCCTGATTCCTTTCGGGTTCCGCTGCTGCGAGGGCTTGCAGGATGTCCTTCGTGCTGTTCAGCCGTGGTTGCCACAAACCTCGCCGGATCGCTTCGTCGAAGCGATCCGCCATTTCCTTGAGCGCGTCAGGGTTGCTGGCGCGGATGAAGTCCAGCACCGCCGGATCGGCGATATAGGCATCGAAGAGCTGGTCGAAGTGATGGCTTTTGGCCGCATCGGTTGTGGCGGCGAAGGCGAAGAGGTAATCGAGCGTCGCCGCCATTTCGAAAGCGCCCTTGTAGCCGTGCCGCATCACGCCGGCGATCCATTTCGGATTGGCGGCGCGTCCGCGCACCACGCGGCCGATCTCCTCGCCAAGCGTCCTGACCTTGGGGTCCTCCGGCCGGGAGGTATCGGTGTGATAGACCGGAACCTTGCGGCCCGACAGCGTTTCGATGCTGGCGGCAAGCCCGCCCATGAACTGATAGTAATCGTCAGAATCGAGCATGTCATGCTCGCGGTTGTCCTGCGTCTGCAGCACGGCATCCGCCTCCTTCAGCCGCCTCTCGAAAGCCGCCCTCTCGCGCTGGCCGTCCTGTCCGCCGCCATAGGCATAGCTGCTCCAGGCAAGATAGACATCCGCAAGCTCTGAGCGGCTGCCCCAGGCGCCGCTGTCGATCGGCGCCTGCAAACCCGCGCCATAGGCGCCGGGCATGGCGCCGAAGACACGGGCGCCGGCCAGCCGCCGCGCGTCTTCGGCCGGGTGTCCCTCGCGGCGCAGCAGCCTTGCGTCCCGCTTTACGGCCGCCGCGATCGGGTTCTGTTCCTTGTCCTCGTCCAGCGCGGCAACGGCCCTGACGGCGCTGTCGATGAGGTCCATCTGCGTGGGGAAAGCGTCGCGGAACAGGCCCGAAACCCGGAAGGTGACATCAACGCGCGGCCGCTTCAGGGCTGAAGGCGTCAGGATCTCGAAGCCCGTCACCCGGCTGGAACCCGGCTCCCAAACCGGCTGGCAGCCAAGCAGCGTCAGCGCCTGCGCCACGTCATCGCCGCCGGTGCGCATATTGGCCGTGCCCCAGGCCGAAAATGCGACCGAACGCAGCCATTCCCCCGTCTCGTCCCAATGTCGGCTGACCAGCGCCTCGGCGCTGGCCTTGCCGATGGCGAAGGCGGCGGGCGTCGGCAGGGCGCGCGGATCGACGGCGTAGAAGTTCCGCCCCGTGGGCAGGACATCCGGCCTGCCGCGGCTCGGCGCGCCGGAGGGCCCGGGCATGACGTGCCGCCCGTCGAGTGCGGTCAGGATCGCGGCGGTTTCCGCCTCGCCGCAGGCATCGATAGCGGGAAGCAGCGAAACGCCGATCCATTCCAGCACCGCGCTGGTCCGCACCCATTCGGCGCGGCAGGGCTTCTCGCCGCCGACAAGCGCCTCGGCCAGCATTTCGAGCCTTTCGACAGTGTCGCCTGCCGTCCGCCATGGCGCGGTCGCGGCCAATACGGAAGGCCTCGGTCCCGTCCATGGCGCGGCCAGATCACGGGTCAGCGGGTCGAAATCGCCAAGGCCGAGGTCGGCCGCCATCGCCCGATGCAGGGAGCGCGCCTCCGGCGCATCGCCGGCGCGGGCGACGCGGGCGATCGCAATGGACAGGTCGCGGCGCAGGCGGCCTGCCGGCGCCGCGCCGAACACATGCAGTCCGTCGCGGATCTGCATTTCCTTGAGGTCGCAAAGATGCGCATCGACGCGCCGGACCCGTTCCTCGACCGCGAGACCGGCGTTCAGCGCGGTATCCTCATCGAGGCGGAGCGTGCCGGCGAAACCGGCGATCTCGTCCGCCAGGCGCCGCGCCCGCCGTGGATCGAGATCGGCGGCGAGCGCATATTCGTCGACCAGGGCTTCGAGCCGGGCGAGGTCGCCGTGAAGCTCCGCCCGTGTCAGCGGCGGGGTCAGATGATCGACGATCACGGCTGACGTGCGCCGCTTCGCCTGCACGCCTTCGCCCGGATCATTCACGATGAACGGATAGATGTTCGGCAGCGGGCCGAGCAGCGCGGCGGGCCAGCAGGCCTGCGACAGGCCGACCGCCTTGCCGGGCAGCCATTCGAGATTGCCGTGCTTGCCGAGATGAACGACGGCATGGGCGGTGAAAGCTTCGCGAAGCCAGAGATAGGTCGCGATATAGCGATGCGGCGGCACGAGGGCGGGATCATGGAACGTCGCTGCGGGATCGATATCGTAGCCGCGCGCTGGCTGAATGCCGAGAACGAGGTTGCCGAAGCGGTGCAGCGCGAGCGCCAACGCGCCATCCGCTGCATGCGGATCGGCTTCTGGCTCTCCCCAGCGGGCCTGGACCTGCGCCTGCAGCTCCGCCGGCAGGCGGGCGAAGGCCGCGCGATAATCCGCAAGCCGCCAGCGCATGGCCGCCGCGCCCGGCTTGCCGGACGCGTTGGTCGTGCGCTGCGTCAGCAGCGCCATGAGGGCGGAGGAGGATCGCGGCGCGTCATCGACGGCGTAGCCCCTTCCGGCCAGCGCGGTGATCAGATCGGCGCAGGATTGCGGCGTATCGAGACCAACGCCATTGGCGAGCCTGCCATCGCGGTTCGGGTAATTCGCCAGAATGATCGCGACCCGCCGCTCCCGGGGCGGCGCCCGCCGCAGCGCCACGAGCGCGGCCGCCCGGGCTGCGAGCGCAGTGATCTGGGCGGGATCGGATTGCAGGACGGTCGGCACATGGTGGGCCTCCGCGTCCCAGGCGATCTTCGTCTTGAAGGCGACGGGCGCCGTGAAAATCCGGCCGTCGAGTTCGGGCATGACCACATGCATGGCAAGGTCGGAGGGGCCCATGCCGCGCGCCGATGCGGCCCAATCCCGCCGCGGCTGTCCGGCGAAAGCCGTCTGCAGCACGGGGATATCCCGAAACAGGTCCGCTGTATCGGCGGCGAAGGCCGTCGCATTGATGATGACCGCAGGCTGCGCCACGCCGAGCGCCGAGGCGACGACGGCCCGGGCTGCGGCATCCTTCAGGCTGGAAACAAACAGCGCGCTCAACCGCAGGCCCCTCGCCGCGAGCGCTCCCCTCAGCGCATCGACCGGCTCAAGGTCGCCGGCCTGGGCCAGCGAGCGGTAGAGGATGAGCATCGCATCCGCCGGCGCGGCGTCCGCTTCCGTCACGAAACCCGCCACCGGCATCGGTTCGGGCGGCGGAAAATCCTGTGGCAGGGGTTCGGCCATCCCGCCGGTCAGCGTGGCAAGGGCCTGCAGGAAATGCCGGCAATTGCGCGCGCCGCCTTCACTCAGATAGCGCCAGAGCAGGCGCGTCCGGTCCGGCGCGAGCGTTCCGCGCCGCGCGTAATTCTCATCCCAGGCGGAGCCGCCGGGCACGAAAGCCAGCTGCCGATCGGGCTTCGCCTGCGCCCAGGCCCGCAGGGCCTCGACGCCATCCGGCCAATAGCCTTCGCCGCCGATCTGCCGCAGCACCACGAGCCTGGCGGCGCTGAGCGTCTCGGCGATATAGAGGTCGATCGCCTGCGGATCGGCGAGGGTCAGGTAATTCGTCAGCGTAAGGGAAGGGGCCCCGGCGCCGAGAGCCCGATGCGCTTCCGCGAGCATCCGCAATTCCGTGTCATGCGCGCCGATGAACACGATTTCGGCGCTCGGCTGATGGTCCGCCTGGCTGGTGGAGCCAACGCTGATCTTGCCTTTCTGGAACAGCCGGACATGCATGGCCCGTCACGGCGCCTTCAGGGTCAGCGGCAGGCCGGCGGCGATCAAGACGACATGGGGAACGGCGCGCGCCGCCGCCTGGTTCAAGCGCCCCTGCGCATCCCGAAAGGCGCGGCCGAGGCTGCTCTCCGGCACAATGCCCATGCCCACTTCGTTGGAGACCAGGATGACGGGCCCGGAGGCGGCCGCCACTGCGCCAAGCAAGGCGTCGCTCATGACGGCCACGTCCTCCCCGGCAAGCATGACATTCGTCAGCCAGAGTGTCAGGCAATCGACGAGCAGCACCGTGTCCGGTTTCGAATGGCGCTCGATCGCAGCGGCAAGCGCGAGCGGCTCCTCGACCGTGCGCCAGCCCTGATCGGCGCGGTCGGCCTGATGACGCTGGATCCGCTCCCGCATCTCGTCATCGAAGGCCTGGGCTGTCGCCAGATAGACACGCGACAGGCCGGTCTCGCGCGCCAGCTTCTCCGCATGGGCGGATTTGCCGGAGCGCGCGCCTCCGAGCACCAGGACCGAGGATGGCCCGCTCATGCGGGCGCGCTCCCGTCTTCCGGCGACCAGCCGGGCGGCGGGATGCGGGCGATGGCGCCTTTGCGGATCACCGGGGGGCGCTCTTTCCATGGCACGAAACCATGGGGCGCCAGGGCGCAAGCCTTCGCCATGGCCACCAGGTCACCGGCATCCCTCGACGGGTCGAGATCGCCGAAGAGGAACGTATAGCGGCCCGCGCCCGACAGCGAAACCGTGCAGACCCGCTTGCAGATTCCCAGGCATTGGGTTGGCCGGACTACGATGCCGCCCTCCCCCTCGGCAGCGGCTTTCACCGCAGTCAGCAGCTCCCGGCCGGGCGCGTTTTCAGAATCAGCGCCAGCCGCCCGGCAGGAGATGCAGATGGTGATGACGATCGGGTCGGCGCCCGCAGGAGCGCTTGAGGAAAAACCAGTCATTGCAACCAGTCATGCGACCAGCCCTGACGGTCGAAGCGCGGTATTCCGCTTCGCATAACTGCGCCCACCGTGCACCCCGCCGGCTGGCGCCCATCAGCAGCATTTTGCGCAGCCGGTCTCCTGGCTTGCGGGTCATCGCCTCGTCCGCTGCCTTCCCGGCATTCGCCAGTGGCCCGGTCGCGAACAAAGCTTACCGCCTACAGTTGCGGGGGCAGCCGCCGCTTTGGGCCGGAACCCGCACGGCATTCCCGTTTCACCTCCTCGCGGAGGCACTGCGCTTGGCGTTCCCCTCGCACAAGGCAGGCGTCGGCACAAGGCGGACAGATCAGCGCCACATGGCCCCGCTGCCGCCAAAGCATGGGAAAGGCGCGCCGCCCGCCGCAATCTAAATCTTGCCAGCGCCGAGCCGTCCATGCTTTAGGGACGCCATGACGAACGGCCGCGCAGGCGCAGATTCTCGGGAAAGAGCCAAATGGGTCTGGTAGCAGGTGGGGCAGCCGATGTTATCGGCGCCTTCGGCGCCTGGCGCATGTGGTGGATGCTCGCGAAGAATGACGTCGTCCGCCGCTACCGGCGGTCGCGGGTCGGTCAATTGTGGCTGACGCTCAGCATGGCCGTCATGATCTTCGGCATGGGCGCCGTTTACGCCACGCTGTTCGGCACGCCGCTTGCCGATTATCTGCCGCATCTCGGCACCAGCCTGGTGCTCTGGGGATTGATCTCCTCGACGATCACCGAAAGCTGTTCGAGCTTCACGGAGAACGAAGGCATCATCCGCCAGGTCGCGCTGCCCCGGTTCAGCTATCTGCTGCGGACGATCGCCAAGAACCTCTTCATCTTCGCGCATAACCTCATCATCCTGCCGTTTCTTTATGTGCTGACGGCCTCGCCGATCAATTGGCACATCCTGCTGTTCATCCCCGGGCTGCTGCTGGTGCTCGCGAACCTCGCCTGGATCGGCTATATGCTGGCGATCCTTTCGGCGCGGTTCCGGGATATCCCGCAGATCGTGACGAGCATCATGCAGCTGGCCTTTTTCGTCTCGCCGGTGGTCTTCAAGCCCTCGCAATTGCGCGGCGACCATCCCGTGCTGGTGCTCAACCCCTTCTCCAGCATGCTGGATGTCATGCGGGAGCCGCTCTTGGGCAATCTGCCCGGCGCGGCCTCCTATCTTATCCTGCTCGGCCTGCTGATCGCCGGCTGGCTGCTTTGCCTCGCCTTCGCGGGCAAATACTCGCACCGCGTCGTCTACTGGCTGTAACCCTGATGGCCCATGTCCTCCTCGATAACGCGAGTGTCGAGCTTGCCGTCTACAATGCGCGCGGGCGCGCGCTGAAGAGCGAGATCCTGCGCCGCACGGTAGGCGGCGGGCTGCAGAACGACCGCGACCGGAGCGTCCAGGTCGTGAAGGCCCTGGACCGGGTGAGCTTCGAGGCGCGCGACGGCGACCGGATCGGCCTCGTGGGCGGCAACGGCGCGGGGAAGACGAGCCTCCTGCGGGTGCTCAGCCGCGTCTATCCGCCGACCTCGGGCAGGGTGTCGATCCAGGGGCGCGTGTCCGCGCTCTTCGACCTCTCGATGGGCATGGACGTTGACGCCTCGGGCTACGACAATATCCGGATGCGCAGCATCATGCTCGGCTGCGATTACAAACAGGCCGAGGCGATCATCCCCGATGTCGAGGAATTCAGCCAGCTCGGCGAGTTTCTGGACCTGCCGATCCGCACCTATTCCAACGGCATGTTGCTGCGGCTCGCCTTCGCCGTCAGCACGGCGGTGCACCCGGATATCCTGATCCTCGATGAGATCATCGGCGTGGGCGACGCCGAATTCGCTGAGCGGGCGGAGAAGCGGCTGCACGCCATGATCGAGAAGGCGAGCATCATGTTCCTCGCCTCGCACAAAAACGACGCGATCATGAGCTTCTGCAACCGAGCCTTGTGGATGAAGGGCGGGCGGCTGATGATTGACGGAAAGCCGCAGGATGTGCTGGCTGCCTATGCGGCGGATGCGAAGGGCGAGGGGGAGTAGTGGTGAAGGGCGGAAAACAAAACGGCCCTCAAATATTGTAGAAAATTATACGACTCCCCAAGGGTTCGAAATTGAATTTCGTTCGCCGTAAATGGCCTAGGGACTTTACTATAGCATCATGCTTTTCCTCATCGGCATAGAATATCATAAAGCCGCCGGTACCCGCCCCTAGCAACTTCCCACCTGACGCTCCGTTTCTCATCGCGGTATCATACCATTCATCGATATCGCCATTCGATATGCCGGAAGCGAGCGAGCGCTTCAGCTCCCAGTTCTCATGGAGAATCTCGCCAAAGCTGTCGAGGTTTCCACTTTCCAACTCCCGCTTCAAATCATAAGTCAACTGAACCATACGCTGGAGCGTTTTCTGCTTGTCACCGTCGTTTGAAACATTGGCGGACTGAACCTGAAGCAGCTCTGACGCCGATCGCGTAATTCCGGTGTAGAAAGCGATTATTCGATTGGATAACAATTCTCGACGCGCGACCGGCATCACAACCGGTGTGACATCTACACGGCCCGTCGGTTGAAATTCGATCAAGTTCAGGCCACCAAATGCAGCCGCATACTGATCTTGCTTGCCGATAGGCTCTTTGCACAGATCAATCTCCACCTGACAGCTCTGGGCACCCAGAGTGGTCGGTGATGCGTACCGGCCTTGAAAGGCATGGAGAACATTGAGCAACCCGACCGTAAACGAGCTTGAGGAGCCGAGTCCGGTACCTTTCGACGGCACGTCCGCAATGGTGGTGATCTCGACTCCACCCTCCAACTGGAGCAGCTTCATAGTCTCTCGAACAAGGCGGTGCTCTATCTTTTCGACTGACGGCACCTCCTCTGTTCGCGAGTAGGCGAGACGAATCCCGCTATCGAATTTCGGATTACAGGTGACAAACACGTATTTATCGATCGCAGTGCTCAAGACAGCGCCGCCGTAGCGCTCGTAGAAGCTCGGGAGGTCGCTACCTCCGCCGACGAAACTCATGCGAAGCGGCGTGCGGCTAATAATCATTACTCGAACACTCTTGCCAGAGAAGGGTGAGCAGATGCGACAGAATTTAAGTTACAAGGGGACATCATATGGTGATGACGATATCCGCTATGTCACGGGTCACTCCGATCGCGGGAACGTTGTCTAGACTATGGAGGCCAGCGGATTTTTCGGCCTCGCAACCGTCGGCATCGTGCGACTTTGACCTTGTCGTCAGACGTTCTTTGCGGAGCGTCTCGTCCGCATCGATGAAAAGCCGGAGAATGGGCCGCAACGTCCGCGGAGACCGGAGAAGTGCGGTCTTCCCCTCAACGAGCAGAGTAACATCGGTTGGCGAGGCGAGCGCATCCGCCAGTGTATCAGATTCGGCCTCGATTTCGGTCGATCGCGCATCGAATTGTTCGTCAAGGGAAACGATCCGTGCCTCATGGCCGCGATTCTGGAGCAGGCGTCGCAGAACAGAAGCAAACGAGGATTTTCCGACGTTCGCGACGCCGCCGATGAGCACGATCGTCCCAAGCTTAACCTCTTCGGACACAGCAGACGCCCGTTCCAGCAGCGAAGGATAGACCTCGCCGACGATTCGGGTTGCGTCCAGCAGGTCCTGTGCAACGAAATCGGGCCTCACGTCGTAACGGCCATCTCGCCCCGCCTCGCCGGTCTCGACCAAGATCGACAGAAGCCCCGCCCGTTGTGCCGCAAGCATATCAGACGTCGTATCGCCAACGAGCCAGGACTGACCTAGATCGATGTTTAGATCGGATTGAGCACGCTCGATCATGCCGATCGCTGGCTTGCGGCAGGAACAAGTGCACTTCAGTTCGGGCACTTCATCGGCAAAGCCAGCATCGGGATGATGCGGACAGAAATAAATGGCGTCGAGGAAGGCGCCGTTTTCGCCCAGCAATGTTTCCATCCGCCCATGGATACGCCGCATTTCCGCGAAACTCGTTTCACCTCTTGCCAAGACGGGCTGATTTGTAACTACAACGGTGCGGTACTCGTTCTCGTTCAGCCATTTCACAGCTTTGGCGGCACCATTCAACAGCCTCATGTGCTGGGAGAGCGCAAGATGGCCGTAAAGCTGGTTTATCGTTCCATCGCGGTCGAGGAAGACGGCCTTTTGCTTTACGTCGAGCTTTGCTCGCGCGACGACGCCCGAGCGGAGGCACGCCACCGCCTTATCCAACCTTTTGGGCGTGCCGATGTCCTTGATGTATTCGAAGCTAATGTATCCGCGAAGGTCGGCTTCCTTCCGCAGCATCGCTGGAAAAAGATCTCTCGCGATATCGGTCGGAGCGGGGATGCTGCGCCAAAATGCTATCTCGTCGCGTTCGAGCACATAGAGCGCTGCATTGACCAGATTGGGGAGGCAACTGTCCGAAGGGTGTGGCGCTGCATGGAAACGCACGACCCGTTTATCATCATCGACTTCGACTAAATCTGAATCGAAAGGATGATCGTTCGGATGAAGGAACAGCGTTCCCGCTGCCTGGTTGGCGATGTGAGACTGCCAGAACCGATCAAGATCAATATCAAAGAGCGTGTCGCCGTAGACGACCAGAAAGCGTTCGGCAAGGCGCTCGAACGCCGCAAGCAAAGCGCCGGCGGAGCCGCGCGGCTCGCCATCGTTGATCAGCGTCACATGTAGGTCGGCAAAGGCGGCGTCTGCGCAGAAATCCGCGATCTGATCGGCAGCATGATTGACGAGTATCACGACATCAGTGAAGCCGTATTGGCGCAGAATTTCCAATTGGCGGCCGAGTAGAGGCGTCCCGTTGATATCGACAAGCGGCTTTGGCCGGCCATTCAGCCGCTCCTGAAGTCGGGTGCCTTTACCCCCTGCAAGGATGACTGCCTGCCGAACGGACATTACATGCTCGCCGCAATGTCACGGACAGCTTCGCAAATTGCTGCCCGAGAGTCACGGCTTGGTTTCCAGCCGAGAGCTGATAGTCTATCTGTAGCATATTTGAAGCGGGGCACGTCTCCTATCCATCCCCTATTGCCGATGCCATAGTCAATAACCGCCTCGGGCGCGACACGATCACGGACGCATTCGGCGATGAAGCGAACGGTGACGCCGTCATCCGAGTTTCCCACATTATAGATTCCAACCTTTTCGGGCGAGTGATCGGCAATAAAGAGCATGGCTTGGATTAGGTCATTGACATGCATATACGACTTTTGCTGGGTGCCGTCGCCGAGGACGGACAGGCGTGTCGGGTCATCTCGCAACTTGTTGATGAAGTCGAAAATCACGCCATGCGTCGCCGGCGCACCGACGACGTTCGGGAACCGGAAGATACTCGCCTTATGCCCGAAAGCCTCAATCGCAGCACAGATCTGCGCTTCCGAAGCCAACTTCATCGCGCCATAGTTTGAGATCGGCTTGTACGGCGCGCTGTCTTCCCGAATCTGCGTGTCTCCGAAATCGCCGTAGATCGCTGAACTGGAAGCGAAGTGAAAATCAGGGACTGCGAGCGCCTTCATGACTAAAAGCGAGGAAAAAGTTGTCATGAAGGTGTCACGCAGATCTATGCTCGGATCGGCCACGCCTGCCGGAATGTCCGAGTTGGCGGCCAGATGCCAGATTGCAGCGGCAGAACGCCCGGCCAAGGCGATTGAGACCTCATCGAGAAAAGCATCAGCATCGGCGCAATCGACTTCGATGAAACTGCAGCGCCCCTCGGCTAGCGAGGTCTCCAGATAGGCTGCCTTGCCTCGGGACAGGTTATCGGCCGCTATGACGTAATGCCCTCGACTGATGATGGCTTCGACGAGATGCGAGCCAATGAAGCCCGCGCCACCCGTTACGATGTGTACCTCGTGCGTTGCCATCAACCAGCCGCTTCCACGATCTTACGAACGCGTTGCAAGATCAAGGCCTCGACGCGCCGAGCCATTTCCTGCTCTGTGGGGAATGTTTTAGCGAATTCCAAGCCGCGTCGACGACGAGCGTCAAGCTCGGCTTCATTCGACAGAAGCGCGTCAATTTCGGCGGCCATGCGCGCGGGTTCCGGATGCGCCAGAAGCGCGATGTCATGATGATCGCCGTAGTTTACTTCATTGCCTGGCCGACCGAGGTCGACGATGGGCAGACCGCACGCCATCATCTCGTAGGGGACCAAACTGGGATTGGTCGTCGAGAACGCGATACCGAGGTATGCTGACGCATAGAGCTTGGCGAGGTCATCGATTCCAGGAAGAATCCCGCTGACGGTGGCCGGGAAGCCCAGGTCGTAGTTCTTGACCTGATTAGAGCCGAAAAGCAGGATCTCGAATTCCGGCCGGAATTTGTGGAGCGCTCGCAAAGCCTGAACCCCAATCTCGAAGCAACGTCTCGGCATGTCCGGCTTGGCGAAGAAGATCACCCGCTTCTTGCGAGCAATCTCCGGACGCTCGAAGTAAATGCTACGATCTATTGGAAACTGGAAGTGGTCGGCGTCCATGGCGTACTCGCTCTTCAGCAGGCGTTCACACCACGGGCCGGAGGTTATCGCGTAAAGCTCTCTACGATAGGTGTTTTCGGCAAGAATATAATCCGACCCCATCGCATAAAAGGCGGGCTCGAAATCTTGTACGAAGTAGAACACCTGGCTGGATCCGTCAGCGGCTTTCTCGGCCGGCGCGACCGTTGACCAATGCGTGGCCATGATGACGTCCTCACCTTCGACCGATCCCTCGAAGCGGCGGACCTTGCCATCAAATGGATAGAAATGTTGGCGTACTGCTCGCCTGAGCTCTCCTGCACTCTGCGGCGTATCGATGAAATACAGCCGGACGTCGTGACCGAAACGTTCCAAATGATAGGCGGCTCGAAGAATATTGCGGTGCCCTCCTCCGCCGATGATGAGGCCTGGAATGATCCAAGCTATCTTCAGGGCGTCGTCCCGCATGGTAACGGCGGATACGTGCGGCAATTCCAGCCCATAGGCAATCGCAGCCGAGGCTGCGACCAATTCATTGTCAAATTTGGAGAGGGCGGCATCACATGCTCTGCGGCCTAAGCGCTCCCTCAAGGCGGCGTCTGAGACGAGGCGGACGAGTTTGTCGTGCCACTCCTGCTCACTCGATGCGAGAAAACCTGTCTCGCCATCGACGATTGCGGCCACGAAGGGGCCGGTTCTGCTGGAGACGGTCGGTACTTCCACAAGAGCGGCTTCGAAGAATTTCAATTCGCTCTTGGCCTCGCAGAACGGATTCTTCTCTTCCAGGGGCGCGAGATTGATATCGCATTCGCGAATACTGTCGAGCATATCGAGGTAAGGCATAAAGCCCAATCTTTCGATGCGATCGGACAATGCATCCCAGCGCTCGTCGAGATCGAGAAAGCCGACGATGCGCAAACTCACGTTAGAATGGGAGAGCAATACGTTGCGCAGCGCCTCTGCGCACTGCTCGAAATCGCGCGCATGCGTGCGTGACCCAGAGAAATAGCCGATACGGATGGAGTCATCGGAGAGATCCGTTATCGTGCGCAAATGCCGGGCGCGCTCCTTCTGAGCCGCATTGACTGAATTTGGGATGACCTTAACGTTCCGGCCGAGCTCACGAGCGCGCTCCGCCAGAAATGGCGTCGTCACTGTCACGATGTCGGTCGACATCATCAGGGCGCGATAGGCACGAACACCCCATTCGTATTGTTTCCGATCCGATGCGGAAAGGAGGTCCACCCCTGCGATTTGATTGATGATATCAGGCTCGAAGACATAATCGTCGATGTCGAATATGGTCTTGATGCCATTGGCTTGGCAGTAGTCCAGCACATCAACTACGCCGATCCTGGCATCGAAAGGCGCTCGAAAAAAAACGACCACGGCCGGCCTCAGGCCATTTTCGACAATCTTTCTCGCCTCCCCGTATCCCATCACACTGGTCGTATATCCGGCGACATGGAACCCCTCGACGAGATTGTGGACGCGATAGCGTTTTGACTCACCTTCCCAACATCCGATGAGGAATAGAACATCGAGCGAGTTCGGTGCGCCGCAAACATCGTGTTTAACGGTACTGTGTGACTTTAGCTGCTGTGCCGGTGCAGAAACGGGCAGGGAAGGGTGGGAACTTGGTGTTTGGCGAAAACGCCGGAGAACGCGGCCGAGCCCTCTGATCGGACGGCTGATCCGCCAACTCGTTGAGCGATAGACCGCGTCTAGCCGAATACCTATATCACGAAGGTTGGCGTTCTCCCGCTCCAGCAACTCCTTATCGGAGTTGAGGCGCTGGTTGTTTGCCTGAAGAGCGGCCAACCCGGTCAAAGCCACCTCTTTCTCGTTCAGAATCTGCCGCAACGATGCTAATTCAGCGATATGAGCATTTTCAGCTTGTCTTAGTACAGAAACATCCTTTTCGAGATTAAGGATATAAGAATCGTCATTGATTACCATCAATGGCTCGATTGGACCACGCTCATCGAGCGATCGATCGGATGCGATGAAGACAAAATAATCCGCGCTCCCGATCTCAAAGCGATCAGTGATCGGAATCAAATTCTTGATCTCGGGTGGTGCGCTGTCTCCGATATATGAAGTAAAGAAATTAGATTCAAAGAACGGCTTTACGCAGGAGAAGTGACTTTCAAGGAGCTCTTTGAATTCGTGAAATTGAAGCTCCTTTTCATGAAATTGCGAGCGAATCTCAGACAGTGGGCGGGGCGATGAAATAACCAGAATGCCACCAGGACGTAAGGCGCGGTGAATGTTGCGAATCACGGATTCTTGATCCTGTACATGCTCGATTAGCTCGAAGCACGTCACAAGGTCTGCACTATTTGGATAATCAAAAGCAATTGCGGAAGCAACCCGAAACGTAACTGCGGGATGAATATAGTATTTAGAAGCATGTATGATTGCTTCTTCTGAAATATCCAGCGCGAATACAGATTTTGCTCCATTTTTTGCTAAAAATTGACTTCCATATCCTACGCCACAACCAACATCGATAACGTCGGCTCCGCGCGCAAAATTTGCTGCAAATGCATAACGGGCAAGATGCTCTTGGTACATCTTTCTGGCAAAAGTAGGTTCGCAATTACTTGCTTCGGGAACGATACGTTCACCAGTGAATTTCAACATGAGTACACGATCCCTTTGCGAGCAGCCTATCCCGCAGTCCGATAAGTCACTCCCAGTGAGCTTTCAAGGAGATACTGGCTGGCCACAAAGGGCCTGCATGACGATGTGGCCGAAGATTGCATGCGCGTCCTCGCAGAGTTGCATATCGTCCACGGGAATCCAGATAGCCGAATGCGCCGCCTGCTTCAGGCGCCCCCCCGAGAAGCCACACAGGCCAAGTGTTGTGCAACCCATTTCATTGGCGGTATTGACGGCGCGGATGACATTTTCTGAATTGCCGCTGCCAGATATCGCTATGACGAGGTCCCCTTTCAGTGCGACATTCTTGATCTGCTCGCTGAAAATGTCTGCGAACGACAGATCGTTTCCGTAAGCGGTCAGCATACCCATATTGTCGACCAATGTACGGCCACGAAACGGCCGGCCCGTCGCAAGGAAAACCATTTTGTTCCAGTCGGTGATAAAATGGAGCGCGGTCATGGCGCTACCGCCGTTGCCAAGTGTGATGATCTGACGACCGTCGAGCCAAGCCTTTCGAACCAGGGCTATGCCATGATCCAGCTGCTCGCATTCAAGTTTACCGAGGGCGAGACTCAAGCGCCCAAGGTAATTGCTCGCGAATCCGCCCAAGTGCGTCGCTCCGGCCATTGTTGAAGAGACCCCCCTTTAAGCCAGCGTTCGTGGCTGGGCAAGCCTCCTCGCGGAATGGCGCAGCCTCGTCGCGGTGATTGCGGGCTCGGATGAAGAGCAAGGCGGCAATGCCAAGCACCAGGGCCGCAGAAAGGGCCGCCTCGTGCATCATTCGGATGGCGGATCGCAGTACGTAAGGATTCGCAAAACCGGGCATCTGGCGGAGGTGGGCATTGAGGCCTGTGGTGAGCCTAGCCGAAGTATTTCGTTCAGTCGGTATGAAGGGCGCACCCAGCAGGCGTTCGTTAACGCGGCTTTATATTGCCGCTATACAGCGATGCAAGGGTCTGCTATCGACGCGGCATGAATACGCCATGCCCTTGTTGCGGTCGTCGCTTTTCGCTTCATCCCTTCCAGACGCGACACGACATCGATGGGAGGACAGTCCGAATTGAGGTTTGCAAAAACTGCACTGCCCTTATCAATCGGACGGAACTCGACGAAGCTATCTCTAACCCCGAAGCATCGGAGTCAATGCAGGCGGATAGCTCGAAACAATTCTACTCGCTTGAGCGAATTGTTCCGACACTAAAAACAGAGGTACTGAACAGTACTGGGATCGTAAGCGGCCTTCTCGATCGGGCGCCGGACGTCCCGCGACGGCGGTTCGTAGATATCGGCGCCGGAACAGGAGCGGTTTCTGCGGCAGCTTGCGCTGAATTTGACGAGGCTTGGGCTCTCGAACTCAATCGCTGGACCTTAGACCAGATCGTCCCGCACTATGAACTTCGAGCTCAGCTGCATGTCGGGTCAACGATCGCCGACGTCGAGGGCCCGGTGAGTGCTATCGTCATGTGGCATACGCTCGAACACATTCCGAATGCGTGGGAAGTCGCATCAGAGGCAGTGGCAAGGCTAGATGTGGAGCCTCAACAGGTTGTCCCCGGTTAGACCGAGGCGACTGATGGGTGTCATTGATTTTAGACTGCCATGCGGGCGGTGCCAATTATATTGGTGTGTCCACGATTTGAGGCGTTGGGCGCGTTCATCCGA
>JADCCX010000029.1 GCA_020252485.1 Methylocystis sp.
CCCCTGCGTTGGCATCCGCGCCGTACCTGTCGGGGAAGCGATGATGGCGCTGGTGCTGGCCGATCATTTGCTGCGCCACCGTGCGCAGAATCCGGAAGCACCAACAGCGGCGCGCCTGCCTCGCAACTAGAGCGTTTCCCGTTCACCTTCGTTCACGGGACACGCTCTAGACCTTTGTTTGATCGCATTTTCCAAGCCGCCAAGTGATTCCACTTGGCTTGAAAATGCTCTTGGCGCGCCGCGGCCGCAATCCCGCCATGCCCGCCACGGCGCCGCCGCAAAAGTCCTGAAAATACCTTGAACAAGACGCAAGCCCGCCTTGACGGTGGGGTCATATGTCCTTGCGCACAGTTCAAACATAGGAGGACAAGATGCGCTACCTGACAAAGACCTCACTTCTCGCCGCCGGCCTTGCTTTCGCGCTGACAGGCGCGGCACTCGCCCAGGGGACGGCCAGCACCGTCCCTGCCCAGGGCAGCCGCCCCGCCGCTCAGGCGCCGGCAGGGGCCAAGCCCGGTGAAGCCGCCCCTGGCCAGGTGCGTGGCCATCAGGGGAACGGCCAGACCCGCGCGGTGACGCCGGCGGCCCCCGCAGGCGGCGCCACCCGCTAACCTAGCAGCAGAACCGGCGGGTGGATGCGTCCCGCCCGCCGGCCAGCCGCAAGGCCCGCCCTAACCGGGGCGGGCTTTGTCGTTTTGGGGCGCCCTCAGCCCACCCTAAAGATTGACGTTTCGCAAAGCCCGGACGCACATTCCCCCCATATCAAGACCGAAACAGGGGGATGACCCAGGCATGTCTAATGAGTTGATCGCGCTGGAAACTCGAAATCGTCGCCAAGGCGCGTGTGTCGGAAACGCAGCGCGTGGCCATGCATGATGCGGCGACGAAAGACCCCGATGCCTTCTGGCGCGATGAAGTCACGCGCATTGCCTGGATGAAGGCGCCGACGAAAATCAAGAATACCGATTTCAATGGCAATGCTTTGGTTATTGCAGCCGAACGCCCGGATGGCTATCCGCTCGTGCTGGCCAATGCCGGCCCCATGGCCGTTGCGCAAACACTATTCCCCAACCTAGCTTATAATGTGCGACGCAGCTTTTTCTATGTGATGCTGGTGGGTGGCGCGCCTATGGTTGTTGGTGTGCGGCCCAATGGCCTCATTCAGACCATGACTGATTACCTGTCCACCGGCCACGAGCAAGTGCGTTCGATCGCCGCATTCGTCGCCTGCGACCCGCAGGCGGTGCGACGCGTCCGGTTGGTGCCGCCGCAGACGGGTATGTGCTCGACGGATCGCGCGCCCGATGCTGCGGCCTCCTGTTGTACGCCGGCGACGCCGCAGGGCGTCTGCTGCGACGCGAAGCCGGAACGCGTCGCCGAGGCGCCGTGCTACGGGCCAGCCGTGGCGCCAGTACAGGAGGCCTGCGGATACTGCGGCTGAGGCGGCGCGTGTCCCTCGACCCGCGCCTTCCGGCCGCGCCGCCGCGCAGCGGGTCGCGGCTGCTTCCGGTTGTCCTCGCGCTCGGTGCGACGCAGGTGATTGGCTACGGCACGCTCTACTACGCCTATGCCATCCTCGCGCCCGCCGTCGCGGCAGAGTTCGATACCTCGCTCACCTCTCTCTATGCGATTTTCTCGGCAGGGTTGCTTGCCGGAGGGCTCGCCGCGCCGCAGCTCGGCGCCTGGATGGACCGCTTCGGCGCGCCGCGCATTATGGCCGCCGGCAGCCTTTGCACGGCGCTTCTGGTGGGCGGCCTGGCGATCGCGCCCAATCTTTGGGCCTTCGCTGCCTGCGTCATCGCCATCGAGGTAGTCGGCGTCGCCGTGCTCTACGATGCCGCCTTCGCGACGCTCGCCACCCTCGGGCGCGCGGAGGCCAAGCGGGCCATTACGCATCTCACGCTGATCGCGGGCTTTGCCTCAACGATCTTCTGGCCGCTCACGGGGTGGCTGGTGGAGGTGCTTGGCTGGCGCGGCACCTATGCGGCCTTCGCTGCGCTGCACCTGCTGGTCGCGCTGCCGCTTCATGCCTGGATCTCGGCGCGGCCACGTGGAGAGGCCCTTGGCGGCACCGGGCCCGAGGCGCGGCAGGAATTCGGCCTGCCCCTTGCCGGCAGGGCGGCGCAGCTCGCCTTCTGGGCCGTTGCGGTAAGCTTCGCGCTGAGCGGGGTGTTGACCGCGGCGGTCACGGTCCATCTCGTCCCAGTGCTGCAGGCGCTCGAGCTCGGCACTGCCGCCTATCTGGTCGCCATGCTGATGGGGCCGGCGCAGGTGCTGATCCGGCTGGTGGATGCACTGTTCTGGCGGGCGCTGCATCCGCTGACAGTTGCGCTGGTTTCCGCTGCGGCGCTGCCGGCCGCGATCCTGGTGCTGTTGCTGCCGGTCGATCCTGTGGCGGCGGGCACGGTGTTTGCGGTGCTGTTCGGGCTCGGAGCCGGCCTTTCGAGCATCGTGCGCGGCAGCGTCCCGCTCGCTTTGTTCGGCGCGGCCGGCTACGGCGCGCGGCTCGGCCGGCTTGCGGCAATCCGCACCGTGCTGGGCGCGGGCGCGCCCTTCCTGTTTGCGGCCGGGCTGGAGGGCTTCGGCCCGACCACCGCACTGGCCGTAGCGCTACTGGTCGGGATCGTCGCACTGGTTCCGCTCGGCTTGCTGCACTGCCGGGTCGTGCCGCGGCGGGGTTGAGAGAGGGCCCGATACAGCGCGGCGCCGCAAGGCAGTCCAAAGATGACGCTTACGGTTCGCGCCCCCTCCGTCCAGAAGTTACCGCGGCCTTGTCGCAGCATCGGAAATGACGAATCGCTGGCGCGTGGAACCCCTCTCCAAAGGGTGGGGGGGTGGGGCCGCGGTGGGGGGTGCCGCCCCGGCGAAGCTAACCGGCCCGCAGCGCACCCGGGCCGACTCTGCCGCAGCCGGCTGGCGGCACCGCCGGCGGCCCCCGCAGGCGGTGCCACCCGCTAACGCAGCAGAACCGTCGGGTGGATGCGTCCCGCCCGCCGACCAGCCGCAAGGCCCGCCCTTCACCGGGGCGGGCTTTGTCGTTTTGGGGCGCCCCCAGCCCACCCAAAAGATTGACGTTTCGCAAAGCCCGGACGCACATTCCCCCCATATCAAGACCGAAACGGGGGGAGGACCCAGGCATGGCTGATGAATTGATTGCGCTGAAACCCGAAATCGTCGCCAAGGCGCGTGTGACGGAAGCGCAGCGCGCCGCCATGTATGACGCAGCGGCGAAGGACCCCGATGCGTTCTGGCGCGACGAAGC
>JADCCX010000003.1 GCA_020252485.1 Methylocystis sp.
GGCAGACCGCTGCGGATAAATGCCATCTCAATTACGTGGTGACGGATAGCGATTGGGAAGCCGAATTCTGCCGTGTCGCGGAAAAGCACCCGCGCGTGCTGGCTTATGTGAAGAACCAGGGGCTTGGACTGGAAGTGCCCTATCTGCTGGCGGGGGAGCCGCGCCGCTACCGGCCCGACTTCATCCTGCGCATCAATGATGGGCAGGCACAGCCTTTGAACCTGATTGTCGAGATCAAGGGCTATCGCGGCGAAGACGCCATCGAAAAGGCTAATACCATGCACAGCTATTGGGTGCCGGGGGTGAATAACCTGGGCAGCTTCGGCCGTTGGGCCTTCGTGGAATTCACCGAAGTTTTTCAAATTCAGGCGGAATTCAATAAGTTGATGGAAGAACTCAGCGCGGCCCAGCCTGCGTCCGCTGCGCAGTAAGAGGTCAACGATGAAACACACAGCCTTCAAGACCAACCCGATTAGCCTGGAAGAGCTTCTGCGCTACTGCGGCACCGGAAAAATTCAGCTTCCTGACTTCCAGCGCAGCTGGGTCTGGGACGAGGACCGCATCAAGAGCCTCATCGCCTCGATCTCACAGGCATTCCCGGTCGGCGCACTGATGACGCTTGAAATGAAGTCAGGAGCAGCAGACACCTTCGCTCGCCGATTAGTGCAGGGTGTACCGCCCGAAGCCGCAGGCCAAGCGCCCGAACAATTGCTGCTGGATGGGCAACAGCGTATGACATCGCTCTATCAGACCTGCATGCGCCGCGAAGTGGTCGAGACGATCACGCCGCGCCTGAAGCTCGTCAAGCGCTGGTTCTACATCAACATCCAGGCCGCACTCCAACCGGATACCGATCGGGAGGAAGCCATCATCGGCGTCCCGGAGGATCGCATCATCAAATCCGACTTTGATCGCAAGGTCGTGCTCGATCTCTCCACGCCAGAACTTGAATATGAAAAGCTGATGTTCCCGCTGAACCAAGCGTTCGAATGGGACGCGTGGCAGGAGGGCTTCGGCGATTATTGGATCGCCAAGGGCGATATTGGAAAGCGGGAGATTTTCAAGGCCTTCAAGAACGAGGTGCTACAGAGCTTCAAGGGCTATCAAGTTCCTGTCATCGCGCTGGCGCCGGAGACGTCGCACGCTGCCGTGTGTCTGGTGTTTGAGAAGGTGAACACAGGCGGCAAGCCCTTGGATGCTTTTGAACTGGTAACCGCCATGTATGCGGCGCAGGGATTTCGTCTTCGCGACGATTGGCTGGGCGCGGATGGGCAGCCCGGCATGCAACACCGCCTCCAGGTCTTCGGGAGGGCAGCAGACCAGAAGTTTGGCGTCCTGGAAAAGGTCGCCAGCACGGATGTGCTCCAGGCTATCTCACTTTTGCATACAGCGAAGTTGCGCGAGGACGCGGTAGCTGCTGGCAAGAAAGATAATGATCTTCCGGCTGTTCGCGCGACGCGCCAATCCCTTCTTGATATCCCCCTCTCGGCCTATGAGGAGTATCGCACAGCAGTCGAGGAAGGCTTCAAGACGGCGGCAAAGCTGCTGCGGCAGCATCACGTCTTCCGTGTCAATGACCTGCCCTACCAAGGGCAGCTCGTGCCGCTCGCCGCCATTCTGGCGAAGATTGGCGACAAGTGGCAACACGCCGCAGCGAAGCAGAAACTGGCCCGATGGTATTGGTGCGGCATCTTCGGGGAACTCTACGGTTCCTCCAGCGAGTCACGCTTCGCCAAGGATATCCTGGAAGTCCCTGCCTGGATTGATGGTGGCCCCGAACCCTCAACGGTGCGCGAGGGCGTCTTCCGGGCCGAACGCCTCCGCTTCATGCGCACGCGCCAATCCGCTGCCTATAAGGGCGTACATGCCTTGCTGATGGGCGAAGGGGCTATCGATTTCCGCTCCGGCCAGGCCTTCGGGCAGACCATCTTCTTCGACGAAAATGTCGATATCCATCACATCTTCCCGCAGGACTGGTGCCGCAAAAAGGGCCACGATGTTCGGGTGTTCGACACCATCATCAACAAGACGCCGCTCGGATACCGCACCAACCGCACGATCGGCGGTGCGGCGCCTTCTGATTATCTGGCAAAGCTTGAGGCAGGCGGTAAGGATGCACAGGCCATCGCGCCGGTTACCCTGGACGACTACCTCCGGACCCACGCCGTTGATCCCGCCTTGTTGCGCGCCGATGCCTTCGACGCCTTCATGGCGGATCGTGAGACCCGGCTTCTGGCCCTGATCTCAGCTGCCACTGGCCATAAGATCAGCCGCGGCGGAGCAGCGCCGGAGGAAGGGGAGGACGTGATTGAGAACGCGCTGGAAGCCAATCTCGGTACGACGGCGAGCGCCGAAATGGAGAGCGCATAATGGCCAAGAAGCCTATTGAGGTTACGTCTCTCAAGCATGATGATGCGACGCGGAAGAATATTCCGACGGCGGAGTTTGAATCCATCATGCGGGCGGGAGACAAATCGCCCATTCAGCTTGCGTATGAACGGCGCAATCGGGATTTGGACCCGCAGTTGGTTTGGCGCGGGAAGGATGAACAGGATTGGTCGGACCTGATTGTTCAGGCGCCGCCGCTCTATATCCAGGAGAA
>JADCCX010000030.1 GCA_020252485.1 Methylocystis sp.
ATCGCCTCTCGACCAAGCGGTGTGGATCGCGCATTCTTGTGAACGTTCATCCGGCTTCTCCTGACGTTGCTGTCGTGTTGCAACCTCAGTCTCCGACAGCAGACCCGGATGGACAACCTATTGAAAGCTCACAGCTAGAGCGATAGCGCTGGTTTTGACCAGACTTTTCCAGACACCGATTTTTTCAGGCACCCGCCCCTCCTGCCATCCGTCTATCGCAGCGGCAGGCTCGTTGCCACGCCTTCCTGACAGGCAGCGGCGACACCCTTCAATGCAGCTTCAGCCTTGGCCGGATCACCTGGTTGACATGGCCGACGGCGATCAGCGCCATGCCTTTAAGCCAGCCATGGATGGTCAGCAGATGCATGCGGTAGAGGGACACATACATGATGCGGGCAAGCCTGCCTTCGATCGCCATGCGCCCGCCGACGAGATTGCCCATCAGGCTGCCCACGGTCGAATAGGTGGAGAGCGAGACGAGCGAGCCGCGGTCCTTGTAGATGAAAGGCTCCAGCGGCTTGCCGTCGATCAGGTTGCGGATGTTGGTGAACACGGTTTTCGCCATCTGCGAGGCGGCCTGCGCGCGGGGCGGGATCGGCTTCTCCGCCCCATCCGGCTTGAAATAACAGCAATCGCCCAAGGCGAAGATGCGATCGTCCAGCGTGGTCTGCATGGTGGGCCGGACCACCAGCTGCTTGCTGCGGCTGATCTCCAGCCCGCCCATGCCGGCGAGGATATCGGGTCCGCGCACCCCCGCCGCCCAGACGCGCAGGTCCGATGCGATGAGTTCGCCGCTGTTCGTCAGCGCGCCCTGCTTGCTGACCGAGGTCACGGCGGTCCCCGTCAGCACGCGGACGCCCAGCGCCTCCAGCTCCTCCTGCGCCGCCTGCGCCAGCTTCTCCGGAAGGGCGGGCAGGATGCGCGGCCCGGCCTCGATCAGCGTCACTTTCAGGCGCTTGTCGTCGAACACCTCAAGCCCGTAGTAACGCAGGCCCGCAGCGGCGTTGTAAAGCTCTGCAGCCAGCTCCACGCCGGTAGCGCCGCCGCCGACGATGGTGATCGCCACGGTGGCGTCGGAATTGGGGTCGTCCATCATGGCGCGCGAAACGCGCAGGCATTGATCGAGGAGCTTCTGTCGGAAACGGTCTGCCTCCAGCCTGCCGTCCAGGAAAAGGCAGTTCTCGCGCACGCCCGGCGTGCCGAAATCATTGGCGACCGCGCCGATGGCGAGCACCAGATAATCGTAGCGGATGAGGTGCCGCCCGGTGATCTCCGCGCCGTCCTCGTCCTTCAGCGGCGCGATCACGACCTGGCGGTTTTCGCGGTCGATCGTCTCCAGCGAACCGCGGAAGAAGCGGTAGCCCCAGCGGTAGCCATGACTGCGGTATCCGACTTCATCGAGATTGGCGTCCAGCGAGCCGGCGGCGACCTCATGGAAGAGCGGCTTCCAGACATGGGTGTTGTTTTTCTCGACGAGGATGATGTCGAAGTCTTTGGTCCCCAGGGCCGCGCCCAACCGGCAGATCAGTTCAAGCCCGCCAGCGCCGCCGCCCACCACCACAATCTGCGTTTTCTTCGGCATCATTCCCCAAAGTTCCGGTGGTGATTACGCATGAACCGCGTGGCTGGATTGTGGGAAAACGGAGATCAGGGAGTCCGCTGGAATTCCTCTTCACCCTCATGTCGAGGCGCTGGCTGAAGGCCAGTACCAGAAGCCGGCCGGCTGATGCACTCAGCGCTTCCTGGGCAGGTTGATGGGCGTGAGCGAGCCCTTCATCTTCAGGTCCGAGGTGGCGGCGCCCGCCGCGGGCTTCTTCGCCTTCGGCTTCTTGGCTTCCTTGCTGCTGCGCATCCGTCCCTTGGCCATGGCTTCCTTCGGGGCGCTGCGGGAGGCGCCTGTTCAACCGCCAGAAACAAACGGCCCCGCGCCTCGGCATGCGAGGTGCGGGGCTTGGATGCCGAGGCATCTCTCCTGATCATCACCCGGCCCAACCTCCGGTCCGCCTGCCGCCGGTACATTCATGGCCGGCAGCGTCAGAAGGTTGGTTGCAACAGCCGGCGCGGGGGCCCCCGGCGGCCGTTGGCAGGGTGATTTCTGGAATTTCTAGAGCGGCTGCCGATCTGACTGAATCAGATCGGCCGCTCTAAGCTCTTGATTTACCGCATTTTCTTCCGAAGAACCGGTATCCACTTCTTCGGAAAATGCTCTAGTCGATGACCTTGAGGTTCTCGGCGGACATCTTGCCGCTCTTGCGGTCCGGCAGAAGCTCGAACTCGATCTTCTGGCCTTCGCGCAGGTCGTTCAGACCCGAGCGCTCCACCGCGCTGATATGCACGAAAGCGTCGCCCCCGCCGTCATCTGGCTGGATGAAGCCGAAGCCCTTGTCCGGATTGAACCACTTCACTGTTCCCTTAGGCATCTCAATATCCCTGGCCGGGTTTTTCCCCGACACACGTCATTGGATGTCATGAGCGAAACCATGCCGCGAAAGCGACCGGTCTCCATCAGGAAACGGGGAAGCAAGCGGTTTTCGACAAAGCTGAGGTGGGGATGCCGCGCCGCAGATGCAAGGAGGCGGGCTGCATTCTTTGAGGCGGCGGGAACCTTTCGGCGACTCGGCAAACCGCGGCCCTGGTCGCCGGGCTCCTCCGCAGGGTTACGCATGCGGCCTCCCGATTGATCTGCCTCAACGCTCGCAGGCCGAAGCTCCGGGATTCTGCGGCAAGGCGGGTCAGCGGGACTCGTGTCGGGAGGGTTGCAGCGATGACGCAATGGTTTGGGCAAACAAAGGAAACGCGGGGGTCAGGCCTGCTTTCGCGGCTGGCGGATTGGTGGAGCACCCGCTCCGAGCTTTCCGCGCTGCCGCCGGAAGATGTCCAGCGCATCGCCGCGGATGTCGGCGTCGATGCCGATGATCTCCGCCTGCTTGCGGCGAAGGGGCCCGGCGCAGCCGATCTCCTCTACGAGCGGATGGGAGCGCTCGGCCTTTCCCGCGCCGATGTGGAGCGTCTGGCGCCCGGCCTCATGCGCGATCTCGAAGTCTCCTGCTCCTGCTGCGGCCACAAGGAGCAGTGCGGAAAGGAGCTCGCGCTGGAGCCTCAGGCACCGGGCTGGATGACCTATTGCGCCAACATGACCGCCTTGCTCTCCGTCGAGAGCGCGAAGGGCCGGGCGATGATCTGACTGGCCCCGTTCGCGCCATCGCGGGCCGTGGCGCCGCTTTATGGCGGCGTTCATCATGTCCGGGCAATTTCCGCGGCGCCGGCCAGCGGCTCTCTATGATCCTCTCCGCCTCTGGCGGGGAAGTTGCACTTTCCGGCCTGAGAACGCCGGAGGGTATCCATGACCAGCATCGATGTCTCGATTTCGAACGCAGAACGTCCCGTTTCGCGCCGGATCGCGGAGGGCGGTTCCGGTCTGGCGCAGCTGATCGCCAGCTATCGCGGCGACGAGACCAGCCCGCGCTGGCATTCGCAATGGGCCTGGGACAATTACGAGGGATTGATCGCCGACCTCTCGCGCCGGCTGCAGCTCCCCGACATCTGCGAGATCGGCGGCGGCCGCGACCCGATGTTCGATGCGGACCAGGCGGCGGCGAAGGGCATCAATCTCATTGTCAACGACATCGACGCCGGTGAGCTGGCGCTCGCCCCGCCGGGCATGCCGACTGTCCGCTTCGATGTGGCGGGCGATCTCCGGGAGCTGGATGGCGCGAGCGATCTCTACGACATGATGATCTCGCGCATGGTCTTCGAACATATCGACGGCGTGCCGCAGGCGTGGCGCAACATCAGGCGGCTGCTGCGCCCGGGCGGCATCGGGCTCGCCTTCTTCCCGACGCTCTATTCCTGGCCATTCCTGATCAATCACCTGATTCCGGAATCAGCCTCGCGCCGGCTGGTGCACGCGCTCTTCCCCAACCGGGCGGACGGCGGCGGCGATCCGAAATTTCCCGCGCTTTACGATCATTGCGTCTCCTCGGAGCGTAAGATCCGCCAGATGCTCGCGCCCGCCGGCTTCTCCGAGATCCACATCGTGCCGTTCTGGGGCCATGGCTATCTCGACCGCATCCCCGTGGCCCGCGAGATCGACGTGGCGCTGAACCGGCTGGCGGCGCGGCGCGACTGGCGTCTGATCACGACCTACACTTTCGTGCTCGTGCGGAAGTGACGCGGGCGGGCGGGGAGGGGCCGTTTCCTGTGACTTGAAACACAGCATTTGTGTTTCCTCTCACCCTCATTTCGAGGCGCTGGCCGTGAGGCCAGCCTCGAGAAACCGTCAGGATGAGGCGCTTGATTCTGTTCGTGTCTCGAGGCTCCCCCCCGGACCCAAGTCCGGGGGCCGCACCTCGACATGAGGCTGTGAAAAGAGGAGCTCGCAATCTCTTCCACCCCCATTTCAAGACGCTGGCCTTGAGGCCAGCCTCGAGAAACCCACAGAATTGAGCTCTATCCTGATCGTGTCTCGAGGCTCCCCCGGACCCAAGTCCGGGGGGAGCACCTCGACATGAGGCTGCCAAAGAACGGTTACCGCAAGTTCCTCTCACCCTCATTTCGAGGCGCTGGCCGTGAGGCCCGCCCCAAGAAATGGGAAGGATGAGGCGGCTGGATGAGCGTGGATCCTTATGGCTTGTAGTTGCTCATGCCAGGACCGGTCTTGTCGTAGACGTTGAAGAACTCGTCTGACACGATGTGAGCAATCCCGTTTTCGGGGATTTCGAGGTTGTCCTGCTCCAGCGTGGCGACGCGGGCTTTCCAGCCGGGGGGAAGCTTCTTGAAATTGTCCGGCCCGGCGGCCATGAACGCTTCATAGGAAATCTTCGGATCGAGGCCCAGCTGGAAGCCTTTCATGATCCAGACGCTGCCATCCGGCGCGTCAAGCACCATGACAGTCCTGCCCTTGTTCCAGTTGACCGCGCTCTTGCGGGCGATGGTTGTCGGCTCATAGGGCTTGACGTCGTTGACATTGGCGGTTCCCGACAGGTTCAGCTGCGCCGTGTGCGGCAATTCCATGCCGCCAAACTGCCGGGTTTCTCCAATCCCGATCTCCCACCAATCGGCGATCGACAGCTTCGGGCCGTTGAGGGAGGCGCCCAGCACGCCATATTTTTTGGCGATTTCATCCATATTGAGGGCCGCGACCAGCGCCTGCGGGGCGGTATCCCTGTCGGCGGGGATGACCGGGATGCCATAGGAGCCGTAGCAGGCCGCCACCAATCCCTTCTTGACCGGATCGATATCCGCCAGGAAAATTTCGATGTAACGGACGTTGCGCATGTCGATCCGCTTCGACACAGCCTTGTCGCCGTCCGAAAACACCGTCGGCCTCGGCCCGGCGAGAGCTGTCAGGCAGGCCGTCGACATGTCCTGGAGGTGACCGAGCATGCAGGCCTTGATGCGTCCGCCCCCAGGAACGATTCCCTTGCAATGCCGCACGACGTCGCCCGCGCATTCGCTGACGACATCGGCTCCGCGCTCCAGCCGCTCCCACACGGATTGCGCAAATGCAGGTTGAGCGAGGGCGCCGAGCGCCGCCGCTGCAAACATGAATTCTCTTATCACCGATCTCTCCCAGGTCCGTTCATCAGCAGGTCAGGTGAACTGCAGGTCAGGTTGTCTGGCATCCCTGACAGCCGCGCGCCGTTCCATCGCCGTGCGAAGGTGATGCTGCAACGGCGTGACCTCTTGCGCAAGCCCCGGCCACTGCGAAGGGTGTTTTGGTTGCGGCCCGGATATTGCTGCCTCTCCGCAATCCTCGTTTCGAGGCGCTGGCCGTGAGGCCAGCCTCGAGAAACCGTCAGGATGAGGCGCTTGATTCTGTTCGTGTCTCGAGGCTCCCCCCGGACCCAAGTCCGGGGGTCGCACCTCGACATGAGGCTGTTATGGGCGATAGCCTCGATCGCGCGCCCTCAAGCCGCCGTCTTGCCGGCCAGCGCTCCCGCCACCGCATCAGGCTCCGCCGCGATCACCTTGAGATAGGCCTTGGCGGTTGCGTCAGGCTCGGTCCGCCCCTGCTCCCAATCGCGCAGGGTGCCGAGCGGGATGCCGTAACGGGCCGCGAATTCTTCCTGCGTCAGCGTCAGCCTCATGCGCAGTCTTTTGGCCAAGGGCAATGGCCGCGCAGCCAGGAGTTCCGCCTTGGTCCAGGGCCGTTCGGAGAGCGCGTCCAGTTCATCCGGCGTCGGCTGCTTTAAAGTAGACATCGGCTTCTTCCCTCGTGGCCTTGCGCGCAGAGATAATCCTGATTGGTCCATCACGCTCGACGGCCACGACATACAGAACCTTCGCCGCCGACATGCCGATAATCACGAACCGGTCCTCGCCATAATCGAACCTGTCATCGTAACGCATGAAGGCGAAGGGATCGGAAAAGACCGCCTTCGCTTCATCAAATGCGACACCATGCTTGATGATGTTCTGGCGCGCTTTTTCGTCATCCCACTCAAACATAGCACATCAGGCTACTGGTTGCCAGTAGTTCGAGAAGGGACTGTTCGAGCATCTCATGCGGCAAAGTCATGACATGACAGTGCCATCCATCCGGAGCAGGAACAATTTCTGACGAATCAGAGGATTTTGGCGGCGCCGGGAGGTCTGATTGCGGAAGGGTTCCCGCCATCCTCGCATCCCCTCATGTCGAGGCGCTGGCCGAAGGCCAGCCTCGGGAAACGGGCAGGATGGGGTGCCGGGGCCGGAGGGTGTCTCGAGGCTGCGCTTCGCTCCGCACCTCGACATGAGGGTGTCAAAAGACGGCCGCCTGATCTCCCCCACCGCCTCATCCTGAGGTGCGACCCCGGACTTGGGTCCGGGGGAGCCTCGAAGGACACACAGGATCGCCGTGGCCGGGGTGCGGGGCGGGAATCGACGGAGGCGGCGTGCGTCCTTCGAGGCTTCGGCCTGACAGCCGAAGCACCTCAGGATCAGGGGGGGGCGCTGTGCGGGGCTCAACCGCGCCCACCCTCAAGCCGCCCGCTCCGCCGGCACGGGCAGCGCCACGGTTTCGACCTTGCTGAGGTCCAGCCGCCTTGAAGCGCCGTCGATATCGAAGCCGACCACGGCTCCGGTCTCATCGAGATCGACGTTGAGACCTGCCGCGACCTCACGCGTTTCGACGCCCGGTCGCGCTTGCAACTCAATATAGAGAGAGTCGGTCTCGGCGTAATAATGAAGCTTCATGGCGGCGGCTCCTCGAAGTCGCGGTCGAGAAACGCATTGTGTATCGTTTCGTCGTCATCAAGGCAAACGATGCGCAGCCAGCGTTTCCGGGCATCGCCAACCCACCCAACGCCTCATTTCGAGGTGCTGGCCGAAGGCCAGCCTCGAGAAACCGGCAGGATGGGGAGCCGGGGCCGGAGGGTGTCTCGAGGCTCCGCTTCGCTCCGCGCCTCGACATGAGGGTGGCAAAGGACCGGTCGTGTGAACTCTCCTGCGGCCTCATCCTGAGGTGCGACCCCGGACCTGATCCGGGGGAGCCTCGAAGGACGCACTGGATCACCGTGGCCGGCGCGCGGGCGGGAACGGGCGGAGGCACCGTGCGTCCTTCGAGGCTTCGGCCTGACAGCCGAAGCACCTCAGGATGAGGGGGGTTGCGCTGTGCGGGGCTTAAATGTCACCAGACCGAGGGGGCAGGGCGTTGCCTCGAAGAACGCATAAGGAGCGGGCAGCTAGACTTTGCGATCAAGGGCAGTGCGAGTCTTTGGGTCGGGTAGATCGTGACAGTCAACCGTGATCACATCATCAGAAAGCATGTGATGTTGAAAGTGCAATTATGGCTGACATCGCGATATACTCTTATTCAATGCGGTGTATAGGCGAAATTGGGTTTCCATCCGGACCGGCGATGAACCAAGCTTTCTTCTTTTGATCAACGATTAGAGGCTCGGCTGGAAGTAAAATACCCGCAGAATTAATTATCTCAGCAAGGGAAAACATCTCTTTCTTTTCTAATTTTTGATGAATTCTACGAAGTGTTTCACGCGCTGGAACAGCTTGACCGTAGCGCTTGGCAGCGCTGCAAGCCTCTTTCAGTATTTGAACCAATTCTTCATCATTTGAATTTAATGCCTCTTCAGCATAATAGGCATATGCAGTAGCGAAAGCCAACATAGCCCCCAACCTTTGAAAACCAGCAAGAGCTTCCCTATAATAATTTTTAGCTATTTGTGATTGCCCACTTCGAAAGGCTATAAGCCCTCTATTAGCCGTAATGTAATATTTATGCAAATAGTCAGTAGAAATCACGTATAACCGATCAAAGATGGAGTTCGCATCAGCAAATTTTCCTATACTAGACAGAGCAAAAGCCTTTGTTAGCTGAAGATCGATATTTTTTTTGTCAATTAATAGCCCTTGGTCACATAGCTCGATAGATCTCTCAAATTCACCAATCATTCCACTTATTGAAGCAGAAAACTGTATTGGTCGAATCGAATAAGGCTCTTCCTGTAGCCATGCGCTAGATCGCGATAATGATGAAACTAGCCACCCATTTTCATAGTCCCGATATGCCGATGCTTCATTCTCTGCAGTAGCTCGAGAAGTCTGATTTGTCGAGGCAATGATATCAATGCCGACCTTTGGTCCAGCCCAAGCAGCTTGTGCAAGCGAATTTCCGGTGGGATCTTCCATGCTACGATCAAATAAGCGCCTCAGACGTTTACGATTGGCTCCCAATTCAAGCGTGGCGAGTGCCCCAGCAAGCTCCGAAATATGACGAGGATGCCGTTGATCACTCTCAATCATTTCGGCCCCTCTCTTTGTTAGCTTGGGGGCTTCGTTTAAAATTTGTCCGACAGAAATCTCAGCAGCAACAACCCAAGGATCATTTTTTGAACTATCACTTCTGATCAATATCCTGTGCGCTCTATCTATTTCACCTACATGCACGTAGAAGCGTGTAGCCGCACGAAGAACATGACGATTGTTTGGAGAAAGTTGAAGTGCAACACTTACAGAGCGCTTGGCATTATCGATGTGTCCCTTCGACGTTTGCTCAAGTGCTAAATCAATCCAAGCTATAGGATTTCTCTGATTTAAATTAATAAGTTCTCGAAATTTTAGTTGTGTTCGATTTAATTCCTTTTGATATTTTGCTGGTATTAAAGCCTTCTTGCCAATCCGACGAAGAACAGTTGCTGCTTGATCCTTTGTGATCGATTTTGCGTCACTTTCGTCGGATAATAAACGGATAGCAGATTGCTCAGCTTCTAAAAGGCGGTTGACGACTAGTGCAGTTTCAACGAGTTCGGCATCAGATATCAAGTTTGGATTAGTTTTTACATTATTTAACTTTATTTCGAATTCATTAGTCTTATTGATCCCAAATGTCTCATTTCCAAGCATGCTATGCGATAGCTCATTTAATTGTAACGTTGTTGCAAATCGCCTCCAGCGCGGAATTAATAGGCGCCGTGAAGGTAAAGCTGAAGCTTGTGTCATGCCGACACTGTCCGAACCCGCGCTCTAAATTGGGTTTCCTTCTTTATTCTATCTAGTCTTGATACGTATCTCTCAAGTGAGTATTGTTGGTGTTTTGAAACACCGCGTCGTAAGCCACGGAGCTTGATATCTGGATTACATAACTCCTCAATTATACTTATTAATTCTTGTGGTACATTATCGTCGAAGCCATTTTTTATGTCATTTATAACCTGAGAAAAAGAATTTTGGAGATATGGTACAATTTCTTCATACGTACCTTGCCACACAGAAGGGTGGAATTGTTGGTCTAAGTGATGGAAAAGTGAAGCAGTAACATTAGCGCCCAGAAACATGAATACTATGAGATTGCCGAGTAGATACATATCGCACCCAAAGCGACGTACGATAAATTCTGGGTCCGTATATCCATATAGTAATTCTGGAGGTGCGTAGGTTCGATCACCGGCTATGCGGTTGTTATCGTGGGCTATTGACATCCCTTTTCGTGAAGCTCTTCCAAAATCAGCAATTTTCGACATGTTGTTTTTGTATAATAAAATATTAGATGGTTTTAAATCCTGATGGGCAATCATTTCTCTGTGAACTTGATGTAGACCAAGCGCTACATCAAATATAATATTTAAACACCACACTGAATCTTTTGCATTGGTTTTACTCATTTGAATGCGAATATCCCCCTGAGCTTTTTCAAATATCAAATAATATACGCGACCCTCTATTTCTGACATTTTTGGGATGTTTATAAATCCCTCTGCTATGGCGACGACAATGTTAGACAGTTTCCGATCCTTGCAATGCTTTAGTAAATCTCTTTCATGTGTATAAGATGCTATGAGTTTAGGAATTATTTCTAAAGTATTATGAGGGTTACTAAAGGCATCGGAGAAATCGAATGCCTTTAAGAATCCTTCTCTCTCTCCATTTCTAACGAGGTAGCCATGAGAAAAATGTCCACCCGTTGCATCTGTCGGCCGATTCTGTCGTTTTGTCACGACCCATCCATCGGATAGTTCTAGTCCCTCAAGTTGCTCAGCTGCTGACGCCACAGATTATACTCCCTCGAATTTATATAAGATTTGCCCCTCAACTGCACCCCGTCGTGGCCCCACAGGTCTCACACTTCTTGCACGTCCCGTTCTGCACCAGCGTCATGTTCTGGCATTCGGGGCAGGCTTCGCCGAGATAGCCCTTCATCTTGGCGATGGCGCGTGGGTCCTGCTGGGGGGCGGTTTCGGCCAGCTTCACCGCGGGCTGGAAGAGCGCCTCGACACCCTTCACCTCCAGCGGCTCGGCCTTCAGCGCCGTGGCTCCCAGGAAGGAGAACACCTGCGCCCCGCCGGTGGCCTCCGCCTGCATCTGCGTCTGGCCGGTCACGGGCGTGCCGCCGGTCATCTGCCCGCCGGGCAGCGACTGGAAGTTGGTGGCGCGGCCGCGCGTCAGGCCCTTGGAGACGACGCGCTGGGCGGAAGCGCCCGGCCCGTTGCTGTCGTCGCGGGCCTGTGCGGCGGCGTTCACCTCGTCGGGCTGCACATGGGCCAGATCGTTGCGGCCGAGATAGCTGATGGCGAGCTCGCGGAAGATGTAATCAAGGATCGACGACGACATCTTGATCGTGTCGTTGCCCTGCACCAGGCCCGCAGGCTCGAATTTGGTGAAGGTGAAGGTCTCGACATATTCCTCCAGCGGCACGCCGTATTGCAGGCCGAGCGACACCGCGATAGCGAAGTTGTTGAGCAGCGCGCGCAGCGTCGCGCCCTCCTTGTTCATGTCGATGAAGATCTCGCCAAGCCGGCCATCCTCATATTCGCCGGTGCGCAGGAAGACGGTGTGCCCGCCCACCTTCGCCTTCTGGGTGTAGCCCTTGCGGCGGGACGGCAGCTTCTCCTGCTCGCGGATGTGCTTCTCGATGATGCGCTCCACGATCCGCTCGGTGATTGTGACGGCGCGCTGCGCCATCGGCTGGGCGACGAGCGCCTCCACCGCGTCATCGGCTTCCTCGGCGTCGTCCTCGATGAGGGCGGCGTTCAGCGGCTGCGAGAGCTTGGAGCCGTCGCGGTAGAGCGCGTTCGCCTTCAGCGCCAGTTTCCAGGAGAGCATATAGGCGCTCTTGCAATCCTCGACGGTCGCCTCGTTCGGCATGTTGATCGTCTTGGAGATCGCGCCGGAGATGAAGGGCTGCGCCGCCGCCATCATGCGGATGTGGCTGTCCACCGAGAGATAGCGCTTGCCGAGCTTGCCGCAGGGGTTGGCGCAATCGAAGACGGCGTAATGCTCCTTCTTCAGGTGCGGCGCGCCTTCCAGCGTCATCGCCCCGCAGACATGCACATTCGCCATTTCGATCTCGGCCTTGGAGAAGCCGAGGAAGGGGAGAAGCTCGAAGGCGGGATCATCGAGCTTTTCCGAAGGCACGCCGAGCTTCGCCATCAGGGCCTCGCCCAGCGCCCATTTGTTGAAGACAAACTTGATGTCGAAGGCGGAGGGAAGCGTGGTCTCGAGCTTCTCAAGCTCGGCGTCATCGAAGCCCCGGGCGCTGAGCGTCGCATGGTTGACGCCCGGCGATTGCCGGAGCGAGCCATGGCCGACGGCATAGGCCTCGATCTCGGCGATATCCGCCTCGCGGTAGCCGAGCGCGCGGAGCGCCTCCGGCACGGCGCGGTTGATGATCTTGAAATAGCCGCCGCCGGCGAGCTTCTTGAACTTCACCAGCGCGAAATCGGGCTCGATGCCGGTGGTGTCGCAATCCATCACGAGGCCGATCGTGCCGGTGGGCGCAATCACGGTCGCCTGCGCATTGCGGTAGCCGTGCTGTTCGCCCTTGGCGAGCGCCCGGTCCCAGGCGGCGCGGGCATGCTCGACCAGCCGCTGGTCAGGGTTGGATTTGGCATCCATCGGCACCGGCGCGACGGCCAGGCCCTCGTAGCCCGCGGCTTCGCCATAGGCGGCGCGGCGGTGGTTGCGGATCACGCGCAGCATGTTCTTCGCATTGGCCTTATAGCCGGGGAAGGGGCCAAGCTCCTTGGCCATCTCGGCCGAGGTCTCGTAGGAGACGCCCGTCATGATGGCGGTGAGAGCGCCCGCGATGGCGCGGCCCTCGTCCGAATCATAGGAGAGGCCGAGCGTCATCAGCAGCCCGCCGATATTGGCGTAGCCAAGGCCGAGCGTGCGGTATTCGTAGGACAGCTGCGCAATCTCCTTCGAGGGGAATTGCGCCATGGTCACGGAGATTTCCAGCACCATCGTCCACAGCCGGACGGCATGCTCGTAATGCGCGATCTCGACCTTGCGGGCCGCCTTGTCGAAGAACTGCAGCAGGTTCAGCGAGGCGAGATTGCAGGCCGTATCGTCGAGGAACATGTATTCCGAACACGGGTTCGAGGCGCGGATCGGGCCGGCCGCCGGGCAGGTGTGCCAGTCGTTCATCGTCGTGTTGAAATGCAGGCCCGGATCGGCGGAGGCCCAGGCGGCATAGCCGATCTTCTCCCAGAGATCGCGGGCCTTCAGCGTCTTCATCACCCGGCCGTCTCGGCGGGCAGTCAGGCTCCAGTCGCCATCGGTCTCGACGGCGCGCAGGAAATCGTCCTTGAGCGAGACGGAATTGTTGGAGTTCTGGCCGGAGACGGTGAGATAGGCCTCCGAATCCCAGTCGGTGTCATAGACATCGAAGGAGATGTCCTTGTAGCCCTGCCTGGCGAACTGGATGACGCGCTTGATATAGTTGTCGGGGATCATCACCCGGCGCGCCATCTTGATCTCGCGCTTGAGGGCGGGGTTCTTCTCGGGATCGAAGCAGGAATCGCCCGGGCCGTCGCAATTGATGCAGGCCTTCATGATGGCCGTCATGTGCTTCTTGGCGAGCTTCGAGCCGGTGACGAGGGCGGCGACCTTCTGCTCCTCCTTCACCTTCCAGTCGATATAGGTCTCGATATCGGGATGGTCGGCATCGACGACAACCATCTTGGCGGCGCGCCGCGTCGTGCCGCCGGATTTGATCGCGCCGGCCGCCCGGTCGCCGATCTTGAGGAAGCTCATCAGGCCGGAGGAGCGGCCGCCGCCCGAAAGCTTCTCGCCCTCGCCGCGCAGGCGGCTGAAATTCGAGCCGGTGCCCGAACCATATTTGAACAAGCGCGCCTCGCGCACCCACAGATCCATGATCCCGCCCTCGTTGACGAGGTCGTCCTGCACGCCCTGGATGAAGCAGGCATGCGGCTGCGGATGCTCATAGGATGACTTGGACTTCGTCAGCTTGCCGGTCTTGAAGTCGACGTAATAATGGCCCTGCGACGGCCCATCGATGCCATAGGCCCAGTGCAGGCCGGTGTTGAACCATTGCGGCGAGTTGGGCGCGACCATCTGGTTGGCCAGCATGTAGCGCAATTCATCGTAGAAGGCCTGCGCATCGGCATCGCTGTCGAAATAGCCGCCCTTCCAGCCCCAATAGGTCCAGGTGCCGGCCAGGCGGTCGAAGACCTGCTTCGAGGATGTTTCGCCGATGATGCGCTCCTTCTCGGGAAGCGCGGCGAGAGCGGCTTCATCGGCGACGGAACGCCAGAGGAAGGAGGGGACATCATTCTCCTCGATCTTTTTCAGGCGCGCCGGAACGCCGGCCTTGCGGAAATACTTCTGCGCCAGCACATCGCTCGCCACCTGCGACCAGGATGCGGGAACCTCGACATTCTCGAGCTTGAAGACCACCGACCCGTCCGGATTGCGGATTTCGGACTTGGTGAACTGGAAGGTCATGGCCGCGTAGGGGCACTGGCCGACGGTGGTGTAGTGACGCTCGATGCGCATCGAATGATTTCCCTTGCGTTATACGGGGCGATCATTGCCGCCCGCCGGATTGCCTCTTCCGGCTCCTGTTTGATTGAATACGCCCACGCGTTCTGACACGACGCTTGAAAACGATGCCGGACGCACAGCACTCTGTTCGGGCCGCTTCCGCTGCCCGCTCGGACGCTCGCGCTTTTCTGGAAACTCTGGCGGAGGTCGCCCCACCGCCTTGGCTTCTGCCGGTATGGGTGCAGTTAGCCACCGATCGCTCCGGGCGTCAAGATATAGTGTGCTGGCAAAGCCCTTGAATCTATATCTTGTGCGGCCCTGTGAAGGATGGGGACAATTTGAAACTTTCCATTAACCCTATGAATCACTTGGAGAATCTGCGCGCCACTTCACGTGGCGCTTCAACAGGATACCGGGCAGCGGCCTGAAAACAGCGTAAACGAAAGACGCAACATCTAGTGCCTCGTTAATCCTTGCTTTACAATTCCTGTGGCGTGAGGCAGGCGCGCCCCGTTTCGGTAAGCTGTTGAAATCACATCGGCGTCAGGCGGCTGTCTTCGAATCGACACAATCCGGCGGGCGTTCTGGGAACTTGCGCCATGCGAGCCGCCGATTCGCGGATTTTGGGCGATTTGCTGCTGAGCGCGCTCCTCATCGTAACGCAATTCAGTGCGTCATGCCCGTGCTTGACACGGGCATCCACGCTTTCTCGCACGATAAAATGTGGATGGCCGGGTCAAGCCCGGCCAGGACGATCGGGCATCGTGGCAATTCAAGACGTCATGCCCTGCCACGACGGATACATCCGAATCTCCCTAACATCACACGAACCCGCGTAGTTTCCCCAAATCCCTGACTGCTTGGCTTGCGCTATGATGGAACCGCGCCATGGTGGCGTTTTGGAACGCATCTTTTGCATCCGGCCATTCTCATCTTCGACGCCTTCCTCGCGGTGCATGTCGTCGCTGGCGCCATCGGTCTGGTGACGTTCTGGTTGCCGGTCGTCGGGCGCAAGGGCAGCGAGTCCCACAAGCGCTGGGGCCGGGTGTTTGCCCGCTGCATCATGACGGCAGGGCTCTGCGCCATGGGGATGAGCCTGCTTTCGCTGGGCTGGCCGCTCGAAACCCATCCGAAAATGACCGATGCGGCTCTGGTGCAAGCCCTCTTCGGCTGGATGATGCTTTATCTCGCCATCCTGACGGTCAGTCTGGTCTGGCACGGCCTGAAGGCAGTGGAATTAAAGGCGGACCACCAGGCGCACCGGCGATGGTTCCCTGTCCTGCTGCAGGCGAGCGTGATTGTTGCGGCCCTGAATTGCGCGATCCGAGGGTTTCTGATCGGTCAGCCGCTGATGATGGGGATCGCCGTCATCGGCGTCGCCTCTGCGGTGACCAATCTCTGGTTCATCGCCACGCCCGCGCCCTGGCGGATGCAATACCTGATCGAGCATTTCAAGGCGCTCGTGGGGGCCGGCATCTCTGTCTATACGGCGTTCTTCGCCTTCGGCGCTGTTCGTCTGCATCCCAAAAGCGCTTTTGATCCGCTGCTTTGGGCCACGCCCTGCACGATCGGGCTGTCCATCATCATCTGGCATTGGTGGAAGGCGCAGAAGGTCAAGCGCCAGCAGGCCGATCGCATCAGGCAGCGGGACGCGGCCGCACTCGGCACATGATCTCGCGGGCTGGGCGCGTCGTCAGCCGCGCCACGGGTCTGACGCGCTCGGCATCCATGGCTTCGAGATCGTAGCGCTGCACCAGCCGCGACAAGATCAGGCTGGCCTCGACGGTGGCAAAAGCGGCGCCGACGCAGATGCGCGGTCCAAGTCCGAAGGGCATATAGGTGCCGGGCCTCACCTCGCCTTCGCGATCAGACGAAAAACGGTCCGGATCGAAACGATCCGCCGCTGGCCAGAAGTCCTGGTTGCGATGGATCGTCCAGGGCGCGATCATGATCATTGTTCCCCGCTTGACCTTGCGGCCGGCGATCGTGGTCGCTTCCGCCGCCACCCGGGGAATGAAGGTGATGGGCGGATAAAGCCGCAATGTCTCGCGGAAGACGTTGCGGGTGAAGCTGAGCTTCTTGGTATGCTCGAATGAAATCTCCCCGGCGCCCGCCACCTGCTCAATCTCGCGGCGCATGCGGGCGACAACCGCCGGCTGCTGCGACAGGATGAAGAAGGTCCAGGTCAGCACGCTGGCGGTCGTCTCGTGACCGGCCAGGAAGAAGACGCCGATCTGGTCGATCAGCTCCTCGCGGCTGAAAGGTTCGCCCGTATCGGGATCGCGCGCCGCGATGATCGCGCCGGCGATATCGTCGGCCGCATCGGCGCCTTCCTGCAACCGGTGATCGAGCATCGTGTTGAAATGATCCCGGATCAGCTTGCAGGCGACCCGCACCTTGGGCGGCTGCACCACCTTGGCGAAGGGCTTGCCGAGGAGCAGCCGCGTCAGCTCGACGCTCGCCACGGATTTCTCGAAGTCGGTGAAGGCATGGAACACGTCGTTGCCGATGCCGGAATCGAGCGAGCGTGAGAAGATCGTCCGGCAGATGATATCCGCCGTGAGAAAGCTCATGGCCGCATCCAGCGAGAACGGTTCTCCGCTTGCCGCGAGATCATCCCAGCGCGAAACACAATCATCCACTGCCGCCGCCATCGAAGCGAAGGCTTGATTGATCCGCATATGGGAGAAGGCCGGTTCGATCATGCGCCGCTGCCGCCGCCAGGCCGCCCCATCGGAGACGAAGATCGAATTGCCGACGAGGCCTTCCAGTGCGCCGACCATCAGATCGTTCTTCGGAAAATGCTCCTGCGGATTGGCGAGGATCGGGGCGATCTCTTCGGGCGCATTAACGAGCAGGATGCCCCGGCGCGAGCGGCCGAGCGGGCTGACTTCGGCGCGATAGGCCTGCGCGGGCAGGAGGGTCAGCAGGTCGCGGTCGCCTTTCAGCGCGGCATTGAGCAAGGCGCGTACGGGAGTTGTCGGCCTTGGCGCGGGCGGGCGATAGAGTTCGGCGGCAGCCATTTTGGATCAATGGCGCGGACGGTCGCAGGAGGGCTCTTCCTCCTTGGCCGGGACGAGGCCGAAGGGCGCCGCCAGCCGCCAGACATGGGCGGGCACCATCCATTTCATGCGGGACGGTTGCTCGCGCCTGAGATGCAACACCGTCTCGATTGCTTTCATCTCAACGCGCGCCCGGGCGAATTCCAGGCCGCGCGGCCCGATTCTGGGCATCAGCCAGGCCACGATGGGGCGCAGCCAATCCGGCATTTGCCTGAGCGGCAGCCCGCCGGCGGAACGCTCGACATTCTTCATGAAGCCCTTCACCGCTCCGGCCCGCTTGCCGGCGCTGCCAGGCTGGCTGATGATCAGATCGTCTCGGATCAGATTGAGCATCTCCTCGCCGCGCGCGTTGCGCACCAGCAGCCATTGCTCGCCTTCGCCGCCCATGTAGCCGATCGTGATGTCGGCAAGCGCGTTGGTATAGTCCACGCAGGTGCGGCAGGTGAGCGGAAAGAAATCGGGCGCCAGCTTCGAGAGGGGCAATTTGAGGAACGGGATCGCCCGCTTGCTCCCGTCTTCGAAGCGCAGTTCGACATGATAATCGGCGCGGAATTCGCAATAGGTGATCGTCTCTGGCCGGTCGCTCAAGAGCGCCAGAAACTCATGGAAATTCGCAGTCGTCGTGTTGTCGGAGCAGGGCGTGCCGATCACGTAAATCCGCTCGAAGCCAAGCTCCTCTTCAAGCGCGCGAAGCGCATGCACCTGACAGGGAATGCCGACGATGGCGATCCGCTTGTGGCCGACATCGCGCGCCGGCTCCAGCAATTGCAGCAGCGGCGCATAGCCCATGCGCATGCCGCGGCAGAGCGCCATATCTTCCGCGCGCGTGATCAGCATCGGCAGCGGCTTCCATTTGTCGGATGGATCGGGGCCGATGGCGAGCACGGCGTCGACATGGCCAAGGCGCAACAGGGCTTCGCCGATGCTGGTGGTGATGCCGGTCCATTGCGCGCCTTCCAAGGGCTCGCGCCGGGAGGCCCTGAACATGCTGCGATAGGGACCGAAGAAGCGCTCGTCGCCGCGCTCGGGGTCGCGCGTCCGCCCATGCGCCTGCTTTTCGAGGCCGTCGTAATCCGGCTTGATGAACTGGCAGGCGCGGCCGCAGCGCTTCGGGTCCGACGAGCGGGATATGCCGCAATCGGTGCAGAGCGCCCGATGCGGCGCCGTCTCGGCCGGCAAAGGCGCAGCGGCGCTCTGGGTCGGATCGACGTGAAGATTCATATGGCCTGTCCCCGCAGGCGCAAGTCTATCAGGCAAGTTTGGCAGCGTAGCTTCGTGAAACTACGTTGGGGAGAAGGGTCAGCCTGTTGAATGGACGCTAGCAGGCCGCCAATCAGCAGAATCCCGGCATGACTTTTGAGAAGCCGATATGGGAGCATGCCAGGAAGCCATCGTGATGCTGCTTGAAAACCAAACCGGTGAATTGTCTATCGGTCTGTCGCGCAGATTCGGCATCGCCACGGGGAGGCTTTTTGCTCACCCGTTGAACGGGTCAACAAGAGGCACGCTGAGCCCCTGAAAGTCCTTCCCGTTGCGCGTCGCAAGCGTCAGGCCGTGGTTCATCGCCGTCGCCGCCATCAAGGAGTCGGCGACGGTCAGCACCCGGCCCTTGAGCTTGGCGAACGCCCGCAGCCGTCCCGCCGAGCTGGCGATGTCGAGGGTGACGGGCAGGGCGGTTGGGCCGAAGCGTCTCTGGATGCCCTGGTAGAAAATGGCGAGCCGGTTCGCCTGCTCCGGATCAGTGACGGCGGCTACGCCAGAAGCCAGTTCATGAAACAGCATGACGCTGACCGAGAGGCGCGGCGCCTCCATCAGGAATGCGGCAACCTCGGGCTGTGGGCGGGACCGCGCCAATTCCGAGACGACGTTGGTGTCGAGAAGGAATGCTCCGTCCGCCGTCACGGTTTTGCCCAGTCGATGTCAGAACGGTCCTCGTGTCGGCTCGGCAGCGGAATTTCGAAACCGACCGAGCCGGCCCGTGTCAGCAGCCAGCGGCCGTCATGGTCCTCGTCCGCTCCGAACTTCTCGCGGTAGAGCTCGGCCGAGATGACAACGCACTCGCCTTTGGCGCCGATGAACTGGGGCCGTCCCTGACGGGCAAGGCGCAGCACTTCCGAGAGCTTTTGTTTGGCGGATGCCACGGTCCACATGATCGCCTCCTGAGAATGGATATAGACTATATAGGCTAGATTATATGCACCAATCTGGCAAGGGTATCGTCGCCTTCATTGGCCGTCATCGGTTTGCGTGTTTGTCGCAAACCCGAGCCTCGCCCGAAGAACGATTAACGGCCACCCGCAATCAGCCGCCTGATAAAGCCTCGTGGAAGGCGCGTTCTGATTCAGACTGCTGCCGGATGGAGGCATGCAGGCATGTCGAAATCTCGCTTTCTCAAGCGCCACAAGATCCCGCGCAGAAAGACCGCGTACGCCTCCGGGCAGGACCGCCCGCTAGCTGCCCGGCTTCCAGGCCTGATAATCGCCGCCGGCCGGCTGGCGTTGCCCGCTGCCGAGCGCCGAACCTTTCGGCCGATAGGCAAGCGCCGTTCCGGTCATGTTCGGCTGATGCGGCGCCTGCCATTCGCGGGGCGTGTAATCTTCCTGCGACGGGGCCTTGTCATAGGTGAAGGCCAGCCAGCCGGCCCAGCCGGGAGGAACGCGGGAGGCCTCGGCCTCGCCGTTGTAAATCACCCAGCGGCGCTCATGGCCGAGCGCCCGGTCCTTTTCGCCATTGCGGCTGCGAAAATAGAGGTTGCCGTATTCATCCATGCCGACCCTTTCGCCCTTCTTGCGGGTGAAGAGGTCCATGCCGAAGGTGGAGCCGTTCCACCAGGTGAAGAACTTCAGGAAGAATGTCTTCGCACCCATCGTCGTCGGATTCCCCTTGCTGGCGCGCGAAGCGGCAATGCCGTCAGCTTATGGCGTCTCGCGATGGCGCTGTCCAGTCCGGCGCAGATGCGGCGCGACGGCGCTCCCCGCTGAAAATGCCTGAAACTGCGAGTCTTTCGCCTCTTTTTTCGCCCTGTTTCGCATGCTATGGGCCATAGCATGATGATAACGCGACTCGCAGGCTCCCTGGCGGCCGGGACTATTATCCTTGGCCTTTCGGTGCATACCGCCCAGGCGGACCGCTTCCGTAATCCGACCGCGATTTTCGCCGGCCTCGACAAGATCACCGGCCGGATCATCGCATTCGAGGTCGCCGTCAACGAGACCGTCCAGTTCGGCGCGCTGCAGCTCACGCCGAAGGTCTGCTACACCCGCCCTGTGACCGAGCGGCCGCAGACGACGTCATTCGTCGAGGTCGATGAGATCAGCGCCACCAACGACTACAAGCGTCTCTTCAGCGGCTGGATGTTCGCCGCGAGCCCGGGGCTCAACGCGATCGAGCATCCCGTCTATGATATCTGGCTGACCGGCTGCAAGGGCGCGACCGAGCGCGATCTGATGAAGACGAAGCCGGAAGAGGACGAGGTGGCCGCCAATCCCTCGCCCGATCCGCTGCAAGGCAAGACGCTTGGGCCCGATGGCAAGCCGCAACTTGATCCGGCCGAGCGCGCCGCGATGGAGCGCCGCCGCCAGCAGCAGCTGAACCGCTCGACGACCGCCGGGCCTATCCTGCCCGGACAGCCGCTGAACACGGCGCCGATCCAGCAACAGCGTCCCGCCAGCCAGAGCTTCTTCCCACTGCCGAACGGGGGATCCATCAACCGCGGCGCCAACCCCGGCATCTTCGTCGATCCCTCGCGCAACTGACGGAGCGTCCGCCGGCTCAGCGGGCGCGCTCGATCGCCTCCGCTCCGCTGATCGGCAAGCGCCAGGTGGATTCCCTCGGCTGCGTGGCGAGCGCCTGGGCAAGCAGGGTCTGGTAGAGCCGCTTGTCGATTTCGACCGCGCCGAAGCTCGCGAGATGGCTTGTGACGAATTGCGTGTCGAGGAGGCGGTAGCCGCCCCGCTTCAATCGCGCGACCAGATGGACCAGCGCCACTTTCGATGCGTCGGTCTCCCGGTGAAACATGCTTTCGCCGAAGAAAGCTCCGCCGATTGAAACCCCGTAAAGGCCGCCTACCAGCCGCCCCTCGCGGTAAGCCTCGACCGAATGGCAATGGCCCCGGTCGAAGAGCGAACGGTATAGGCGCCGGATCGTGGCGTTGATCCAGGTGTTGTCCCGCGCCGGTGCGGATTCTGCGCAGGCGGCGATGGTAGCGTCGAAATCGCGGTCGGTGACGACCTCGAAGCCGTCGGACCGGGTCGTTTTGGCGAGACTGCGCGCGATATGGAAGCCATCGAGAGGCAGGATGCCGCGCCGCCGCGGTTCGTACCAATGGAGCCGGGGATCATCGGCGCTCTCGGCCATCGGGAAGATGCCGCACCGGTAAGCCTGCAGCAGCAGGTCGGGCGTGATCTCCTCGTGGAGCGGGCGCGAGGTCATGGCGTTTTGTAGCGGCTTGGCCGGGAAGGGCAAGCACCCGCCGGCCCCGGGCAGGGCTGTAACTCCCGGTTTGCCTGCGGGCTCCATCCCTCCCCTTGACGGGGAGGGTCGGCGGCGAAAGCCGCCGGGGAGGGGTGATCATGAGGACAAAAGGAGAAAAAGCCCCCCACCCGGCCTCGCTGCGCTCGGCCACCCGCCCCGCAAGGGGGCGGGATGGGTGCTCGTGGAGGCAAGCGTTAACCCGCGTTCAGGGCGGTGCAACCCCGGGCGGCCGGCCCACCCCCGCAGCGACGATTCGACGGATGGATTTCCCGACGGGGCCGTGACAGAAACGCCGCATGAAAACCAATGCCAAAACCCCGGCCCGCGCCGATTTCGTCATCGTTGGCGGCGGTCCGATCGGCTATCTCGCCGCCCTTTGTCTGAACCAGCGTTTCCCGGAAGGGAAAAGCATCCGGATTGTGACAGGCCGGCGCAAGCCGCCGGCGGATGGGCGCGGCGCGGCGCTCGTCGGCCGTTCCATGGCGATCCTCGATTCCCTTGGTCTGGGAGAAGCGTTCCGCACGGAGGGCGCGCCGCTCGCCGCCATCCGCATCATCGACGTCACCGGGCGGCTGGTCCGCGCGCCGACGACGATGTTCCGCGCCTCGGATACCGGCGAACCCACCTTCGGCGTCAGCCTGATGACCGCAAGGATCGTCGAACTTCTGGCAGAGGCGGTGCGCGCCTGTCCGGCCATCGATGCCGTGCCGGCTGATGTGGCCTCTGCGGAGAGAAGCAATGGCGGCTATCGGCTGATTCTGGACGACGGCAGCGTCATTGACGCCGGTTTCGTCATCGCCGCCGATGGCCAGCGCTCGATGCTGCGGGAGGCTGCGGGGATCCCGGTGCGCCGCTGGACCTATCCGCAGACGGCGCTGACCTTCGCCGTCAGCCATCCGCGCGATCACGAGGATATATCGACGGAATTTCACACCAGCGGAGGTCCGTTCACGCTGGTTCCTGCCGGTGATCGCCAATCCACAATCGTCTGGATGGCCCGAACCGGGGAGGCCGAGCGGCTGATGGCCCTCGACGACATCGCTTTCGCCCGTGCGGCTGAGAAAACCTGCCATTCGCTCCTGGGCAAGCTGACGCTGACATCCGCCCGCGGAGCCTATCCGATGGGCGGGCTGCTCGCCGAACGGTTCACCGCACCGGGACTGGCTCTGGTGGGCGAAACCGGCCACGCGTTCCCGCCGATCGGCGCGCAGGGCATGAACCTCGGCTTCCGCGATGCGGACACGCTGGCCGATGCGCTGGCGAAGGCGCTCGCGGACGGCGAAAGCGGCGATCCTTCCTCCGCGCTCGCGGGCTGGGATGCCGACCGTCGCCGCGATGCGGGCCTTCGCACAGCGGGCGTCGATGCCTTCAACCGGTCGCTGATTACCGATCTTTTTCCTGTCAGCCTGGCCCGTGGGGCCGGTCTTGCTGCCCTCAAGGGCATTGCGCCGCTGCGGCGCGCCGTCATGCGCCTCGGCCTGGCGGAGTAGCGTCAGCGGCTCGGGAAGAGATCGTAGGGGATAATGTCGCCGGCGATCAGATAGAGGAACAGCGTCACCGTCGCGACCGAGACGATCGTCCCCACCAGCACGCCGTTCGACGCCCGCTGCACATAGACATCGAACTGGCGGGCCATGACGAAGACATTGCCGGCCGGCGGCAGCGAGGCCATCAGCATCGCCGTGAAGACCCAGGCGCGGTCGAAATCGCCGGCCGCCGAGAGGATCACCCAGACCAGAACGGGATGCAGGAGCAGCTTGATGAAGAGATGGATCGGCAATTCGACCGGCACGCCTTCATAGGGTCTGAGCGCCACCGTCACGCCAAGCGCGAACAACGCGCAAGGCGCCGCCGCGCGCGCCAGGAAATCGATGAGCACGCCGACGGCTTCCGGCGGCTGCCAATGGAAATAGGCGGCGATCACAGCCACCGCCGTCGCGATGTTGAACGGGTGCGTCACCACCTTGAGCACCACATATTTCGCCGTGCTCCAGATCTTCATCTTCCCGGCGCCGCCGAGGCCCATCATGAAGGGCACGATCGTGAAGAACAGGATGCAGTCGAAGACGAAGACGAGGGCCGTTGGAACCGCCGCCGCAGGACCCACGGCCGCGAGCGTGATCCCCGGTCCCATGTAGCCGACATTCGAATAGCCGCCGAGCGCCCCCTGGATCGCCGCCGACTTGATGTCGCCGCCCGTCACCCAGATCCCGACGGCGAAGGACAGCGCGAAGGCGATATAGGTCGAAACCGTCGTCGAGAGGATGAAGGGCCAATTCGACAATTGCTCGAAGGGCGTCGTTGCGATCAATTTGAAGAACAGGCAGGGCAGCGCGACGTAGATGATGAAGAAATTCATCCACGCCAGCCCCTCCTCGGGAAGCTTGCGGATCTTCCCGCAGAAAAAGCCCAGGAAGATCAGCCCGAAGAACGGCAGGGCGAGGGCGAGGACTTGGGCCATTGGCGGGGTGATGCATTCAGCGGGGCAGGGGAGATCGCCGTCCGGTATCAGCAATGGGAGGCGGAATCCACCTGCCAGGCGCCGGCGCTTCCATGCCCTTGACCGTTAACAATGCGAAGGTCGGCATTGAGCTTGCCGGGAGGCATGCTATCTTGCCCATCAAAGGTGCATCATGACCCAACAAATCAAGGAAAGAACCGCGAAATACACGATCGGCAGCGTGGTCAAGCACCGCGTCTATCCGTTTCGCGGCGTCGTCTTCGATATCGACCCTGTGTTCAACAACACCGAGGAATGGTGGAACGCGATTCCCGAGGAAGTGCGGCCGCGGCGCGACCAGCCCTTCTACCATCTGCTCGCGGAAAACGCCGAGACGGAATACGTGGCCTATGTCTCGGAGCAGAACCTGGTCCCCGACCAGTCGAGCGATCCGCTGCGCCATCCGCAGATCAGCGAGATCTTCGTGAAGACGCGCGACGGCAAGCTGAAGGCGCGGAGTTTGAATCTGCAGTGAAGGGGTGCTTTTTCCTGCTCCAGCAAGGGGAGAAGGAAAAAGGGGACGCTAAGTATGACCATCGAATTCCTCATCACAACCCTCATCGTCGTGGCTTCGCCCGGCACGGGCGCGGTTTTCACCATCGCCACCGGTCTGGCGCGTGGCGCGAAGGCCAGCATCGTCGCCGCCTTCGGCTGCACGCTGGGCATCATTCCGCATATGCTGGCGGCTATCACCGGACTGGCCGCAATCCTGCACACCAGCGCGCTGGCCTTTTCGGTGCTGAAATATCTCGGCGTGGCTTACCTGCTCTATATGGCCTGGAGTTCCCTGCAGGAACGCGGTGCGCTCAGCGTCGAGCCGGACCACGAGCAGCGTTCAGCCGGGCAGGTCATCGTCCATGCCGTTCTGATCAATATTCTCAATCCGAAGCTGACGATCTTCTTCTTCGCCTTCCTGCCGCAATTCGTGAGCGCGGATGAGACCAATCCTCTTCCTCAGATGCTGGTGATGAGCGGCATCTTCATGCTGATCACATTTCTGGTTTTCGCGGTTTATGGCCTTCTGGCGGCATCGGTGCGCGATCAGGTCCTGTCGCGTCCCAAGGTGCTGGCCTGGATGCGCCGGGCCTTCGCAGGAGCATTTGCGGCGCTGGGCGCGAAGCTGGCGCTGACGGATCGGTAACCTCTCACTTCCGCTTTCCTCTGGAAAGCTGTTGCGCCAACATCGCGCATCCTTCGAGGCTCCCCGAGAAGAGTTCGGGGAGCGCCTCAGGATGAGGTAACCTATGTTTTGCCCAACCTCATGCAGCCCACAATTTACCTCGCCCTGAGGTGCTCGGCTCTTGGCCGGCCTCGAAGGACGCATAAAGGTGATGCAACGCTCACCTTGGGGGAGAAGGAAAGACAAATGGAAAAAAGCCCCGGATTGCTCCGGGGCTTTCCTGTTTATTCTGAGATATCAACTCAGTACGAATAATACATCACGTATTCGACCGGGTGCGGGGTGTGCTCGAAGCGGATCACATCCTGCATCTTGAGTTCGATATAGGCGTCGATCATGTCGTTGGTGAACACGCCGCCGGCGGTGAGGAAGCCGCGGTCCTTGTCGAGGCTGGCGAGAGCCTCGCGGAGCGAGCCGCAGACCGTCGGGATCTTCTTCAGCTCGCGCGGAGGAAGATCGTAGAGGTCCTTGTCCATCGCTTCGCCGGGGTGGATCTTGTTGGCGATGCCGTCGAGGCCCGCCATCAGAAGCGCCGAGAAGGCGAGATAGGGGTTCGCCATCGGGTCAGGGAAGCGCACTTCCACGCGCTTGGCCTTCGGCGAATTCGTCCACGGAATGCGGCAGGAGGCCGAGCGGTTGCGCGCCGAATAGGCGAGCAGCACCGGCGCCTCGAAGCCCGGCACCAGACGCTTGTAGGAGTTGGTGGACGGGTTGGTGAAGGCGTTGATCGCCTTGGCGTGCTTGATGACGCCGCCGATGTAATAGAGGCACATCTCCGAGAGGCCGGCGTATTTGTCGCCAGCGAACATCGGCTTGCCGCCCTTCCAGATCGACTGATGCACATGCATGCCCGAACCATTGTCGCCGTAGACCGGCTTCGGCATGAAGGTGGCCGACTTGCCGTAGGACTGGGCGACATTGTGGATGCAATACTTGTAATACTGCATCTGGTCGGCCATCGTGACGAGCGTGTTGAACTTCATGCCGAGCTCGTGCTGGGCGGAAGCCACTTCGTGGTGATGCTTTTCGACCGTGACGCCCATCGAGGCCATGGCCGCCAGCATTTCGCCGCGCATATCCTGCGACATGTCGTTCGGCGGCACGGGGAAATAGCCGCCCTTGACCGCGACGCGGTGGCCGAGGTTGCCGCCTTCGTAATCGGTCTGCCCGTTGGACGGAAGTTCGACGGCATCGACCTTGTAGCCGGTGTTGTACATGTCGGCGGAGAACTTCACGTCATCGAACACGAAGAACTCGGCTTCCGGGCCGAAATAGGCGGTGTCGCCCACGCCTGCGGCCTTCATATAGGCTTCGGCGCGCTTGGCGATCGAGCGCGGGTCGCGCTCATAATTCTGGCCCGAGATCGGATCGAGAACGTCGCAGAGGATGTTCATCGTCGCGGCGGCGAAGAACGGGTCCATGACGGCGGTCGACAGATCGGGCTTCAGCAGCATGTCCGATTCGTTGATCGCCTTCCAGCCGGCGATCGACGAACCGTCGAACATCAGGCCTTCATCGAGGCATTCCTCATCGACGAAAGTGACGTCGAACGTCACGTGCTGGAGCTTGCCGCGGGGGTCCGTGAAGCGGAAATCGACGTATTTGACGTCCTGATCCTTGAGTTTCTTCAGAATTTCTTTTGCCGTCGCCATGGGTATCCTCTCTCGGTCTAAGGCGTTTGGGTAGTTGGGTGATCAGATGGCGTCGGCGCCGGTCTCTCCGGTGCGGATCCGGATGACCTGTTCGACGGTTGTCACGAAAATCTTGCCGTCGCCGATGCGGCCGGTCTGGGCGGCGCTCTTGATCGCATCGACGGCCTTGCCGAGGAGCGCGTCGGTCACGACGACCTCCAGCTTCACCTTCGGCAGAAAATCGACGATGTATTCAGCGCCCCGATAGAGCTCGGTATGGCCCTTCTGGCGGCCAAACCCCTTCGCCTCGATCACGGTGATGCCCTGAACGCCGACTTCCTGAAGAGCTTCCTTCACCTCGTCGAGCTTGAAGGGTTTGATGATGGCTTCGATCTTTTTCATGGCCTCACCGCGCTGATCAGGGACTGACGCGCGGCCTTCCTGTCACTTTGTGATGGTTGAGGCAAGCAGGCCGCGTGCCAACCGGAGAGTTTTCTGCAAGGCGATGCCGCGCCGTGGTTTGCGGCGCTCCATCCCGGCGGAGACCGACAAAACCCTCCGCTGCCGCCTAAAAAACAAACAGATTGCTTGCGGAATAGGCATCATGCGGCCTTGTCGAGGCCTCGCTTCGCCAGCAACGCATCGACTGTGGGCAGACGGCCGCGGAAAAGCGTATAGGCGACATCCGGCTCGCGGCTGTGGCCGGCCGCGTAGATATAGGTCGAAAGCGCCTTTGCGGTTTCCGGATCGAAGCTATCGCCCTGCTCGCGGAAAGCCTCGAAGGCGTCGGCATCGAGCACTTCCGACCAGAGGTAGCTGTAATAGCCTGCGGAATAGCCTTCGCCCGAAAACACATGGCTGAAATGGGGCGTGCGATGGCGCATCGTGATCTCGGGCGGCATGCCGATTTCGGCGAGCGTGCGGGCTTCGAATGCCGCAACATCGATATTGCCCGGGTCGGCAAGCGTGTGGAACGCGAGATCGACCAAAGCCGAGGCGCAATATTCCACCGTGCTGAAGCCCTGGTTGAAGGTCCTTGTCGCGATCAGCTTGTCGAGCAATGCCTTTGGCATGGGCTCGCCGGTTTGCGCATGGACAGCATATTTGCCGAGAATCTCCGGCTGTTCGAGCCAGTGTTCGTAGAGCTGCGACGGCAATTCAACGAAATCACGCGGCACGTTGGTGCCCGACAGGCTGGGATAGGTGACGTCGGAGAGCATGCCGTGCAGCGCGTGTCCGAACTCATGAAACAGCGTGCGCGCATCGTCGAAGGAAAGCAGCGCCGGTTCGCCTGCCGCAGGCTTCGAGAAATTCATGACATTGGTGATGATCGGCCGGATCGCCCGGCCGAGTTTCTGCTGGCCGCGGAAGCCGCTCATCCAGGCGCCGGAATGCTTGCCGGGACGGGCGAAGTAATCGGCGTAGAAAAGCGCCATATGGCGGCCTGCCGCATCCTTCACCGTATAGCCCCGCACGTCCGGGTGATAGACGGGCGCATCGGGAGCCGGCGCGAAGGTGAGGCGGAAGAGCCGGGTCGCACAATCGAACGCCGCCTGGATCATCATCTCAAGCTGGAAATAGGGCTTAATCACCGCTTCATCGAGCGCATATTTCTGCTGTCGAAGCTTCTCGGCATAGTAGCGCCAATCCCATGGAGCGATCGCGTCGAGCCCGTCGGCTTTCGCGAGGGCCAGAAGCTCATCGCGCTCGGCTGCGGCCCTGCGCTTCGCCGCTGGCCAGACATCGGCCAGCAGCTTGCTGGCGTTGGCCGCTGTTTTCGCCATGCTGTCGGAGAGCTTCATGGACGCGTAATCAGGATAGCCGAGAAGGCGCGCATATTCGGCGCGCAGCGCGAGCGTTTCCTGCACGATCGGCTTGTTGTCGGTGGTCCCGGCGTCGCCGCGTGACGACCAGGCGCGGAAGGCCCTCTCGCGCAGGTCGCGCCGTGCCGAAAACACCAGGAATGGCTCGACGGAGGAGCGCAGCAGCGTGATGACATAGCCATCCAGCTTGCGGTTTTGCGCCTCACCGCGCGCGGCGCTGAGCAGAAAATCGGGTAGACCGGCGATATCGGCCTCCGTCAGCGCCATCGTCCAATCCGTTTCATCTTTGAGGACGTTCTGGCTGAAGGATGTTCCAAGCGCCGCCAGCCGCTGCTTGATTTCGGCAGCGCGCGCCCGCGCCGCGCCTTCAAGCTGCGCGCCGCTCTTGATGGCATGGGTCCGGATCTTGACGAGCGCCTGCTTCTGCTCCGGCGTCAGGCCCAGGGAATCCATGGCCTTGAAGAGGGTGTCGATGCGCTGGAACAAGGCGGCATTCGCCCCGATCGCCTGGTGATGCGCGGCGAGGATTGGCGAGATTTCCCGTTCAATGGCGCGGATTTCCTCGGTTGAATCCGTCCCCGCCAGATTCCAGAACACCGATGACACCCGGTCGAGAGCTTCGCCGGAAAGCTCCAGCGCGTCGATCGTGTTCGCAAAGGTCGGCGCTTCCGCGTTGCTGGCGATGCGGTCGGCTTCACTCTTGTGGGCGGCCATCGCCGCCTCGAAGGCAGGAACAAAGTCATCCGGCCTGATCGCCTTGAAATCCGGCGCTTCATAAGGCGTCGCAAACGGCGCCATCAGAGCATTGCCCATCGCTTATCCCTTTGAATTGATCGAAAACATCATTCTGTCCGCACAGGATCGCAGCCTCACGGCAATACTTCGAACCAGCTGATCACGCCACCTTCCATATGCTCGATGATCGTCGAGCGGATGAGCCATTTGCCGACATTGTCGGCGTTGAAGGCGATGCGGACGACGCGGTTCTCCGGCACGATGACTGTGTCGAGGAAGAAGGGCTCCCAGCCGTCGTCCAACGCATGCAGCACCCGGACGACATGCCCATGGAGGCGGATCACCTGCGGCCAATCGGAGCGGTTGGTGAGTGCGACCACGACCACTGTGCCCTTCTTGACGCTGAAGATCGGTTTCCCGGCGACGCCCGAGGGAAAGCCGTGGTTCAGCGTCCAGACCTTGTAGGCGTCGGGCCATTTCGCCGCGATGACGGCGGGCGGGGCGCCCGCGCCGGCGGGGTCCTTCCGGCTCCAGCCGCCCGCGATGTTGAATTCGGCGCGGCGCGCGCGCTGCAGCAGGAGCGCCGGCGGCAGCAGGGGATTGGGCGGCAGTTCGGGGATGGGCTTCTTGACCGGCACGGGATCGCCGGCCGTCACCAGCCGCATGATCGCCAGCGCCTCGCCCAGCACGACCGCCACGATCGCTTCGGCGCCGGCGGTCTCGGGCAGGTCCATCACCATGTCATAGCGCGAGCCCGGGGCCACGATGACCTGTTTGCGCAGCGGATCGAAAGGTTCGCAGGGTTGGCCGTCGATCCCAAGCACGGTGGCGCGGACCATGCCGCGGAACGTCATGGGCGCGATGCGGGCATTCATGATGCCGCCGATCCTGAGCCGCACCCGCGCCCGGGGCGGCAGCGTGATCACTTCCGGAACCGTCTTGCCGTTGACCGTGAGCGTATTGCCAAGGCGGCCCAGGCGCGCGGTATCCGCCGCCAGGGCGAAAACCGGGTCGATCTGATCGGCCTCGGTCAGCCGCCAGTCATCGATCATGACGGCGATATCGCGGTCGATTTCCGCCTGCCAATTCGCCTCCTCGACGATCATCATGCCGGACAGGCCGCGCTCGGCCTGTTCGCTGGTGCCGCCAGGGATCGCCGGCACCAGCGGATGATAAAGGAACACGCCGGCGTCCCGCGGCGTGAAGCTATAGCCGAAGCTTTCGCCCGGATTGACGGCGGCTTGCGTCAGCCCTGCCACGCCATCCATGGCATTCACGCCACGGTGCCCGGAAAGGTGGAGCGTCGTCGGTTGCGGCAAACGGTTGTGCAGCCGGATGGTCGCGGGCTGGTTGACCTTCAGCCGGATCAGGGGCCCGGGCGTCTCGCCGTTGTAGCACCAGACGTCGGTTTCGGCGGCGGGCTCCGGCCGAAGCCGCCGCTTGCCTGGCGCCGCAGTCAGCACGATTTCGGATGGCGGCGGCTGCGCCGAAACCGATGTGGAGGCGACGGTCGCCGCTATTCCTGCGAGCAGTTGACGGCGGTCGGGGCGGGGAAGGCCAGCGAGAGACTTGTTGATCACAATTGATAAAACCGGTCGGACGAAGGAAGCGTCCTAATGTCGCGAAATCTTGTCCCCGTCGAGGCACAATCCGCCATCAGGGCCGGGCCGCATTTTTTTGCTGCAAGATCGTCAGCAATCCGCTATTGCCGCCGCTCTTGACAGTGGTTCTGCGTCGCGTCTGTGCGGACAGAATGCGGGCGTGGCGGAACTGGTAGACGCGCTGGGTTTAGGTTCCAGTGAGTAACATCGTGGGGGTTCGAGTCCCTCCGCCCGCACCAGGCTCGCGACCGGCCGGAGCTCCTGTCCCTGTGAATTTGAACGCTTAAACGAAGGCGGAAGACCGATGCAGATCACTGAAACAATGGCTGAAGGCCTCAAGCGCCAATACAAGGTCGTGCTGCAGGCCGGCGATCTCGCCAAGCGGATGGATGATGAGCTGGTGTCGCTGCAGAAGCGCGCCAATATTCCCGGATTCCGTCCCGGCAAGGTGCCGCAGCAGCATTTGCGCCGCGTCTACGGCAAGTCGGTCATGGCCGATGTCGTGCAGAACGCCGTCAACGAGATCAACCGCAAGATCGTGGACGACAATGGCCTGAAGCTCGCCTTCGAGCCCGCCATCAACTTCCCGCAGGATCAAAGCCGCATGGAAGAGGTTATGGAGGCCAAGGGCGACCTCGAATACACGGTCGCGCTGGAAGTGCTGCCGAAGATCGAGATCGTCACCCATGCCGACATCGCGCTTGAGCGGCAGGTGGCCGAGGTGCCCGAAGCCGATGTCGTTGCCGCCATCGAGCGCATGGCGGAGCCGTCGCGCCCCTATACGGACAAGGGTGCAGCGAAGGCGGCGAGCGGCGACCGCGTGACGGTCGACTTCGTCGGCCGCATCGACGGCGTGGAGTTCGAGGGCGGGAAAGGCGAGGGGATCCAGGTGGTGCTCGGCTCGAACAGCTTCATCCCCGGCTTCGAGGATCAGTTGATCGGCATGAAGGCCGGCGACACGAAGCTGGTGAAGGTGACGTTCCCGACGAACTACCAGGCGCCCGGCATGGCCGGCAAGGATGCTGAATTCGACGTCAAGGCGACGCTGGTCGAGGTGCCGGGCGAACTCTCGCTCTCGGACGATCTCGCCAGGCAATACGGCATGGAAGACCTCGCCAAGCTCAAGGACGCCGTCCGCATCTCGATGTCGTCAGAGCTGGAAGGCGTCGCCCGCCGCAAGATGAAGCGCAAGCTTCTCGACGCGCTCGACGCCAAATACGCTTTCGATCTGCCGCCGACCCTGCTCGATCAGGAGTTCAGCGCGATCTGGAACAATGTCACCACGGAGATGAAGGCCGCCAGCAAGACCTTCGAGGATGAGGGCACGACCGAGGCGGAGGCGCGGGACGAGTATCTCAAGATCGCCACGCGCCGGGTGCGTCTGGGTCTGGTGCTGGCCGAGATCGGCGAAAAGGCGGCAGTTCAGGTGACCGACGACGAGGTTTCGCAGGGCCTCGTTGCCCGTGCGCGTCAGTTCCCTGGACAGGAAAAGGCGGTTTGGGAATATTACAGGAAGAACCCGCAGGCTCTGGCGGAGATCCGCGCCCCGATCTTCGAAGAGAAGGTCGTCGATCATCTGCTTGGGCAGGTCGCGATCGTCGACAAGCCGGTGAGCAAGGAAGCCCTTCTCGCCGAGGATGACGAGGACGAAGCGCCAGCCAAGCCGGCCAAGGCGAAGAAAGCTGCTGCGGCGAGCGGGGGCGAAGAGGCGAAGCCTGCCAAGGCGCCCGCGAAGAAGGCGAAGAAAGCCGAGTAATCCGAACGGTTTATGCGAAGATCTTGAATCAGAAACCCGCCTTTACGGCGGGTTTTTGCATGAGTGGGAGGGAGTACCGTCACTCGTTGGCGGTGGCGGTGATGTCGATCTTCTTCAGCAGATCCATGGGATTGCTGACCGCAATGAAATCCGTGGCGCCAAGGCCGTCTCCCTGCACCTTCAGGGTCACCGTCAGCGTCCTGGGGTCAGCGACGAACTTGCCGAGCACCGCACCGAGTGTCTTGGCGGCCGGATGGTCGCCGAGCAGCATCGGCGCCATCAACGTGGCGGCCGCAGCGAACTGGGCGCGGACGTCCTCGGGCTTCATCTTGCCCTCCTGCGCCTGTCTGGCGATCAGCTTGTCGACCAGACCCTCGTTCCGGAAATCGACCGAAAGCGAATTCGCTGTGAGCCCCAGGATGGCGACAGCAGCCACGGCCTGATCAGCCGTGAAGAGCTCCTTCGTGGCGTTGCTCACCTGCGCGTTCGCGCGGGCGGCGAACATTCCGGCCAGGCGGAGCGACAGATCGTTGATCCGGAGCTTGCTGGCGGCCTGTTCCCATACCTGCTCGTAGCCCGCGGAGAGGTCGATGGCGCTGTAGCCCATCCTGAGAATGTCCCGGAGGCCCGCATCCTTTGTGTCGGCCGGGATATCCATGCGGAACCCATCAAGGCTGACCGCCACATCGGCGGGAATGGGGCCGACGTGATTGCCCATCCGTGTTTCGAACCCGGCGATCTTCGCCCGCACGCGCTGTTTCGGGTCGCGGGTGTCGGCAATATCGAGGTCGATGCCGCCGAAACGGATCAGGCTGATTTTCGGAAGGAGCGCCAGAGAGTCCAGGTCGGTCGGATCGAGATCGGTGCGGTTCGCCAGCCTGGTCAATGCCTGCGTCATCGACGCAATGCTGATGCCCTCCAGGGTGATTTCGCCAAAAGCCAAGGAATCAGCCTGGTTCTTCAACCGGAAATCCCGCATCCTGAAGCGTCCCGGCATTTCGGCGCCGCCGCCTCCGGCCAAGCGCCCGATGCTGATCTGGACCGGCGGCTTGCCCGGCTCCCGGAAGTCGCCCGCCATGTTCACCGCTTCGAAATCGCCGATCGCGAATGAGCCGAAGAGATCCAGCATCGTGGCGAGAGCCCGCTTCTGGCCCTCTTCGCTCTTGTCCTTCGCCAGATTTTCTGCCGATCCCATCAGGCTGGTCAGCGGTGTCGCGAGCGGCCGGAGCTTGAAATCCCTGATGCTGATCTCGCCGGTCGAGAACGCGCCGCGGTCGCCGAATTTGTAGAGGGTCTTGCCGATGCTCTGTTCTGCGACGGCGACCTTGAGTGTTTCGCCCGGCTCCGCCGCATTGAACAGGACGCGGAGGATCAGCGCCATATCGAGGCCCTTGAGGGTCATGCGTTCCCCGGTCACCTCGAATTCCGGAAAATCCTTGTTGCCGGCGCGCCGTTTGGCATTGCTCGTCATGGAGGGGGCAAAGACCTCCGCCACCACGCCATTGCTGATGTTGCGCAACACCAGATCCTTGTAGGTGGTGACACTCGTCGCCTCCGGCAGGGTCTGACTGATCACGATGGCCGGGATCGTGATGCTGGCTGCCGAAATACGCGACAGGCGCTGGGCCAGCGTCTCGTTGGATTGGCCATCGAAGAGGGCTTCGATCTCGGCCTTCGTGGCATTCGTGCCCTCGACCATCACTTTGGGGACGGAGACCGATCCCTTATCGCCCTTGAAGGCAAGATTCTCGAGCGTCACCGACGATTGCGCGAAGGCCGCATCCGCCCCGAAAGGCCAAAGTGTGCGCGACGGCAGCAGTGCCGTGAAGAGGGTGGCTGCCAGCAGGGCTGAGGCAAGCATGCGGTTCAAGGGACGCTCCTTTGGTGCGGACCAGACAAGGATCAGGTTGTCACGCAAACGCAAAAACCGAACAGCGCTTTGGCACAAAGGGCCTAAGGAACAATGACTTGATTGAGAAGATCGAAGGCCGGCAACGCTAAACGAAAGCGGCCGTCCTCCCCGTCACAGCGAGAACGACGTCCCGCAGCCGCAGCCCGAGGCCGCCATCGGATTTTCGATGCGGAAGCTCTGGCCCATGAGGTCGTCGACGAAATCGATCGTCGCGCCCTTCATATATTCGACCGATACCGCGTCGATCAGCACGGTGGCGCCGTCGCGGGTGACGGCGATGTCATCGGCGTTCTTCTCCTGTCCGATATCGAAGGCGTAGGAGAAGCCCGAGCAGCCGCCGCCGTTGACGCTGATGCGCAGCACCGATTGCTCCGGCTCCCTGCTCAGGATCGCCTGCACCCGTTGGGCGGCCCGTTCCGTCAGTGTAATTGGGGGCGTCCCGCTGTCTGGCATGATCGGCTCTCCCGCACTTGGTTCGTGGCTCATGGGAAGGTAAGGGTGAAGGGTGAAGAGTTCAACCATTACCGGCAATGGCGGACGCCTCTCACTGCGTCCGGCCAATCTGCGTCCCGGCGAGCGCTGGATCGCGCCCTGGGCCACCGATCCGGCGGTGAGCCGGGGCCGCCTGGTGCAGGAGGCGCCGTCCCCCACCCGCAGCGCATTCCAGCGCGACCGCGACCGGATCATCCATTCGACGGCCTTCCGGCGTCTGAAGCACAAGACCCAGGTCTTTCTTGAGCACGAAGGCGATCATTACCGCACGCGGCTCACCCACACGCTTGAGGTGGCGCAGATCGCGCGGTCCATCGCGCGAGCGCTTGGGCTCGACGAGGATCTCGCCGAAACGCTGGCGCTGGCCCACGACCTTGGCCACACGCCTTTCGGTCACGCCGGTGAGCGGGCCCTTGGCCGCGCCATGAAGGATTACGGCGGCTTCGACCACAATGCCCAGTCGCTCAGGATCGTGACCCGGCTGGAGCGCCGCTACGCCGATTTCGACGGGCTTAACCTCAGTTGGGAGTCGCTGGAGGGTCTGGTCAAGCACAATGGCCCGCTTGTGGATCGCCGGGGCCGCCGGCCGATTGCATTGGCGGATCAGCCGCTGCCGGCGACGATCGTCGATTACAATCGCATTCATCCGCTCGAACTCTGGACGCAGGCCGGGCCCGAAGCCCAGGCTGCCGCCATCGCCGACGACATCGCCTACAACGCCCACGACATCGACGACGGCCTTCGTTCCGGGATCATCACGCTTCCCGAACTGGAAGAGGTGCCGTTCCTGCGGAACCTCCTCGCTGATATCCGCACGCTCCATCCTGGACTGGAGGATGCCCGCGTCACCCACGAAGTGCAGCGCCGCATCATCACCCGCCTCGTTGAGGATGTGATCGCGGAAAGCTTCGCCCGGATCGAGGAGGCGGACCTGCTGACGCCCGAAGCGATCCGCAACCATGGCGAAGCGACGGTGGCCTTCTCGGACCAAACCTTCGCGCATGTTGCGAGCCTGCGGGGCTTCCTCTTTCCGCGCCTCTACCGCAATCCCCGGATCATGGCCGACCTGCGGCAGGCGGAGGAGATCGTCGAGCGGCTGTTCGCCTGTTTCTTGGCGACCCCGGAGCAATTGCCGGACGAATGGCTTGACGTCGCCGCGGCCGCCGCTTTGCCGGACCGGGCGCAGCGGATCAGCGACTTCATCGCGGGCATGACGGATCGCTATGCGCTTGACATGGCCCGGCGCTTGTTTGACGGCGCGGGCGATTTGCGTTAGCCGCCACGGCCTCGGTCGCCGCCGCGTTTCATCCTGTCGCGGACGCGCCGGTTGCGGATCGCTGCCCCATGAATCTGTTTGCTGAGTATCAGGCGAAAGTCATTGAGATCGTTGAGGGACTTGCCCGCGACGGCGTGCTTCCCTCTGGCCTTGGGCTCTCCCGCATTGTGGTCGAGCCGCCGCGCGACCGCAGCCATGGCGACCTTGCGACCAATGCCGCGATGGTGCTGGCCAAGGACGCCGGGATGAAGCCGAGGGATCTGGCGGAGCGCATCGTCGGCAAGCTCAGGCAGGATCCGGGCGTCACCGAAGCGGAGGCGGCCGGTCCCGGCTTCATCAACATCAGGCTGAAGCCTGTCCTCTTCGAGAACGTGGTGCGCGCGGCCGTCCTTGCTGGCCCCGATTTCGGCCGCAGCGCGATGGGCGCCGGCGCCAAGGTGAATGTCGAATATGTCTCCGCCAATCCGACAGGCCCGATGCATGTCGGCCATTGCCGCGGCGCCGTCTTCGGCGACGCGCTCGCCAATCTCCTGGCTTTCGCCGGGCATGACGTGACGCGGGAGTATTACATCAACGATGCAGGCGCGCAGGTCGATGTGCTCGCCCGTTCCGCCTATCTGCGCTACCGCGAGGCTTTGGGCGAGGAAATCGGCCCCATTCCCGAAGGGCTTTACCCTGGCGATTACCTGAAGCCTGTGGGCGAAGCCCTTGCAAAAACTCACGGAAACGCATTCCTGAACCGGTCGGAGAGGGAATGGCTGGAGCCGGTGCGCAGTGTCGCCATCGATGCCATGATGGCGATGATCCGCGAGGATCTGAAGGCGCTCTCGATCGAACACGCCGTGTTCTTCTCCGAACGATCGCTGCACGAGGGCAACGCCAGCGCGGTGGGCGCCGCAATCGCCGATCTCAGCGAGCGCAATCTGATCTACCAGGGCCGTCTTCCGCCGCCGAAGGGCTCGCCGGAGGCGGATTGGGAGGACCGTGAACAGACCCTGTTCAAGGCGACGGCCTTTGGCGACGATGTGGATCGGCCGTTGCTCAAGTCCGATGGCGGCTACACCTATTTCGCTTCCGATATCGCCTACCACCGGGACAAGTTCCTGCGCGGCTTCAAGATCATGATCGACGTTTGGGGCGCCGACCATGGCGGCTATATCAAGCGCCTGAAGGCCGCAGTGACGGCGGTGACCGGCGGCGAAGGCACGCTCGATATCGAGATTTGCCAGCTCGTCCGGCTGCTGCGCGACGGGCAGGAAGTGAAGATGTCGAAGCGCGCTGGCACCTTCGTCACGCTGCGCGAAGTGGTGGATGAGGTGGGTCCTGATCCCGTCCGCTTCATGATGCTCTACCGCAAGAATGACGCGCCGCTTGACTTCGACCTCGCGAAAGTTGTGGAGCAATCCAAGGATAATCCCGTTTTTTACGTCCAATATGCGCATGCACGCTCCGCTTCCATTTTCCGGCAGGCGAAAATGGCCTATGGTGAAGCGTCGTTCGGGCAGGAGGAGCTCGCCAGTGCTGATCTCTCACTGCTTGCCGATGAGGCGGAGCAAGGCATCATGAAGCTCGTGGCGCAATATCCGAGGCTCATCGACTCCGCCGCCGCGAACCGCGAGCCGCATCGGGTGGCGTTCTATCTCTACGAGATCGCGAGCAGCCTTCATGCGCTGTGGAGCAAGGGCAAGGAAGATGCTGCCTTACGCTTTGTTAATGATAAAGATAGAGAATTGACAAAGGCCAGGCTTGCACTGGTGGGTTCGTTAATGACGGTGCTTGGCTCCGGATTGAAGCTGTTGGGCGTCAGCGCGCCAGATGAAATGCGCTGAGATTCAGCAAGTTCAGCCGGTGTTGCGGACACTGCGTGAGAATGGTGGTTCCGATGAAGCATGACAGGCCTTCCGCCTCGCCGATCGACTTCGAGGAGCTCGATCGTCAGCTGGCGGCGCAGGGTTTGACGAAACGCACGGGCGGCGATGACCCGCTGGCGGAGCTTGCCCGCATTGTCGGCCATGAGGATATGGCTGCTGGCGGCGCCAACCGCGGCCCGCGCCCGGGCGATGATGCGTCCCGGCGTTTCGATGATTTTTTGCGATTGTCCCCCATCCCGGCCTCGGGCGCAGCCGAGGCTCAGGCGCCGTCTTTCGATCCGCTTCTTGCCGCCGACGATCTGCTGCGTCCCCTTCCGCAGACCGGACAGCTGGAAACGAACGGAGGCGACCACCAGTTTGATGATCTTTTGGCTCATCCAGAGAGCGCGACTGGTTCCGCGCCGGAAAGCTCCTACGAGGATGCGCTGGCGGATCTGGGGTTGCGTTCAGCCCTGCCTGCCGAGGTCGCGTCCAATCCAGCGAAGATCGACGACCGCACCCCCATTCCCGTCAGCCGCGAGCAGGATTTCGACTTCGACACCGATGATCTTGCCCCGCGCGCGCCGCAGCTGGGATTGTCCGTTTCCGAAGGAGGCAAGACGACGGCTGCCGGTTTTGAGGATATGCTGGCCGAGTTCGAGGCCGCCATGCGGGACGCTGGCGGTGAACGGGCGGCCGCACCGGCGCAGCCGCTCGCCCCGGCCCTGGCGCCTTCGCCTCCGGACGAGCTCGCGGGATCTGGCCGAGGCGATGAAAGCAGCGCCGCTGCTGCGGCGGCCGGCGCCGCGGCCGCCATGTCGGCAGGGGCGGCTGCCGCGCACCCCTCCCGCTCAAGGCGGGGAATGCTGCTGGCTGCAGGCGTTGTCGGCATTGCCGTCATCGGCGTGGCGAGCCTGCTGGCGCTCGGGACAGGACCAAATACCGGCGTGAACCGGGATGCGCCGGTGATCGCGGCGAAGCCGGGCCTTACCAAGGAGCGGCCGGCCAATCCCGGAGGCATGGATATGCCGAACCAGGACAAGGAGGTTCTGCAGCCCCGCGGCGCCGATACGCGCCAGGGCGAACGGGTCGTGCCGCGCGAGGAGCAGCCGCTTGACCTCACCCAGGCTCAGCGTTCCGCCGAGTCCCAGGCGCAGAATGGCGTCCGCCAGATCCCTGGCGTATCCCAGATTACTCCGAACGCAAGCGCGCCAACGCCGGCGGTTCCCCGGCCTGTGGCCTCGGTGCCGATCACCATTTCCGGCCCGCCGCCCGGCAGTTCTCAGGCGGCGCCGATCGGGATGCCGTCCATGTCGCTTCCGCCGCAGGTTTCCGGCCCGAATCCATCGTTTGCCCAATCCGTTATTCCTGCCGCGCCGGCGCCCCCGCCGTCAGCGCCGGCGGCTCCGGCCGCTCCTGCGGCAGCGCCGCCCGCTCCGCCCGCCGCCGCTCCATCTGCTTCTGCCGCAGCCGCCGAGCCTCGCCGCGTCCGCGCCGTGCCGATCCGTCCGGACGAGGCTGCGCCAAGCCGCGCTCAGGCGCAGCCGCGCGTCGTTCCGACGCCTCAGCGGCCCGCCGCGGATACACTGGCCTCCGCCGCTGTTGATGACGCCAACGGCCCGCTGCGGATCACGCCGCAGGCTGTCCGGGCGGCGCCGCCCCGTGTGCCCGCCGCTCAGGCCTCCTCGACAGTGCCGACATCGATGGCGGCGCCTTCCGCCACCCAATCGGCTCCGGCTGCCGCCGCGTCGCCGGGCTCCGGTTTCAGCGTCCAGCTCGCGGCCGAAGGCAGCGAAGAGGCTGCGCGCAGCAAGTTCAACCGCTTGCGCACGCAGTACGGTGATGTGCTATCGAGCCTGAATCCGGTGATCCGCAACGCCGAAGTGAACGGCCGGTCGATCTATCGCGTCAGGGTCGGCAACATGTCGCGCGAGGAGGCCAGCGGGCTTTGCGAGCGCCTCAAGGCCGATGGCGGCAGCTGCTTCGTCGCCCGCAACTGACGGGATATTGGTTCCCATGAACTGCAAGGCCCTGATCGTCGGCTGCTCCAGCCATGTGCTCACTCCGGCCGAACAGGCGCTCTTCAAGGCGGAGAAGCCCTGGGGTTTCATCCTCTTCAGGCGCAATGTCGATACGCCGGAACAGGTTCACCGGCTGGCCGACAGCTTCCGTGAGTGCGTCGGGCGCGCCGATGCGCCGGTGCTGATCGATCAGGAAGGCGGCCGCGTGCAGCGCCTGGGGCCCCCGCATTGGCCCAAATATCCGCCGGGCCGCGCCTATGGCGCCCTGCGCTCCAACGATCCGCTGCTGCGGCGGGAGATCGCCCGGCTCGGCGCGCGCCTGATGGCGCATGACCTTCAGGCCCTCGGCATCACCGTCGATTGCGTGCCGGTGCTTGATGTGCCGGCGCCTGGTGCGCATGACGTGATCGGCGACCGCGCCTATGCCGCCGATCCGCAGACGATCGCCGTGCTCGGCCGCGCTGCAGCGGAAGGATTGATCGCCGGCGGCGTGCTGCCGGTCATCAAGCATATCCCCGGTCATGGCAGGGCCGGCGCCGACAGCCATCTTGCGCTGCCGGTGGTCGATACCGATCGCGCCACGCTCTCCGCCACCGACTTCGCACCCTTCCGCCATCTCGCTGACATGCCGCTGGCGATGACCGCCCATGTCGTCTACGCGGCGATCGACAGCAAACATCCGGCGACGACCTCGCGGAAGGTGATGCGGGACGTGATCCGCGGCGAGATCGGCTATGACGGCCTCGTCATGAGCGACGATCTCTCCATGAAGGCTCTGGCCGGTGATTTCGAAAGCCGCGCCAGAGCCGCGCTCAAGGCGGGTTGCGATGTGGTTCTCCATTGCAATGGCGATATGGCGGAAATGCTGCCCATTTTCACGGCGGCGCCGGAATTGAAGGGCCAGGCGCGCCGCCGGGCCGAGGCCGCGTTGCGCCGGATCGCGCATCTGCCTGAACCCTTCGATCCTGTGGAAGGGCGGGCGAGGCTTGAAGCCGCGCTTGCGATGTCCGCCTGAAAGCGCCACATCTGGGTCCCTCCCGAGGACCTGGATCGATGCGCACCGGAGATCTCTTTGCCGAAGACAGCGAAAGGCGGAGCGACGATCCCGCCCTGATCGTCGATGTCGATGGTTTCGAAGGGCCGCTCGACCTGTTGCTGGAGCTTGCCCGCCGGCAGAAGGTCGACCTGCAGAAAATCTCTATTCTGGCCCTGGCAGATCAATATCTGAGCTTCGTCGAGGCCGCCCGGAAGATCAGGCTGGAGCTGGCGGCCGATTACCTCGTCATGGCGGCCTGGCTCGCCTATCTGAAATCAAGGCTTCTGCTGCCGCGCGACAAGGACAGCGAGGAGGGCCCCACCGCGGATGAGCTCGCCGGAGCGCTGGCCGAGCGGCTGCGCAAGCTCGAAGCGATCAGGTTGGCCGCCCAGGCGCTCGTGCAGCGGCCCCAGCTTGGCCGCGATGTCTTTGCCCGCGGCGCGCCGGAAGAGCTTGCCATTGTGGAGCGGCCGCGCTGGGAAGCCAGCCTGCACGATCTCCTGACCGCCTATGCCGCGCAGCGGCAGAAGCACGCCCTGTCGCGCGTGCAGATCGAGAAGCGCTTCGTCTGGTCGCTGGCCGAGGCGCGCGCAGCGCTGGAGCGCCTCATCGGCGATGTCGCTGACTGGGCGCCGATGGACAGCTATCTGATCCGCTACGCCGTGGAACCCGCAATACGCCGCACGGTTGCCGCCTCCGCCTTCGCCTCGGTGCTAGAGATGGTGCGCGAGGGCAGCATGGAGATCAGGCAGGATAAAGCCTTCGAAAAGCTGTGGCTGCGGCGCAAAACGGGCGCTGCGGCGGTGGCGAAACCGGCCGTTGCGTCGTAGAACGCAGATATGAATACCGCACCATTGCGTTTGTGGCCCCAGGGCTCCGCCGAGGAGATGACCGCCGCTATGGCGCTGGGCGCCGCCGTGCGGATCGCCGAGGCGCTGCTGTTCGCGTCACGGGAGCCGCTGGCGGAAGATGTGCTGAGCGCCGCCATGCCATCGGGCGTGAGCATCCGCGACGTGATGGCGCATCTGGAGCCCCATTATGCGGCGCGGGGGGTGAATCTTGCCCGCGTCGGCGGCAAATGGACATTCCGGACCGCCAATGATCTCGGGTGCCTGCTGACGAAGGAAGTCGAGGAGCCGCGCAAGCTTTCGCGGGCGGCGATCGAGACGCTCGCCATCATCGCCTACCATCAGCCGGTGACGCGCGCCGAAATCGAGGAAATTCGTGGCGTCGCCACCGCCAGGGGGACGCTGGACGTGCTGATGGAGGCTGGCTGGGTGCGGATGCGCGGCCGCCGCAAGACGCCCGGCCGACCGATCACCTTCGGCACGACGGAGACCTTCCTGAGCCATTTCGGCCTCAATGCCGTCAGCGACCTGCCGGGCCTCGACGAGTTGAAGGCCGCCGGACTGTTCGACGGCCGCCTGCCGCAGGGTCTGGCGATTCCGCTGCCGTCGGACGATCCGCTGCTGCGGGCGGATGAAGATCCGCTCGAGGCCGATCCGCTGGAAGCCGCCGCGGAAGAGCGCATCAACAGCTTCGAGCCGCCGCTCAATGCCGCCATCGAGGACGAAGCCGCCGCCGAAGCGGCCAATGACGATCGGCTGGATCCCCTGGCGGACGAGCACAAGCGCTGATGGCCGCTGTTCCCGCCGCGACGCTGGCGCGCGGCCGCGCCACCGCCGTCATACCCGCCGGCCTCGAGATCGCGGGCCTCGCCAAAAGCTTTGGCGACCGCAAGGTCCTGCAGGAGATCAATCTCACCATTCATCCGGCCGAGGTCGTCTGCCTGCTTGGCCCGTCGGGTTGCGGCAAGACGACGCTGCTGCGCATCCTGGCCGGAATCGAGGATCTGTCGGCCGGCACGATCAGCATGGATGGCGTCGTCATCGCCAACTCGACGGCAAGCATGCCGCCCGAGCGCCGGGGCATCGGCATGGTCTTCCAGGATTATGCGCTTTTTCCGCAAATGACCGTCCTCGAAAACGTCGCCTTCGGCCTGCGCGCCCTGCGCCGGGCGGAAGCGGAGGCGGCGGCGCGCACCGCCATGGCGAGCGTCGGCCTCACGGCGCTGGCCGGGGCCTATCCGCATATGCTTTCGGGCGGCGAGCAGCAGCGTGTGGCGCTGGCCCGGGCGATCGTGCCGCGCCCGCGGGTGCTGCTGATGGACGAGCCCTTCTCCAATCTTGACCGGCGCATGCGCGATTCCGTGCGTGACGATACGGTGGCCTTGCTCCGCGAGACGGGCGCCACCTGCATCATGGTGACGCATGATCCGGAAGAGGCCATGGGCATCGCCGACCGGATCGTCCTGATGCGCCGGGGCCGCATCGTCCAGGCGGGTGCGCCGGAAGAACTCTACCATTCTCCGGTCGATCTGGAGGCGGCGCGGTTCTTCTGCGACCTGAACGAGGTGGCCTGCAGCGTCGTCGATGGCCATGCCGATACGCCGCTGGGGCGTGTGGATGCGCCGGGACTGCCGGATGGTCCGGCCTCGCTCTGCATCAGGCCGCAGGGCTTCCGGCTGCTGCCGCCGGGGCAGGGGACGGCCGCCCGCATCCGTTCGGTGCGGTTCCTGGGCGAGACCTACCTCGCCGAACTGGACGTGCAGGGACTGGATCGCCCGGTCAGGGCGCGCCTTCGCGAACGCCCGCCCTCTTCACGCCGCCGCGACGTCGGCTTGTCGATCGATTTTGACGAGGTGCTTGTTTTCGGGCATCAGCGCGCCTAGTTTCGCAACAACAATTCAGGGCGGCCCGCCGTCCTCGGTAACAAGGGAGTTTCGTCATGGGCTCGATGAGCATCTGGCACTGGCTGGTGGTCGCTGTGATCGTGCTTCTGCTGTTCGGCCGCGGCAAGATATCCGAATTGATGGGCGATGTCGCCGGCGGCATCAAGGCCTTCAAGAAAGGCATGGCCGAGGATGACGACGCCGCCAAGAAGGCCGAGGAAGAGAAGGCCCGCCTCGAGGCCGCCGCCAAGACGACCGCTGACGCGGCTGCGTCCACCGCCTCCTCGACCAAGCCGAATTGATCAAGCATCCAGGTTGCCCCTGATGGGCAGCCCCTCCGGAATGGATCGACATGTTTGATATCGGGGGAGGCGAACTCCTTGTGATCGGGATCGTCGCCCTCGTGGTGATCGGTCCCAAGGAGTTGCCGGGGCTTCTGCGGACAGCGGGCAACGCCATGGGCAAGGTGCGGCGCATGGCCGCTGAATTCCGGGGACAATTCGACGAGGCGATGCGCGAGGCGGAGCTTGACGAGGCCAAGAAGGCGTTCACGGATGTGAATGACGCAGCCCGATCAGCAACCAGCACCTTCAATCCGCTGGAAACAATCAGGAACGAGATCAAGGCGGTCAAGGACGAGATCAAGGGCGCGCCCGCTGCGGAGACGACGCCGGCTGCAACGGTTCCCGAGCCGAAGATCGAACCGCTTGCGCCACCGCCGCCGGTTAACCTCGTGGCGGAAACGCCACCGGCGCCTGCGGTTGAGGAGCCGGAGCCCAAGCCGAAGCGCTCCCGCAAGAAAGCCTCTGAAGAGACGCCCGGTAGCGCTGCATGACCACCGAGACGGACAGAAAGCCGGGGCAGGACGACATCGACGCGTCGCGCGCGCCCCTGATGGATCACTTGATCGAATTGCGGTCGCGCCTGATCAAGGCGCTGATCGGCTTCGTTGTGATGTTCATTCTCTCCTTCGCCTTCTCGAAGCAGATTTTTCAGATTCTGCTCGGTCCCTACGCCTGGGCGGCGGGCGGCGCCGACAAGGTGAGCGCCATCTACACCCATCCGCTGGAGAGCTTGTTCACGCAGATCAAGATCGGCGTTTTCGGCGGCCTGTTCCTGTCGTTTCCGGTGATCGCCACGCAAATCTACAAGTTCGTGGCGCCGGGGCTCTACAAGAACGAGCGCGAGGCCTTCCTGCCCTATCTCATCGCCACCCCGGTGTTCTTCATCCTGGGCACCTGCGTCGTTTATTTCATCGCCATGCCGCTGCTGATGCAATTCGCGCTGGCGCAGCAGGTGTTGCCGGGCACGGACGGCCAGGCGCCGATCCGGCTCGACGCCAAGATCAGCGAATATCTTGATCTGATCATGCAATTGATCTTCGCCTTCGGCATCACCTTCCAGCTGCCGGTGATTCTGACGCTTCTGGCGCGCGCCGGGTTGATCGATTCACAATTCTTGATCGAGAAGCGCCGCTACGCCATCCTCATCGTCTTCGTCATCGCCGCCGTTCTGACGCCGCCCGACGTGATCTCCCAGTTCGCGCTTGCGATACCGACATTGCTTCTCTACGAACTCGCCATCTTCGCCGTCAAAATGGTGGAGAAGGACAGGGCGAAGCCGAAGGACGACGCAGCGTCGGCCTGAAGCATGGCGCCGCCCTGCCGTCATTGCGAGCGAAGCGAAGCAATCCAGAGCAGCGTTAGCGCGATGTTTTGACTGGATCTGGATTGCTTCGTCGCGTTGCTCCTCGCAATGACGGCGAAATGGCAACCTGCGAAGCAACAGCGGCGAACACATGCATGACATCAAGCTGATCCGCGACAATCCCGCCGCCTTCGATGCGGGGCTCAAGGCCCGTGGCCTCGAGGCGCTGTCGGCCTCCCTGATCGCGCTGGATGACCGCCGCCGCCGCGTGATCGCCGATCTGCAGGGCGCGCAGGAGCGCCGCAACGCCGCCTCGAAGGAGATCGGCGCCGCCATGGGCCGCAAGGACATGGCGACCGCCGAGGCTCTCAAGGCCGAAGTCGCGGCGCTGAAGGACAGACTCGCCGTCGGCGAGGCCGAGCAGCGGGACGCGGAAGCGGAGCTTCGCGCGGCGCTCGAGACGATTCCCAACATTCCCGCCGCTGACGTGCCGCCGGGTGCCGACGAGCGCGGCAATAAGCTCTACCGGACCCATGGCGTGAAGCCCGCCGCCAATCATCTGGGCGCGCAGCATTTCGAGATCGGCGAGGCCATGGGCCTCATGGATTTCGAGGCAGCTTCTAAGATGTCCGGCAGCCGCTTCGTGGTGCTGAAGGGGCAATTGGCGCGGCTGGAGCGGGCGATCGGCCAGTTCATGATCGATCTGCATACGCAGCCTGAAGATCAGGGCGGGCATGGCTATACGGAGGTAGCCGTGCCGCTGCTGGTGAAGGCCCCGGCGGTCTACGGCGTTGGCCAATTACCGAAGTTCGAGGAGGACCTCTTCAAGACCACGAACGACTTCTACCTCACGCCCACCGCCGAGGTCACCCTCACCAACCTCGTGCGCGAGATGGTGCTGGAGCAGAAGGAACTTCCGCTCCGCTTCACCGCGCTCACCCCCTGTTTCCGCTCGGAGGCGGGTGCCGCAGGGCGAGATACGCGCGGCATGCTGCGTCAGCACCAGTTCCAGAAATGCGAGCTTGTCTCCATCACCACGCCCGAGACGTCGAAGGACGAGCACGAGCGGATGCTGGTCTCGGCCGAAAACGTGCTGAAGAAGCTCGGCCTCCATTACCGGGTGATGATTCTGTGCACCGGCGACATGGGCTTTGGCTCGCAGAAGACCTACGATATCGAGGCCTGGCTGCCGGGGCAGGGGGCATACCGCGAGATTTCCTCCTGCTCGGTCTGCGGCGATTTCCAGGCGCGGCGGATGGAGGCGCGCTATCGCCCGGCGGATGGCAAGGGCCCGCGCTATGTCCATACGCTCAACGGCTCCGGCCTCGCCGTCGGCCGCACGCTGATCGCGGTGCTGGAGAATTACCTGAACGCCGACGGCTCCGTCAGCGTCCCCGATGCGCTGCTGCCCTATATGGGCGGCGTGACACGCATTGAAGCCATCAAGAAGTGAGTGCCATGCGCATCCTGCTGACCAATGACGACGGCATCCACTCGCATGGCATCACCGTGCTGGAGAATATCGCGCGCCAGTTATCGGACGATATCTGGGTGGTGGCGCCCGAAACGGACCAGAGCGGCGTTTCGCATTCGCTCTCGCTGAACGATCCGCTGCGGCTGAGGAAAATCTCCGAGCGCCATTATGCCGTGAAGGGCACGCCGACCGATTGCGTCATCATGGGCATGCGCAGCATCCTGATGGACAGCCGACCCGATCTCATTCTGTCGGGCGTCAATCACGGTCAGAATGTCGCCGAGGACGTGACCTATTCGGGCACCATCGCCGGCGCGATGGAAGGCACGATCCTCGGCGTCCGCTCCATCGCGCTCTCGCAGGCCTATGGCCCGGCCGGGCGCGACGCCATCCGCTGGGATTGCGCCGAAAGCCACGCGCCCGACATCATCCGCAGGGTGCTGGAGACGGGATTCCCCAAGAACACGCTCGTCAACATCAATTTCCCCAACTGCGATCCATCCGAGGTGACAGGCACGGCCAGCACCGTGCAGGGGCAGCGCAATCAAGAGCTTCTCAGGGTCGAGGAGCGCATGGACGGCCGCGCCAAGCCCTATTACTGGATCGCCTTCTCACGCGGCAAGTCCACGCCCGCCGAAGGCACCGACCTGCATGCGCTCGCCGAAAAGCGCATCTCGATCACGCCGATCAAGCTCGATCTCACCGACCTGCCGACGGTGACCGAATTCGCCCGGGTGTTCGGCGGCTGAGCGATGCAAAGCCTGGCGTCGAATGACAGCGCGCTCGCTACTTTCCTGCTGATGCTCCGGGCGCGCGGCCTGCGCGACGCCGCCATGCTGAACGCGATCGAGCGCGCCCCGCGTGAGCGGTTCCTGCCGCTTCCCTATGTGGGCTTCGCCTATCAGGAGATCGCCGTGCCCATTCCTTGCGGGCAGGAGGCCACGGCGCCGATGGCCGTCCTCGATGCCGTGATGGCGCTGCGGGTGAGGGCCGATAGCCAGGTGCTGGAAATCGGCACGGGCTCAGGCTGGCAGACGGCGCTGCTCGCCGGCCTGGCGCGGGCAGTGGCGAGCGTCGAGCGCTACGCAACGCTGGCCGAGTCGGCCCGGGAGCGGTTGTCCGCGCTCGGCATCCGCAACGCCATCGTCGTTATCGGTGACGGGGAGGGCGGACTGCCCGCTGGAGCGCCGTTCGACCGCATCATCGTGAATGCCGCACTCCCTGGTGTCTCACCGATCCTCGCCGCGCAACTGGCCGAGGGCGGCATGCTGGTCGCTGCCATCACGCAAGGCGCCGCGCGGTCGCTGATCCGCTTCATCAAGCGCGACGGAGAGCTGACGGCCGAGCGCCTCGGCCCCTCCCGCTTGCCGCCGCTCGCGGCCGGCGTCGCGAGCGTGCTTTAGCGGGCTTTGTCTCAACATCATTGCGAGCGCAGCGAAGCAATCCGGAGCCTCCTTGCCGCCGCTCGGGACGTGGCAGAAAAAGGCTGGATTGCTTCGCTGCGCTCGCCATGACGGCTTCAGCGTCTTTTCGAAAGACCTGCGGGATTTCCTGAATTTTTTGGCGCACGGAAACGCCTCCTTAACCTCACTGCTTTATTAAAGGCGGTGTGGAAGTTGCGTTTCAGGGTGTCGAGTAATGCGAATGCGTGTCACGTCTTGCGGGAGCCGGAAGGTGCTGAAGATCATCGCAGCCGGATTTCTGGCCAGCGCCACCGCAGCCTGCGGGTCGGATTCCTCCCGTTTCAGCGAAAATCCCTTCACAAACCCCTTCGCCGCAACGGCGACGGCGAAGGCCGATCCGGCAACCACCGCCTCCCTCCCATCGCGCGCGGCGCCGATCGGAACTGTTACGAGCCGGCCCCTGCCGCCGGCGGTTGCGGGCTACCCCGTCCGGCCTGTGCAGGACCTGCCGCCGGCGGTTGCGGGCTACCCCGTCCGGCCTGCGCAGGACCTGCCGCCGATCACTTCGGCCCCGCGGCCCCAGGCTTCGCCAGTCGAAGGGTCCGCCGCCGGCTGGACCGCAGCGGGCGGAACGCCCGTCATGGTCGGTCCCGGCGAGACGGCGAGCATTCTTTCCGCCCGGTACGGCGTCCCGGTGGCTGCGATCACTGCGGCCAACGGCGGTCAGGTCAAACCCGGCCAGCAAGCGATCATCCCGATCTTCAGCAGCCACGGCGGTGGCCCGAAGGCGACCCTGGCGGCGCCTTCGCCTGCGGCTACGCTGCGTCCTCCCGCAGCAGTCATGCCGGCGCAGAGCGCCGCCGCAACAGCCCGGCCTTCACAATCGCTTGTTGCTGCGGCGCAGCCCGGCAAGGCTGCGAAGGCTTCGACCAATGACGACGTGAAGCCAAAGCGCATCATCGCGGCCGCCCCGAAGGCCGGGACCGGCGTCAGCCCGGCGAAACCGGCGACGGCGGCCGTTGCTGCGGCCAAGCCCTTGAAGGCGCCGGAGCAGGTTGCCGCGGCGCAGCCGCGCGTCATTCCGCTGACCGCGCCAAAGGCTGAGGCGCCGGCGGTTCAGGCTGATGCCACGACGACAGCCTCGATCCCGGTCCAGAAGCCGGCGCTCGCCACGGAAGAGAAGGCGGAATTCCGCTGGCCCGCCCGCGGCCGAATCATCTCCGGCTTCGGCTCCAAAGGCGGCAACGGCGACGGCATCGCCATCGCGGTGCCGGAAGGCACGCCCGTCAAGGCTGCTGCTGACGGCGTCGTTGCTTATGCCGGCGAGGAATTGAAGGGTTACGGCAAAATGGTGCTGGTGCGCCACGACAACGGCTATGTGACGGCCTATGCCCATAATGGCGATCTCAACGTAAAGCGCGGCGAAAAGGTCACCCGCGGCCAGACGATCGCCAAATCAGGCGCGACCGGCAATGTGACGTCGCCGCAACTGCATTTCGAATTGCGCAAGGGCTCCACGCCCATCGATCCGACCAAATACCTCGATAACTGAGGCCGATTCAGGAATAACGTCCGGATCTGCGAGACCCAGCCGGATGTTTGCATGGACGGCGGCCCTGCCAAAACGGGGCCGCCGTTTCTGTTTCAGCGGATCAGGCTTCGAGGCGAACGCCCATCCGCCCGGCCAGATCCTGAATGAACTGCCAGGCGACGCGGCCGGCGCGGCTGCCGCGCGTAACCGACCATTCGAGCGCCTCATGATGCAACTGTTCCGGGTTCACGCGAAGCCCGAAGTGATCGGCGTAAGCATCGACCATCGTGAGATATTCGTCCTGGCTGCACTTATGGAAGCCAAGCCACAGGCCGAACCGGTCCGAGAGCGAAACCTTCTCCTCCACCGCCTCGCCGGGGTTGATCGAGGTGGACCGCTCATTCTCCATCATGTCGCGCGGCAGCAAATGCCGGCGGTTGGAGGTCGCGTAGAAGATCACATTCTCCGGCCGCCCCTCGATGCCGCCTTCGAGCACCGCCTTCAGCGATTTGTAGGAGGTGTCGTCATGATCGAAGGAGAGATCGTCGCAGAAGATGATGAAGCGCCAGGGAGAGCCCCGCACGATCCCCATCAGCGCCGGCAGCGTCTCGATATCCTCGCGGTGGATCTCGACAAGCTTCAAGGGCGCTTCGGAGGCGGCATCGCGCGCCTGGTTCACCGCGCCATGGGCAGCCTTGACCAGCGATGATTTACCCATGCCCCGCGCGCCCCAGAGCAGGGCGTTGTTGGCCGGCAGCCCCGCCGCAAAGCGCTCGGTGTTCTCCATCAGGATATCGCGCGCCCGGTCAATGCCCTTCAACAGCGGCAGGGCGACGCCGTTCACCTTCGGCACCGGCTGCAAGTGAGGCGGAGCCGCGTGCCAGACGAAGGCATCGGCGGCGGTGAGGTCCGGCGGCGCGGCCACGGCGGGCGCCTGGCGCTCCAGCGCATCGGCGATGCGGGTGAGCAGGGCAACGAATGCGGGATCGGTCATTGGATGTGCGTCACCGGGGGCGGGGAATTGAATTGGGGCGGTTCGAGCCCCATTTCCAACACCATCCATGCGTTTGGAATCAACTTCTTTCGAGGGTTTGCTTTCGGCCGATCCCCCGCTAAGAGAGCGCTTCCGAGTTTCCACCCTGTTTCCGGAGCCGATCCCGTGATCACCCCCGCCTTCGCCCAAGCTGCAGCCGCTCCAGGCGGATCCGACATTCTCGTGCAGATGCTGCCCTTCGTGCTGATCTTCATCATCATGTATTTCCTGCTGATCCGCCCCCAGCAGAAGCGCGTGAAGGCCCATCAGGAGATGATCAAGAATGTGCGCCGCGGCGACACTGTGGTGCTCAATTCCGGCATGATCGGCAAGGTGACCAAGGTCATTGACGACAACGAGGCCGAAGTCGAGATCGCCGACAACGTCAGGGTCAAGGTGATCAAGAGCATGATTGCGGATGTCCGCAACAAGACCGAGCCTGTCGCGGCCAGCTGATCCGTCGCCAACGATCCGCTGACGTTGACGGAGTAAGCCGCCCGCCATGCTGAAATTTTCGAAGTTCAAGATCATTGCCGTCCTGCTGCTGGCGATTGCCAGCGTCGTCTACACGCTGCCGAATCTCTGGACGGAAGCAACGCGCGAGCAGGTCAAAGCGGCTTTCCCAAGCTGGGTTCCGGCCGCCATCATCCCGCACCGGGCGATTCCGCTGGGGCTCGATCTCCAGGGCGGCGTCCATCTGCTGATGGAGGCCGATACGGCGGGCATCGTGCGGCTTCGCGCCAATGTCCTGCAGCAGGATGTGCGCCGTGTGCTGCGTGAAAACACAATCCCGATTGTCGGCGGTGTTGGCGTTTCGGGCCGCTCCGTGCAAGTGCGCCTCGCCGAAAACGCCAACCGCGAACTGGCCCTGTCAAAGCTCAGGGAGTTATCGGTGCCGATCGGCAATGCCGTGCTGGGACAATCTGGCGCGCGCACGCTGATCGTCGAGGAGCCCGAGCCGCGCCTCATCCGCCTGACGGTCACGGACGAGGAGGTTCGCGATCAGATTTCGCGCATCATGGCGCAATCAATTGAAGTCGTGCGCCGCCGCATCGATGACAAGGGCATCAAGGAGCCCAATCTCCAGCGCCAGGGTCAGGACCGCATCCTGATCCAGATGCCCGGCGAAAGGGACCCCGAACGCATCAAGAGGCTCGTCAATGCCGAGGCGCAGCTTGAATTCCGCATGGTGGCCGATGATCCTGGCATCCCGGAAGCGGAAACAATTGTGCTGCCCTATTCCGAAGGCGGCGGCACCATCCGCGTCTTCCGCAGGGCTGAAATTCTGGGCCAGGATCTGGCCTCGGCGCGGCCGGGCTTCGGTCAGAACGGCCAGCCGGTCGTCAATTTCCAGTTTAACACCCGGGCTGCCATGGTCTTCGGCCGCCTGACATCGGAGAATGTGGGCCGCCGCTTCGCCATGGTGCTCGACGGCAAGGTGATTTCGGCGCCCTCCATCCGCGTGCCGATCACCGGCGGATCAGGCTACATTGAGGGGAACTTCACCCCCCAGAGCGCCAATGAGCTCGCTGTGCTGCTGAGCGCCGGTTCGCTGCCGATCAAGCTCACCACCGTCGAGGAGCGGACGGTGGGTCCGGGGCTCGGTCAGGATGCGATCGAAGCCGGCAAGCTGGCGGCCATGGTCGCCGCCGCGCTGGTCGCGGGCTATATGCTGCTGACTTATGGCCTGTTCGGCATCTTCGCCAACCTCGCCCTTCTCGTGCATATTCTGCTGATCCTCGCCGCCATGGCCTTCCTTGGCGCGACGATGACCTTGCCCGGCATCGCCGGCATCGTGCTCACCATCGGCACGGCCGTTGACGCCAACGTGCTGATCTACGAGCGCATGCGCGAGGAGCAGCAGATGGGCCGAAGTCTGATCTCCGCTTTGGAAGCCGGCTTCAACCGGGCCTTCGCGACGATCATGGACTCGAACGTCACGATGTTCATCGCTGCGCTGATCCTCTATCTGCTTGGGACAGGCCCGGTGAAGGGCTTCGCAGTGACGATGATCATCGGCATCCTGACCACCGTGATCACGGCGGTGACGATGACGCGCATGATGATCGCGCTGTGGTATCGCTGGGCGAAGCCCAAGAAGCTTCCGTTCTGAGAGGCCGGAAACCATGAAGCTGCTGAGGATCATTCCCGACGGGACCGATTTCAAGTTCATGCGCTTCCGCGTCTGGAGCTTTCCGTTCTCGGCCTTCCTGTCGGTGGTCGCCGTCGTCGCCTTCTTCACGCTCAGCATGAATTTCGGCATCGACTTCAAGGGCGGCACCGTGATCGAGATGCGGGCGAAGACCGGTGCGCTGAACATCGCCGAGATACGATCCGCCGTCGACAAGCTTGGCTTCGGCGATGTCGAGGTGCAGGAATTCGGCGGCGGCAACGAGTTTTCGATGCGCTTCGCCCTCCAACCGGGCGGCGATGCGGCGCAGCAGGAAGTCGTTCGGCAGGTGCGGTCGATCTTCGCCGACAAATTCGAGGAACGGCGCGTCGAGGTTGTGGGTCCGCGCGTGTCGGCCGAACTTGTCCAGAACGGCACGCTTGGCGTGCTTCTGTCGCTCTTTGCTGTGCTGATCTATCTCTGGTTCCGCTTCGAATGGCAATTCGCCCTGGCGGCCATCATCGCCACGATGCATGACCTGATCCTGACGATCGGCTTCTTCGCGATTTCGCGCATCGAGTTCAACATGACGTCGATCGCTGCGGTGCTGACGATTGTCGGCTATTCGCTGAATGATACGGTCGTGGTGTTCGACCGCATCCGGGAAATGATGCGCAAGTATAAGAAGATGTCGACCGAGGATCTGCTTGATCTCTCCATCAACACGACCCTCGCGCGGACCGTCATGGTCTCCTTCACGGCGGCGCTTGCCCTCATCGCGCTCGCTTTCTTCGGCGGCACGGTGATCGAAAGCTTCTCCTTCGCCATGCTGTTCGGCGTGGTTGTCGGCACCTATTCGTCGATCTTCATTGCCGCGCCTGTCCTGATCTACCTGGGATTGCGGGTGGGCCAGTCCGCAAGTTCCGGCGAAATCGTCAACGCTGAGCCTGCCAAGGCCAAGCCTTGACGGCATGCTCTAACGGGGGGCCGGGCTTGAATGGCGCTTCTCAGCTCTACGACGGATTTCTGCCCGGCCGCCATCCGATCGAGGGTTTCGGCGCAGGCGGCTTCCGCTTCGCAGGGATGAGCCACAAGGGTTCGATTCTCCTGCTGCCGTCGGGAATCCGTGCTGTCGATGCGCCGGCGCCCTTCCGGCATGCGGATGATCTTTATGCAGGCGTGTTCGCGGAGGCGGCCGGGATCGATATTCTGCTCCTCGGCGCGGGGCGCGTTCCTGTCCCGTTGCCTGAAGCCATGCGGTGGCGCCTGCGTGACGCCGGCATCCGCTCCGACGTGATGACCACCGCCTCCGCCTGCAGCACCTTCAATCTCTTGCTGGAGGAGGGCAGGCGCGTCGCCGCGCTGCTGGCGGCCACCGACTGAGCGGTTCGCAGCCAGGATCGCGTTTGATCCGGTCAATTGGCGCTTTCGAATTAATCGGGCCTTTACTGGAATCGCGCTTTTGTTGGCCATGGTTTCGCGCAGGCGCATCCGCAACTTTGTCCTTGCTCTGGGCCTCTATGCCCTTTCCGGGGCGGCGGTCGGCTATTTCGCCTATCACGCGCACCATGGCGAGCGCGGGCTGCACGCCAAGCTTGCCTACAAGATCCGCATTGCGCAGCTCGAAGCCGAGATTCGCGGCGTGAAGGCTGAAAAGTTCGACTGGGAGCGGCGTGTGGCGCTTCTCAGAGCCGATAATCTGGATCGCGACCTGCTGGATGAACGGGCGAGGGCGCTTCTGAATAGCGTCCACAAGAACGATGCGATCGTCATTCTGCCCAAAACGCCCTGATTTCAGGGCAATCATCAGTTAGATTGAACATACGCATAATGCGTTTTGCTGCGTTGCAAACGCATATGTTGCACTGCACCTATGCAAAATACGCATTGCGCTCTTGCCGGTCAGCCCCCTTCTCAGCAGCGCCAATGGCCCTAAAGTTGTTTGTCAGCATTCAAAGGATTTAGGGGGAGCGCGATGGCCGCTGCTTTGCAGGATACGGGATCGGTGACGCCGAAACGCGTGGCGAAAAGCGAGGGCAAGGCGCCTTCGAAGACGAGGGCGAAGGCCGCCGCGAACACGCCGACGGCCTTCTCGCGCGAGGAGGAGCTGCACGCCTATCGCGAGATGCTGATGATCCGCCGCTTCGAGGAGAAATCCGGCCAGCTCTACGGCATGGGCCTGATCGGCGGCTTCTGCCACCTCTACATCGGCCAGGAGGCCGTGGTGGTCGGCATGCAGATGGCGGCCCTGCCGGGCGATCAGGTGATCACGGGGTACCGCGACCACGGCCATATGCTCGCCTGCGGGATGGACCCGAAAGGCGTGATGGCGGAGCTGACCGGACGGCGCGGCGGCCTTTCCAAGGGCAAGGGCGGCTCCATGCACATGTTCTCGAAGGAAAAGAACTTCTACGGCGGCCATGGCATCGTGGGCGCGCAGGTGAGCCTTGGCGCGGGCCTCGCCTTCGCCAATTGGTACCGGCAGGACGGCACGGTCGCCATGGCCTATTTCGGCGATGGCGCCGCCAACCAGGGCCAGGTCTATGAAAGCTTCAACATGGCGGAGCTCTGGAAGCTTCCCGTCATTTTCATCATCGAGAACAACCGCTACGCGATGGGCACCGCCGTCAGCCGCGCCTCGGCGCAGACGGATTTCTCCATTCGCGGCGTGGCCTTCAACATCCCCGGCGAGCAGGTGGACGGCATGGATATCCACGCCGTGCGCGAGGCTGGCCGGCGCGCCATCCAGCATGCCCGCTCCGGCAAGGGGCCCTATATTCTCGAGATGCAGACCTACCGCTACCGCGGCCATTCCATGTCCGATCCGGCCAAGTACCGCTCGAAGGATGAGGTCGACAAGATGCGCAACGAGCGCGATCCGATCGAGAATGTCCGCGAGCGCCTGCTGGCCAACAAATGGGCGAGCGAGGAGGACCTGAAGAAGATCGATGGCGAAATCCGCGCGATCGTCAACGAGGCCGCCGACTTTGCGACGACCGATCCGGAGCCCGATCCCTCCGAGCTCTTCACCGATATCCTCAAGTAGCGCCAACCATGGGACGGCCTCATCCTGCGCGGGGTGCAGGAGAGGCGGCTGCTCATGAATATGGCCTCTGACCGCGCAGCGATGCAGGCCGGGGGCTCTTCGATCCTCAGGCCCAGGTAGTCAAAAATGGCTGTAGATGTGTTGATGCCCGCCCTCTCTCCCACGATGGAGCAAGGCAAACTGGCCAAATGGCTGAAGAACGAGGGCGACAAGGTCAAATCCGGCGATGTGATCGCCGAAATCGAGACCGACAAGGCCACCATGGAGGTGGAGGCCGTCGATGAGGGCATCCTCGCCAGGATCCTTGTCGCCGGCGGCACGGATAACGTGCTCGTCAACACCAGGATCGCCATCATCGCGCAGGATGGCGAGAGTCTTTCGGCCGCTCCGGCAGCCGCCGCCCCCCTCCCGGCAGCTTCGCTGCCACCCTCCCCGCAAGGGGGAGGGAGCGGCGGCTCATCCTCCCCCCTTGCGGGGGAGGTGGCCGCGCCAGCGGCCGGTGGGGGGAGCGTTCCTGCTCAAGCGAAGGCCTATGACGCCTCCGCCGAGTATCCCGCGGGCACCGAAATGGTGACGATGACGGTGCGCGAGGCCCTGCGCGAGGCGATGGCCGAGGAGATGCGGGCCGACAAGGACGTCTTCATCATGGGCGAGGAGGTCGCGGAATATCAGGGCGCCTACAAGATCACGCAGGGGCTGCTGGCCGAATTCGGCCCCCGCCGTGTGATCGATACGCCGATCACCGAGCATGGCTTCGCCGGCATCGGCGTGGGCGCTGCGATGAGCGGCCTGAAGCCCATCGTCGAGTTCATGACCTGGAACTTCGCCATGCAGGCCATCGACCAGATCATCAATTCCGCCGCCAAGACGCTTTACATGTCCGGCGGCCAGCTCGGCTGCCCCATTGTTTTCCGTGGCCCCAATGGCGCAGCCGCGCGCGTGGCCGCCCAGCACAGCCATGATTACGCGGCCTGGTATTCCAACGTGCCCGGCCTCAAGGTGATCATGCCCTTCACCGCCGCCGATGCGAAGGGCCTGATGAAGGCCGCGATCCGTGACCCGAACCCGATCATCTTCCTCGAGAACGAGATCCTCTACGGCCAGTCATTCGAGGTGCCGAAGGGCGATCACGTGCTGCCGATCGGCAAGGCGAGGATCGACCGCGTGGGTAAAGACGTCACCATCGTTTCCTTCGGCATCGGCATGACCTATGCCCGCAAGGCAGCGGAAGCGCTGGCCGGCGAAGGCATCGAGGCGGAAGTGATCGACCTGCGCACCATCCGCCCGATGGACATCGAGACGGTGATCGCCTCCGTGCAGAAGACCAACCGCTGCGTCGCGGTGGAAGAGGGCTTCCCGCAGAGCGGCGTCACCGCCGAGATCGGCATGAAGATCATGGAGGCGGCCTTCGATTATCTCGATGCGCCGGTGGCGCGCGTGACCGGCAAGGACGTGCCGATGCCCTATGCCGCCAACCTTGAGAAGCTCGCGCTGCCGAATGTCGGCGAAGTCGTGGCCGCGGCCAAGGCCGTGCTGTATCGGTGAGGGGATGCGGGCCTTTCCTGGATTGCTTCGCTGCGCTCGCAATGACGTGATAGTAATCGGTTCATGACCAAACCCGTCCCCACCCCGGCAACCTATGCCGACCTTGAGAAGGTCCCGCCCCATCTGGTGGCGGAGATCATCCATGGTGTGCTGGAGACGCATCCGCGGCCAACGCCCAGGCATGCGATGACCAGTGCTGAAATACTGGGAATGTTGCGCGGTCCCTTCCGGCTTGGCGAAGGCGGTCCGGGCGGTTGGCTCTTTATGAATGAGCCAGAGTTGCATCTTTCGAACCACGTCGTTGTTCCCGATATCGCCGGCTGGCGGCGTGAAAGAATGTCCTCACTTCCCGACACTCCATATCTGACACTTGTGCCCGATTGGGTTTGTGAAATTCTGTCGCCCTCGACCGCGCGGCTCGATCAAGGGCCCAAGCGCCAGATTTATGCCGGCTGCGGCGTGCCTTACCTGTGGCTGCTTGATCCCGTAACCCGCGTGCTGGACGCCTATCAGCTTGTCAGCGGCAAGTGGCTTCTGCTGGGCACGGCCACCGGCTCCGGTGAGGTCAGCTTGCCGCCGTTTGACGCGATCAGCTTTTCGCTCGACGTTCTCTTTCCGCTCGATCCCCCGATCCAAGACTAAGCACTGGAAACGCCATGCCCACCAATATCCTGATGCCGGCGCTTTCTCCCACCATGGAGAAGGGCAATCTCGCCAAATGGCTGAAGAAGGAAGGCGACGCCGTCAAATCCGGCGATGTGCTCGCCGAGATCGAGACCGACAAGGCGACGATGGAGGTCGAATCCATCGATGACGGCATTCTGGCGAAGATCGTCGTGGCCGCCGGCACCGCCGATGTGCCGGTGAACCAGCTGATCGCGATCATCGCCGCCGAAGGCGAGGATGTGGCCAAGGCTGCGGCGGGCGGCGGGGCGAAGGCACCGCCAGCCCCCCTCCCGGCGGCTTCGCCGCCACCCTCCCCAGCAGTCGAGCCTGTGAAGACTGCGCAAGCTGGTCTTCATGGGGGAGGGATAGGCGCTCCATCCTCCCCCCTTGCGGGGGAGGCGGCCGCGCCAGCGGCCGGTGGGGGGAGTCGCCTCTTCGCTTCGCCGCTCGCCAAACGCATCGCCGGACAGAACGGCATCGACCTTTCGAAGCTGAGCGGCTCCGGCCCGCATGGCCGCATCGTCGAGGCGGATGTGAAGGCGGCGATCGCCGGCGGCGGCGCCAGGGCTTCTTCCTCCCCCCTTGCGGGGGAGGTGGCCGCGCGAGCGGCCGGTGGGGTGAGCGCCCCTCTCCCTGCGCCATCTCCCCCTCCGCAAGCAGTTGGCATGTCCGAAGATACGATCAAGAAGATGTTCGCGCCGGGCTCCTACGAGGAGATCCCGCATGACAGCATGCGCAAGGTCATCGCGCGCCGGCTGCTCGAATCCAAGCAGACGATCCCGCATTTCTACCTCACCATAGACACGGACCTCGATGCCCTGCTGGCTTTGCGCGAGCAGCTCAACAAGGCCGCCCCCGTGAAGGATGGCAAGCCCGCCTACAAGCTCTCGGTCAACGATATGGTGATCAAGGCCATGGCCATGGCGCTGAAGGCGGTGCCGGACGCCAATGTGACCTGGACCGAGAACACCATGCTGAAGCACAAGCACGCCGATGTCGGTGTCGCGGTCTCGATCCCCGGCGGCCTGATCACGCCCGTCATCCGGGATGCCTGCCACAAGACGCTGTCTTCCATCTCCAACGAGATGAAGGATCTGGCCGCCCGCGCCAAGACGCGGAAACTGAAGCCCGAGGAATATCAGGGCGGCACCACGGCCATCTCCAATCTCGGGATGTTCGGCGTCAGGGATTTCTGCGCCGTCATCAATCCGCCGCATGCGACGATTCTCGCCGTTGGCGCGGGCGGGAAGCGCCCGGTGGTGAAGGCCGATGGCTCGCTCGGCGTCGCCACCGTCATGAGCGTGACGCTCTCGACCGATCACCGGGCCGTCGACGGCGCGCTGGGGGCGGAGCTGCTGCAGGCGTTCAAGGGCTACATCGAGAATCCGATGGGGATGCTGGTGTGAGGGGAGGCCGATGGCTGACGATATGTCGGCTTCCAGCGCGATGGGCGGCACCCGCAGCTGGTTCGTGTTTCAATTCAGTGCCGCCAATGACGCTTCCGATTGGCCCGATCCCACATTCAACAAGCACCTAGCGGCCGCCGACGAGCGCTTCGGCAAGGTCAATCAGGATTGCGTCAGAGTTGCGCAAAGCAGGTTTCTATAGATGGCTTTTGGGAGTTTTGTTCTTATTGTGTTCCGTTCGAAATCAGGCCATGATCAAATGCATTTTGGTCAAGCAGGAGGTGAAGCGTGAGCGAGATCAAGGACATGGTGATGCCGATGCTAAAGAGCATCCAGACCGAGCAGCGCGCAATGCGCGCGCGGGTCGATGGAATCGCCGAGAACGTAGCCGAGATCAAAGACGATCTCGACGTGATTAAGGGCTACACGACATTCCACATGGGCCTCACGACACAAAACCAGTCGGACATTGCCGATCTTCGGAAGGATATGGCTGACCTGAAAAAGCGGATCGCAGCGCTGGAGGGACGAGGGTGACAGCAGCATCACGCGAAGTCTTAGGAGGCGCCGGATTCGACCGCCGCTATGGCTCCGTCATCGCCCTCGCTGTGGCGACCATCGCGCTTGATACGGCCATTATCGTCTACGCCTACGCAATGCGTCTCACGCTCTGATCGGGAGTTCCCATGTCCGCCTACGACGTCATCATCATCGGCTCCGGCCCCGGCGGCTATGTCGCGGCGATCCGCGCGGCGCAGCTTGGTCTCAAGACGGCGATCGTCGAGCGGGAGCATCTGGGCGGCATCTGCCTGAACTGGGGCTGCATTCCCACCAAGGCGCTGCTGCGCTCGGCTGAAATCCTGCATTACGCCCAGCACGCCAAGAATTACGGCCTGGTGCTGGAAGGCAGCATGAAGCCCGATGTGAAGGCGGTGGTCGCCCGCTCGCGCGGCATTTCCGCCCGGCTGAACGGCGGCGTCGGCTTCCTGATGAAGAAAAACAAGATCGACGTGATCTGGGGCGAGGCGAAGATCACCAAACCCGGCGAGGTCGTGGTCAAGGCAATGACGAAGCCCGCCGTGCAGCCGCAGAACCCGCCGCCCAAAGGCGTGCTGGGGGAGGGCGTCTATACCGCGAAACATATCGTCATCGCGACTGGAGCCCGCCCGCGCGCGCTGCCGGGCATCGAGCCGGATGGCAAACTGATCTGGACCTATTTCGAGGCGATGGTTCCGGCTGAAATGCCGAAATCCATGCTGGTGATGGGCTCCGGCGCCATCGGCATCGAATTCGCCTCGTTCTATCAGGCGATGGGCGTCGATGTGACGGTCGTCGAGGTCATGCCGCAGATCCTGCCGGTGGAGGATGCCGAGATCGCCGCCATCGCCCGCAAGGCCTTCGAGAAGGCGGGGCTGAAGATCCGCACCAATGCCAAGGTCACCAGGGTCGTGAAGGGCGCCAACAACCTGACCGCGACAATCGAGCAGGACGGCAAGAGCGAGACGCTGACCGTCGACCGCATGATCTCGGCGGTCGGCGTCGTCGGCAACATCGAGAACCTCGGGCTGGAGGCGCTCGGCATCAGGACGGACCGCGGCTGCGTCGTCACGAACGGCTACAGCGAGACCAATGTGAAGGGCATCTACGCCATCGGGGATGTCGCCGGTCCGCCCATGCTGGCCCATAAGGCGGAGCACGAGGGCGTCATCTGCATCGAGCACATCAAGGGCCTGCACGTCCACCCGATGGACAAGAGCATGATCCCCGGCTGCACCTATTGCCATCCGCAGATCGCCAGCGTCGGCCTGACGGAGGCGAAGGCCAAGGAGGCGGGCCGCACGGTCAAGGTCGGCCGCTTCAATTTCGCCGCCAACGGCAAGGCCATCGCGCTGGGCGAGGATAACGGCCTGATCAAGACGATCTTCGACGCGAAGACCGGCAAATTGCTCGGCGCGCATATGGTGGGCGCGGAAGTGACGGAACTGATCCAGGGCTATGTCGTCGCCATGAACCTCGAAACCACCGAAGAGGACCTGATGCATGTCGTCTTCCCGCATCCAACACTCTCGGAGATGATGAAAGAGAGCGTTCTGGATGCTTATGGGCGGGCGCTGAATGCGTAAGAGGGCTGTGAATCCGGGTTAACGTGCGGGCTCCATCCCTCCCCTTGACGGGGAGGGTCGGCGGCGAAAGCCGCCGGGGAGGGGTGATCATGACGGTGACAATGAGAAAATTCCCCCCACCCGGCCCTTCCCCCGGATCAAGTCCGGGGTCCGGGCCACCCGCCCCGCAAGGGGGCGGGATGGGTGCTCCGGGATGGGTGCTCATGCAGGCAATCGTTAAGCCGGGTTCGGGGCGCTGAATGCGTGATGTTCCACTTGTGTTCCTGTTGGGGCTGTGGTAGCTTTTCCCCATGAGCGAGCCAAAAGACATCACGGCGACGATCCTTCGCGAGATCCGCGATGACATCAAGGGGCTGCGGCAGGAGATGCAGCAGCGCTTCGACAATCTGGAGACACGGATGGAAGGCGTCGAAGCCGGCCTGCATGGCGTGCAGATCGTTCTCGTCAACGCGATTGGCATGTTCGATCAGCGGATCACCGCGCTTGAAGCCAAGGTGAACTGAGCTTGGCCCTGGGCGTCTGAATCTGTTAGCCCGAAGGCATGACCTCCACGCTCCCCCTCATCCTCCTCGCCTTCGCGGGCGGCGCGGTTCTGCCGTTGCAGATGGGGGTCAACGGCTTTCTCAGGAATGGCCTCGGCCACCCGATGCAGGCGACCTTCGTGTCTTTCACGGTGGGCTCGCTCGCGGCTTTGCTCGCCTGCATCGTGATGCGCACGCCATTGCCGACGGCCGAGAAGCTGGCGACGCCCGCCTTCTGGATGTGGTTCGGCGGCTGCTTCGGCATGTTCTATGTCTTCACGACGATCGTCGCAGGGCCGCGCATTGGCGCTGCGCTCGCCGTATCGCTGGCGATTGCCGGGCAGTTGATCGTGGCCACGCTGCTCGATCACACCGGCGCGCTGGGCTTTCCGCAACACAGCATCTCGCCCATGAAGCTCCTGGGCATCGGGCTCGTCATCGCGGGCGTGCTGGTGGTCGGCTATTCGAAACAGGCGTGACGCGATCCTCCTTCTCCCAGTAGGGATGGGGAGAAGGCGCCCGAAGGGCGGATGAGGGGCCGGGTGAGTTCGCACAACGCTTTGCACACTCACCCAGCCCCTCACCCTGGCCCTCTCCCCGTCAGAACGGGGAGAGGGGAGGAAGATCAGGCGTGATGCGCCATCTTTTTTCTCCGTCAGAACGGGGAGAGGGGACAAGAAGCAGCAGATCTGACCAGCGCCAGCGCCGGTTGTCGAAACCGCCTGGAGGCCTTAAGTCCCTGCTAGCCACTGAGACAGCCATGACAATCGTTCTCGATCTCCTCAACCAGCCGCGCCAGCCTTTGCGTCACCCCGAGAAGGCGCATCGCCCGGATGCCGCCGTGCTGCGCAAGCCGGACTGGATCCGCGTCAAGGCGCCGGGCTCGCCCAAATGGGCGGAGACGAACCGCATCGTGAAGGAGAACGGCCTCGTCACTGTCTGTCAGGAGGCGGGCTGCCCCAACATCGGCGAATGCTGGGAGCAGAAGCACGCGACCTTCATGATCATGGGCGACACCTGCACGCGCGCCTGCGCCTTCTGCAACGTCAAGACCGGCATGCCGCAGCCGCTCGATCCAAAGGAGCCGGAGCATATCGCCATCGCGGTGGAGAAGCTCGGCCTCCATCATGTGGTGATCACCTCGGTGGACCGCGACGATCTGGCGGATGGCGGCGCGCGGCATTTCGTTGAAGTGATCGAATCGATCCGCGCCCGCTCGCCGAAGACGACCATCGAAATCCTGACGCCGGATTTCCTGCGCAAGCCGGGCGCCATCGAAACGGTCGCCCGCGCGCGGCCGGATGTCTTCAACCACAATCTCGAAACCGTGCCGTCGAAATATCTGAAGGTGCGCCCCGGCGCGCGCTATTTCAGTTCGATCCGCTTGCTGCAATTGGTGAAGGAGGTCGATCCAACAATCTTCACCAAATCCGGCATCATGGTGGGGCTTGGCGAGGAGCGGAACGAAGTGCTGCAGCTGATGGATGATCTCAGGGCCGCGGACGTTGATTTCATGACCATCGGGCAATATCTGGCGCCGACGAAGAAGCATCATCCGGTGATCGAATTCATCACGCCGGACGCCTTCAAGAGCTACGAAACCATCGCCTATGCCAAGGGGTTCCTGATGGTTTCAGCCACGCCGCTCACCCGCTCATCGCACCATGCGGGCGATGATTTCGCGAGGCTCAAGGCGGCGCGGGAGCAGAAGGCTGGCCGGTAGGCTGCTGTATTCCCATTTGTGCGTCCTTCGAGGCTCGCTATCGCTCGCGCCTCAGGATGAGGAGGCTGAGATATGGCGCTCCAACATGCCTCATCCTGAGGTGCGACGAGGGCGCAGCAAGGAGCCTCGAAGGACGCACGGCCTTTGCGATCGGTCACCCGCAGCTACCTGTTGCAGTCAGCAACCGGCCGGCCGCTCGACAGTGACGGCCGACCGGTTGTCGCGCGTCAATTGACGCAGTTCTCCACGAAGCGCAGCCGCGCCGCGAAATCGAGGGAGCGGGCATCCGCCTGACGGCGGCACTCGGCGATCTTCGCCACGCGGCCTTCGATCTTCTCGACCAGCGTTTCCGTGTAATCGGCCGAAACAGGCTCGATCTCGCCCGGCCGCCAGGTCTTGGCGAACCATGGCTCCAGCGGACCATAGAGGCGCAGGATGGTGTTCCAGCCCGTGCCGGGCACAGTCTGCACCCAGTTGGCCTCCTTGCCGGCAGGCGCCTTCGGCCCGAAGAACACGTCGATCGTGCCATCGGCGTTCTTCAGCAAGCCTTTGGTCTGGCTGCTGACGCTTGGGAAGCGCTGGTCCGTCTGGATCATCGACCGGGTCTGGTTGCTGTAGAGGATTACCGACCAGAAATCCTTGACCGGCACGTTGGCCGGCAGCCGCAACCGGTAGTTTTTGCCGCCGTCGAGCGCCGCACCCTGCGAGTCGCGGGCCGTCCAGGCGTATTGCGAACCGAGACCGACCATCTTCTCTTCCATCGCCGGCGTCACGCCCGTCGCCATGAAATAATAGAAGATATAGCCGTCGAGGTTCAGCACGCCTGGCTGCGACTGGAACTTGTAACCGCCGACGAAGGGAAGCTGCCAGTAGGCGTCCTTATAGTAATAGTCTGAAGGTTCCGGCATGTGGAAGGCGACGGCGCGGGCGGTGGCGTCGCCCACGGCGGCGGCTTCGGTGAGGATGGCCTTCATCCGCTCGTCAGGAGCGAAGGGCTTGCCCTTTTCGATGCCAATCGAGGCCCAGAAGCCGAGGCGGATCTGATCAAGCGACTCGCTCGGCTCCTCCTGCACGGCCTGGTTCAGGAGCTCCCAGTAACGGAAATCCGCCGGGTTCACCATGTTGAACGGCTTGCCGGACATGTCGACGAAGGTCGGCGCCTTGGTGCTTGCCTCCTGGCCGAGCGGATAGATTTTCGTGGCAGCCTTCACCGCATTGACGCCCGGCTTCGGGTCTCCGTCGACGAGGAAGCTGCGCCAGATCACGAGATTGCTGAAGGTCGTCGGCCGCACGACGTGAAAGCCGTCCGGCACCGCCCCGGTATAGCCCGGCGGCAGCACGAGGAACTTGCCCCCCTGGCCCCGATCGGGACCCGTGATGCCCACATCGGACACCCAGCGGTACCAGAGGTCATTGACCAGCCCAAGCACCTTCGGCGGCACCTCGATGACGAGCGGCCCGTTGCGCAGGTCGATCCAGAACCAGGTGTAGGGCGTGTTGTCGTTGGCGGTGAGCTCCACCGTCCTTGCGTCGACCATCTGCTCCCAGATCGGCACGGTGGCATTGACCGGGCCGATGGTCCGGATCGCATTGCGGTTGCCGACCTGGTTCACCGCCGGGAGGGCAAGGAGGTAGGCCTGAACGGCGCGCTGGAAAGTGAGATTGTCAAGCAGTGTCCTGGCCGTATCCTTCTCCGGGAAGCCATTGGTGAATTTCAGGGTTCCCAGGCGTGTTTCAACCTTGTCGGGCGAATAGACGCCGGGCGGGCGCTGCGTCGAGAATTTGAGGGCGGGATTGCTCGGCGGACCATCGAGCATCTGCGCCTGAACCGGACCGATGAAGGTTGCGGCAGCAAGGAGCCCCGCAGCGAAGAGACGCTCAATCATTCTTGGAATCATCCTTGTTGGCTCCGTGGTGATGCCTGCCGGAATGGACCTGACCGATACTGATGATAAGGCGCCCGGCGCGGAGCGGCACACTGCCGAAGGCCGTTCTCTTTGGCAAGCGCGCCTCGGCAATTCTGTCAGGTTGGTGAAGAGCCTGCCGCCTGGCCCCATCTTCCTGAACCGCATTGCACGCCAGTTACCGGGGCGCCGTCACTTCCCTGTCGTTCTCGACGATGATGCGCGTGGTCGCGATGCGCCTTGGCGGAGAAAGCCCGTCGGTCGCCGGAGGCACCAATTCCGTCGAGACCGCGCCCATCGACTGATCGCTGACCGCCTGGCCCGGGGCCGCAGCGGCCTCCTCCGCAGGGGGCCGCGGAACCGGAATCGGAGGGTTGCCCGGCGCGCCAGGGGCCGCTTCGATCGACGGGGCAGGCGCCCGCGCCGTCGGGGCCTCCTCGATGCTGCCGAAAATCAGGTAAGCCGCCGCGCCCACGATGGCGATGCCGACGCCGACGGCCGCGAAGAGCAGCTGCCGGCGGCGAGCGATCGTGTCGTCATCGAACCCCAGGTCGATATCGTCATCGGGGGACGGCATATGGTCCGGCCAGGGAGCGCCGGAAGCCGCATCGACCGGAGGCGGCTGCAGCACCACCGGCTGGAGGCGCAGCGTGGAATAGCGCGATCCGGGCTCGCGCCAGGCAGGATCGCGCGGGCCGAGTTCGCGGGTCAGCAGGGTTTCCAGATCCGCCGTGATGGGATCCGGGCCTGTCGCAGCCAGTTCGGGACGTGTGGCGTTCATTTCCTCAACATGATCGATTCTTGGCGTGGCGAAAATGTGAGTTTCAATAAATCTCGCTTTTGCCGGTTTGCCATGCTAGCTCCTGCCGCAACGGTCTCCAACCACCCGCTCAGAAGCCAAATGTCTGATATCTTTCGTGAAGTTGATGAGGAATTCCGCCGCTCGCAGGCGGAGGACATGTGGAGGCGCTACAGCGGGCTGGTATTCGCCGTCTGCGCCCTGATCGTGCTGGCGGTTGCGGGCTACCGCTACTACGATTGGCGGCGCGAGCAGGCGGCCGCTGCGGCGGGCGCGAGCTTCGAGCAGGCGCTGCAGTTGCTGCAGTCCGGCAAGGCGGCGGAAGGGAACGCGGCGCTTGCCAAAATCGCCAGCGAAGACAGCGGCATCTACAAGGCGCTGGCTGCTCTGCGGCTTGCTTCCGACATCGCCAGGACCGATCCGAAGGCGGCGATCCGCTCCTTTGACCAACTTGCCAACGAGGCCTCGCTCGATGCCAGCCTGCGCGATGTCGCCCGCATCCGGGCGGCTTCGCTGGCGGTCGACAGCGAACCTTTCGCGGAAGCCGAACGGCGCATGACGCCGCTGATTGCGCCTGGCAACCCGTGGCGTTTCACGGCGTTGGAGATGCTGGCGGCGGCGGCCCTGAAAGCCGGGGAGACCGATAAGGCCCGCCAGTTCTACGACACGATCATCATCGACCGCGCGGCTCCAGAGGCCGTCAAGGCGCGGGCGGAAGTGCTGATCGGCCTGGCCCGAGGCACCCAGTAGCATGGTCCGGAACGGGCCGTCCGGTTCCGGTTCGGGGGTCACGCTGGCGATCGTCGGGCGGCCCAATGTCGGCAAGTCGACATTGTTCAACCGCCTCGTCGGCAAGAAGCTGGCGCTGGTCGATGATCGGCCCGGCGTGACGCGGGACCGCCGCGAGGGCGAGGCGAAGCTCGGCGATCTGCGCTTCACAATCATCGATACGGCCGGCCTTGAGGAGGCGGACGAAGGCATCCTCTCAAGCCGCATGCGCGAGCAGACCGAGATGGCCATCGCGGCCTGCGACGCCGTGCTCTTCGTCATCGATGCGCGTGTCGGGCTGACGCCCTCGGACCAGCATTTTGCGCAGGTGGCGCGCCGCTCCGGGCGTCCGGTCATCCTGCTCGCCAACAAGGCCGAAAGCCGCGCTTCCAGCTCCGGCGTGGGCGAAGCCTATGCGCTCGGCCTTGGCGAGCCCGTCGCCATTTCCGCCGAGCATGGCGAAGGCATGGCCGACCTCCGGGACGCAATCGTTGAGACCATCCCCTGGATCCTTGAAAAGGAACTGATCGAGGAGGACGAGGCGTTCGAGCCCGAAGCGGAAGGCGAGGACGGCGAGATTGTCCGCCCGATGCGCATCGCGGTGCTGGGCCGCCCCAATGCCGGCAAGTCGACCCTCATCAACCGCATGCTTGGCGAGGAGCGCCTGCTGACCGGGCCGGAAGCGGGCATCACCCGCGATTCCATCGGGGTCGACTGGCAATGGCGCAACCGCAGCATCAGGCTTTTCGATACCGCAGGCTTGCGCAAGCGCGCCCGCATCGAGGACAAGCTCGAGAAAATGGCCGTCTCCGATGCTTTGCGGGCCGTCCGCTTCGCCGAGGTCGTCGTGCTCCTGCTCGATGCTGAAATCCCCTTCGAGAAGCAGGATCTCACGCTCGCCGACCTTTGCGAGAAGGAGGGCAGGGCGCTCGTCATCGGCATCAACAAATGGGATCTGGTGAAGGGGCAGAACGGCCTCCTCAAGCAGCTTCAGGAGAAGGCCGGCCATGCCCTCCCGCAATTGCGCGGCACAAGGGTGGTGCCAGTCTCGGCAGCGGCGGGAGAGGGCATCGACAACCTGATGCAGGCCTGTTTCGACGCCCATGAAGTCTGGAGCCGCCGTATCTCGACCTCGAAGATGAACCGCTGGCTGGAGGCCGCGCTCAGCGCCAACGCGCCGCCCGCCGTCTCGGGCCGCCGCATCAAGATCAAATACATGACCCAGGTGAAGAGCCGCCCGCCGCATTTCGCGCTGTTCGGCAACCAGCTCACCGATCTGCCGCAAAGCTACACGCGCTATCTCGTCAACGCGATGCGGGAGGATTTCGATCTGCCTGGCGTGCCGATCCGCCTGTCGCTCAGGACGCAGGACAATCCGTATGATAAGGGCGGAAGGAAGATTGGGTGAGTTTATTTTTCTTTCGACCTTTCGTCAGTTTCTTTCTCTTTCTTGAAAATTGGTGATATGAAATCTTCCCATAGAACTAAGACGCTAATCGCTATCATAGCGCCACACATCAGTAGAAAGCCTATGGTGGTGGCTTTTCCATAGATTAAGTTCATTAATAGCAAGTAGCTTCCAGCAAACAAGGTGCCCAGAGAAAAGACTAAGAGAATAATTTTTCTCATTTTGAAATCCGACCCTTGCCTTACGCCGGCGCCGCGGGCCTGAGCATTTTCCCCGTCGGAAAATCGAAGATCATGCCGTGATCTTGCGCTTCCGGTGACGCCATGCCGACGATCAGCGGCGCAAGGTCTTCCGGCGTCCTGAGCGTCAGCGGGTCCTCGCCGGGCATCGCTTCCGCGCGCATGCGGGTGCGCAAAGGCCCGGGGTTGATCAGATTGACGCGCAGCTTCGTCTGCAGCGTCTCAGCCGCATAGGTCATCACCAGCGCCTGCAAGGCGGCTTTCGAGATGGAATAGGGGCCCCAATAGGCCATGGTTTTGTGCGCCGCGCCCGACGACACGAACAGGGCGCGGCCGGCGTCCGCGGCCCGCAGCAGCGGATCGAGCGAGCGGATCAGCCGCCAGTTGGCGGTCACGTTCACCGCCATCACCTCGTCGAAGGCTTTCGGCAGGACATGGCCAAGCGGTGAGATCGGCCCCAGCATGCCGGCATTGCCGACAAGAATATCAAGCTTGCCCCAGCGCTCGTGGATGGAGGCGCCGAGCCGGTCGATGGCGGGGAAGTCCTTGAGGTCGATGGGAACGAGCGTGGCGGCGCCGCCCTCGGCCCGGATGGCATCGTCCAGTTCCTCAAGGCCGCCTACGGTGCGGGCGACGGCGATGACATGCGCGCCAGCTTTCGCAAGCTCCAGCGCTGTCACATAGCCGATGCCGCGCGATGCGCCGGTGACGACCGCGACGCGGCCTTTCAGATCAGGTGTGGTCATGGTTCAGCTCGCTTCCGCCAGCATCGAGATCGTCTGCTTGGCGCTCTCGCCAATCAGGTCGGTCAGCGGTGTCGGATAATCGCCGGTGAAGCAATGGTCGGTGAACTGCGGCTGGGCGTTGTTGCGCCCGGCATAGCCGCAGGCGCGGTAGACGCCGTCAACCGACAGGAAGGCCAGGCTGTCGGCGCCGACATAGTCGCGCATTTCGGCGAGGTTCATGCGCGCCGCCAGCAGGTTGTCGCGGTTGGGCGTATCGATGCCGTAGTAATCCGGGTGGGTGATCGGCGGGCTGGCGATGCGGAAATGCACCTCCTTCGCGCCGGCTTCCCGCATCATGCGCACGATCTTCACCGAGGTCGTGCCGCGCACGATGGAATCGTCGAGCAGCACGATGCGCTTGCCCTCGATGATGGCGCGGTTGGCGCTGTGTTTCATGCGCACGCCAAGCTCGCGGATCGCCTGGCTCGGCTGGATGAAGGTGCGGCCCACATAATGGTTGCGGATGATGCCGAGCTCGTAGGGGATGCCCGACGCCTGGCTGAAGCCGATGGCGGCTGGCACGCCCGAATCCGGCACCGGCACCACGACATCGGCCTCGACCCCGCTTTCATGGGCAAGCTCCGCGCCGAAACGCTTGCGGACGTCATAAACGTTGCGGCCATGAACGACGGAATCGGGCCGCGAAAAGTAGATGTACTCGAAGATGCAGGGGCGGGGCGCCACGGACTCGAACGGCTTGATCGACTGGATGCCCTTGTCCGAGATCAGCACGATCTCGCCGTTCTCGATGTCGCGGATGAACTTCGCGCCGATGATGTCGAGCGCGCATGTCTCGGAGGCCAGAACGTAGCAGCCGTTGAATTCGCCCAGCACCAGGGGGCGGATGCCAAGCGGATCGCGGGCGCCGATCAGCTTCTTGTTGGTGAGGCCGACAAAGGAATAGGCCCCCTCGATCTGTGACAGCGCGTCGATGAAGCGGTCGATGAAGCGGCTTCGCAGCGAGCGCGCCACCAGGTGCAGCACGACCTCAGTATCCGATGTTGATTGGCAGATCGCGCCCTTGCGGATGAGATCGCGCCTGAGCGTCAGGCCGTTGGTGAGGTTGCCGTTATGCGCGATGGCGAGGCCGCCCGCATCGAGTTCGGCGAACAGCGGCTGCACATTGCGCAGGATCGTCCCGCCGGTGGTCGAGTAGCGGACATGGCCAACGGCGGCGTTGCCGGGCAATCGCTCAATCACGTCCTTGCGCGAGAAGGTGTCGCCGACAAGCCCCAGGCGGCGTTCCGAATGAAAACGGCCGCCATCGAAGCTGACGATCCCGGCCGCTTCCTCGCCGCGGTGCTGCAGCGCATGCAGACCGAGAGCCGTGATCGCCGCGGCATCAGGATGACCGAAGATGCCGAAGACCCCGCACTTCTCACGGAGGATGTCGCTCGCCGCGTCGTCCGGTCCGTTATCGAGTGCGGTCATGGCGGCAGGTCTCCTGAGGCGCTCGTCCGTTGTGCGGCAAGGAATCTACGTTGTGCAGTCCCTATCGGTTCTGCTGAGGGCGTTGTCCACCATCGATCAGGCGTTGCAGCCCTGCGCGATCCTGCGGGCTCATCGACACGGCAGCGACAGCGGGGGAAGGCGCCGCCAGAGAGGAGGCCGCCAACAAAGTCGCCGGCGATTCCGTGCGCTTCTGGGGCGTCGGCTCCGGCTCGCGCGGGGCCTCGCCTTCCGGCGTCTTGCCGCGCAGCTTCCGCAGCGTTTCCTCAGGGTTATCCGGCAGGAGCGCACGCAGGGAGTCGCCCGCCGAAATCAGCATCGGCCTGATTTTTGAATCGCGGATCCAGACCGGCTGGTTCTTGTCGTCGGGCGCGAGCCAGGTGAAGAACATGAAGCCGACGACAGCGAGCAGCGCACCGCGCGCCGCGCCGAAAATGAAACCCAGCGTCCGGTCAAGCGCTCCGATCCTGCTGTCGAGGATCATATCCGAAAGCTTCGAGGTCAGGAAATAGGCGACGAGGAGCGTGGCGAGAAAGATGGCGCCTGCGGCAACGGGAATGCCGACGCTTTTGTTGGTCGAGACATATTGCTGCACAAAGGGGATTGCCTGCGGATAGAAGATGTAGGCCGCCACTGCCGCCACCGCCCAGGAGCCGATCGCCAGCACCTCGCGGGTGAAGCCTCGCAAGGCCGCAAGCAAGGCGGAGATCAGCACCACGCCGATGACGATCATATCAAGAATGGTGACGGGCATAGGCACTCCGGAGCGGCGGGACGGGCTCTCTATAACGGCCGAATCCCTGTTCGTCACCCGTCTCTGGCGACGCGCTCCACGGTTCTGACAGGCTTTCCCGCAGCGACCAGCGCCACCAGATCCGCAATGCGCTCGATGGCGTGAATGCCGACAGCCCTGTCGCTCTCCTCCGCCTGCTGCGCCAGCGGCGCGGCTGCCCGGGTGAAGCCGAGCTTCGCAGCCTCCTTCAGCCGGTGGCCCGTATGGGATACCGGACGGACGGCGCCCGAAAGGCTGACTTCGCCGAAGATCGCCATGTCGATCGGCAGCGGATTGCCGGTGAGCGACGAGACGAGCGCCGCCGCGACCGCGAGATCGGCTGCCGGCTCGGCAATCCGCAAGCCGCCGGCGACATTGAGATAGACATCGTACTGGCCGAGCCGGACGCCGCCATGCGCCTCGAGCACCGCGAGGATCATGGCGAGCCGGCTCGTATCCCAGCCGACGACGGCGCGCCGCGGAGTGCCCATGCCATTGGGCACGACCAGCGCCTGCAACTCGACCAGCAGCGGCCGCGTGCCCTCCATTCCGGCGAAGACGGAGGTGCCGGCGGCATTGGGATCGCGCGTGCCGAGAAAGAGCGCGGACGGGTTGGCGACTTCGTTCAGGCCATTGCCGCGCATCTCGAAGACGCCGATCTCGTCGGTCGGACCGAAGCGGTTCTTCAGCCCGCGCAGGATCCGGAAATCATGGCCGCCTTCGCCCTCGAAGAAGATCACGGCATCGACCATATGCTCGACAACGCGAGGCCCGGCGATCTGCCCGTCCTTCGTGACATGGCCGACGAGGATGACGGCAGCGCCCGTCGTCTTGGCGTAGCGGATCAGCGCCTGCGCCGAACCGCGCACCTGCGTGACCGTGCCGGGGGCGGCTTCCACGGCGCTTGTCCACATGGTCTGGATCGAGTCGATGATCACCAGCGCCGGCGTCTTGCCAGCTGAAAGAGTGGCGACGATGTCGTCGACATGCGTCTCCGCTGCGAGATCGACCGGGCTGTCCGCCAGCCCCAGGCGATCGGCCCTCAGCCGCACCTGCGCCACCGCCTCCTCGCCGGAGATGTAGACGACCCGCTGACCACGCTTCGCCAGCGCCGCCGCCGCCTGGATCAGCAGCGTCGACTTGCCGATGCCCGGCTCGCCGCCCAGCAGGATGACCGAACCCTTGACGAAGCCGCCGCCGGTCACCCGGTCCAGTTCGGCGATCCCGGCCGGGAGCCTGGGCGCATCAAGCGAGGCTCCGGTCAGCCCCTCCATGGCGATGATCCGGCCCTTGCCGATCCGCACGCCGCCGGGGCCGATCGGGGCGCTCAGCGACGAGCCTTCCTCGACAATCGTGTTCCAGTCGCCGCAGGCTTCGCAGCGCCCCTGCCAGCGGCCATGGACCGCCCCGCAGTTCTGGCAGATGAATGAGGCCTTCGGCTTCGCCACGGTCAGACGCCGACGATGCGCCGCTGGTAGCGTTCGCCAAGCGAGGTCAGAATCTCGTAGCCATTGGTTCCCGCCATCACGGCGACGTCGTCCACGCTGATGCCGTCGCCGATCAGGGTCATCCGTTGTCCGGCGGACACATCGGCGATCGGGCAATCCGTCACATCGACGGTGATCAGGTCCATCGAGATCCGTCCGACGAAGGGACAAAGCTTCCCGTTCATCATCGCCGCACCGCCCGGCTTGCCGTCAGCGCCCGACATCGACCGCAGCCAGCCGTCCCCGTAGCCAAGCGAAATCGTTGCAATCCGCGATGGACGCTTGGCTGTCCATTGCGCATTATAGCCAACCGATTCACCCGGCTCGATATGCCTGATCTGCAGGATCTGCGCTTCGAGGCGGATCACCGGCTTCATGGGGTTGTGCTGGTCCGGCGTCGGATTGCCGCCGTAAATCGCATAGCCCGGCCGCGTCAGCTCATAAATCGGCGGCTCAGGCAGAAAATGCGCTGAGGAATTGGCGAGGCTGCGCCGCTTGATCCGGTCGCCGAACCAGTCCTTGACCCTGTTGAAGCAGGTGATCTGCGCCATGTTCATGTCGCTGCCGGGCTCCTCAGACGATACCAGATGCGACATCAGGACCTCGATCCCGATCGATTCCCACTCGTTGAGAGTCGATAAGGTCTTGGCTTCGCCCAGCGAAAGGCCGAGGCGGTTCATGCCCGTGTCCACATGCAGGGCGGAAGGTCCGCCGCCGGCCTTTTTCCAGCGGCCGACTTCGCTGATGGTGCCAAGCACGGGCCGCAGCCGGTTGATCTGATAAAGGGGCTCCGACCCCGGCGGCATGCCGTTCAGGACATAGATGATGGACGTCGGCGCAGCCTTGCGGACCCGGAAGCCCTCTTCAAGATGGGCTGTGAAAAAAGTACAGCAGCCGGCGCGCGCCAGAACGGGCACAACCGTTTCGATTCCCAGTCCGTAGGCGTTGGCCTTGACGACGGCAGCGCACTCCGCTGGCGCTATCCTAGATGACAGGAGCCGCCAATTGTGGGCAATCGCGGCGGCGTCGATCGCTAACATAGCCCCGTGCGGATTCGGCAGATTCATGCAACGGTTAAACGCCAGAGGGAAAGTCCGTGCAAGCGGAGAGTATCCTGCGTCCGCGCCGAATTTCTGCGTTTTCAAGCGGCATTGCTCCAAACTGGCGCGCTGCCGTGTCGGCCCTGACGCCGCAACCTCGGCCCTGAACCCGGGTTAACGCTTGCCTCCACGGGCGCCCATCCCGCCCCCTTGCGGGGCGGGTGGCCGAGCACAACGAGGCCGGGTGGGGGGCTTTTTCCATTTCTTCCTCATGATCACCCCTGCCCGGCATCACCCCTGCCCGGCATCACCCCTGCCCGGCGGCTTTCGCCGCCGACCCTCCCCGTCAAGGGGAGGGAAGGAGCCCGCTTGTTAACCCGCATTCACGGCCCTGACTCCGCAACGGCCATCCTTGCGAATCATGATTCCATGTTCTATTTATGTTCTCAAAAAACCAATGCGGCATAGTGTTCGTAAGCCTGATCAGGCGTAGGCAGGGTCCGCATTGATGCCTAGATAGGCCTTTACCCGGCATTTGAGAGCTGAGATCGCATGGCGCGCGGCAAGACGGCAGGTGGTACGACGGCAAGCGATATCGATACGCTCTTCGAGGAGATGGGCGCGCGGCCGCACCATGACCAGCGGGTTATCTCGGTGCGCGGCGCGCGCGAGCACAACCTGAAGAACGTCGATCTGGCGATCCCGCGCGACAAGCTCGTCGTCTTCACCGGCCTCTCCGGCTCCGGCAAATCCTCGCTCGCCTTCGACACCATCTACGCCGAAGGCCAACGCCGCTACGTCGAATCGCTTTCCGCCTATGCGCGCCAGTTTCTGGAGATGATGCAGAAGCCGGATGTCGATCAGATCGATGGTCTCTCGCCGGCGATCTCGATCGAGCAGAAGACAACATCGAAAAACCCGCGCTCGACAGTGGGCACGGTCACCGAAATCTACGATTACATGCGCCTTCTCTGGGCCCGGGTCGGCATTCCCTATTCGCCTGCGACGGGTTTGCCCATCGAGAGCCAGACGATCAGCCAGATGGTCGACCGCGTGCTCTCGCTGCCGGAGAAGACGCGGCTGCTGGTGATGGCTCCGGTGGTGAGGGGCCGCAAGGGCGAGTTCCGCAAGGATTTCGCCGAATGGCAGAAGAAGGGCTTTCAGCGCGTCAAGGTCAATGGCGAGATCTATGATATCGGCGATGCGCCGGTGCTCGACAAGAAATTCAAGCACGACATCGATATCGTCGTGGACCGGATCGCTGTGCGGCCCGAGATCGCGGCGCGGCTGGCGGAGAGCTTCGAGACGGCGCTGGGACTGGCCGAAGGGATCGCCGTTGTCGAATACGCCGATGAGAAGGAGGAGGATGGTTCGCCCCGGCGGATCATGTTCTCGGAGAAATTCGCCTGTCCCGTTTCCGGCTTCACCATCCCGGAGATCGAGCCTCGGCTGTTCTCCTTCAACAATCCCTTCGGGGCTTGCCCGACCTGCGGCGGCATCGGCCATGAGATGCGGATCGACCCCGAATTGATCATTCCGGATGGGGCGCTGTCCTGCAAGAAGGGCGCAGTGGCGCCCTGGGCCAAATCCACTTCGCCCTATTACGGGCAGACGCTCGACGCGCTCGCGAGGCATTTCGGCTTTTCGCTGACCAAGCGATGGGATGATCTGCCGCAGAAGGCGCAAAATGTCATTCTCTACGGCTCGGGCAGCGAGGATGTGACGTTCAGATATGACGACGGTCTGCGCAGCTATGAGGTGCGCAAACCCTTCGAGGGCGTGATCAACAATCTCGAACGGCGCTACAAGGAGACCGACAGCGACTGGGCGCGCGAAGAGATCGGCCGTTTCATGTCGGAAACGCCCTGCCATGCCTGCGCCGGCGAACGGCTGAAGCCCGAAGCGCTGGCGGTGAAGATCGCAGGCTGCACGATCAGCGAGGTGACGCGGCTTTCGGTCAAGGACGCCAGCCTCTGGTACAGCGATCTCACCCACAAGCTTTCCGACAAGCAGCGCGAGATCGCCGTGCGCATCCTCAAGGAGATACGCGACCGGCTGCGCTTCCTCGTCGATGTCGGCCTTGATTATCTGTCGCTCGGCCGGGCATCGGGAACGCTGTCGGGCGGCGAAAGCCAGCGCATCCGTCTGGCGTCGCAGATCGGCTCCGGGTTGACGGGCGTGCTCTATGTGCTCGACGAGCCGTCCATCGGCCTTCATCAGCGCGACAACGAGCGGTTGCTGGGCACCCTCAAGCGGCTGCGGGATCTCGGCAATTCGGTCATCGTCGTCGAACACGATGAGGACGCGATCCTGCAGGCGGATTACGTCGTGGATGTCGGCCCTGGCGCGGGCATCCACGGCGGACGCATTGTCGCGCAGGGCACGCCAGCGCAGGTGATGGCCAATCCCGCTTCGCTGACGGGCAAGTATCTGACCGGCGAATTGCTTGTCGCGGTGCCCGGCAAGCGGCGCAGGCCGATGAAGTCGCGCATGCTCAAGATCGTCAATGCGCGCGGCAACAACCTCAAGAACGTGACCGTAGAGCTGCCGCTTGGCACCTTCACCTGCATCACCGGCGTTTCGGGCGGCGGCAAATCCACGCTCGTCATCGACACGCTCTACAAGCTTGCGGCAAAAAGGCTCAACGGGGCGCTGGAGCATCCAGCGCCTCATGACCGCATCGAAGGCCTGGAGCATCTCGACAAGGTCATCGACATCGACCAGTCGCCGATCGGCCGCACGCCGCGCTCCAACCCGGCGACCTATACCGGGGCCTTCACCCCGATCCGGGAATGGTTCGCCGGTTTGCCGGAGGCGAAGGCGCGCGGCTATCAGCCGGGCCGCTTCTCCTTCAACGTCAAGGGCGGCCGCTGCGAGGCTTGTCAGGGCGACGGCGTCCTCAAGATCGAGATGCACTTCCTCCCCGATGTCTATGTCACCTGCGATGTCTGCAAGGGCAAGCGCTACGACCGTGAGACGCTGGAGGTGAAATACCGCAGCAAGTCGATCGCCGACGTGCTGGATTCAACCGTTGAAGAGGCGCGCGACCTTTTCAAGGCTGTGCCCTCGATCCGCGAGAAGATGGAGACGCTGGCGCGCGTCGGCCTCGATTACGTCAAGGTCGGCCAGCAGGCGACCACGCTTTCCGGCGGCGAGGCGCAGCGGGTGAAGCTGTCGAAGGAGCTTTCGAAGCGCGCCACCGGCCGCACGCTCTACATCCTCGACGAGCCGACGACCGGCCTGCATTTCCACGATGTCGCCAAGCTGCTCGAGGTGCTCCACGAACTGGTCGAGCAGGGGAATACCGTCGTCGTCATCGAGCATAATCTTGAAGTCATCAAGACCGCCGATTGGGTGATCGACATGGGTCCGGAAGGCGGCGACGGCGGCGGCGAGGTGGTCGCCATCGGCACGCCCGAGGATATAGCCGCGAATGCGCGCAGCCATACGGGGCGTTTCCTCAAGGAGGTTCTGGCGCGGCGGCCGCTGAAGCAGGCGAACGCCGCCGAATAGAGCGTCTTCGCCGTAGGGACGGCGAATGAGACCTCTCTGGTGGTTTATGCAATTAGATTACGAGCCATTAATCTCCGCTGGGCATATTCCCTGCGCAACACGGGGATGTTTGATGAATATGCCGCTTCAGCCTGCGCAGTTTCAGGTGAATGCCGCCGAAGGGCGGCGGGATCTTGATCAGCCTGCGGATCGTATGATCGGCAAAGTCGTCGCGTTGAACGGCGCCAGGGCCACCATTTCATCGATCGCCATGAAAGTCGAAGGCGCTGGCAGCGATTTCTGGAGCATCGGCAAGCTGATCTCCATCAATCTCGGCTCCAGCCGCATTGTCGGCATGGTCTATGAAATGGCCGTCCGCCATGAGCAATGGGACGACAACAAGCCGAACCTGCTGATGGTGCAGGTGGAGCTGGTCGGCGAAGTGGTCGATCAGCCTGATGGCGCGTTGCTGTTCCGCCGCGGCATCACGGTCTATCCCTGGCCCGGCGCGACTGCCCATCGCATTCGCAATGGGGATTTGCGCGCCGTCTTCGACATCGGCGAACGGAAGGGCGTCGAGATCGGCCGCATCTCCCAGGACGGGGCGATCCCGGCCGTCGTCAGCATCGAAGACATGCTCTCCAAGCATTTCGCCGTCGTCGGCACGACCGGTGTCGGCAAATCAAGCGCGGTGTCGCTTCTGGTGCGCAAGGCCGTTGAAGTGAAGCCGGGCCTGAGGGTTCTGCTTCTCGACCCGCATAACGAATACGCCCATGCCTTTCGCGGCATATCGATCACGCTTGATTCAAACATCCTCGATCTGCCGCATTGGCTCTTCCGCTTCGATGAATTCCTGGATGTCATTTATCGCGGGCGTACGCCGCCTGCCGAGGAGGCGGACATTCTGCGGGAGCTTGTGCCGCTCGCCAAATCGAAATTCGCGGTTTCCCATTCGAGCAGCGTCAATCAATCCATTATGCTCCGCAAATCCGGCGATGGCGCCGCCTTTACGCCGGATTCTCCCTCGCCCTACCGCATGATTGATCTGATCTCGCTCATCGACGACATGATGGGCAAGCTCGATCCAAAGCATGACCGTTACTATCTGCGCGTTCTGAAGGGCCGCCTTGAGGGTATTTCGACGGACTCGCGCTATCGCTTCATGTTCGGACGCGGCGTCACCGAGGACAATATCGAACCCGTTCTGTGCAAACTCTTCCGCATTCCGCACGGCGGCAAGCCCATTACCGTTCTGCATTTGGCCGGTTTGCCATCCGAAGTTCTGAATGCCGTTGTCTCCGTCATGGCCAGGTTATCCTTCGATCTGTCGATGCACAGCGGCGATGCGTTCGAGGTGCTGGTGCTGTGCGAGGAAGCGCACCGCTATGTGCCTCAGGATTTGCGCCTGGGGTTCGGGCCCACGCGCCAGTCGATCTCCCGGATCGCAAAGGAGGGGCGCAAATACGGATGCTATATCGGCATCGTCACCCAGCGGCCGGGGGAGCTCGATCCGACCATCCTGTCGCAATGCTCCACTGTCTTCGCGATGCGCCTCGGCAACGAACGGGACAAGGAGATTATCCGCGAAGCGATCTCTGACTCGTCAGCCAGTCAGATCACTTTCCTCTCGGCCATTGGCAACCGCGAAGCCATCGCCTTCGGGGAAGGCGTCGCGACACCCATGCGAATGCGTTTCGCCACCCAGAACCCTGACCATTTGCCGTGCGCCTCGCTGCATGCAGAGGCCGTGGCGACTCCGGGAGCGAAGGCGCACCTGAGTATCCGCTCGATCGTCGGCAGGATGCGCGGCGCCTCCGATCTGGTCGATCCGTTCTAGAGCGGTTGCCGATCTGACTGAATCAGATCGGTCGCTCTAAGCTCTTGATTTACCGCATTTTCTTTCGAAGAACCGGTATCCACTTCTTCGGAAAATGCTCTAGCCATCAGCGTCAGCCATCAATCGGCAGCGTCAAGGCTGACGGAGTTTTGAGCAATCCATCCAGCCAGCTGATGAATCGCTGCTGTTTGGGGCGACAGGTTGATAGTCCATTCATAATCTATGCTTTAAACGCATGGCTGCGCCAATATCATTCCTTAGCCATTCGCCAAAAGAATGTCTATATTGCGCTGCATCAACGCAGCCGACGCTGATGGGGAATGGGTTTCCCGCTCTCTTCCGGCGCCGGAACAACAGGACTTCAGGAGTTTATCATGATCATCTCGACCCTTATCGCCCGTGTCCGCGCTTATATGCGCTACCGCGCGTCCGTGCGCGCGCTGTCCAGCCTGTCGGAGCGTGAGCTGGCCGATATCGGCCTCACCCGCGGCGACATCGATTCCATTTCGCGGGAGTCAGCTTTCGCCTGAACTGCTGTTCGTCCGTTCAGGTGGACCAAAAGCCCGGCCTCGCGCCGGGTTTTTCCTTACTCGGCAGGCAGGAATTGACGCGGCGGCGATCGGCTGCCGTCCGAAGCAAGAATGGCGCGTTCGCCGTCGCTCGCCATGACCCGGTCCCATTCGGCCAGACGCGGGTCCACCACCTTGCGCCAAAGCGGCGGAACCAGCGAGATCAGGATCATCGTCATGTAGCCGAACGGGTAGGTTGGGCCCTCAGGCTCCGGCTCGAGAGCCCAGAACGGCTTGGCGGCGTTCATGTGATGATGCGAATGCCGCGGCAGATTGTAGAGCAGACCCGATGACACGGCCTTGTAGGTGTTCCAGGCGTGCCGGGGTTCGATCAGCTTGCCGGGGACCCGCACGAGACCGTAATGCTCGATGAAATTGACGAGTTCGAGATAGAGTTTCCCCTGTACGGCGACTGCGGCGAACGCTAGGGCCGCGCCTGTCCCGCCAATCAGGGCGACGGCGGCAAGAATGGCGAGGGACATCGCCTGGCCGGTCAGAAAGCGATTGTGGATGGAGAGCAAAGGCAGCTTCCTGCGCCGGAGCCGCGCCGCCTCGATCCGCCATGCTGAGATATTCCCGTGGAGGGTCGAGCGAAGGAAAAAGGCGAGGGGATATTCCCCGCGGCGAGCCGTGGCAGGATCCGCCGCCGTTCCGACATTTCTGTGATGCCCATAGACATGTTCGATCGAGAAAGAGGTGTCGAACGAGAAGGCAAGCAGCCAGCGTCCAACCAGCATCGCAGCGCGATCCTGCGTGCGATGGGTCAGTTCATGTGCGACATTCGTGGCGGCGGCGCCGACGAACAGGCCGGTGCTCATGAGCGCGCCGAGCAGGCTCCAGGCGCCGCTGGCGCTGCGGGCGGCTTCGATGTCGATTCCGGCCTTCAGCAGGAACGGCGCAAGTCCCAATCCATCGCCGGAGCCGAAGAGAAGGGAAAGCGCCGCGATATTGAGGACCATCAGCGGCAAGGTGAGAAACAGCATCGCGTTCAGAAAGCGCACAGGCGCTTTCGCATAGCCCGATACGTCGTCGCCCGCCGCTTCGTCCACCAGCGTCGAAAGCATGAGCGCGCAACCGAATCCGGCCCAGAGGGCGTTGCCGCCAGCCAGCAGGGCGCAGCAATTCAACACCAGAAGAGCATTCATGAGCGCATAATGCGCGTTGCGGGTCCACATCGAGATGCTCCGGCAAGAGACTATATCCTTAACATATGATTACCGGCGCTGCGATGAATTTCAACAAATGCCTGGAAAAGCGGCTTCAAGTCGGCGCGGCCGCCGTTAACCCTGCCGGCCGGTTTTTGGCCTGCGGCTGCGCGGACGCCTTTTCAAAAGAACAAAACAAGAATAAGAACAAAAATTGAACAAAGGGAGCCAGCATGTTGCGTCGCCTGATCGAAGATACCGCGGAAGTCACCATTATCGGATTATTTCTGACCATGGTCTGGACCTGGGCCAACGCCATCGGGCCCTTGGCCGGCGTCTGAAGGCCGGGCGAGCCGCCGCCTCGGTGCGGCCTCTGTGGACGGGTGCAATGATTGGTGGAATCGGTGCATGGAGACTGCGATAGAGGCCCTCGTGTCCGGAGCAGCCATGTCCACCACGCACGATCCCTCCATCTACCGTGACGTCGGGTTCGTGCATCTGCATGTGCATTCATCCTTCTCCCTGCTGGAGGGAGCCCTGCCCATCGGCAGGCTGGCGGAACTGGCGAAAGCCGACGCGATGCCGGCGCTGGCGCTGACGGACACGAACAACCTCTTTGGCGCGCTCGAATTCTCCGAGAAATTCGCGGAAAAGGGCATCCAGCCCATCGTCGGCCTGCAATTGACGGTTGATTTCGGTGATCACCAGGCGGCGCCCGGCCGTCCGCATGCGCAACGGGAAGGACGCGGCCGGCTGGTGCTTCTCGCCAAGGACGAAGCCGGCTACCGCAACCTCATGCGGCTGACGAGCATCGGTTTCATGGAGAGCGATTCCGCCGATGAGCCGCATGTGATGCTCGAACGCCTGTTGGCCCTCAGCGATGGCCTCATCGCCCTGACCGGCGGCCCGGATGGACCGATCGACAAGCTCCTCGCCGCCGGGCGCGACGAACTGGCCGAGCGGCGGCTTTTCGCGCTGAAGGAGGGATTTCCTTCCCGCCTTTACGTCGAACTGCAACGCCATGGCACGGAAAGCGAGCGCGCGGTCGAACCGCGGCTACTGTCGCTCGCCTATGCGCATCGCTTGCCCCTCGTGGCCGCGAACGAACCCTTCTTCGGCGGCAAGAAGGATCATGAGGCGCATGATGCGCTGGTCGCGATCGCGGAGGGGCGGCTGGTATCGGATGATGACCGCCGCAAGGTCAGCGCCGAGCACGGGTTCAAGACGCGGGCTGAGATGCAAATTCTGTTTAAGGATTTGCCCGAAGCGCTTCAGAACACGATTGAAATCTCTATGCGCTGTTCGCATCGCCCGCGCGTGCTGAAGACGCCGATCCTGCCGCGTTTCTCCGAAAGCGAAGACGAGGCGGCGCTGCTCAAGCGGGAAGCGCATGCGGGGCTGGACGACCGCTTCCGCCAGCATCGGCCGGTGGAGGGCATGACGGAGGAGAATTACCGGGAGCGGCTTGATTTCGAGCTCTCCGTCATCGAGCGGATGAAGTTCCCGGGCTATTTCCTCATCGTTTCGGATTTCATCCGCTGGGCGAAGGAGCAGGGCATTCCCGTAGGCCCCGGCCGCGGTTCGGGCGCGGGCTCGCTGGTTGCCTATGCGCTCAAGATCACGGATCTCGATCCGCTGCGCTTCAACCTGCTGTTCGAGCGGTTCCTCAATCCGGACCGCGTCTCGATGCCGGATTTCGATATCGATTTCTGCCAGGATCGCCGCGAGGAGGTGATCCGCTATGTGCAGGACCGCTACGGGCATGACCGGGTCGCGCAGATCATCACCTTTGGTTCGCTGCAGGCGCGCGGCGTGATGCGAGACGTGGGCCGCGTTCTCGAAATGCCCTACGGCCAGGTCGACAAGCTCACCAAGCTCGTGCCGCAGAACCCGGCCAACCCGGTGACTCTGGAGAAGGCCATCGCCGAGGAGGCGCGCCTGCGCGCCGCCGCCGACGAGGACCCCAATGTCGAGCGGATGCTGGGCATCGCGCTGAAGCTCGAAGGCCTGTACCGCCACGCCTCCACCCATGCCGCCGGCATCGTGATCGGCGACCGGCGGCTTGAGGAAATGGTGCCGCTCTACCGCGATCCGAAATCCGAAATGCCGGTGACCCAGTTCAACATGAAATGGGTGGAGCAGGCCGGCCTCGTGAAATTCGACTTCCTCGGCCTGAAGACCCTTTCGGTGCTCGATATGGCGGTGAAGCTGCTTGCCAAGCGCGGCATCGCCGTCGATCTGCTCGCCATCCCGCTCGATGACGCCAGAACCTATGCGATGCTGTCGCGCGCCGAGGCGGTGGGCATTTTCCAGCTGGAATCAGGCGGCATGCGCCGCGCGCTGGCGGACATGAAGCCCGACCGGTTCGAGGACATCATCGCGCTCGTGGCGCTCTACCGGCCGGGTCCGATGGCCAACATTCCCGTCTATTGCGACTGCAAGCACAAGCGCGCCGAGCCGGAATACATCCACCCGCAGGTGAAATCCGTGCTTGAGGAGACCTTCGGCGTCATCGTCTATCAGGAGCAGGTGATGCAGATCGCCCAGATTCTGTCAGGCTATTCGCTGGGCGAGGCGGACCTCTTGCGCCGCGCCATGGGCAAGAAGATCAAGGCCGAGATGGACAAGCAGCGCGAGCGTTTCGTGACTGGCTGCATCGCCAACTGCATCGCAGAAGCCGACGCCAACACGATTTTCGACCTGTTGGCCAAATTCGCCGATTACGGTTTCAACAAGAGCCACGCGGCGGCCTATGCGTTGGTCGCCTACCAGACGGCCTGGATGAAGGCGAACCATCCGACCGAGTTTCTCGCCGCCTCCATGGCGTACGAGACCACGAACACCGACAAGCTGGTGGAGTTCCGCCGCGAGGCGGAGCGCCTCGGAATCGTTGTCGAGGCGCCGTCGATTCTCTCGTCGGGCGTCAGTTTCGACGTCCAGGATGGCAAGATCGTTTATGCCCTTTCGGCGGTGAAGGGCGTGGGCGTCGAGGCGGCGCGCCAGATCGTGCAGGCGCGGCCTTTCCGGTCGCTGGGCGATTTCGCCAGCCGCATCAATCCGCGTGCGGTCAACAAGCGCACGATCGAGACACTGGCGGCTGCAGGCGCCTTCGATGCGCTCGAACCGAACCGGGCGCGCATCGTCGCCGGGGCTGATCTCCTGATCGCCTGCGCCAACGAGGCCGAACGCAGCCGGGCCGACGGGCAGACGGGGCTCTTCGGCGGTGACGCGGGAGAGTCGGAGTTGCGTCTGCCCAATGCCGCCAGCTGGACGCCGATGGAGCGCCTGCAGCGCGAATTCGCCGCTATCGGCTTCTTTCTCTCCGGCCATCCGCTCGATGATTACGCTCCTGCGCTGGAGCGCATGCGCATCTCGACGCAGGCCGTGTTCCTGAAGGCGGTGAGGGCAGGGGCCGGCTTCGGGCGGCTGGCCGCCACGGTCATCGACCGGCAGGAGCGCCGCACGCGCACCGGCACGCGGATGGGGATCATCACGCTCTCGGACCAGAGCGGCCAGTTCGAGGTCGTGGCCTTCGCCGAGCGGCTGGCGCAATTCCGCGATCTGCTGGAGCCGGGCAAGGTCGTGCTCGTCACCGTCTCCGCCTCTGTCGAGAATGAGGACGCCCGCCTGATCGTGCAGGCCGTGGAAGGCCTCGATCAGGCGATCGCCCGCGGCCTCAAGGGCCTGCGCGTCTTCGTGCGCAGCGAAGAGCCGCTCGAAAGCCTGCGCAACCGGCTGACCCGCAAGGGGGATGGCGACATCTATGTCGTCGTGATGGCCGAAGGCGAGGATGTCGAGGTGAAGCTCCCTGGCCGCTATGATGTGAGCCCGGCGATGGTCGGCGCGCTGAAATCGGTCAGCGGCGTCATGGCCGTGCAGCCGGTGTGAGGCAATCACGGCGACAGGTGCGCGATCCCGAGCCGTGCCGCCGCGTCCCGCAGCCGCCTATCCAGCGTCCACAAGCTGGAGCCCGCCTGCAGCCGCGTCGATGCAATCAGGTGAGCATCGACATAGCCGATGCCCAGCCCTGAGAGTCCGCGAGCCTCAATCAGGTGCATCACTTCTTGATGATCTGCGACGGGGATGGCGGGCAGGGCTTCCAGAGCTTCAATAACCATCGCCCGTGCCCGCAAGGAACCAAGAGCGATTTCGCCAATGATGAAAGGGTGCCCAAGCACGCGGCCAGCGTCGAGAAGAGCGGAAAGCCGGGCATTTCCCGATCGAAGATGATCGATCCACACAGAAGTGTCGACGAGGATCACCTTTCGGCAAGCCTGCGGCGCGGTGCGGTCTCCAGCCCGGGCTCGCTGCCGCCAAGGCGCGCCAGGCGGCGTGCGCTCTCGCGCTCAATCAGGGCTTTCAGACCTTCGCGCACAAGCGCCGACTTTTCATTCACGCCGGTCAGGCTGCTTGCTCTTGCGAGGAGGGCGTCGTCGATCGCGAGTGTAGTGCGCATGCAGATCGTCTCCTGATGAGACTTCAATTAGCATCATTTGATGCTGTTTTCAATGCCGTGCCCATCCTGCCCGCTTCTTCAGGCTTTCCTGCGGCCAGCGCCTCGAAATGAGGATGAGAAGGATTTGGGCTTAGCCTCTTCTGACAGCCTCATGTCGAGGTGCGAGCGAGAGCGAGCCTCGAGACACGGTCCCTAGAGCATGACGCCATGAGACGGAACCAACTGCGTTGCGGCTCATGGCGTCATGCTCTAGTTCGGCTGCGGGATCTTGGCGCTTTCGACGATGGGCTTCCAGGTCTCGAAATCCGCCTTGATCTGGGCCTCCAGCTCCGCACCCACCACGGAAACGGGCGTGACCGTCAGTTTCTGAAGCTTCTCGATCACCTCCGGCTCCTTGGAGATGGCTGCGAGCTCCGCGATCAGTTTGTCGGCGATGGGCTTCGGCAAGCCGGCCGGCGCGATGAAGATCGCCGCCCAGGTGACGTCGATCCCAGGCACGGTTTCCGCCATCGCCGGAAACTCCGGCGCCATCGCGTAGCGCGACGTCGAGGAGACAGCGACGCCCTTGGCATTGCCGCCCTTCACCTGCGCCAGCGCCGTTGAGATCTGGTCGCAGGACATTTGAATCTGGCCGCCGACCAAATCCTGCATGATCTGGTTGGAGGCGCGGTAGGGCACATGCTGCACCTGCACGCCGGTTTTCTGCGCCAGCAATTCCATGCACAGATGCTGCGAGGTGCCAATGCCGGATGAGCCGTAAGAGTACTTGTTCGGATTGGCCTTCAGGTGGTCGATAAACTCCTTCGGACTTCCGGCAGGGATGCTCGGGTGGACGACGAAGAAATTCGGCTGCGTCGCCACCATGGCGAGCGGCTTCAGATCCTTGAACGTGTCGTAGCCGAGCTTGTCGCGGTAGATATGCGGCAGGATGTAGAGGTTGCCCGCCGTGATCGTCGCCAGCGTGTAGCCATCGGGCGCGGATCGGGCCATCGCCGTGATGCCGATCGTGCCGCCGGCGCCGGAGCGGTTTTCCACCAGGAACGGCTTGCCGAGCCGGGCTGACAGACGCTCGGTGAAGATGCGCGCCGCGACATCGGTATTGCCGCCCGCCGCATAGGGCACAATGACGGTGACGGGCTTGTCGGGCCAGTTGCCCTGCGCGATGGCGGGGCCGGCGAGCGCCGCCGCAACGCCGGCGAGCGTCAGAAGACGTTTGAACATGATGGCGTTTCCTCGGACTTTATCTTTATCCGGGAAGTTTATCCGCCTTTGGGCCTGACGCAACCGAAAGTCGACACGAGGGGAGAGCGCGACGCGCGGGCCTCGTCCTGGATCGCTTCGCTGCGCCAGAAAACACCGACAGGCCGGCGACCTTACTCGTTGAGATCGAGTTCGCAGGAGCCGAAGGCGGAGAGCACGGTGTGGTTCGACGCCATGGCCAAGGAGGCCGACATATCGCGGCCCGACCCATGAAAGATCCAGCCCACGCCATCATCGATGCCCTGGGCGATCAGCTGCTTGTCGGCGCCGAGCAGCGTGCTGATCCTCGACGAAACGGGGAAGCCGTCCGCCGCCACGGTCATCATGACGCGGTTCTGGAAATCCAGCGTCACCTTGAGCGGCAGCCTGACCCGGCCGATCTCCGATGTGGGTGCGCAGGCCCCGTCAGCCTTGCAAGCGAAGGCCTTGGTAATGGTGCAATGGGCGGAATGCGGAGCCTTTTCCGGCGCCGTTGCGGGCCGCGGGGCCGCCGCAGGCGCTCCCTGAGCGAGAGCCATGCTCGAGAGAGGAAGACTCGCCATCAGCGCGAGAGTCACGGGCTTCAGCATGGATCATGCTCCTGTAGGCTTGGGAGTTCCGAATGGCGTTTCCGACGGAGAACCCGTTAGCGTCTCAATAGCAGGGCGGATAGGGATAATAGCCGCAGGCCGGGACATAGGGGGCCGGGACATAGGCTGGCGGGGCAAAGCCCTGGTCGTAGCGCGGCGGTGAGTAGTAGCTGTTCCAGGCCGCCGCCCGGGCGGCGCTGCCCACGACGGCCCCGGCAGCGACGCCGCCCACGAAGGCGGCGCGACGCGCAACAAACCATGCTTCGGCGCTGGACGAATAGGTAACGGCAGGAGCGATAACAAGGGTGGCGATGACCGCCATCGAGAGTTTGGATTTCATTGTGATTGACTCCCCGATCTGGCTCACCAGCACCCCAAGCGATGCGTACGCCGGGAGCGATTGCTTTCCGCGGCCATCATGCCCCTCGTTATGAACAGCATCGGCCCGTGAAATCGAATGTGGACCAGGTCAGGAGACGCCGTCAAGAGCCGGTCAGATGAAGTTCCGGCGCCACGCGAGCCGCAGCCGATCGCGCCTGCCTTTCGGCAGTGGAGGCCCTTTGAATTACCCTCATGTCGAGGTGTTTCCGCCGGAGCCTGATGCGGGGCGAACCTCGAGACACAGGCAGGAAAGAGGATAGTCCCGAGCCCTTCTCGAGGTTGGCCGGTGGCCGGCGTCTCGAAATGAGGGTCTGAAAAGGAACCGAACTTGATTATCTGTATCGTTAAGGTGAAACAACGAGGCCAGCGAAGCAGTCAATTCGCCCCCGCACTTGCCACTGGCGCGGCGCTGTGCCATAGGCCCGAGCATCCCACACGCAAGGGTTTCGGCCTGCTTCAAGGCCGTTCCGGTGCGGATGCCCTCCGGCTCACCCCGACGGCGCATTCGCAACATTCCCCTTGGCGGCGGTCTAACCGGAGAACGAACGATCATGTCACTGCCCGATTTCACCATGCGCCAGCTCCTGGAAGCCGGCGCCCATTTCGGCCATCAGTCGCACCGCTGGAATCCCAAAATGGGGTCCTATATTTTCGGCACGCGCAACAACATCCACATCATCGATCTGTCGCAGACGGTGCCGCTGCTGCACCGCGCCCTGCAGGCCGTGTCCGACACCGTCGCCAAGGGCGGCCGTGTTCTCTTCGTCGGCACCAAGCGCCAGGCTTCCGATGCAATTGCGGCTTCGGCCAAGCGGTCGGCGCAGTATTACGTCAATTCGCGTTGGCTGGGCGGCATGCTGACCAATTGGAAGACGGTGTCGAACTCCATCTCGCGCCTGCGCAAGGTGGATGATCTGCTGGGGGCCGGCAACCAGTCCGGCCTCACCAAGAAGGAGCGGCTGCTGCTCTCGCGTGAGCGCGACAAGCTCGAAAAGGCGCTGGGCGGGATCAAGGATATGGGCGGCACGCCGGATCTGATCTTCGTGATCGACACCAACAAGGAGCAGCTCGCCATCAAGGAGGCGAACCGCCTCGGCATTCCTGTGGCGGCGATCGTCGACACCAACAGCGATCCTGATGGCATTACCTTCCCGGTCCCGGCCAATGACGATGCGTCGCGCGCCATCGAGCTTTACTGCGATCTGATCGCGCGCTCCGCCATCGACGGCATCGCCCGCGGCCAGGGCGGTTCGGGCATTGATCTGGGCGCCATGGAAGCGCCGATCGCCGAGGAATTGCCGGAGACGGTCTCCGCCGGCTCGGTCGGCGAGGTCTTCGAGCTTCTGTCCTCGCCGCGCGGTGGCGTCGACGATCTCACGAAGCTCACGGGCGTCGGCCCCGAGCTCGAGAAGAAGCTCAACGAGGCCGGTGTGTTCCATTACTGGCAGGTCGCGGCCATGACCGAGGCGGATGTCGCCAAGGTCGACCATAATCTGAAGCTCAATGGCCGCATCACGCGCGACGGCTGGGTGGAAACCGCCAAGGCCCTCGTCGCCTGAGCGGCGAACAGGCATTGTTTCTGGGCGCGGATGGCTGAAAGCTCTCCGCGCTCATCCCTCTTTCAACACATTCAGTGAAGGAACCCGCCATGGCCGAGATCACAGCCGCAATGGTCAAGGAACTGCGCGAGAAGACCGGCGCAGGCATGATGGATTGCAAGAGCGCGCTCAACGAGACCGGCGGCGATATCGAGGCGGCGGTCGATTGGCTGCGCAAGAAGGGTCTGTCGAAGGCCGCCAAGAAATCCGACCGCGTGGCGGCCGAAGGCCTGATCGGGCTCGTGGCGTCCGGCAACAAAGGTACCGTAGTTGAGGTGAATTCCGAAACCGACTTTGTCGCCAAGAACGATACGTTCCAGGGGCTGGTGCAGCATATCGCCCAAGTGGCGCATCAGGTCGGCGTCGATATGGACGCGATCAAGGCCGCCCCGCATCCGACCGCCGGAACGGTCTGGAGCGCCATCACCAACGCGATCGCCACGGTGGGCGAAAACATGTCGCTGCGCCGCGCGGCCGATCTGTTGGTTGGGCAGGGCGTCATCGCCAGCTACATGCATTCGCCGGCAAGCCTCGGCCTTGGCCGCATCGGCGTGCTGGTCGCGATTGAATCGGCCGGCAAAACGGATGAGCTGATGGCGTTCGGCCGCCAGGTGGCGATGCATGTGGCGGCCACGAACCCGCTGGCGCTGGACGGCTCGGGCGTCGATCCCGCCGTCGTGGAGCGCGAAAAGGCCATTCTCATGGACAAGAATGCCGGCAAGCCGCCGCATGTCCTGGAGAAGATCGTCGAAAGCGGCCTGAAGTCCTATTTCAAGGAAGTGACGCTGCTCGATCAGCCCTTCGTGATCGATCCGTCGAAGACGGTCGGGCAGGCCGCGAAGGAGATGGAAGGCAAGGCCGGCGCGCCGGTCAAGATCACGGGCTTCGTGCGTTATGCGCTGGGCGAGGGCATCGAGCGCAAGACGGACGATTTCGCCGCCGAAGTCGCTGCCGCGGTGAACGGCTGACGCCAACGGCCGTTAGCATCGCATGAATTCGAAAGGGCGGGTTTCACATCCGCCCTTTTTTGTTGCACAGATGCGAGGACTGATTCCTTCCGCGAGACATCCAGGCTTTCATGGCCAAGAACCCCAAGCGCTTTCTGGTCAAGGTTTCGGGCGAAGCGCTGATGGGCCCGGATAAATTCGGCCTCGATCCCGCAACCGTCGAGCGGATCGCCGCCGATCTCGCCGAGGCCGCCAGGACCCGCGAGATCGCTGTCGTGGTCGGGGGCGGCAATATCTTTCGCGGGATGCAGGGCTCAAAACACGGCGTCGAGCGCAACACTGGCGACAGCATGGGGCGGCTTGCCACCATCATCAACGCGCTCGCCCTCGCGGATGCGGTGCGGGCCGCCGGCGCAAAGGCCGTGGCGCTGACCGCCGATCCGATGCCAAGCCTCTGCCGCAGCTATTTCCAGCCCGACGCCGACCGTTTGCTCTCGGAAGGGCAGGTGGTGGTGCTGGGGGGCGGCACCGGCCAGCCCTTCTTCACCACCGACACCGCGGCAGCGCTTCGGGCCGCCGAGCTCGATTGCGCGGCGATTCTGAAGGCCACGACCGTCGATGGAGTCTATACGGCGGACCCGAAGATTGATCCCGCCGCAAGGCGCTATGAACAGCTTACCCATGATGAGGCCATCGAAAGGCGCCTTGGCGTCATGGATACTGCGGCTTTCGCCCTTGCCCGGGAGAATGCATTGCCGATAATCGTTTTCTCGATACAGGGCGCCCTTGCCATCACGAATGTCCTTGCCGGAAACGGCAAGGCAACCCATGTGGTTCCTGCCTGAAGTCTGGTTCCCGTGCGCGGGTCATTACGGAGTAGCGCCATGGCGGCGTCTTTTGATATCAATGATCTCAAGCGCCGGATGGCCGGAGCGGTCACCGCCCTTAAGCACGACCTGAACTCGCTGCGGACAGGCCGGGCCTCGGCCAATCTTCTCGATCCGGTCGAGGTTGAAGCTTACGGCGCAACGATGCCTCTCAATCAGGTTGCGACGGTTTCGGCGCCCGAATCGCGGCTCCTGTCGATTCAGGTCTGGGACCGCGGCATGGTGCAGGCGGTGGAAAAGGCGATCCTCAAATCCGATCTCGGCATGACGCCGAATACGGAAGGCCAGGTGATCCGCCTCCGCGTCCCGGAAATGAACCAGCAGCGCCGGCAGGAGATGGTGAAGGTCGCCCACAAATACGCTGAGCAGGGCAGGGTTGCCGTCCGCCATGTTCGCCGCGACGGCATGGACCTTCTCAAGAAGCTGGAGAAGGACGGCCATGTCAGCGAAGACGAGGCCGCCCGCCAGTCCGATCAGGTGCAGAAAGCAACCGATCAGACGATCGTCGAGATCGATCAGGCCCTGGCCACCAAGGAAAAAGAGATCATGCAGGTCTGATGATGTCCGGCAGCGCGGTTCTCCAATCCAAGATCGCCCTTGCGGAGGGCGGAGGCGGCGCGTCGGCGCCCAACCACATCGCGATCATCATGGACGGCAACGGCCGCTGGGCCGCGAGACGCGGTCTGCCGCGGTTTGAAGGCCATCGGCGCGGCGTGGAAGCTGTCCGCCGCACGGTGAAGGCGAGCATGGAACTTGGTGTCCGCTACCTGACGATCTATTCCTTTTCGACCGAAAACTGGTCTCGGCCGGCGGCTGAGATCGCCGAGTTGATGGGGCTCCTACGGCGCTATATCCGCAACGATCTGGCCGATCTGCATGCGCGGAACGTGCGGGTGCGCATCATTGGCGAGAAGACAGGCGTTTTAGAGGACATTCAACGTCTTCTCGTTGAGGCTGAAACCGTCACGCGAAGCAATACGGGGCTCACTCTGGTGATTGCCTTCAACTATGGCGCCCGCCAGGAACTCGTGACGGCGATGCGCAAGGCAGCGGCCGAAGTGGCGGAAGGCCGGCTTGACCCGGCCAATATCGACGCAGCCACGGTCGAGCGGTTTCTGCTGACTGACGGCATCCCGGAGCCCGACCTGCTGATTCGCACCTCGGGCGAGCAGCGGCTGTCGAATTTCCTGCTCTGGCAACTGGCCTATGCGGAGTTTGTCTTCCTGCCCGTCCTCTGGCCCGACTTTGAAAAAGCCAATCTTCAGGAGGCGATCGGCATCTTCCGGGGCCGCAACCGGCGCTTTGGCGGCGTCGGATCGCCCACGTGAACGATCTTCAGGCGCCGCCCGCGGGCATGGGCGAACTGCCGAAGCGGGTCATCTCCGGCCTGGTCATGGCTCTGGTCGCCATTGCCGCCACCATCCTCGGCGGCTGGCCGTTTATCATCGTCTGGACTTTTGCTGCGCTTTGCGTCGCTTATGAATGGCAAACGATCGTGCACGGGTCTGCGGCGGTTGCCCCGAAGGCCCTGGCCATGCTCGCTGTCCTCAGCGGCGTCACCGCAGTCGTCGCGGGACCGGTCGCCCTGCTGGTGTTGCCGCTGCTGCTCGCCCTGGCTGCGGGAGCGATCGCGCCCGCCGACCGCCGCATCGTCACGGTGACGGGCGCCCTCTACGCCGCCGGTCTCGCGGCCGCCGTGCTGCTCTGCCGCAGCTCCGGATTCGATGGGGCGGTCGTCATTTTCTGGCTGTTCGCCGTCGTCTGGGGCACGGATACCTTCGCCTATTTCACCGGGCGCTCGCTTGGCGGCCCGAAGCTTTGGCCGCGGGTCAGCCCGAAAAAGACCTGGTCGGGCGCCATCGGCGGCCTGGCCGGCGGGGTCATCCTCGGCTGCCTCGTTCTGACCGTGCTTGGCGCAAGCGTCGGCGGCCTGCAATTGCTCCTTTCAATAGCATTTTCCGTTTTGACCCAGGCGGGTGATCTCTTCGAATCCGCGCTCAAGCGGCGGTTCGGCGTCAAGGATGCGGGCCATCTCATTCCCGGCCATGGCGGCTTCATGGACCGCCTCGACGGCTTCATTTTCGCCATCATTTTCGCGGCAATGGTCGGTGTCGCGCGCGCCGGCGTCGCCGGGGTTCCCAAGGGCCTCCTGGGGATGAGTTGAACCCGGCTGCAGCGCCCGTCCTTGTTGACCATATTTGACCAAAACTTCGGTCAAAGTGAAACAATCATGGCGGCTTCGGAGCCGAACGGGTACTGATGAACCGGCGGTGGTGCGACCGCTCAGGACAAGCCAATTGAGGGGCCGATGGATTTGATCTCCGCGATGGGCGGCAATCTATGGACTGTTCTGTCCTATGCCTTGCCGTTCCTGTTTCTGCTGTGCGTGATCGTCTTTATCCACGAAATGGGCCATTTCCTCGCAGGCCGCTGGTGCGGCGTGGACGTGAAGGCGTTTTCGATCGGCTTCGGGCCTGAATTATTCGGGTTTTACGACAAGCGCGGCACCCGCTGGAAGTTTTCGGCCATTCCGCTGGGCGGCTATGTCAAGTTCGCCGGCGATCTCAATGTGGCGAGTTCGCCGGATTTCGATGCCGCCAGCCAGATGACGGAGGAGGAGAAGCGGGTCAGCTTCCCCCACAAGACCGTCGGTCAGCGCGCCTTCATCGTGGCTGCGGGACCGCTTGCAAACTTCCTGCTCGCGATCATCATTTTCGCCGGCATTTCCATGACCTATGGCCGGTTCAAGGCGGATGCCGTCATCGGCGGCGTTGTCGCCAATTCCGCTGCGGAACGGGCCGGATTCCAGGCGGGCGACCGCATCGTCAGTGTCAACGGCGACCCTGTGACGACATTCGAGGCCCTGCAGCGGCGCGTGAGCGTCAATCCGGGCGTGCCGCTGACGATCGTTGTTTCGCGGGCCGATGCGGAGCTATCGATCGAGGCGACGCCGGAACTGGTCGAGTTGAAGGATAGGCTCGGCGTGCAGCGCATCGGCCGCCTGGGCCTGCGAGGCAGTGAGGACACCAGCAATTTCCGCGTTGAGCGATATGGGCCAGTCGATGCCCTCGTCTATGGCGTGCAGGAGACATGGTACATCATCGACCGTACGATGACCTATCTCGGCAAGCTCATCATCGGACGTGAATCGGCCGATCAATTGAGCGGCCTGCCGCGCACCGTGCAGGCTTCTGGCGAGGTGGCGAAGAGCGGCGGCTTCCAGGGCCTGCTCAGCTTGACGGCGCTGATGTCGGTGTCGATCGGCCTGCTGAACCTGTTCCCGATTCCATTGCTCGATGGCGGGCATCTCATGTACTACGCCTATGAGTGGGTCCGCAAAAAGCCGCTTTCCGAACGCAAGCAGGAATTCGGATTCCGCCTCGGTTTCGCCGTGGTGATCGCCTTGATGATTTTCGCGACATGGAACGACATCAAGCATTTTGTCTCATTGTGAATCACTTCGGGCGTGGCGAATGGGACACGGATAACGAATTTCAAACGCATTCGGTCAAACCCGGTTGCATGTAGCGGGCGTTTGGGTAGAAGCGGTTTAGAGAAAAGTAGGCGTTTCGTGCGCCACCCAACGATTCTCATCGGCAGATGGGCAGACGGACGAGCGTGTTAATGAAGATGAAATGGGTTTCTCGATTTGCTGCCCTCGCTGCCGGACTGGGAATGTCGCTCATTCTCGCTGGCGCGGCCTTGGCGCAATCGATCGTGGTGCAGGGCAACGAGCGTGTCGATGCCGAGACCGTGCGCTCCTACTTCAGCGGCGAGCGCCTGGATCAGGCGGGGATCGATCGGGCAGTCCGCGCCATGTACAATTCCGGTCAATTTTCCGATGTGCGCGTTTCGCGCTCGGGCAACTCCATCATCGTGCGGGTGACGGAGAATGCAATTGTCAACCGCGTCACGATTTCGGGCAACAGCCGCGTCAAGGCGGATCAGCTTTTCCCGGAACTGCAGACGAAATCGCGCGGACCCTTCAGCCAAGCCGTCGTCGACAGCGACGTGCAGCGTATTCTCGAAATTTATCGCCGCATCGGTCGCGGCGACGCGACAGTGTCAGCCACGACGGATACTGCGCCCAATGGGCGAATCGACGTGACCTTCAACATCGTCGAAGGCTCGAAGACAGGCATCTACAGCATCAATTTTGAAGGTAATAACGCCTTCGGGTCCTGGCGCTTGAAGAATCTGATGCAGATGACCGAATCAAACCTGCTCAGCTTCCTCAAGACCTCCGACGTTTATGATCCGGACCGTCTTGCCGCGGACCTCGACTTGATCCGGCGGCATTACCTCAAGAACGGCTTTATCGATTTCCGCGTCGTTTCCTCCGAAGCCGTCTACAGCCCCGAACGCAAGGGCTACATTATCACGATCGTCCTTGACGAGGGTGAGCAATACCGTGTCGGCAATGTCGAGGTCAGCTCGCGCTTGCCGAACATCGACGAGCGGCAGCTCCGCAGCCGTGTCCTGACCACGCCGGGCTCCGTCTACAATGCCGAGGCCGTCGAGAAAACGGTGGAAGCCATGACGATGGATGCCGCCCGCCGCGGCCAGCCCTTCGTGCAGGTCAGGCCGCGCGGTGACCGCGAAGCTGCGAGCAAGACCGTGAACCTCGGCTACACGGCCGATGAAGGCGCCCGCATCTATGTCGAGCGCATCAATGTGCGTGGCAACACGCGTACGCGCGATGAAGTCGTGCGCCGCGAGTTCGAGCTCGGCGAGGGCGACGCCTATAACAAGGCGTTGGTCGATCGCGCAGAGCGCCGGCTCAAGTCGCTGGGCTTCTTCAAATCCGTCAAGATCTCCCAGGAGCCCGGCTCCGCGCCGGATCGCGTGGTGCTGGTCGTCGATGTGGAGGACCAGCCGACGGGTCAATTCTCAGTGGGCGTCGGATATTCGACGACGGACGGCATCATCGGCGAGGCATCGATCGCTGAGCAGAACCTGCTGGGCCGCGGCCAGTTCTTGCGCTTCGGCTTCACCTATGGTCAAAGAACCCGGAGCGCTGAGCTGTCATTCACGGAGCCCTATTTCCTGGGCTACCGCATGTCCGGCGGCTTTGATGTCTTCACCCGCTACACCGATAACTCAAACATCAGCCGCTACATCAGCCGCGCGACCGGGGGCACCCTCCGCTTAGGCGTGCCGATCACGGAAGATTTCGGTATCGGGATCCGCTATTCGCTCTACAACACGCAGTTGACGGTGCCGAACACGACAAGGGACCCCTACAACGATTGTAACGTTCCGATTTTCGGCATCACACCGACGGAGACATCGTCGCCGCAAAAAAGCGCGGTTTTTAACTGCCTGACCAACGGCGAAGCCTCGCTGGCGGTGAAGGAAGCCGCCGGCAATACCGTTACGTCCTCCGCAGGTCTGAACTTCGTTTACACCACGCTCGACGACAGGAAGAACCCGACCTCCGGCTGGCTCGCCGAGCTGAAGCCCGAAGTCGCCGGTCTTGGCGGCGACTCGCGCTTCTTCCGCATCTCCGGCGAGGTGCGCTACTATTATCCGATCTGGGATGATGTGGTTGGCATGCTGAAAGCGTCGGGCGGCTACGTGCAGGCCCTCGGCGGCAATACTTTGCGCCTTTCGGATAACTTCAATCCGGGTCCGTCGCTTGTTCGCGGCTTCGCTCCCGGTGGTTTTGGCCCTCGAGACATCTCTTACGATGCAAACACCGGCTCGCTGGGCGGCACAACCTATTTCGGCGGCACGGCAGAAGTGCAGTTCCCGTTCTTCGGCCTGCCGAAGGAGATCGGCCTTCGCGGCGCTCTCTTCGCCGATGCCGGCACGCTCTTCGATTATCAGGGCTACAAGTTCTTCAATACGCTCAATGGCCGGACCTATGGCACGCTCACGACGCCGATCCCCACGGCTGTCAACCCAGGCGGCGGCTGCGTCGCGACGAACACAGCCCCGCTCTATACGCAGGGCAACTGCCTGGATGTCTACGATAGCAGGGCGATCCGCGCCTCAATCGGCGCCAGCCTTCTCTGGCAATCGCCGCTCGGGCCGCTCCGGTTTGATTATGCCTTCCCCATTGCCAGGAGCCTTTACGATCGCACGCAGTACTTCCGTTTCTCCGGCGGCGGCAGCTTCTGATCAGATGGCGGGAAGCAGCCGGGCCTGGCCCTGCTGCCTCCCTGAAGCGGGTTCCCGAACGTGACCGCATTTTTTCCTCCGTCAAAACCGCTCTCGTTGGGCGAGATCGCCAGTCTGGCGGGGGCGACGCTTCCCGAAGGCGCCGATCCGGCTGCGCTGTTTGACGGCATCGGCCCGCTTGATGGCGCCACCGCCCGGCAGGTCACATTCCTCGACAACCCTCAATATGTCGCACAGGCGGCTTTGACCCGGGCGGGCGTCTGCATCATCGGTCAGCGGCACGCTGGGAAGGCGGCTGCGGCAACCGTCTCTCTGGTGGCTAAGGAGCCATACCGCGCCTTTGCCAGGGTCGCGGCGGCGATGTTTCCACAGGCGATGCGTCCGCAATCCCTGTTCGGCGCCAAAGGCGTGTCGGCCGGAGCTTTCATCCACCCTGACGCGCGGCTGGAGCAGGGCGTCGTGATCGATCCCGGCGTCGTCGTGGGCCCTGGCGCCGAGATCGGCTCCAACACTGTGATCTGCGCCAATGCGGTGATCGGTCCGGGGGTCACGATCGGCCGCGACAGCGCCATCGGCCCGAATGTGAGCCTTGCGCATGCCCATCTCGGCAATCGCGTGATCATCCATGCGGGCTGCAATATCGGCCAGGATGGCTTCGGCTTCGCCATGTCGCCGCAAGGGCATCTGAAGGTTCCCCAGGTCGGACGGGTCATCATTCAGGACGATGTCGAGATCGGCTCCGGCGCCTGCGTGGACCGCGGCATGAATCGCGACACGCTGATCGGCGAAGGCACGAAGATCGACAATCTGGTGCAGGTCGGCCACAACGTGACCATCGGCAGGCATTGCGTCATCGTCGCCCAGGTGGCATTGGCCGGCAGTTCGAAACTGGAGGATTTCGTGGTGATAGGCGGGCAGTCCGGCGTGATCGGTCATGCGACCGTCGGCATGGGGGCCCAGATCGCTGCGACAAGCGCCGTGGGACGGGATGTGCCGCCGGGTCAGCGATGGGGCGGCACGCCGGCCAAGCCGATCAAGGAGCTCTTCCGGGAGATGGCTGCCTTCGACCGGATCGTGAATGGCCGGGCCGGCGGCGCGAAAGACAGCGGCAAGCGGGATGGGGAGCCATGACTGACGAGACGACAGCCCCGGCCCAAGCCCCGCGAACGATGGAGCCGGTCGACATCCAGAAGATCATGCATCTTCTGCCGCACCGCTACCCGTTCCTGCTCGTGGACCGGATCATCGACATCCGCAGCCCAAGCTTCTGCATCGGGATCAAGAACGTGACCTATAACGAGCCGCAGTTCCAGGGCCATTTCCCAGGCCAGCCGATCCTGCCCGGCGTTATGATCATCGAAGGCATGGCGCAGGCCGCCGGTTGCGCTGCATTGATTTCGGGAGAAGCCGGCAAGCGCGCGAAAATGGTCTACTTCATGACCGTGGACAAGGCGAAGTTCCGCAAGCCCGTCGTGCCCGGTGATGTGCTCGAATACCATATGACGCTGATCAACCGCCGCAAGAACATGTGGTGGTTCCGCGGCGAAGCGAAGGTGGGGAGCGTGCTTTGCGCGGAAGCCGAGCTTGGCGCGATGATCATTTCGGAATAATCCGCTCTTGCGCCTGCCGGCGTCCCATCCTGCTGCGGGTCACCCCAACCGCGTTCCCGCCAACCATTAAACCCGCCGATCGGGAGACCTGCGTGACTAACATTCATCCCATGGCGTTCGTCGACGCAGCCGCCAAACTGGGCGAGAACGTCGTGATCGGCCCGTTCTGCACCGTCGGGCCCGATGTCGTGCTCGGCGATGGCGTCAAGCTGATCAGCCATGTCGCTCTGGCCGGGCGCACGACCATCGGCCCCCGGACCCGGGTTTTCCCCTTCGCGTCGCTCGGGCATGAGCCGCAGGACCTCAAGTATAAGGGCGAACTTTCAACGCTCGCGATCGGCGCCGATTGCGTGATCCGTGAAGGCGTCACGATGAATCCGGGCACGGAAGGCGGAATCATGTCCACCATTGTGGGCAACAAATGCGTGTTCCTCGCCAACGCCCATGTCGCGCATGATTGCCGGATCGGCAATGGCGTCATTTTCTCGAACAATGTGTTGCTGGCCGGCCATTGCACCGTGGGTGATTATGTCATTATCGGCGGAGGCTCCGCCGTCCACCAATTCGTGCGCATTGGCGATCATGCCTTCATCGGCGCCATGTCCGGCGTCGGCAGCGATATCATCCCCTACGGCATGGCCGCGACCCAACAGCGGGCGGCCACGCTTTCCGGGCTCAACATCATCGGCCTGAAGCGGCGCGGCTTCTCCCGCGACGATATCCACGAGCTGCGGCGGGCCTACCGGCTGCTCTTCGCCAACGAAGGCACCCTGAAGGAGCGCGTTGAAGATGTCGCGGCGGAGTTCGAGTCGCATCCGCTCATTCACGAGATCCTTCAGTTCATTCGTGACGGCGGGGACCGCTCCATTTGCGTCCCGGCGGGCGAGTGAACGGGGCTGCGTCCGGTCGTCCCCTCATCGTCGCCCTGATCGCGGGCGAATCTTCCGGCGATCAGCTTGGCGCCCGGCTGATGCGCGAGATCCGCGCCCAGTCAGCCGAAGATTTGCGCTTTGTCGGGGTTGGCGGACCGCTCATGGAGGCGGAAGGGCTGACGAGTCTTTTCCCGATGGCGGATATCGCGGTCAATGGCGTGGTTCCGGTGATCCGGCATCTGCCAACCTTGTTGGCCCGGATCGGTCAGGCCACACGCGGCATCGCAGCTGCCGGGCCTGACGTCGTCGTGCATATCGATGCGCAGGATTTCAATCAGCGGGTCGCCAGCCGTTTGCGCAAGGCGCTTCCCGGGACGCCGCTGATCGCTTATGTCTCGCCGACCGTGTGGGCCTGGCGGCCTGGCCGCGCAAAAAAAATCGCAAAATTTTACAATCGCTTGATGGCGGTTCTTCCATTTGAACCGGCGGTCCATCGACGTCTGGGCGGGCCCGATACGATCTATGTCGGGCATCCGCTGATGGAGCGGCTTGCGGATTTCACGCCATCAGTGATCGAGCAGCAACAGCGGGACAATGAGCCCTGGCGCTTGCTGGTCTTGCCGGGCAGCCGCCGGTCGGAGATTTCGCGGCTGCTGCCGCTGTTCGGTGAGGCAGCGGCGATCCTGGCGGAAAGGCTTCCCGGCCTGATCGTGGAATTGCCGGCGGTCGCGCATCTGCGGGCCGATATCGAGGCCCAGACAGCGGCGTGGCGGCGCAGGCCGGTGATCCTTGATGGCGAAACGGCGAAGCTTTCCGCGTTCCGGACAGCGCGCGCCGCGCTTGCCGCCTCGGGCACGGTGACGCTTGAGCTCGCCATGGCCCGCGTGCCCACCGTCGTCGCTTACAAGGTCAGCTATATCGAAGGCGAGATCGCGCGCCGGCTGATCAGGGTCGAATCCGCATCGCTGCCCAATCTGATTCTCGGCCGCAAGCTGCTGCCCGAATTCATCGATTGGGGATGGACGCCCGCCGATCTCGCCGATCATCTCGAGGCGATCATGCGGGCGGGTGAGGCCCGCCAGAAGCAGATGGATGGCTTCGCCGAGGTGCATCAGCTAATGGCGGCAGGGATCACCACGCCCAGCGCGACCGCGGCTGCGATCGTGCTCGATGCAGCGCTTCGCCGATCAGCCGCTGCGGGCTGAGCGGGCGGCGGCTGCGCCCGCCAGATAGCCGTAGGCCACGGCGGTCAGCAGGCCGTTTCCGGAAAGATATCCGGAGGCCTTCGAGCCTGAAACGCCGCATGCCGCGCCCCCCACCGCAAAAAGGCCGGCAATGGGGAGGCCGTTTTCGCCAAGCACCCGAGCCTCTTCGTCGACCACAAGGCCGCCCTGGGTATGGAAGAGCGCCCCTGTCACGCGGACGGCCCTGAACGGCGCTTCGAGCTGCGGCAATCCCGTCCATGTCCGGCCAAAGGCATCCGTTCCACTGGCCGCCTTGAGCGCCCTGACCTCGGCGAGTGACTGCTCAAGCGCCCCCGCGGGCAGGCCGGTCTTGCCGGCGAGTTCGGCGGGCGCATTGGCTTGGAGAACCGCGCCATGGGCTTCGGCCTGCCGGAAATCCTCGAATTGCCGCGCGATTTCCGCGATGCGCTCGTCGAAGACCGACCAGGCCAATCCTTCAGGCTGCGCCAGGACAGCCTCGGCCTGCTCGGAATATCCGCGCGATTCGTCTGAAAAGCGCGCGCCTGACCGGTTCACCTGGAAGCCGCCTTCGGTCATGGTGGCCCAGGTGATCAGAATTCCTTGCGGATGCGCGACCGAGCCATGGCCCTGATGGCCGGAGAGATGCGCGGTCCTGGCACCCAGCGCTTCGCCCCATGCAAGGGCATCGCCCTGATTGCCGGGGTGGCCGAAGTAGATGCCGCTCGCGAGTTCCGGGATATGCCGCGCCACCCGCGCGGGGTTGCCGCCATAGCCGTTGCAAGCGAGGATCACGGCGCCGCAGCGCACCTCTTCCGATGTTCCGTCGGGCCGGCTGAAGCGCACGCCCCCCACCGCGTTCTGCGGGGCGCGCAACAGAGTTTCCGCCCGTGCTTCGGTCAGGATGTCGATCTCTGCGGCTTCGGCTGCCGCGCGCAGCCGGTCCATCAGCTCGCTGCCCGATCGGCTCGGCAGGCCGTGCATCCGGTTGGCCGAATGGCCGGGATAGGTGAAGTTCTCAATGACGGAGAAGGGCAGTGCGTGCCGGCCGCTCAGCCATTCCAGCGCCGGAGCGATCGCGCCCACAACCGCCGCTATGGCGGTTTCATCCGCTTCGCCATGGGCCTTGCGCCGGATGTCCTCCGCAAACAACGCCTCGGAATCCGAAATTTTCGCTGCCTTCTGAAAACGCGTGCCGGCAGCAGGGATCAGCCCGGCGGACAGCGCCGTGGAGCCGCGCGGCAGGGAGTCGCGTTCGAGGACGAGGACCGTGGCCCCGGCTTCCCGGGCGCGCATTGCCGCAACAAGCCCTGCCGCGCCGGCGCCGATCACGACGATATCGACAAAAACATCTGCCGAGCCGCTCTCAAGACGTGCGACAGATTGCAAGCGACTCTCCGATTCTTGCTGGAACTCACTCGGAAACTATCCCGATGGTCCTTGACGGCAAGCGCTTGTCTTACCTTTAATGCGGGTGATGCGTAAGACGATCCGTCCCTCGGCAGAGGAACCCGCTTGTTAGCCAAAGAGCCGTCAAAAACCCATCGTTTGTATCGGCTTCCCAGGGAGCAGATCGCCATAGGCGGCCCGCCGCCAATTCCATCAACGCATCGACTGGCCGGAGAGGGGTCAGTCCCAGGAGGAGAAGACCATGAACAGATTGAACCGCCGGACCGTCCTGCAAGGCGCAGGCGCTTCGGCCGCCCTGATCGCCGCGCCCGGCCTCGTGCGCGCCCAGGCCGCGCCGGTCAAGATCGGCATCCTGCAGCCCGTCACCGGAGCGCTCGCCCAGGACGGCGAATACGGCCGCCTCGGCGCGGAGATCGCGCTCAACGAAATCAATGCCGCCGGCGGCATCAAGTCGATGGGCGGCGCGGCGCTGCAGATGGTCTTCGGCGATGCCCGCTCCAGCCCGGAAGGCGGCACGGCCGAAGTCGAGCGCATGCAGGCGGAAGGCGTCGCCGGCATCGTCGGCGGCTTCGCCTCGCCGATCGTCCTGGCCGCCTCCCAGGCCGCCTCCCGCTACGATATCCCGTATGTCGTCGATGTCGGCGTGTCGGATCAGATCGTCAACCGCGGCCTGAAGAACACCTTCCGCTTCGGTCCGGGCTTCGGCACCGTCACCTCGACGGCGCTCGAGAACCTGTCGAAGCTGAACGACGCCGCAGGCAAGCCGGCGAAGACCGTGGTTATCGTGCATGAGGACGGCCTGTTCGGCTCCGGCATGGCGAAGCTCCTGAACGAGCGGCTGCCGCAGCGCGGCTTCGAGGTGATGGAGACGATCGCTCACCCCACGCCTTCGCGCGACATGTCGAATGTGGCGCTGCGCATCCGCGCCCTGAACCCTGATCTTGTGATCCCTTCGAGCTATTACGCCGAATTCGTGCTTCTTGCCCGCACCATGCAGCAGCAGCGCATCCGGCCGAAGGGCGTCTATGCGATCCTGAACGGCGCGGCCTCCAACTTCCGCTTCGTCAAGGAATTCCCCGACGCCGCGAATCTGGTGATGGATTGCAACCACTGGGCCGACCCCCGCAAGCCGAGGACGGCGCAGGTGCGGGCGCTCGCCGAAAAGGACGGCCGCTTCTGGCTCTACAACACACCGCTGAATTACAGCTGCGTGAAGCTTCTGGCGGATGCCATCGAGCGGGCAGGCTCAGCCGACCGGGCCAAGGTGACGGAAGCGCTCGCGAATTCGAACTTCGCCGATCACATCATGCCTTACGGCCCCACCAAATTCGTGAACGGCCAGAACACGGGCGCCGCTCCGGTCAACACACAGGTCCAGAACGGCGACATCAAGGTGATCTTCCCGACGGAATTCGCCGATGCGAAGGCGGTTTTCCCCGCCGCCTGAGTGGGTGGCTTCTTCCCCGCTGGGGAAGCGCCACTCCGGATTGCCGGGTTGAGCATCACCTTTCCCTGATCGGGAGGGGACGTTCAGCCCGGCCTCCGCCTTCGACCGCGCGCTCGCGCCAGGGTGACATGCTGAAGCTCGATATCTTTCTCTCGGCGCTGGCGAACGGCCTCATGACAGGGGCCGTCTACGCCCTGATCGCGCTCGGATTGACGCTGGTTTACGGCGTGCTCCACATCATCAATTTCGCCCATGGCGCCATGCTGACGGCGGCGATGTTCGCCGTCTTTATCTGTCACGCCTGGCTGGGCATTGATCCCTATCTCGCCGTGTTCATATTGACGCCGCTCTTCTTCGGCCTCGGCTATGCGATCCAGCGGCTCGTCATCAGCCCGGCCAGCCATGGCGATGACAGCAATATCCTGCTGGTGACATTGGGCCTTTCCATCATCATCGAGAACGGTCTGCTGATGGGCTTCCGGTCGGACACACGCTCGATTGATGTGCCCTACGGCTTTTCGGTGATCGAGATCGGCAACCTCTTCCTCTCGACGCCGAAGGTCATCGCCTTCGTGGCGGCCTTTGTCGTGGCCGGGCTTCTGGGATTGCTGCTGGTCAGAACGGATACCGGCAAGGCGATCCGGGCGGTTGCCAAGGAGCGCACCGGCGCTGCGCTCTCGGGGATCGATGTCGAGCATATCTATGCCGTCACCTTCGGCATCGGCGCAGCCTGCCTCGCCATCGCGGCCTGCCTGCTGATGCCGACCTTCCTCGTCAATCCGCGCGCAGGGAACGCCTTCGTGCTCGTGGCTTTCACGATCGTCGTGCTGGGCGGCATGGGGTCGATCGGCGGGGCGCTTATCGGCGGCCTGATCATCGGCGTGGTCGAGAGCCTTTCAGGCCTCTATTTCGGCGAGAGCCTCGGCCAGATCGGCATCTTCCTGATCTTCATCCTCGTCCTGCTGTTCCGGCCGACGGGACTCTTCGGAGCCAAGGCGTGAAGGACAAGACCTTGCTTCTGATCGCGATCGTGACGCTGGCCCTGGCGCTGCTGCCGCTTGGGTTTGAATCGAATGTCGTCCTCAATTTTCTCGCCTTCGCGATGATCATCACGCTCGCGGCCCAGGGCTGGAACGTGCTTGGCGGTTTCGGCGGGCAATTCTCCTTCGGCCATGCCGCGTTTTTCGGCACGGGCGCCTATGGGATGGCGCTGCTGCAGGTCCGCTTCGGCGTCAACGCCTGGCTGGCGATGCCGATCGCCATCGCGCTTGGTGCGGCGGTTGGCTATGCGATCGGCTTCCTGAGTTTCAGGGCGCGCTTGCGCGGCTCTTATTTCGCGCTGGTGACGCTCGCCTTCGCCGAAGTGTTCCGCATTTCAGCCAATGTCTGGAGCTTCACCGGCGGCGCGGCCGGCGTGCTGGTGCCGCTCAAGCTCGACCCATGGAACATGCAGTTCGCTGACAAGCGGTTAGGCTACTGGCTGGCGCTGGCGCTCGTCGCCCTCGTGCTGCTCATCACGCATCGCCTGAGGGAATCGCGCTTCGGGGCGCAGCTCATCGCGATCCGCGAGAATGAGGATGCCGCGCGGGCGCTCGGCGCCGATGCGCTTGCCGTGAAGCTCAAGGCCATCGCGCTGTCGGGCGGAATCACGGCAGCCGCCGGCAGTCTCTATACCCAGAAGTTTCTCTATCTCGATGCCACGCTGGCCTACGGGCCCTGGATCTCCGTGGAGGCGCTGCTGGCCCCCATTATCGGCGGCATCGGAACGATCTTCGGTCCGCTGCTCGGCGCTTTCCTTTTGCTGGGGTTGGGCGAAGTCACCAAGACCTTCTTCGCCAATCTTCTCGGCGGCGCGCGGCCGGGCGCCGACCTCGTCGTCTTCGGCGTTCTGCTGATCCTCTGCGTCGCCTTCGCGCCGCGCGGCGTGCTGGGCTTGCTGGCGCGCTTGAGGGGGCGGGGCGCATGAGCCCGCTGCTTCGGATCGAAGGCCTGACCAAACGCTTCGGCGGCTTGCTCGCTGTCGATGATGCCTGTCTCCAGGTCGAGGCGGGCTCGATCACGGGCCTGATCGGCCCCAATGGTGCGGGCAAGACGACGCTTTTCACGATGATCGCCGGCTTTGCAGAGCCCACGCAGGGCGAAGTCTTCTACAAGGGCGAGCGGATCACCGAGCTGCCGACGCATGTGCGCACGATGCGAGGCATCGCCCGCACCTTCCAGATCGTGCAGCCCTTCGCTGGCCTGACCGTGCGGGAGAACATCGCCGTCGGTGCGCATCTGCGCCATCGCGCGAGAGCGGATGCGCTGGCGAAGGCCGAGGAGGTGGCGGTGCAGGTTGGCCTTGAACCCCTGCTCGACAGGCCCGCGCATGCCCTGACGGTTGCGGGCCGCAAGCGCCTGGAACTCGCCCGCGCGCTGGCCACGGAACCGCAATTGCTGCTCCTCGACGAAGTTCTGGCCGGTCTCAATCCATCGGAAATCCGCGACATGATTCCGGTGGTCCGCGGAATCCGGGATTCAGGCGTCACGATCCTGATCGTCGAACATGTCATGCAGGCGGTGATGAGCCTTTGCGATACGGTCTATGTCCTGGCTGAGGGCCGCATGATCGCGGCAGGTCCGCCAGCCGATGTCGCCCGCAACCAGCGCGTCATCGAGGCTTATCTCGGCCAGGGCGCAGCGGCGCGATTGCGGGACGGGGCCGCCCATGCTTGAGGTGCGCGGCCTCGTCACCGGCTATGGCGGCGTGCCGATCCTGCGCGGCCTTTCGCTGGACGTGGCGGAAGGCGAGGTGATCGCCGTGCTGGGCGCCAACGGCGTCGGCAAGACGACGCTGAACCGGGCGATCTCGGGCCTTAATCACGTGATGTCCGGCGTCATCCGCTTCGAGGGCGAAGCCATCTCCGGCCTGTCGCCGCCGGAGATCGTGGCGCGCGGCCTGATCCATGTGCCGGAAGGGCGCAAGATCTTCCCGAACATGAGCGTGCGCGAGAATCTGGAGCTTGGCTCCTACCGGCGCGGCAAAGGCAACCGCACCCGCAACCTCGAACGCATTTTCACGATCTTTCCGCGCCTTCTCGAACGCACGGATCAATTCGCCGGAACGCTCTCCGGCGGTGAGCAGCAGATGCTGGCGATCGGCCGGGGCCTGATGGCGGAGCCGAAGCTGCTCATCCTCGATGAGCCATCGCTTGGCCTGTCACCCCTGCTGGTCGAGGAGCTGTTCGCGCTTATCGCCCGGATCGCATCGGAGGGGCTTGCCGTGATGCTGGTCGAGCAGAATGTCGTGCAATCGCTGGAACTCGCATCCCGCGCCTATGTGCTGGAGCACGGCGCGATCGCCATGCAGGGGTTGGCCGCTGATCTGAAGCGCGATCCCGAGCTTGAAAAAACCTATCTTGGATTGTGATCAATGACGCTTGTTCTCAAGGCCCGCCTGAGGCAGAAGCCCATCCTGCTTGCGCCCGGCGTCTACGATCCGCTGACGGCCTCGCTCGCCGCTGATGCGGGTTTCGAGGCATTGTATCTCTCCGGCGCGGCCATCGCTTACACGAAGCTCGGGCGGCCCGACATCGGCCTCGTGACGATGAGCGAGGTCGCCGATACGATCGCGCTGATCCGGGACCGCGTGCCGACGCCGCTGATCGTCGATGCGGATAACGGCTATGGCAATGCGCTCAACATGCAGCGCACGATGCGCCTGTTCGAGCGCGCGGGGGCGAATGCCTTGCAGATCGAGGATCAGAGCTATCCCAAGCGCTGCGGGCACCTCGCCGAGAAGCGGCTGATTTCGGCCCACGAGATGGCGGGCAAGATCCGCGCTGCGGCGGATGCGCGGGCTGATGCGGAGACGCTGATCATCGCCCGCACCGATGCGATCGCCGTCGAGGGCTTCGCCGCCGCCATTGACCGGGCCGGGCTCTACGGCGAGGCGGGGGCCGATGCGCTGTTCGTGGAGGCGCCTGGCAATACGCAGGAATTGTCGGCCATCGTGAAGAGCCTCGGCGGCGGTTTGCCGCTGATGGCCAATATGGTCGAGGGCGGCCTGACGCCATTGCAGAGTGCTGCGGAGCTCGAAAAGCTCGGCTTCTCGCTGGTGATTTTCCCCGGCGGCATCGTGCGCGCCATCGCCCATGCGGCGCAGGATTTCTACGGCACGCTGAAGCGCGACGGCACGACGGCGGCCTTCCGCAACCGCATGTTCGGCTTCAACGAACTGAACGAGGTGATCGGCACGCCGGCGATGCTGGCCGAAGGCAAACGCTACGAAAGCCAATCATGACCTCGCTTGATCCCGTCACTTTCTCGATCCTCACCGGCCGTCTGGAGCAGATCGCCGACGAGATGGATGCGACGCTCTACCGTTCGGCCTTCAACCCGATCATCGCCGAGGCGCGCGATGCCTGCCATGGCCTCTATCATGCCGAGACGGGGGCCACCCTCGTGCAGGGCGCCAAGGGCCTGCCGATCTTCGTAGGCGCCATGGCCTTCGCCGTGAAGGCGGTCATCGACAAGGTGGCGGCGCAGGGCGGCCTGGAGGAAGGCGACACGTTCATCTTCAACGATCCCTATGCTGGCGGCACGCATCTCAATGATTTCCGCCTCGTGCGCCCGCTGATGCGCCACGGCCGGATCTTCGCCTGGCTGGCCTCGGTCGGCCATTGGCTCGATATCGGCGGCAATGTGCCGGGCGGCTACAACCCGCGCGCCACGGAAAGCTTTCAGGAGGGCGTGCTCATCCCGCCGGTGAAGCTCTTCCGCAAGGGCGTGCTGCAGCAGGATGTCGTCGATATCCTGCAGGCCAATACGCGCCTGCCGCGCTCGAACTGGGGCGATCTCAACGGCCAATTGAATGCGCTCGATCTCGGCGAGCGGCGCTTCCATGCGCTTATCGACGAATATGGCGACGCGGTGGTGACGGCGGCGCTGACGGCGGCATCGGCGCGGGCGGAAGCGCTGATGCGGCAGGAAATCGCGGCGCTGCCCGATGGAAGCTACAGCTTCGAGGATTATCTCGATAACGACGGCATCGTTGACGGGAAGCTGACCATCGCGCTCGACCTTACGATCGCGGGCGACAGGATGATTCTCGATTTCTCGAAATCCTCGCCGCCCTGCAAGGGGCCGGTCAATATCGCGCGGTCAACCGCGGTCGCCTGCTGCTACGTGGCGCTCAAGCACATGTTCACCGGCGTGCCGGCCAATGCCGGCGTGCTCAACCCGATCGACTTCGTGATACCCGATACGACGTTTCTGGGCGTCAGCGCGCCAAGGCCGGTGGCCGGCTATACCGAGACCATCCTGCGCATGATCGGCGTCGTCTTCGGCACCTTGGCCAAGGCCGATCCCAAGAGGGCGACGGCGGCTCCCTTCGGCACCATCAATGCGCTCTCGATTGCGGGCCATCGCGCCAATGGCGAGCGCTGGGTGATGTTCTCGTTCTTCGGAGGCGGGCTTGGCGGCAATCCGCAATCGGATGGGTTGAACCATGCCAACAACCCGATCTCGACGGCGACGATCCCGCCGGCCGAAGTGATGGAGGCGTCATACCCGGTGATGTTCACGCAATGGGCCTTGCGGCCGGACAGCGCCGGGGCGGGCGAGCATCGCGGCGGCCTGGGCGCGATCTACGAGATCGAGGTGCTGTCGGCAGGCGGCGCCGATGTGGCGCTCTTGGGCGAGCGGGGCCGCTTCGCGCCCTTCGGCGTCAACGGCGGCGGCCCGGGTGCGCTCAACCGCTTTCAGTGGCAGGCGGATGAGGGCTGGCGGGAGCCGCCCATGGCCTCAAAGATCACTGGCGTGACTCTGAAGCAGGGCCAGCGCCTGCGGCTGGAGACGCCGGGCGGCGGCGGCTGGGGCGATCCTGCGAAACGGTCGCCGGAAGCCGTATCGCGCGATGCCGTCCAGGGCTTCATCAGCAAGGGGGCGGGTGCATGAGCGGGCCCTCCACCATCGTCGGCGTTGATGTCGGCGGCACTTTCACCGATCTCGCCTTCTTCGATGAAGCGACGCGCCGCTTCAGCACGGCCAAAGTGCCGTCGAACCGGGGCGACGAGGCCGTGGGCTTCATCGACGGCTTGAAGCAGCTTGGGCCCATCGCCCGGCTTGGCTCCATCGTCCACGGCACGACGGTCGGCACCAATGCGCTGCTTGAGCGCAAGGGCGCCAAGATCGGCGTCATCACCACGCCCGGCTTCCGCGACGCGCTGGAGATGCGCCGGCGAGACAGGCCGCATACCTGGGGCCTCTGGGGCGATTTCACGCCCATCGCCACGCGCGAATTTCGCCTCGAAGTCCCCGAACGCACCCTGGCCGATGGCACGATCCGTGAGGCGGTGGATACCGCCGCCGTGCTCGCGGCCTGCCGGGAGTTGCTGGCGAAGGGCGCCGAGGCGCTCGCCATCGTTTTCATCAATTCCTACGCCAATGCCGCCAACGAGCGGGCGGCCTATGCGGCGGCGCGGACACTCTGGCCGAACGAGCATGTGACCCATTCCGCGCAGATCCTGCCGGAATTCCGCGAGTTCGAGCGCACCTCAACCGTGGCGCTGAACGCCTATCTCCAGCCGGTCGTGGCGAGTTATCTCGGCAAGCTGGAGAAGGGATTGGCCGAAGAGGCGTTCGACGGCTCATTCCACATCGTGCAATCGAACGGCGGCATCATGTCGACGGCGCTGGCGCGCAGGTTTCCCGTGCGCACCGCGCTTTCAGGCCCGGCGGCTGGTGTGATTGCGGCGGCAGCCATCGCCAAGGCGGCGGGTTATCCCGACATCATCACGGCGGACCTTGGCGGGACATCTTTCGACGTTTCCGTCGTCGCCAATGGCGAAGCCGCGCTTGCCGCGCAGACGACGATCGATTTCGGCCTGATCGTCCGCACGCCCATGATCGAGATCACGACCATCGGCGCGGGCGGCGGATCGATCGCCCATGTCGATCAGAGCGGCTTCCTCTCGGTCGGGCCGGAGAGCGCGGGCTCGCGTCCGGGTCCCGTTGCTTATGGGCAGGGCAATACGCGGCCGACGCTAACGGACGCCAACATCGTGCTCGGGCGCATCAACGCCGGGAAGCCGATTGGCGGGAAACTGGAACGCCTCGATGTGGCGGCTGCCCGCGCCGCGATCGGCCAATCCATCGGCGAGCCGCTCGGCCTTTCCCCGGAAGCGGCGGCGGAAGCGATCATCCGCGTCGCCAATGCCCGCATGGCGGGCGCGATCCGCCTTGTCTCGGTGGAGCGCGGGCATGATCCGGCGAAATTCACGGCCGTGCCTTTCGGCGGCGGCGGCGCACTGCATGTGGGGGCGCTTCTGGCGGAGGTTGGCCTCAAGGCAGCGCTCGTGCCGCGTTACCCCGGCATCACCTCGGCGCTCGGCTGCATCATCGCCGATGCCCGCCACGATCAGGTCAGCACGCTGAACCTGATGCTGGAGGGTCTGGACGGCGCCGCACTCGGCAAGAGGATGGCGGAGGCGGGCGCCGAGGCCCATGCCATCGTCGCGGGTTCGGGCCTGACGGTTGAGCGCATCGACGTGCTCTATGAGCTCGACATGCATTATCAAGGGCAGACCCACACGGTTTCTGTGCCGCTTCCCGTCGCCATGGGCGAGCCTGTGACTGAGGACATTGTGCGCGCGGCATTCGAGACGGCCTACGCGCAGGCCTTTTCCCGCCTTCTGCCGGGCATTCCGGTCCGCATCGTCAATCTGCGGACGGCGGCTGTCGGGCGCAGGCCGGTCTTCGACATGGCCGCTTTGGCGCCAGAGGCGTCAGCCAATGTCGGCAAGGCCTTTCTGGGACGCCGGCCCGTCTGGTTCGCCGGGGCCTGGCAGGAAGCCGGAATCTGGGATCGGCTGGCGCTCCCGGTCGGCGCCCTTGTCAAGGGGCCGGCCATCCTGGAACAGGGAGACGCCACAACCGTGCTCGATCCCGGCCTGAAGGCGACGGTCGACGTTCTCGGCAATCTGATCGTGGAGCGCGCATGACAACGAGCTTTGATCCGGCGACGACGGCGCTGCTGCTCCTCGATTTGCAGAACGATTTCATCCACAAGGATGGCGCTTATGCGCGGGGCGGCCAAGCCGCGCCCGAGATCGCGGCGCTGCCCGCCCGCATCCGTCCGCTGCTGGATGCGTTGCGCGCCAAAGGCGGCGTGGTGATCGCGACGCAGTTCACGCTGGTGCCAGGGCGAGACGGTGAGCCGCTGATCTCGCCGCATCTGAAACAGATGCGCCCCTTCCTCGGCAAGGGCGATTTCGCGCCCGGCTCCTGGGGCAACGCGACGGTGGATGCGCTCCAGCCCGTCGATGCGGCCGTGGAGAAGGTCGCCTATTCCGCCTTCTATATGAGCCGGCTCGAATGGGTGATCCGCAAGCTCGGCGTCACGCGGCTCCTGGCCGCCGGGATCGTCACCAACGGCGGCGTCGCCTCCACGGTGCGCGAGGCGCATGTGCGCGATATCGAGACGGTGGTGCTGGAGGATGGCTGCGCCGCCTTCTCCCCGGCAGTTCATCAGACGGCCATCGATGCGCTCCGCCCCGTGGGGCGCGTGGCGACGATTGCCGAGATACTGGCGGAGATCGCCGCCGCATGAGCCCACGCACGCTTTTCGACAAGCTCTGGGACAGCCATGTCATCACCACGCGGGACGATGGCGAGTCGCTGCTGTGGGTCGACCGGCATTTCCTGCATGAAGGCTCGCATCATGCCTTCCGCAAGCTCGACGAGAAGGGCATGGCCGTGGCCGAGCCGTCGCTGACCTTCGGCGTGGCCGATCATTACGTTCCGACGCGCGGGCGTCCGGTGATCGCCGATCCCGAAGTCGCCGGCATGGTGGAGCGGCTGAGCGGCAATGCCCGTCGCCATGGCATCCGCCTTTTCGGGCTCGATGATCCCGGGCAAGGCATCGTGCATGTGGTGGGGCCGGAGCAGGGCCTGACGCTGCCGGGGCTGCTGATCGTTTGCGGCGACAGCCATACCTCGACGCATGGCGCTTTCGGATCCTACGCCTTCGGCATCGGCGCTTCGGAAGTGGCGCATGTGCTGATGACGCAGACGATCTGGCAGCGGAAACCCAAGCGCATGCGCATCCGCGTCGACGGCAGGCTTGGCGCTCACATCACGGCGAAGGATCTGGCGCTGCATGTGATCGCAACCATCGGCGCGGATGGCGCGCGCGGCCATGCACTCGAATATGCCGGCGAGGCCATAGCGGCGCTTTCGATGGAAGCCCGCCTGACGCTCTGCAACATGTCGATCGAGGCGGGCGCCCGCTGCGCGATGGTGGGGCCGGATGCCGTAACCTTCGCGTACCTCGAAGGGCGGCCCTATGCGCCGAAGGGGAGGGCCCTTGCTGCGGCGATCGCACAATGGCAAGCGCTTGCCACCGATCCTGCCGCCGTCTTCGATCGGGAGGTCAGGCTCGACGCGCGGGATGTCGCGCCGACGGTCACCTGGGGCGTCAGCCCCGAGGATGCCCTGCCGATCACTGCTCATGTGCCCGTTGGAGAAGGCGTCACCGGCGCCCGCGCGGCCTATCTCGCGGAAGCGATGACCTATATGGGTCTTTCATCGGGAATGGCGCTGACGGACGTTGTCGTCGACCGCGTCTTCATAGGCTCCTGCACCAATGCGCGGATCGAGGATCTGCGCGCTGCGGCGGCCGTTCTCAAGGGGCGCAAGGCCGTCCTGCCGGGGCTGGTCTCGCCTGGGTCAAGCGCGGTGAAGCGCATGGCCGAGGCGGAGGGTCTGGACCGGATTTTCAGGGACGCCGGGCTTGTCTTTGCCGATTCCGGTTGCTCCATGTGCGTCGGCATGAACGGTGATCTGGCGGCTTCGGGCGAGCGGGTTGCCTCCACAACCAACCGCAACTTCCGCGGACGGCAGGGCCAGGGCGCTCGCACGCATCTGATGTCGCCCGCCATGGCCGCCGCCGCCGCCGTGACCGGACGCCTGACGGACGTGCGCTCCCTCCCGCCGGTGGAGGGCTGACTCATGGACAGGTTTACAACACTCGTCTCCATCGCCTGCCCGCTGGGGCTTGAGAATATCGATACGGATCAGCTTATCCCCGCCCGCTTCATGAGCCGGCCGCGCAATGCCGGCTATGGTGGATTTCTTCTGCATGATCTGCGGTTTGCGTCCGATGGTTCAAGCAAATACTGCTGCATCGACGATCCGGCTTGCCGCGGCGCGAAGATCCTCGTCGCACGGCGCAATTTCGGCACCGGGTCGTCGCGGGAGGCTGCCGTCTATGCGCTGTGGGATTTCGGCATCCGCTGCGTGATCGCGCCGTCCTTCGGCGATATCTTCGCCTCGAACGCCGTCAAGAACGGGCTATTGCCCGCGCAGGTGAGCGAGGCCGATGCAGAAAAGCTTCTCGCGGCCTGCAGCGCTGATCCGGCCGCGATCATGACGGTCGATCTCGAAGCGGTGACGATTGCGGTCGCAGGCCTCGTCTGCCCCTTCGCGATCGATCCCGTCCGCAGATTGCAACTGCTGAACGGTTGGGATGATCTCGACCTGACTCTGCTCCATCGTGATGCAATTGACCGGTTCCGTCGCCTGCATCATCAGGAGCGGCCCTGGGCGGTTCCAGCCCGGGTTCCTTCCTCCCGGATCTCTCTCGCGTGAAGGCTGCATGATGCGGACCCAGGTTGCCATTATCGGATCGGGGCCGGCGGGGCTCCTGCTCGGTGCGTTGCTGGCGAATGCGGGGATTGATGCGATCATCATCGAGCGGAAATCCCGCGACTATGTGTTGTCGCGCATTCGCGCGGGCGTGCTCGAACAGGGGACGGTCGATCTGCTGCGCAGCGTCGGGGTCGGCCATCGCCTCGACGCCGAGGGGATGGCGCACGACGGCTTTGCGCTGGCCTATGAGGGCCGGACGCTGCGGATCGATCTGAAGACGCTGACGGGGGGGCGACGCGTCACGGTCTATGGCCAGACGGAGGTGACGCGCGATCTGATGGACGCGCGCGCCGCCGCCGGTCTGACCACCATCTACGAAGCAGAGAATGTGGCGGTGCATGATTTCGACACCGGCCATCCGCGCCTCACTTATGTTGCGGATGGGGTGACGCAGGAACTCCACTGCGATTTCATCGCCGGCTGCGATGGTTTCCACGGCATCAGCCGCGCCAGCGTTCCTGCGGCGGCGATCACGCTCTTCGAGCGGGTCTATCCCTTCGGCTGGCTCGGCATTCTCGCCGATGTTCCGCCCTGCGATCACGAATTGATCTACGCGAGCCATGATCGCGGCTTCGCGCTTTGCACCATGCGGTCGACAACCCGGAGCCGCTACTACATCCAATGCCGGGCAGGGGAGCAGCCGGGCGACTGGTCCGATGCGGCGTTCTGGGACGAATTGCGCAGGCGCCTGCCGCCGGAGGTCGCTGCGCGCGTCACCACCGGGCCGTCGATCGAGAAATCCGTGGCGCCCTTGCGCAGCTTCGTGGCCGAGCCGCTGCGGTTCGGCCGGCTGTTCCTTGCGGGGGATGCGGCGCATATCGTGCCGCCAACCGGAGCCAAAGGCCTCAACCTCGCGGCTGGCGACGCCTTCTATCTGGCATCGGCGCTCACGGAGTATTACGGGGAGAAATCCTTGGCAGGCATCAACCATTATTCCGCCCGGGCGCTTGACCGCATCTGGAAGGCGGAGCGGTTCTCCTGGTGGATGACGACGCTCATGCATCGCTTCGATCACCATAGCACTTTCGAGCAGCGCATGCAGGTGGCGGAATTCGACTTCCTGCGCAGCTCGACGGCGGCGCAGACGGCGGTCGCGGAGAATTATGTAGGCCTGCCGCTCGTTTGAGGACTGGAACCTTCAGGCCTTCACCTTCACGTAGTCGCCGGGCGCATCGCCGAGCGGCTTGTGCGCCGCGGAGCCCGGCGGCCGCGCTGGCGCCTCATCCGGCGCCTGCTCCCGGAGCCAGGCGATCCAGTCGAGCCACCATGAGCCCGCCGTCTCTTTGGCGCTCGCCAGCCAATCCTCGAACTCCCCGGTCACCGGCCCGCCCGTCCAGAACTGGTACTTGCCCTTGGCGGCGGGGTTGACGACCCCGGCGATATGGCCCGAACCGCCCAGCACGTAGCGCACCGGCCCGCCGAAGAATTTCGAGCCGACGAAGACCGAGCGGGCAGGCGCGATATGGTCTTCCTTGGCGGCGAGATTGTAGATCGGCGTTTTCACCTTGCCGAGGTCGAGCTTTTCGCCGGCAAGCTCCAGCCGCCCGCGGCTCAGATTGTTCTCGAGGTAGCAATTGCGCATGTAATAGCGATGGTTCGCCTCCGGCATGCGGGTGGAATCCGAATTCCAGTAGAGCAGGTCGAAAGCCGCCGGCTCCTTGCCCTTCAGGTAGGTGTTGACGACATAGGGCCAGATCAGGTCGAGCGGCCGCAGCATGTTGAAGGCGGAAGCCATGCGTGAGCCCGGCAGATAGCCCAGCCGGTGCATGGCCTCCTCGACCGCATTGATCTGCTCCTCATCCACGAAGACCCGAAGATCGCCCGCATGGGTGAAATCAACCTGCGTCGTCAGGAATGTCGTCGACCGGATGCGGTCCTCGCCTCTCGCCGCCAGCCAGGCGAGCGTCACGGCCAGCATGGTGCCGCCGACGCAATAGCCGATCGTATGGGCTTTGGGCTCGCCGGTGATCTCCCGCGCCACATCGAGGGCGGCGATGATCCCGTCCTTCATGTAGGTTTCGAAATCCGCCTTCGCATGGCGCTCGTCGGGATTGACCCAGGAGATGACGAAAACCGTCACGCCCTGGTCGACGCACCATTTGATGAAGCTCTTCTCCGGATTGAGATCGAGGATGTAGAACTTGTTGATCCATGGCGGCACGATGACGAGCGGCACTTTCAGGACATGCCCGGTGGTCGGCGTGTACTGGATGAGTTCGATCAGTCCGTTGCGGAACACGACCTTGCCGGGCGTGGTCGCCATGTTGACGCCAACCTCGAAGCCCTCCGTCTGCGACTGGCGGATCTTCAGGTCGCCATGGCCTGCTTCCACATCCTCGGCCATCATCTTGAGGCCGCGCACGAGATTCTCTCCGTTCTCCTGCAGCGTGGTGCGCAGGAGTTCCGGATTGGTCGGCACGAAATTCGAGGGCGAGAGCGCGCCGGCCATCTGCTTGACATAGAAGCCGGCCTTGTGCCGCGTATGCTCGTCCAGCGCATCCGCTTTCTCGACCAACCCATCGGCCCAACGCGTGGTCACGAGATAGGCCTGCTTCAGGAAATCGAAATAGGGGTTTTCGCTCCACTCGGGATCCTTGAAGCGCGCATCCTTCGGATCAGCCTCCGCGATCGGCGCCGGGTTCTCGCCGTTCATCTTCTGCAGCGTGTTTGACCACAAGGCCATCATGCTGGAGGCGATGCTGGCCTGCGCCTCGATCGCCCGCGCCGGTTCGGACATCCAATGTTCGGCGACCTTGCCGAGCGTCTTGACCATGTCATTGGCCTCGGCAGCGGGTGCGAGGGCTTTTTCCCCGGCCTCACGCGGCCGGATGTATGCGGCGGCGACCTTGCCGGCCTCCTCGACCATCCGGGCGGCATTGAGCGCCATCTTCTCGAAATCGGGCATGGCGGGAGCGGCTGAGCCGCCGGCGAGCGTCCCGGCGCTGCGCACAGGTTCGCGGGCCGAGAGCTTGGGCGCGGCCGCTTGACCTTTCAGATCTTCTGCCGTCACTGGGGACGTCAAAGCCCTCTTGTGGCCATTCTTTTCGCGCAACACAGCCCTCCCTTTCGGCCTATCGTTCTGGGGATGACCAAGTTAAAGACTGTATTAACCTTGATCAGCGACCAATCGATGACACGCTTTGCACCATTTACACCCATGCTGACATCGCCCGCAATTCAATCCGTTCGGCGCCGCTCGATTGGCCGGGGATTTGGCGCGCGTCTGGCTGTCGTCGTTGCGGCAGGCGGCCTCCTTCCCGCCTGCACCGCCGGTTCGGACCCCGGCAATCCCTTGCGGGGGCCGGCCTCGGCGATCGGCTGGGCCACAACCACCGGCGAGCCCAAGGATTTCGTCAAGGAGCGCCGCAGCAGCACGGAACTCGCCTATATCCCGGTCGGCCGCCCCGTCCCCCAGCGATCGATCGCGCTGCGCAATCCCGCAGGCGTCAAGAGCCTGGAGGAGGAGCTCGACCGTCAGCGCGAGCGGAGCGATGCCTTCGCCCGCCGCGGCCTGCCCCGAGGAGCCTATGGGCGGGATCTGCCCTCGGTCGCTGCGCCGCCGGGCTCAGGTCCTGAAAGCTATCCTGTAAGCCCCGACCGCTTGCGCCAGATTCGCGAGAATTCGCGCCAATCGACTGACTAATCGCCGTTCCCGATTGATCGAAGGGTCGTCAGCATGAACCAGTTCCATCGCATCCGCCGCCTCCCGCCTTACGTCTTCGAGCAGGTGAACAGAATCAAGGCGAAGGCCCGCGCCGGCGGGGCCGACATCATCGATCTCGGCATGGGCAATCCCGACATGCCAGCGCCCAGGCATGTGCTGGACAAACTGATCGAGACGGTGGGCAAGCCGCGCACGGACCGCTATTCGGCGTCCAAGGGCATTCCGGGTCTTCGGCGCGCCCAGGCCGCCTATTATGCCCGCCGCTTCGGGGTGAAGCTTAATCCTGATACGCAGGTGGTGGCGACGCTTGGCTCCAAGGAAGGCTTCGCCAATATGGCGCAGGCGATCTGCGGGCCGGGCGATGTCATCCTCGTGCCCAATCCTTCCTATCCGATTCACGCCTTCGGCTTCCTGATGGCGGGCGGCGTGATCCGCTCCGTGCCCGCCGAGCCCACGCCGGATTTCTTTCCGGCCGCCGAGCGCGCCATCATGCACTCGGTCCCGAAGCCCATCGCGCTGGTCGTCTGCTATCCGTCGAACCCGACGGCGATGGTGGCGAGCCTCGATTTCTATAAGGATCTCGTCGCCTTCGCGAAGAAGCATGACATCATCATCCTCTCCGATCTCGCTTATGCCGAGGTCTATTTCGATGATGCGAATCCGCCGCCGTCGGTGCTGCAGGTGAACGGCGCGATGGATGTTGCGGTCGAATTCACCTCCATGTCGAAGACGTTCTCCATGGCCGGCTGGCGCATGGGCTTCGCGGTCGGCAACGAGGGACTGCTGTCGGCGCTGACGCGGGTGAAGAGCTATCTCGATTACGGCGCCTATACGCCCATCCAGGTGGCGGCTGCGGCTGCGCTCAACGGCCCGGAAGATTGCATCCACGACATGCGCGCCGTCTATCGCACGCGCCGGGACGCCATGGTGGAAAGCTTCGGCAAGGCCGGATGGGATATTCCGCCCCCTTCCGCCTCGATGTTCGCCTGGGTGCAGATCCCGGAGGCTTTCCGTCATCTGGGCAGCCTCGAATTCTCCAAGCTTCTGGTCGAGAAGGCCGAGGTCGCCGTGGCGCCAGGCATCGGGTTCGGCGAGCATGGCGACGATTATGTGCGGCTCGCCCTCGTCGAGAACGAGCAGCGCATCCGGCAAGCCGCGCGCAATGTCGGCAAATTCCTCAAGACTGCCGAGACGACGCTCCACAACGTGGTGAACCTGAAGAAGGTGAGCTGAGGCGCCCGTTGCTGCCACGGCCCTGAACGCGGGTTAACGCTTGCCTGCACGAGCGCCCATCCCGCCCCCTTGGGGGCGGGTGGCCGAGCGCAGCGAGGCCGGGCGGGGGGCTTTTTTCTTTTTCACCCTCATGATCACCCCACCCCGGCTGCTTTCGCCGCCGACCCTCCCCGTCAAGGGGAGGGATGGAGCCCGCATGATAACCCGGATTCGCAGCCCTGCCGTTTGCAGCGTGTTCGTTGACAGCGACGGTCCGGTCATGCGACCCGGACGGCGATGACATCTCTTGCTCCTCTCCGCCTCGCCATCGCCGGTCTTGGAACCGTCGGCTCGACCGTCGCGCTTGGCCTGACCCGTGACGGCGAAGCCTTCGCCAGGCGGACTGGCCGGCCAGTTGCGCTCGTGGCGCTCTCGGCGCGCAGCAAGCACAAGGACCGCGGCTTCGATGCGGGCGGCATGGCCTGGTTCGACGATCCGGTGCGGATGGCGGCGGAAGCCAAGGCCGATGTCTTCATCGAGTTGATGGGCGGCTCCGGCGATCCAGCCAAAGCGGCGGTCGAGACGGCGCTGCGCCGGGGCATGCAGGTGATCACCGCCAACAAGGCGCTGCTCGCCGCCCATGGCCAGGCCCTGGCGCTGCTCGCCGAGAAGAACGGCGCGTCGATCCGTTTCGAAGCGGCGGCTGCGGGCGGCATTCCGGTCGTGAAGGCGCTGCGCGAGGCGATGGCGGGCAACGACATCCGCCGCGTTTCCGGCATCATGAACGGCACCTGCAACTATATCCTGTCGCGGATGGAGGCGGAGGGGCTTTCCTTCACGGATTGCCTGAAGGCCGCGCAGGAACTGGGCTATGCCGAGGCTGATCCCACCTTCGACGTTGAAGGCTGCGATACCGCCCACAAGCTGGCCCTGCTGACATCGCTCGCCTTCGGCACCGAGGTGGATGCCGATTCGATCTATGTCGAGGGCATCTCCAACGTCACGCCGCTCGACCTGAGGATGGCCGATGAACTGGGCTTCCGCATCAAGCTGCTTGGCGTCGCGGAGCGCACGGCGCAGGGTATCGAGCAGCGCGTCCATCCGACGATGGTGCCGAAGACAGCGCAGCTGGCCCAGGTGATGGGCGTGCTGAACGCCGTCAGCGTCGTGGCTGAGCCCGTCGGCGAATTGACCTTCGTCGGGCCAGGCGCAGGCGGCGGCGCCACCGCTTCGGCCGTTCTGGCGGATATCGCCGATATCGCGCGGGGCGCTGCGGGGCCGGTCTTCGGACGCCCTGCCGAGACTTTGGGCAAGCCCGCGAAGGCGCCGATGCAGCGCCATGAGGGCGGCTATTACGTGCGCCTGACGGCGCTCGACAAGCGGGGCGTCTTCGCGGCCATCGCCGGCACGATGGCGGAGCATGGCATCAGCCTCGAATCGATCATCCAGAAGGGTTCGCCCCGCCAGTCCACGGTGCCGATCGTGCTGATGACGCATGCCACGACGGAACATCTGATCCGCGCCGCCGTGGCTGCGATCGCCGAAAAGGGCGTATTGGACGGCCCCCCACAGGTGATCCGCATCGAGCGCGCCTGAAAGGCGTTCGATCGCCCTGGCGTGACGGCGGGCCGCGCCCCTGCTACAAGCGCGCGAGTTTCAGATTCTGGCGGTTTTTCCGCCCCGAAGAGGCATCTATGGTCGATCTCGTCGTTTCCGAAAACCAGATCATCGAGCGGATCCTCACGATGGAGCTGGTGCGCGTGACCGAGCGCGCCGCTGTCGCTTCCGCGCGCCTGCGCGGCCACGGCAACGAGAAGGCTGCGGATCAGGCTGCCGTCGACGCCATGCGCCGTGAGTTGAACCGCCTGCCGATCGATGGCGAGATCGTCATCGGGGAAGGCGAGCGCGACGAAGCGCCGATGCTCTTCATCGGCGAGAAGGTCGGCACCAGAAGGGGCCCCAAGGTCGATATCGCCGTCGATCCGCTGGAGGGCACGACCCTTTGCGCCAAGGATATGCCCGGCTCGATCGCCGTGATGGCGATGGCGCAGGCGGGCACGCTGCTCAACGCGCCCGATGTCTATATGCAGAAGATCGCCATCGGCCCCGGATACCCCAAGGGCGTCGTCGATCTGGATGCATCGCCCACCGACAACATCATGGCGCTCGCCAAGGCCAAGGGCGTCAAACCCGGCGAAATCACCGCGCTGGTGATGGATCGTCCCCGCCATGAAAAGCTGATTGCGGAGCTGCGCGCCGTCGGCTGCGCCGTCCGCCTGATCACCGATGGCGATGTGGCCGGCGTCATCCTCACCGCCGATCCGAGATCCGGCATCGACATCTATCTCGGCATCGGCGCCGCGCCGGAAGGCGTGCTGGCGGCGGGCGCCTTGCGCTGCGTGGGCGGCCAGATGCAGGGGCGGCTGGTGCTCGACACCGAGGCCAAGATCAAGCGGGCGCTCGGCATGGGCGTCAAGGATCCGGTCAAGAAATACGACCTCATGGAGCTGGCCTCCGGCGACACGGTGGTGGCCCTGACGGGCGTGACCGACGGCGGGCTTGTCTCGGGCGTCAAGTTTCGCGGCGACATCGTCGAGACGGAGACGATGATCTACCGCTCCAACACCGGCACCGTGCGCCGCATTTTCGGCGAGCACCGCGAACTCAAGAAATTCGCGGTGGATTGATGGGCCGGGCGATCATCGCGCCCAGCTGTCCACCGGAGTGATCCGCATGACGCAGGCGAGCCCGGCCTCGTTTCTCGGCGTCTCCCGCTCGCTCACGGGCCGTCCATGGCTGGACCGCCTCGATGCTGCCGCCCACCGCGAGGCTCTCGCGATTGCGCAGGTGCATGGCCTGCGCGATTCGCTCGCCCGCGTGATCGCGGGGCGGGGCATCGCCGTTGGGGAGGCGCCGCAGTTTCTGGAGCCGACGCTGCGGGATCTGATGCCCGACCCCTCCACCTTGCGCGACATGGATGCGGCTGTCGGCAGGCTCGCCCGCGCCATCACCAACCGGGAAACGATCGCAATCTTCGGCGATTACGACGTCGATGGCGCGACCTCCGCGGCCCTCCTGTCGCTTTTTCTGCGGGCCTATGGCGTCGAGACGCGCATCCGCATCCCGGATCGCATCCGCGATGGCTATGGACCCAATGCGGGGATCATCCGGGACCTTGCCGGGGAGGGGGCGACCCTCATTGTCACCGTCGATTGCGGGATCACCAGTTTCGACGCGCTGGCGGAAGCAAAGCGCATTGGCGTCGATGTGGTGGTTCTGGATCATCACCTGGCGGGCGACACCTTGCCTGAGGCCGCAGCCGTGGTGAACCCGAACCGGCAGGATGATCTCTCGGGCCTGGGCCGGCTCGCCGCCTGCGGCGTCGTCTTCATGACGCTGGTGGCGCTGGCGCGGCATCTGCGCCAGCATGGGCTGGCGGCGGTCAACGGCGCTCCTGATCTGATCGGCATGCTCGATATCGTGGCGCTCGGGACGGTCGCCGATGTCGTGCCGCTGACCGGCCTGAACCGCGCTTTCGTGCGTCAGGGCCTGAAGATCATGCGAAGGCGGGAGCGGTCCGGCCTTGCGGCGCTGATGGACGCGGCCGGGCTCAAGGAGCCGCCGGAGGCCTATCATCTGGGTTTCCTGCTCGGGCCGCGCATCAATGCCGGCGGCCGCATCGGCAATGCGGAACTGGGCGCACAGCTCCTGACCACTGAGGATCCTGTGGAGGCGGGCCGCATCGCCGCCGAACTCGACCGCCTCAACCGCGAACGTCAGACGCTGGAGCAGATGACGCTCTTGCAGGCGGAGGATATGGCGGGCGCGGAAGACAGATCGGGCGAAAGGCCGGTCGTCGTGGTGGGCTCAGCCGATTGGCATCCGGGCGTGGTCGGGCTCGTCGCCTCCCGCCTGAAGGACCGCTTCCAGCGCCCCGCCGTCGCTATCGCCTGGGATCCGGAAACCGGCCTCGGCACCGGCTCGGCGCGCTCCTTGCCCGGCGTCGATCTCGGCCGGGCGGTGAAGGCCGCCGTGGCCGAGGGGTTGCTCGTCAAGGGCGGCGGCCATGCGATGGCGGCGGGGCTCACGCTTCGGCCGGAGATGGTTGAAAACCTGCGGAGCTTCCTCGATGAAAGTCTGGGCGCCGATATCGCCGCCGCACGCGAGGGGCGGGGCCTGCTGGTCGATGGCGCGCTCAATGCCGGCGGCATGAACATCGGCCTCGCCGCCGACATCGCCCGCGCCGGCCCCTTCGGCCAAGGCAATCCGGAGCCGCTCTTCGCGCTTCCCGCCCATGTCCTCACGGAGGTGATGCCGGTCGGCGCCGCGCATCTGCGCTTCACCTGCCGTTCGACGGATGGCGCCAGTGCGGGCGGCATCGCCTTCCGCTCCCAGGGACAGCCATTGGGCGACGCCTTGCTGGCGCGGCGCGGCAAGAGCGTCCACCTGCTCGGCAGCCTCAGCACCGATCGCTGGGGCGGCCGCGAGCGCGTCGATCTGAGGCTCGTCGATCTCGCCGATCCCGCCTGAGGCGGATGAAGCTGCAAATGGCGGGGAGAAAACTGTCATGGCTTCGAAAATCCGGTTGAACCTTCCCGCAGGCCACACTATACCCCGCCCGTCGTCCGGCTGATCCGGGTCCGGCCAGCGCCCTTCGTCTATCGGTTAGGACGGCAGCCTTTCACGTTGCAGAGACGGGTTCGACTCCCGTAGGGCGCGCCAATCCAAGCTAAGCCTTGGAAAAGTCTGAATAATCCAGAATATCAGTGACTTGAAGCTGCCGGTGATGCAAACGGGTGGTTCAATCGCTATCATGGCGCTGATGACTTATCTCTGGAAAGACCGTCACGGGACCTATCATTTTCGCCGCGCGATCCCGTCCGCGATGCGCCCACTCATGCCTGGAGATTTGCGGGACAAGGCGACTTGGAAACGTTCCTTGCGAACCAAGGACCCCAAAGAGGCCAAGAAGCGAACGGCGGCAATTCTCGCAGCTTGCATGGCGGACTTTGAGCACGCCGAACGGGCGCAACGTGGCGAAGCTAATCCCAAGCCCCACCGCACGGCTGACGCGTCAGGCTTTACACTAGAGGAGATCGAGACCGATTTTCTCGCATCCCTCCTTGCCGGAGACGAAGCGTTTCGTCGTGATGGTGACCATCGGCAGCACCACCAAACCCCGGAGGAGCGCCAGCAATGGCCGGACCTGACTAAGGTTCGATTTGGCCGCAAAGGGATGCTGGAGGATCAGGAGGCGGTCTATGGCAACGTCTTGGAAGAGGACGCAGCCGCCTATCGGCGAGCGCTCTCTCGCCAGAATATCGAGATTATAGAGCCGGAGCTTGGAGCCTTCCTTCGCAAGAAGGGCGTCCCGGTCGAGACTGACAGCGACTTTTATTATCAGGCGGGCATCGCCATCCTCCGCGCTCATGTTCGGGCGTATGACGCCATGCTGGCGCGGCAAGGTGGGGCAATCGTCGAGACCCCAAGACCAAGCAGCGGCAAAGGCCCCAAGCTCTCGGAAGCCTTTGACGGATGGAAATCCGGCAGCGGGGCGAGGGGAGCCAAGAAACCAAGTGCCCGGACCATCACCGAAGCCGAGTATGCGGTTCGGCGCTTCAAGGAGTGGCATGGCGATCTTCGCTTGGGCGACATAACGAAGGAGAAGGCCCGAATCTTCAGGGATGCTCTTGGCAGGGTCCCCATTCGCTTGTCCAAGAATGAACAGCAGAAACCCCTCCCGGCGTTGCTCAAGGACGTTGCCGACAGTGCACAAACCGCAGCGGCGACGACGGTCAATAAGTCACTGCAAATGCTCTCCGCAATTGTCGGTCATTCCGAAAGGGAAGGGGAGCTAGACCATCTCCCAACCTTCAAGAATCCCTTCAAGGGTATCAAGCTGGTGATCGACAAGCGGGAGGAAGACAACCGGACGCCCTTCACCCAAGCGGACCTCACAGCCATTTTTGGCACCGGGATATTCTCCAACGGAGAGCGTCCGAAAGGCGGAGGGGGCGAAGCTGCATTCTGGCTCCCCGTCCTTGGCCTTCTCACAGGGGCACGGCTTGGAGAGCTTGCTCAGCTTCGCATAGGGGACATCAAGAAGGACCCTGAGACGGGGCTGTGGTTCATCGACATTGGGACCGCCGGAGGACGGACCATCAAGACGGCAACCTCACGCCGGAAGGTCCCCCTTCATGCTCATCTGATTGATATCGGCTTCCTCCTATACCGCCAATCTCTCCTTGACCGAGGGGAAGGGCTAGAGGCGGACCTATGGCCGTGCATAAAGTCAGCCATTGCAAGCCAGAAGGCTGCGGCATGGTCCAAATGGTTCGGGAGGTTCCTCCGCAAAGAGGCGAAGGTGGAGGATGGGAACAAGGTCTTCCACTCCTTCCGCCATACGTTCAAGGATATGTCCCGCGAAGCGACTGACGACATGGAACTGCGTAACGCTCTCCTCGGCCACTCCACCGAAGGCGTCGGCAGCACGTATGGTGAGGGCTTCCGGTTGAAAGCTCTTGCTGCTGTTGTCGATAAGATTGAGGTCCCTGAGGCCGTGAAGGGACTATCTTGGAGCCCGCCCCTTACGCCTCTAGGTGGCGCATAACTTTCACTCGCTATGCGTAGCTCGCTTTGACGGTGATCGGGAGCCGAAAGCCGACGATTTTCTCGGCTGCATCCCGCATTGCGCGGGCCGTTACATTCGCCTTTGAGATAGGCACCATCAGGCCGTCATGCATCGGCAATGCAGGGACTTTCTGGTCTGCCAAATCTAGCAGCGCGGCGATGAGGATTTGGGATTCCAAGAACATCAGGCGAAACCCGGCTCCCGTCTCGAAAATCGGCTCCAGTGCCGGGAATGCCATTAGGATCGCGGTTCGCGCTTGATCCCCCGACATGCGCGGCGGCAACAGGCCTTTGGCGTCCTTGGGGAGCCGCGTGAGAGGCGTTGTGCGGAATAGCATGGCGAGGATCACCTTCTTGGCTCCCTCCCGCCAGCGAGCTTCCCTGAGTCCTGGAATGTGAGCGTAGAGATCACCATCGGGTGGCGTCTGTCCAACTTCAAGAAATGCCAGCCGGACGAACATGGACGCGAAATCCAAGTCTGCGACGGGCTCCCCGGCAAGGCGGATCAGATGACGGCGCTCTTTGGGGAGGTTCATCCACCAGCCTCCGAACAATCGCCCGCCAAGATCGAAGCGCTCTGTGCCTTCCGGCGCATCGGGGGGCAGGTTAAAGCTGCGATGAAGGAAGCGGAGTGAGGTGATAACAGTTGGGCCGTCGCTGGAGGCAAGCTCAATGTCCGCTTTTCGCAGCGCCTCATTGATGCGGGTCATCTCGCTGCGAAAGCGCTTAGTCTCGTCGGTATCCCGATAGTCGATCATCTCCCGACTTTCGGTGCCACTGATGTAATCGCGGGTCAGGCGGCTCAGCCAGATTGTTTCCCGCCCTTCTACAACTGCGAAGTGGTCCGGCCTGAATTTGAGGCGGGCAAGGTGGAGCTTGAAATCTGGCGATGCCGTGATTGCGCTGGCCGTGCCTTTCCGGCTGGATCGCTCAAGGCTTAATAGCCCTCCGGCACTACCGACGAAATCGAGGACGCGAGGCAGCCCTGTAAAGCCTCCCCGATCATAGCGGGTGAGTTTCCGCTTCGCCGCCTTGAGGCTAACCCCAATGGTTGGCGGATCAACGCCTTCCGCAATGGCTAAGGCGAGGTTCGCTAGGATTGTCGTGAGGATTGCCCGCAGGTTTTCCCGGTCTGCTTCTTTCATCTTGCGCTGGCGAGCGGGAGCATGGCTTTCATAATGGCCCATGAGGTTATCGCGGAGCGCCCCGACAAAGCGAAGATCGGTCGTGAGGTAGGGGTCCAGCATTCGTGCGGAGCGTTCAACCTGTGCGTCCCCCTCCACCTTCACCAGATCACGCGTTTTTCTGACCGCCGCATTTTTTGGGTTGTCATTCAATGCCATTCTGCGACCTCCCGATGCGCTCAGCCTTGAGGGCTAAAATGCGATCAAGGTGATACTCGGCAACATGCTCGCATACCCGGTCCAGATTCCGCCCGATGATGCGAAGGAATTGGCCAGCACTCCGGGGGTAGACATCGTATCGGCTGTTTGGACCGTAAATGGAATGATAGCCCGAAGCCTTCCTCAGCGTGGCCTTCCCGATTTGCGTGAGCCGATAATCGTCGGGTTCGCCACCGGGGCGGATCGAGTCCTCCCGCAACGCGCCCGTGATCGCCAGATGATCCACCAGAAGGCGAAGGGGTGGCACTCCCGCACGGCGCAACCGGGCAAATGCGGACCGTGCTTTCCGATACGGCGTCATACGCCTCAAATCCACCACGCGCTCAACCGGACCCGCCCCGTCCAGAAGCGCTTGTATCGCCAGCAAGGCATGGGCAATCCATAAATCTGTGAGATGAGCCTTAAGATAGCTTTCCGCAGCACGGCGATAGGGCTTCAGGTCCGCAGCCGAATAGGTGCCCTTCCACATGCTTCCATGGCGGTTGCGGTGCTGAATGTGGAAACGGTAATGGGTAAGGCTCAGGCCCCGCCCTGCCCGTGCCTGAGGTGGCCTACCGCAGCCGGGGATAGGGCAGAACCGGAGTGCACCATGGTCGGGGGTCACCGTACGAGAGATGAACCCCGCCTTGCGGCGGAGTTCGTTCTTTTCGGCCCGTGAAGAGGGCGGATAGTTCATGCGGCGCGAGGCCTTAGGGCGGCTTCGCGTTCGGACCTCATGCCTTCGATGGCGCGGTGGAGTAGTTTCTTTCGCACATCAAACTGCTCGGCATCGCTGCCCTCGAACCTGCCCCAGTTTCCTTTGCTGCCGAGCAACAAGGCAATATACGCGTCCACCTCATCACTCGTAGTGCGCGGGTTTTTTGCCCCGCAAGCGACGTTGCAGTGGCACAGATTCAGAGGGTCTCCGTCGACAAACGTTGCGTTCTCGCCCTCCTGAAGGCCAGCCACCATCCTTGCAACGGGCAGGTTGTCTTTATCATCAAACCTGAGATGCGGCTTACCGGTCTTCTGTGCGCGTCGGTTAATGCTGCACGAATTCCCAATCATCGAGATGGAAAGCAGGCACGCATAAGTTGCGGGATTGCACTTCACTGGCAGGGCATCGCCCTGATGCCGGAAGTCAATTACCAAGATTGGTAAGCCGCTGGCATCATAGCCGTCCAGGCGTGCTGCGGAAGCTGCGCCGGTCACCCGATGTGGGAGAAGGCCGGGCCATTCTTTTTGGTTGGCGTAGAGCCTATCAAGAGCGTCACTTACATTTCTTTGTCCGGTAGAAGGCTTATTTCTCAAGGAGGAGCTTTCTATTTGAGATATCTGAGGAAAATGCCGCCAAACAAATGGCGGGTAGGAGAGGATTTCTCGCTACGAGCCGATAAATAATGCGCCTAAATTCATAATTCAAGTCGTAAGGGGGTGGTGATAAATGGCCCTTGTCGCCTGATGTCCGCCTTCGGGCGCTAGGAGCGATAAAGAGCAGTGCGCTCCGTCTCCCGGCTTGGCAGCGTTGAAGCGAGCCGCTAGTCTGCCAAAAGAGAGCAGACGCGGCGCTCCGGGGCTTGGAAACCCTGAATCCAGCGGAATGGTGCCTTCCGGGAAGGTGCCGATCCTCGACCATGCGGTCGGGGAGCCTGTGGCGTATGTCCAGGTTCCTCGAACTAAAGGCCGCAGGGACCGACTGGGTTCGGTTTTCCAACTCCCCGACTCCACGGGTCTTGGAGGCAGGCTTGCGAGGGCGCTCGCAGGTAATGCCTCAGGGAGGTTGGGATGGAGCAGTCATCAGACCCGAATAGCGATCAGTCGCCGAAGGCTCAAAGGCCGCAAAGTTTGTGGAAAGCCACGGCAGGAATGCTGGGGTTGGTGGCCGTCTGGCTATCTCTCAGCTACTTGCTGCCGCAAGGTCCATTGGGTTGGCTTTTCGGCTGGCGTGCCCCTTCAGCAAGCGAAGAGGCATGCATTGGCTTGCTCAAATCCCCCCTTTGCTATTTTTCGGATCAAACCGTCGCGTGGGTTACGCCAAAGAAAACTTGGGTTGTCATCGACCTTAAATTGGCGGACGGCAGCACTGGCTCAATGGCTTTCGACAATCGACCGGGGAGCAATGTTTCCATTGAAGCTTGCCGCAGCGCACTCCCTGCGATGGCAGATATGCTCAAACAAAAAGTTGGTGAGGCCTTGCAAACGTCGGCTTTCAGCATTGCCGGTATGAAATGCGTCGAATCGGCAACTGACCCATTGCGACAGTAGCCCTGCAAAGAAAAAGCCGTGCGGCGCTTCTCTTAAAGCCGCTTTGCCAGCCTCGCCAGCGTTGATCGGGAGCATTTGGTTGCCGCGATGATGTTTGACCACGCCATGCCGCTTTCCAGCATCTTCACAATTCCGGCGTTGCGGTCGGTATCCTCCCGCCGTCCCCGATATTTGGTCTTGTCCTCCTTCGCCTGGACGATGCCTTGAGCCTGCCGCCTGCGCCGATCCTCATAGTCCTTGCGAGCAACCGCAGCGAGCACGTCCAGCATCATCCCGTTGACGGCTTCAAGCATCCTTGCGGTGAAGTCGTCCGGACTGGCTTTAGCGAGCATGTGCGAGGTGGGGAGGTCTAGGGCAACCACCTTCACCCGGCGTGAGGCAATCTCTGACTTGAGGCGTTCCCAGTCCGCAGCATTGAGACGGGAGAGGCGGTCCACTTGTTCGATAAGCAGAATGTCCCCCGGCTGGCAGTCCCCTAGCAGGCGGAACAGTTCGGGGCGCTGGAGAGAAGCCCCGCTCTCGTTCTCAAGGTAATAGGACGCGATGGTGAGGCCCTTCTCCGCTGCAAAGGCTTGGAGGTCTCCCTTTGCGCGGCTGGCGTCCTGATCCTCGGTGGAGGCTCTAAGATAGGCACGGGTGAACATGGCGCGAAACTCCTCTAAGTTCGTTTAGGGTAGTTCGCTTATAAATAGTTCGTTATGGGTGGTCAATGGGATTTAAAGAACCGGCATTTTGGTGGTTCGCTTGAGGTATACCCAAAATAGCAATCCTCGGTCCCGCTGGGAGGTGGCCTTGATGGGTAACAGGCTGTAGAGTCTAAGATGTAGTCGATTCCGATGGGGAGAAGCTTTCGTTGATCAATTTGGTCCCCAAGAATGGTTTTAAATGGCCCAGCTACAACGGAAAAATCTACCGAGCCTGCCCCAATGAAGAGGGCTGGTTGGATACAGACGGCCGAATGGCGGAATTATTGTATCTACTCTGGACGCTATTTGCCGAGGGAGGCGCTCAGTGCCGAGCATGTTATACCATTTTCATTGGGTGGCAGCCGCGCAACGGTGATTAATGTCTCGCGCTCTTTGAACAATGGTAAGGCGAGTAAGATCGATGCCCGGCTTTGTAAAGACCAGATGATTTCAAATGCCCGTTTTCATGCAGTAGCCAAAGGGCATAGCAAAAAAACGCCCCAGCATATCATCAAGGGCGCAACAGTTTGGCCAAGAGGCGAGCCTATACCAAATTCAGACCCCAGATATAATTTAGAGTTACAGCATGGAGCATATCCCATCGTCTACGATACAAAGACAGGACGGAATATAAACGAAACGATTGCCCCTGATACAGGGTTTATTATCTATGACTGGGGAGTGGCTGACAATTCGGCTAGAGTAGATTTTGGGATAAAGACCTTTCTAGGGATTGGCTGGAAATGCTTCGGACCAGAGCTTCTTAAGGCCTGCGATTGCGACCGCCTTCGTACCGTATTGCGGGAACCACAGTCAAATGAGTCGTCCCCCGTAGTACATCCCGTCCTATTCTGGACGCCGTTTACAATAGCGCCCGAAGGGGGCGAGCGGCATATTTTGAATGCGCTTGAGCCGATAGTGAAGCGAGGACGCAAAACCACGATTCTGATGCGAAAAGTTCCTGAGCATCTAGAGTGGACCGTCTGCTGCCTCGGGATGGTTGTCAGCACAATTTATGTGCCCCTACGTAAACCCTTATTAGGTGGCGACGTCCAGGAGGAGGGTGGAATCCTTTTGACCGTTACCAAGGACAGTCTCGTGCCAGAGCTGATTTCCCCCCTGCAAATCAAACTGGGAGACCATCCGGTAGCTGTCCCCGTCAAAACTCGCGTTCCCAAGGAAGGCCCCAAGCGCAATGACGAATGTTAGAGTTTTTTGGCATGGCCATGGGGGGAACTTCCAGCCGTTGGCGCGTTGGAACGCCTCTCGAATGGGTGACCCCAAAATTGGAGAGCGCTGGCGCTTGTCTATACTTTTCTTACCTGAAATTCGCGCCTAGTCATAGAGTACCGCAGAGCAGAAGACAGCAACAGATTTCGTTATCGCTTTATGGGAGGGCTCTCGAACGCCCTGCACTTTTATTTGTGATGCCGTAACGGTTGCGCTTTTAGCTGCGATCTTGTTTTCAGCGAGCCACTTGTTCACTTCTTTGTCAAGATTCGCAAGGTCGTCGCTCATGAAGGATTTCATTTTCATGGATTTACTCTATGGTCTGCCACGATGGCGGGGGGTGTAAGCTCACGCTCATGGTCTACTTAAGAGTTGGTAGAGCGAAGTGCAAATTGCGACCCTATCTGCTTATCGCCGTTCTTGACAGATAGCGCTAAATGGTGGTTCAATCGTATCTAACGCAATAGCTATCGGAAGCTGTAGGTCACTGTTAATCCTGAATGATTCGGTAGAGTTGCACGTCTCCCGTAGGGCGCGCCAATCGGCCGAGTGAAGTCGAGCGAGGCCCGGCATGTCGCTGAAAACCCGATTGACGGAGCGCTTCGGGATCGAGCATCCCATCCTGCTTGCGCCCATGGGTATGATCGCGGGCGGCCGGCTCGCCGCGGCGGTCTCGAATGCCGGCGGCCTCGGCCTGATCGGCGGCGGCTACGGCGACGAGGATTGGCTGAACCGGGAGTTCGCCGCCGCCGGCAACGCCCGGGTCGGCTGCGGCTTCATCACCTGGTCGATGGCCAAACAGCCGCATCTCCTCGATCTCGTTCTGGCACGGCAGCCTGCGGCGGTGATGCTGTCCTTCGGCTCGCCCGCCCCATTCGCGCCCCGCATCCGGGAAGCAGGCATCCCTCTCATCTGCCAGGTCCAGTCGATAGCGCATGCGCGTGAGGCGCTGGATGTTGGCGCCGACGTGATCGTGGCGCAGGGCGGCGAGGCAGGGGGGCATAGCGGCAACCGCTCCACCTTCACGCTTTTGCCTGAGGTGGCCGATCTCGTCGCCAATCAGGCGCCGGAAACGCTTGTCGTGGCGGCCGGCGGCGTGGCCGACGGGAGGGCGCTTGCTGCGGCGCTGATGCTGGGCGCCGATGGGGTTCTTGTCGGCACGCGGTTCATGGCGACCGATGCGTCGGCTGCCCCGAACGGGTTTCGCGAAGCCATGGTCGCCGCTGATGGCGACCAGACGATCAAGACCAGAAGCGTCGATGTCGTCCGGAATCTTCATTGGCCGAACGGCGAATTCGCGCCGCGCGCGCTCAACAACCGCTTCGTCGCCGATTGGCATGGCCGCGAAGAGGAACTGGCGGAAGAATCCACGCTGCCCGTCCAGAACAAGCTCTATTGGGACGCGTTCCACAAGGGCGACATCGAGAACACCGGCGTTTTGATGGGTGAGGCGGTCGGCGTCATCAAAAGCGTGGAGACTCCCGCAAAGGTGATCGATGGCATGGTCGGCGAAGCCGTGCGCCTGTTGGCCCGGGGCTCCGACCTGATCGCGCATCGCTTAACGCAAGGATAACCACTGGCATGACCAATCCACTCTTCGATCTCACGGGCAAGACGGCCCTCGTCACCGGCTCCTCGCGCGGGCTCGGCCGCGCCATGGCGGAGGGTCTGGGGCGTGCGGGCGCTTCGCTCCTGATCAACGGCGCCAATGCCGGAACAGTGGCAACCGCCGTCGCAGAGATGCGGAAGGCGGGCCTGCAGGCCGCTGCGGCCGTCTTCGACGTCACGGACGAGAAGGCGGTCGAGGCGGCCTTCCAGTCCTTCGATGCCGCGGGCATTGCGGTCGACATCCTCGTCAACAACGCCGGCATCCAGTTCCGCAAGCCGATGGTGGAGCTCGAAACGGCGGATTGGCGGCGCGTGATCGACACCAACCTGACCTCGGCCTTCGTGATAGGCCGCGCGGCGGCGCGGCGCATGATCCCGCGCGGACGGGGCAAGATCATCAACATCGGTTCGCTGACCAGCATCCTGGCGCGGGCCACGATCGCGCCCTATGCCGTCTCGAAAGGCGGCATCAAGCTGCTGACCCAGGCGATGGCGGCGGAATGGGCGGCGCACGGCATCCAGGCGAACGCCATCGGCCCCGGCTATATGGTGACAGATATGAACGAGGCGCTGCTCGCCAATCCGGATTTCGACGGCTGGGTGAAAGGCCGCACGCCCTCCCGGCGCTGGGGCCAGCCGGAAGAGCTTGTCGGCGTCACGGTTTTCCTGGCTTCATCGGCATCGGATTATGTCAACGGCCAGATCATCTTCGTCGATGGCGGCATGACCGCGATCCTGTAACCTGCAACCACAAGGAGCGCCGCATGCGCGCCATCGTCATTCATCCGCCCCATGTTCTGCGGGTCGAGGACATCGAGCCGGGCACGGCGTCGCCCGGAGCGGGCGAGGTCCTCGTCAGGATGGCGGCAGGCGGCATCTGCGGCTCGGACCTGCATTATTACCATCACGGCGGTTTCGGCACGGTGCGGGTCCGCGAGCCCTTGACCTTGGGTCATGAGGCTTCCGGCCATGTCGAGGCGATAGGGACCGGCGTAACCGGTCTCAAGCCGGGCGATCTCGTGGCCGTCAATCCGAGCGAACCTTGCGGCGATTGCCCATCCTGCAAGCGGGGCGACCTCAATCATTGCGTGAACATGCGGTTCAACGGCAGCGCCATGCGCTTCCCGCATGTCCAGGGACTTTTCCGCGATTATATGCGCGTGCCGGCCGCGCGCCTGTTCAGGATCGACCCCGCCGTGAGCGCGGCGGAGGCAGCGCTCTGCGAGCCGCTCTCCGTTGCGCTTCATGCTGTCAACCAGGCGGGCGATATCCGTGGCCAGAATGTCCTGATCACCGGCTGCGGCCCGATCGGCGTGCTGGTCGCCGTCGCTGCGAAACTGGCAGGCGCGGCGCGGATCATCGGCACGGATATGGCCGCCCATGCGCTCGGAATAGCGGCACGTCTTGGCGTCGATACGCCGATCAATCTGTCCGAAACGCCGGATGGCCTCGCGCCCTTCGCCGCCGACCGCGGTCAGATCGATACGGCCTTCGAATGCTCGGGCAATCCTGCCGCGCTCGCAGGCGCCCTGGGCGCGCTGAAGCCGAAAGGGCGGATCGTGCTCGTGGGTCTCGGCGGCGACGCCAGCCTGCCCGTCAACATGGCCGTGGCGAAGGAGCTCTCGATCGTCGGCACCTTCCGCTTTGCCAGCGAATTCGCAGAAGCCGCCCGGCTGATATCCTCGCGCGCCATAGACCTCAGCCCGATGGTGACGGAAACCTATCCCGCGGAACGCGCCGACGAGGCCTTCATCCACGCCTCCGACAAGTCCCGCGCGACCAAGATAGCGTTGACGTTCTGAGCCTGCTCACCCCGTCGGCGTCGGCTCCGCGACGGGCGGCGGCGTCTTCTCGCGCCATGTCGCCAGCTTGCGGCAGACCACGTAGAAGACCGGCGTGAACAGCAGGCCGAACAGCGTCACGCCGATCATGCCGGAGAAGACCGCCGTGCCCAGCGATTGCCGCATTTCAGCGCCGGCGCCATTCGCGAGCACCAGCGGCACGACGCCGAGGATGAAGGCGAACGACGTCATCAGGATCGGCCGCAGGCGGGTTTTCGCCGCCTCCACAGCCGCTTCGAAGCGGTTCTTGCCTTCGTCCTCCGCCTGTTTGGCGAATTCGACGATGAGGATCGCGTTTTTCGCGGCCAGTCCGACCAGAACAACCAGGCCGATCTCGACGAGGATGTTGCGGTCGAGCCCCTGCAGCCTGACGCCGATCATCGCGGCCAGAATGCACATCGGCACGATCAGGATGACGGCCAGCGGCAAAGTCCAGCTTTCGTAGAGAGCGGCAAGCAGCAGGTAGACGAACACCACGGCCAGCCCGAAGGCGATGATGGCGGTGTTGCTGGCGAGCTTCTCCTGCAGTGCGATCTCGGTCCATTCGAAGCCGAAACCATCCGGCAAGCGCTCCCGGGCGATCTTTTCGATCGCTGCGATCCCCTGTCCGGAGGAGAAGCCGCGGTCAAGCGCCACCTGCACCTCTGCCGCCGGATAGAGGTTGAAGCGCGGCACGCGGTAGGCGCCGGTAATGTCGGAGAAAGTGGCGACGGAGCCGATCGGCACCATTTCGCCGGTGACGTTGCGCGTCTTCAGATTAGCCACGTCGCTGAGCGTCAGCCGGAAGGGATTGTCGGCCTGGGCGGTGACGCGATAGGTGCGGCCAAGAATATTGAAGTCATTGACGAAGGATGAACCCATATAGATCGAAAGCGCCTCGAAGACGCGGCCGATGGGCAGGCCGAGCAGTTCGGATTTGGTGCGGTCGATATCGGCGAAGATCTGCGGAGTCCGCGTGCTGAACAGCGTGAAGGCCTGCTGGATGCCGGGTGTCTGGTTCGCCGCTCCGGCCACCGACCATGCTGCGTTTTCCAGCGGCGCCAGCCCGCGCCCGCCGCGGTCCTGCACATAGCCCTTGAGGCCGCCTCCGGTCCCGATGCCCGGCACGGATGGCGGCTCAAAGACCAGCGCGAAGGCTTCGCCAAGCGTGGATAATTCGCGCCGGAGATCACCCAGGATACCCCGTGCCGTGAGGCCCTCTTTCTGACGTTCCTTGAAGTCTTTCAGGCTGACGAAGATGACGCCTGTGTTCGGCGCGTTCGTGAAGGTCGCGCCTTCCAGGCCGACGAAGGCGATGGAGTTCTGGACGCCCGGGCGCGATTGAATGATCTCCGACGCCTTCCTGATCACGGCGTCCGTCCTTTGCAGCGATGCGCCCGGCGGCAACTGGATCGAGGCGATGAAATAGCCGCGGTCCAGTTGCGGGATAAGCCCGGTCGGCACGGCGCTCAGCTGGAGCCATGTCAGGCCGATCAGGCCTGCGTAAACCACGAGAATGAGCGACGAGAGGCGGATCAGCTTGGCCGTCAACGCGCCATAGGCATGCGACAACCAGTCGAAGGCCCTGTTGAAGGCCTGGAAGAACAGGTTGACGGGGGTCATCAGCCAATCGAGCGCATTCTTCTTCTTGTGCTCATCATGGGGCTGGTGGGGCTTCAGCAAGATTGCAGCAAGAGCCGGAGAGAGCGTCAGCGACACGAAGCAGGAAATCGCCGTCGACGCGGCGATCGTGATGGCGAACTGGCGATAGAAAGAGCCCTGCAATCCGGTGATGAACGCCGTCGGAATGAAGACTGCGCACAGGACCAGGGAGATCGCCAGCAAGGCGCCGCCAACCTCATCCATCGTCTTGTGAGCCGCTTCCCTGGGCGACATGCCCTCCCGCATGAAGCGCTCCACGTTCTCCACCACGACGATCGCATCATCGACCACGATGCCGATGGCGAGCACGAGACCGAACAGCGACAGCGTATTGAAGGTGATTCCGGTCAAGGCCATCACGACGAATGTGCCGACCAGCGAGACGGGAATTGCGATGATCGGGATCAACGCCGCCCGCCATGTCTGCAGGAAGAGGATAACGACGACGGTGACCAGAAGGACGGCCTCAATGAGCGTCTTGATCACTTCATTGACCGATTCCGAGATGAACTCGGTCGGGTTGTAGACGATCGAGTAGGTGATGCCCGTCGGGAAGCTCCCGGCGAGGCGCGCCATCGCCGCCTTGATGGCATCGGCTGTCGCCAGAGCATTCGAACCCGGACGCTGGTAGACGCCGATCGCGACGGCGTCCTGATTGTTCAGGTAGGCGTTGATCGTGTAATCCTGAGAGCCGAGCTCGACCCGCGCGATATCCCTGATCCGCACGATGCCGCCTCCCTGCTCGGTGCGGACCACGATGTTCGAGAATTCCTCGACATCGCTCAGCCGCCCAAGCGCCTGCACGGAAAGCTGGAAGCCGCCGGGGGATACGGCAGGCGGCTGGTTGATGGCGCCTGCGGCGACCTGGATGTTGGCGGCCTGCAGGGCTGCGACCACTTCGCCGGCTGTCAGATTGCGGGCCGCGACCTGCGCTGGATCGAGCCAGATGCGCATTGAGTAGTCGCGGGCGCCGAAGACGTTGGCGTTGCCGACGCCATCGATGCGCAGCAGCGCGTCGCGCACGAAGAGCGTGGTGTAATTGGAGATATATTGCTGATCGCGCGTACCATCCGGCGAGATCAGGTGGATCACCATCATCAGGTCGGGCGACGCCTTGCGGACCTGGACGCCCTGGCGCCGCACGTCCTCAGGCAAGCGGGGCTCGGCAGCCGAAACGCGGTTCTGCACCAGCACCTGCGCCTGATCGACGTTCGTGCCCAGCTTGAAGACGACATTGATCGTCACACGGCCGTCGCCGGTCGATTGCGACGTGATGTAAAGCATATCGTCGACGCCGTTGACTTCCTGCTCGATCGGCGTGGCGACCGTCGCGGCCACCACCTCCGCCGAGGCGCCGGGATAGCTCGCGGTGATGCTGACGGTGGGAGGCGCAATCTCGGGATACTCGGAAATGGGCAGGCTGCGCTGTACGATGGCCCCGGAGATCGTGATCAGGATCGAGAGGACCGCCGCGAAGATCGGCCTGTCGATGAAGAAATGCGAAAATCGAAGCATGGCGGCCTTCCGGCTTGGGTCGCGTCAGTTCGGGATGGGTCAGTTCGTGGCGGGCTTGATCTCGCCGGGCTGCGGGGTCACGGTGACACCGGGCCGAACCATTGGATTGGCGAGGCCCTGGATGATCACCTTATCCTGCGCCGTCAGGCCCGTCCGGATGACCCGGAGGCCATCGACGATCGGCCCCAGCGTGACGGGTTTGGGGACGACCTTGTTGTCCGGACCGACCGTGAAGACGATTTTGCGCGTCTGGTCGGAGACGGTGGCGGCATCGGGAATCAATATGGCATCGAACTCGCCGCCAAAAAGCCGCATGCGTCCGAAGGTTCCTGGCGTCAGCAGCAGATCCGCATTGTCGAAGATGGCGCGGCCCCGGATCGTCGAGGAGCGGGCGTTGAGGGCATTATCGACGAAGTCCATCTTTCCCTCCCGCTTCCATTCGGTTTCGTCTGCGAGCCTCACCTGCACCGGGAATGGGTTGGCGCGGACTGAAGACCAGGTTCCGGGGGCAGCCAGACGCGTATAGCGCAGGTAATCCGCTTCGGAGGCCTCGAACAGGAAGTGGATCGGATCGAGCGAGACGATGGTGGTCAGGAGCGTCGAGTTCGAGGAGCCGCCCGAAACGAGGTTGCCGGGAGAGACGCGCCTGTCCGAAATCCGGCCTGCGATCGGCGCGCGCACCTGCGTCCATTCCAGATTGAGCTGTGCGTTTTTGAGATTGGCCTCAGCCGAAGCCTGGCCGGCGCGGGCGACCGAAAGGTTTGAGCGGCGTGTATCGACATCTCGCTGGGTGATCGTCTGGTTGCGGGTCAACCCTTCGGCGCGCTCGACCTCCAGTTCGGCGAGTGAGACCTGCGCATTCGACCGCTCCACCTCGGCGCGGGCGGCTTCCACCGCCAGTTCGAACGGGCGTGGGTCGATTGTGAACAGCAGATCTCCCTGTTTGATCGTCTGGCCATCCTTGAAGTTCACCGAATCGACGAAACCCGACACCCGGGCGCGCACCTCGACCTGGGCCACGGCCTCGAAGCGGCCGGTGTATTCGTCCCATTGAATGATTCTTTTCGCCACCGGCGCTGCTACGACCACCGTCGGCGCGGGCGGAGCGCCGCCCTGGGCCTTGGGGGCGGCGGGATGCATCAACAGCGCCATAGCGGCGAAACCGGCCAGCCGCAGGGGAGTGGAACCGAGGCGCTCTAGGATGCCCATGGAAGATCTCCGCGCGCTATTGGCGGGGATACGCGCCCCGCTGACGGCAGGATATTGCCTGCTGGGTATCGTTCAAGGCAAGGTCAATCTTGCTGACGCAACCGCATGCCAGCCGGCGGTCCTTCCCGTCACCCCGGGGCCGTCAGTCGTAGAGCCTGGCTCCGAAATTGCGCCTGGAATCCATTTCCGGGGCCAGGCGTCCGCTGGGTTCAGCGGCCGGGCCGCCTGTGCGCGGCAGGAAACGCCCGGAGCCGGCTGACGCCTGAAGCTTGCCGTCGGACACGATCAGCGCGCCGCGCCGCAACACCTGTTCCGGCCAACCGGTCACGGTTCGCCCGGCGAAGGGTGTGTAGCCCGTGCGGTCATGCATCATCGCATCCGACAACGTCACCTTCCGGCGCGGGTTCCAGATGGCGATATCCGCATCCGTTCCGATCGCAATCGTCCCCTTGCGGGGATGGAGGTTGTAGATCTTCGCAGGTTCCGTCGCGGTGAGCTGGACGAACCGGCAAAGATCCATCCGGCCCTTCGACACCATCGCATCGAACAGGATCGGCAGGCGCGTCTCCAGGCCCGGCTGGCCGTTCGCCATTTGCTTGAAGTTTGCGTTGGGTCCGGCGCTCAGTTTGCCGCTGGCGTCGAAACGGTAGGGAGCGTGATCGGACGTCACGGTCTGCAAGTCACCGAGCGCCAGCGCCTGCCAGAGCGCCTCCTGGTCGTCGCGGCTGCGCGGAGGCGGCGAGCACATCCATTTCGCGCCTTCGAGTCCGGGCCGGTCAAGATCCTGCGCGGTCATGAAGAGATATTGCGGGCAGGTTTCGCCAAAGACCTTCTGGCCGCTCCCTCGCGCGCGGCGGATGATCGCCGCCCCCTCGCGTGTCGAGACATGGAAGATCATGATCGGCTGGTCGATCAGGGCCGCCATCGCGATCAGACGTTCGAAAGCCTCTGTCTCTGAGACGCGGGGGTGGCTGACCGCATGGTATTTCGGCGCCGTGTATCCCCGCTCAAGGAGACGCTTGCCCATCCAGGCGATCATGCCATGGTTCTCGGCATGGACGCAGACCATGGCGCGGTTCTCGCGCGCGGTCATCAGCACGTCGAGCGCCTGCTCGTCCTGAACCCTCAGCTTGTCATAGGTCATGAACAGCTTGATCGAGGCATGGCCCGCCTTGATGGCGGCCGGCAGGTCATGGCGCACCAGTTGCTCCGTCGCGTCGGAGACGATCATGTGGAAACAGTAATCGACAATCGCGCCCTTCTGCGCCAGGGCGCTGTAATCCTCGATCACCTGCGGCAATTGCATGCCGACATGCTGTGCGGCGAAGGAGATGACGGTGGTCGTCCCGCCAAACGCCGCGGAGGCGGTGGCGCTTTCCCAGGTGTCGGCGTTCATGAGACCGCCTGCGGACAATTGCTCGATGTGGCAATGGCTGTCGATGCCGCCGGGCAGGACATAACGGCTGCGGGCGTCGATCTCCTGACGGCCTGGGGGCAGGCGCTCGCCGATCGCCGCGATCCTTTCGCCCCGGATGCCGACATCGGCCTTGAAGACATCCGTCGCTGTCGCAACGGCGCCGCCGCGGATGACCATATCGAATGCCGGTTCGCCCATGAATGTTTCTTTCGCCGTAGGAGCCGGACCGCGCAGCGCTTGCCAGCGCGGCAGCCTTGGCCCAGTCTCTCAGGAAGCATTCACGGCTTGCCGTCTTTTCGCAAGGAAGATCATGGGCGGGCCGCCAGTTCCGGACGATCAGCCATGGCGAAGCCGCGCATCCATGTCATCAACCCCAATTCGAACACGGCCGTGACCGACGGCCTTGCCGATGCATTGCGCCCGCTGAGTTTCGCCGATGGGCCGGAAATCGTCTGTTCGACGCTGGCGGAAGGGCCTTACGGCGTCGAAAGCCAGTTGCACGTCGAACAGGTGAAAGTTCCCCTGCGCAGATTGGTGGAAAGCGACAACCATTCCGACGCCTTCATCATCGCCTGCTATTCCGATCCGGGGCTGCATGTCTGCCGGGAGGCGACGGCGCGGCCCGTCTTCGGGATCGCCGAATCGGGCGTGCTGACCGCACTTGCGCGGGGCGACCGTTTCGGCGTGATCGCCATCGCGCAGCGCTCCATTCGCCGCCATATCCGCTACCTCAGAGAAATGGGCCTGATGGAGCGGCTTGCCGGCGAGCGGCCGCTCGACATGAGCGTGGCCGAGACAGCCTCGGGCCCGGGAACGCTCGCCCGCATGGTCGCGGTTGGGCGCGACCTCAAGGATAAGGACGGCGCTGACGTCATCGTCATGGGCTGCGCGGGCATGGCGCGCCACCGGGCCGCGCTCGAACAGGAATTGGGCATTCCGGTCATCGATCCAACCCAGGCCGCCGCGACCATGGCTTTCGGCGCCGTGATGTTCGGCGATACTGCCAAACCTTTGCCGCATACGTGACGGAATTGTCAGTTGAGCATTGCCTCTGTCGTGATAACTTGTGAAGCAGCGGCCCGCCCGAGTGAAAGGTGTTCTGGGACCATGTCAGGTGTTTTGCGGGCTTTGGCCCCGTTGGTTTTGTGTATCGCCGCATGGCTGGTTTCCGCGCCTTTCGCCATTGCGCAAATGCGTTTCACAGCCGTGCCGATCCCCGACCCTGCCTGCGGCGACCGCTGTCCGCTGGTGATCCAGGCCGAGGGGCGCATCACGCGCGAGGCCGCCCGCGATTTTGTCGCTTTCGCCAAACAGGTGTCCGACCAGGGAAGGCTGATCAACATCGTGCTCATCCATTCGCCGGGAGGCAGCGTCGTCGGCTCCATGATGCTGGGCGAGATGTTCAGGACGCTCGGCACGACCGTTGTCGTCGCGCGCGTCAACCGGGGAGGGGGTGTGTTCAGCGGTCCCACGGTCGATTCCCGCACTGGCCGCACGATCCCGCCCGGCGCCTTGACGAACGCGACCTGCAATTCAGCCTGCGTCTACGCGGTGATGGGCGGCCGCAAGCGCATCATCCCGAATGACAGCCGCATGGGCGTGCACCGCATGCAGTCGGAAGAAAGCTTCGGTTTCGATCCAGTTTCGAACAGGGCCGTTTCCTACCGCAGAACCGGATCGGAGAACGAGGTTTCGGCGCTCAAGCGCTACACGAAGTACATGGGTGTCGACCCCCGCCTGATCGATCTGGCGGAATCGGTGCCGCATGAGGATATCCGGGTGCTGTCAACCGAGCAGATTCGCGGCTTTCGCCTGGGTCGATCCAAACTCTAGGCTGGCAGCAAAATTGCGGGCGGTCCGGTTGACAGCCTGCAAGCCATATCCTAGCAGAGCCACACCAAGCCGACGGCCCGTTCGTCGCTGCGGGAGTAGCTCAGTTGGTTAGAGCGCCGCCCTGTCACGGCGGAGGTCGCGGGTTCGAGCCCCGTCTCTCGCGCCACTTTTCTCAACAATCCCTTCCCAGTTGCGAATTGTGCCGCTATGGCTGCCCTTATTGGCAGCGTCGGCAAAGGGTCGGGCGATGAAGAGCCTGCTTGAGAAAAAGCTCCATGAAAGCGGCATGCGGCTTACCGGGCAGCGCAAGATCATCGCCCAGGTGCTCGCCCAGGCGAAGGACCACCCGGACGTCGATGAACTCCACCGGCGGACCCAGAAGGTCGACCCCGGCATTTCGCTCTCGACCGTCTACCGCACCGTGGCGCGTTTCGAGGCTGCGGGCATCGTCGAGAAACACGCCTTCAAGGACGGAAGATCACGCTACGAAACCGGCGGACGCCAGCATCACGACCACTTCATCGATGCGCGGACGGGCAAGGTGATAGAGTTCCGTTCGCCCGAAATCGAGGCGCTGCAGGCCGAGGTCGCCCGCCGCCATGGATTCCGCATCGTCGATCACAAGCTCGATATCTACGTGCTTCCGCTGGACGACGAGAGAGATCAGCCAGTGATGAAGTCGTAGATCAGCTTCATGTTCAAGCCGACCAGGATAGCGGCGATCACGATGCAGATGCTGGAGAGCCAGACCGGCGCCGTCAGATAACCGAGCTTGCTGCGGTCCCGCGTGAACATCACCAGCGGAATGACCGCGAACGGCAACTGGAGCGCCAGCACGACCTGGCTGAAGATCAGCAATCGGCCGGTCCCCTCTTCACCCATCAGCAAGGTGACGCCCGCAGCGGGGACGATGGCGATCATCCGCGTGATCAGCCGCCTGACCCAGGCTGGCAGGCGGATGTTCAGAAAGCCCTCCATCACGATCTGGCCGGCCAGCGTCGCCGTCACCGTCGAACTGAGTCCGCAGCAGACGAGCGCTATGCCGAAGAGGAGCGGCGCGATAGAGGCGCCGACCAGCGGCGCCAGCATGGCATGGGCTTCGCCGAGCTCGGCTATGTTGGTAAGGCCGGCCCGGTGGAACGTGGCCGCCGCAAGGATCAGGATCGAGGCATTGACCAGCAGCGCCAGCGACAGCGCGATTGTCGAATCGATCGTGGCAAGCTTGAGCGCTTCGCGCTTTTCGGGCTCCGTATCGCCATAAGCCCGCGTCTGGACGATGCCGGAATGCAGATAAAGGTTATGGGGCATGACGGTGGCGCCGATGATGCCCAGCGCCAGATAGAGCATGTCGGGGTTCCGGAGGATTTCCGTCGTCGGCGCGAAACCGCGGATCACCTGGCCCCAATCCGGATCCGCCAGGAATATCTGAATGGCGAAGCAGACGAAGATGATCGCCAGCAACGCGAGGATGAAAGCCTCCACCCAGCGGAAGCCCAGCCGTTGCAGGCCAAGGATCAGGAAGACATCGAGCGCAGTGATCAGCACGCCGATCTCAAGCGGGATGCCGAACAGCAGATTGAGGCCGATGGCCGTGCCGACGATCTCGGCAATATCGGTGGCGATGATCGCGATCTCGGCGAAAATCCATAGCACAAAGCTGACGGCCCGAGGATAAGCGTCCCGGCAGGCCTGCGCCAGATCGCGGCCGCTGCCGATCGCCAGCCTTGCGCAAAGCGATTGCAGCAGAATCGCCATGATGTTGGACATCAGGGCGATCGTCAGCAGCGTGTAGCCGAATTTCGCGCCTCCGGCGAGCGAAGTGGCCCAGTTGCCAGGATCCATGTAACCCACGGCCACAAGATAACCCGGCCCGATGAAGGCCAGCGACTTGCGCAACTGGCTGCCGTCACGGCGAACGGCGATCGTGCCATGCACGTCCTCGAGGCTTGCTTCGCCGCGCGCATGGCGCCAGCCCGTACTTTCGTCGCGAATCATGTCAAGCTATGCAGTTGCAACTCATTTGCAATAATTGCGGCTTGCCGCAGGCAAAGTCAATGGCTGAGGCTCTGCTGCCGGGGCTGTGAATCCGGGTGAACAAGCGGGCTCCATCCCTCCCCTTGACGGGGAGGGGTGATCATGAGGGTGAAAATGAGAAAAAGCCCCCACCCGGCCCTTCCCCCGGATCAACCCCGGGGTCCGGGCCACCCGCCCCGCAAGGGGGCGGGATGGGCGCTCCGGGATGGGTGCTCCGGGATGGGTGCTCATGGAGGCAATCGTTAACCCGAGTTGAGGGCGGAGGCTCTGCTGTCGGGAAGCCGCGCGCCCCGGTCCATGCGGCACTCGGGACGCTGATCACGGGAAAAGGACTTGCGCAGGCAGCCCGGCCTCTGCCATCGGCTAGCCACGCGGAATGGGGAAGAGCATGAATGGTGCGGACCGGATCGCCCGGCGCCTGGCGGCGGCGGGAATCTCGAAAGCCTTCGGCATTCCCGGCGGCGAGGTGCTGGCGTTGGTCGAGGCGTTGAACGCCGCCGGCATCGAAACCATGCTCGCCAAACACGAGAATGCCGCCGGCTTCATGGCGGAAGGCGTCTGGCACGCCACCGGCGCGCCGGGCCTGTTCTACGCCACGCTTGGGCCGGGCGTCGCGAACGCCGTGAACGTGGTGGCGAATGCCATGCAGGACCGGGCGCCGCTGATTTTCCTCACGGGCTGCGTCGATGCCGCCGATGCCGAGACCTATACGCATCAGGTCTTCGATCATCAGGCTCTCCTGCGGCCCATCGTGAAGGCATCATTCCGCGCCACGCTCGCCACCGCCGATCTCGTCATCGACAAGGCGCTCGCCGTCGCGCTTTCCGGCCGGCCGGGGCCGGTGCATGTGGACGTGCCGATCGGCGTGGCGGAAGGCCAGGCGCCTGACACGCCGTTGGCGATGTCGCGCCAGCCGTCCCGGAATGTTCCGGCAAGGGATGCGGAACTGGACGCCGCGCGCGCGCTTTTGATCCAGGCGCGGCGTCCGATCGTCATCGCCGGCCTTGATGCGGTGAACGAAGGTGCGGGCTTAGCGCTCCGCGCTTTCTGCGAGCACTTCCGTGCGCCGCTCATCACAACCTACAAGGGCAAGGGCCTGCTCTCCGAAACGCATCCGCTTTCGCTTGGCGGCGCAGGCCTCTCGCCCAAGGCCGACAAGCTCCTCCTGCCTCTGATCGAAAAGGCCGATCTGGCGGTGCTGGCCGGCTATGATCCCATCGAAATGCGCATCAACTGGCGTGACCCATGGCCCCGGGAAAAGCCCGTCATCGACATTGTGGCGGAAGCGATGCCGCATGGCATGCATGCCGTCACGCATCAATTTGTCGCGGGCATTGCCGAGACCCTCGAACAATTGCGGCAGGGCATTGCCCCGGCAGGTTCCGCCTGGCCCGATCGGGAGCCGGAGCGCGTGCGCCGCGATCTGGCGGAGGCCTTCAGGCCGTCGGCGAACTGGGGGCCATCAGCGGTGTTCGCAACGCTGCGCGGCGTGATGCCATTGGACACTGTCGCCACTGCGGACAGCGGCGCCCATCGGATTCTTGTCTCGCAGATGTGGACGAGCTATCAGCCCCGCGCGATGCTGCAATCGACAGCGCTGTGCACCATGGGCTGCGCCGTGCCTCTGGCGATGGGGTTCAAGCTCGCCAGACCCGACGTTCCCGTCATTGCCTTTGTTGGCGATGCCGGTCTGGAGATGGGCCTTGGCGAACTGGCGACGCTGCGCGATCTGAAGCTTCCCCTGATCATCTGCGTACTCGTCGACGAGAGTCTGGCGCTCATCGAACTCAAGCAGCGCGCCACGCAGCGTCCGAATGCGGCGGTTGATTTCGGCGCGACCGATTTTCCGGCAGTCGCCCAGGCTTTGGGCGGCTATGGCGTCTGGATCGATGATGTGGCGGCGCTGCGCCGCGAGGCAAATGCCGCCCTTCACCGCAAGGGTTTCACTGTTCTGGCCTGCCGGATCGGCCGCCGGGCCTATGACGGTTTGTTCTGAGGCATGATCGCACAACGCCGATCCGGCTCGCCGAGATGACCGACAACCATCCCGAAGACGCCGTGGGACCGCTGGTCAAGGGCTATATGCTGCTGATGCTGGCGCGGCGGGAATTGCGCGCGGGCCGGATGGGCGAGACAGTTGCCTTGCTCGCGCCTTTGCGCCCGATCCTGCATCACATCGGCGGCAGCCATGCCCAGCGCGGCGTCTTCGAGCAGATCTACGTCGAGGCGCTGGTGCGCTCCGGCGCCGCGGCAGCGGAACCGGTCCTGACGAATCGCCGGGACGGACGCGGCGGACAGAGCCGCTTTGCCGAGCAGCGCCTGTCGCGGGCGCTTGGCGCAACGGCCCGGAGCCGTGCGGCGCTGGACGCCCTGTCGCTGACGCCCGTGCTGCAGGCGCATTGAGCGCCATCGCCTGATCGGCCTTGCTGCGGCGCAGCGGAGGCTTGCGCGGACGGGGTGCCTCCGCTATCCCCAAGCGAGGAATTGCCCGGCGATAACCGCAAGTCGGAAGCCGGGCGGGGGACCTCTCGCATGTCGCAGATGCTGCTCAGTGATTATCTGCCGCTGGTGATCTTCATCGGCCTCTCGCTGGTGATCGGGCTGGCGCTTCTGGCCGCCCCCTTCGTCCTGGCCTATCAGAACCCCGATCCCGAGAAGCTTTCCGCCTATGAATGCGGCTTCAACGCGTTTGACGATGCGCGGATGAAATTCGATGTGCGCTTCTATCTCGTCGCCATCCTCTTCATCATCTTCGATCTCGAAGTGGCGTTTCTCTTCCCCTGGGCGGTGGCGCTCAGGGATATCGGCTGGTTCGGCTTCACTTCGATGATGATCTTCCTCGGCGTGCTGACGGTGGGCTTCATCTATGAATGGCGCAAGGGCGCGCTTGAGTGGGATTGATGGGCGGGATAACCGGGAGCTTGATCGATGTCGACCGCACTTGACCGCGGCAACGCGCTTGCCGCGCCCGCGCCAAAAGGCCTGCTCGGCCCCGACGGGAAGCCGGTCGGCGCGGCCGACCCGTTCTTCCTCGGCATCAACAACGAGTTGGCCGACAAGGGCTTCATCGTCACGGCCACCGACGACCTGATCAACTGGGCGCGCACCGGCTCGCTGATGTGGATGACCTTCGGGCTTGCCTGCTGCGCGGTGGAGATGATGCAGCTTTCGATGCCGCGCTATGATGTCGAGCGCTTCGGCTTCGCGCCGCGCGCCTCGCCCCGCCAGTCCGACGTGATGATCGTCGCGGGCACGCTCACCAACAAGATGGCCCCCGCTCTGCGGAAGGTCTACGACCAGATGCCGGAGCCGCGCTACGTCATCTCCATGGGCTCCTGCGCCAATGGCGGCGGCTATTATCATTACAGCTATTCCGTCGTGCGCGGCTGCGACCGCATCGTGCCGGTTGATATCTACGTGCCGGGCTGCCCGCCGACGGCGGAGGCTTTGCTTTACGGCGTGCTGCTGCTGCAGAAGAAGATCCGGCGCACGGGGACGATTGAGAGATAGGCTGCACGCCGCACGGATTTACCCTACATAGGGTGAGGGTGACAAAAAGGAGTGACCCATGGCCGAGCCAACGGATATGATCATGCCGATGCTGCGGGAAATGCGGTCCGACGCCGAACAGCGCCATTTGGAAGTGATTCAGAGGCTGGACAAACTGGAGCAGGCGCAAGTGTCCTTTCGGCATGCGCTCACCGCCGACAGCTTGCTCGGGCGGATGGTGACGGGCGAATTCGAGGAACGGATCGAAGCGCTTGAAGCGAAGATGAAGAAGTTGGAAGTTTAGCTGTGACCGAAGCTCTCAACAGCCTCGGCGAGCATTTCGCCGCTGCGATCCCCGGCGTCACCGGGTTCGAGACCGCGTTCGGCGAACTGACGCTGCATGCCGATGCGGCAACCATCGTTCAAACCGTCGAGGCCCTGCGCGACGATCCCAAGGGCCGCTTCATCAATTTCATCGATCTTGCTGGCGCGGATTATCCGGCGCGCGAGCAGCGCTTCGATGTGGTCTATCATTTCCTCAGCCCGCATCTGAACCAGCGCATCCGCATCAAGATCCAGGCGGACGAGCAGACCTTGGTGCCCTCGATCACCGGGCCGTTTCCCGGCGCCGTCTGGTTCGAGCGCGAGGCCTACGACATGTACGGTATCCTCTTTTCGGGCCACCCGGATTTGCGCCGCATCCTCACGGATTACGGCTTCGACGGGCATCCCTTGCGCAAGGATTTTCCGCTCACCGGCTTCGTCGAGGTGCGTTACGACGACGCGGAAAAGCGCGTGGTCTACGAGCCGGTGAAGCTCAACCAGGAGTTCCGAAATTTCGATTTCTTGACTCCCTGGGAAGGAACTGACTACACTTTGCCGGGTGATGAGAAATCGGGGGCCCGTTAATGTCTAGCGACATCAAGAATGGCAGATGTCTCTGTGGCGCTGCGCGCTTTACAGCGCGGGTGGTGAAGGACCATGCTGCCGCGTGCCACTGCAACATGTGCCGTCGGTGGGCCGGAGGACCGTTCATTGGCGTAGAAGTATCGGATCTGACCTTCGACAAGGATGCTCAACTGACTGTCTATCGTTCATCCGATTGGGCCGAGCGGATTTCTTGCGCAGCATGCGGAGGCGGGCTTGCATGGCGCATGCAGGACGGCAGCTTTTCAACTGTTCCGACTGCGGTTTTTGATCCCCCGTTGGAACTTCCACTGGAGCTGGAAATTTACATTGACGAAAAACCTGAAGGTTACGCTTTTGCGAATGTCCCTCGGCAGATGACGGGCTCCCAAGTCATGAGTGCGTTTCAGGGGAAGCAATCCTGATGACCGAACAACCCAACCAGCGCTCCTTCCAGATCAATTTCGGGCCGCAGCATCCGGCGGCCCACGGTGTGCTGCGCCTCGTGCTGGAGCTCGACGGCGAGATTGTCGACCGCGTCGATCCGCATATCGGCCTCTTGCATCGCGGCACGGAGAAATTGATCGAAGCCAAGACCTATACGCAGGCGATCCCCTATTTCGACCGGCTCGATTATGTGGCGCCGATGAACCAAGAGCATGCCTATTGCCTGGCGGTCGAAAAACTTCTCGGCATTTCAGTGCCTTACCGTGGTCAATTGATTCGGGTGCTCTATTCGGAAATCGGCCGCATCCTCTCGCATCTTCTGAATGTCACCACGCAGGCGCTGGACGTCGGCGCGCTCACGCCGCCGCTCTGGGGCTTCGAGGAGCGCGAGAAATTGATGATCTTCTATGAGCGCGCCTCGGGCAGCCGCATGCATGCGGCCTATTTCCGGCCGGGCGGCGTGCATCAGGATCTGCCGCCGAAGCTGGTGGAGGATATCGCCGCCTGGTGCGACCCTTTCCTGCTGGTGCTGGACGATCTGGATAATCTCTTGACGCCCAACCGCATCTTCAAGCAGCGCAATGTCGATATTGCGCCCGTTTCGCTGGATGACGCCTGGAAATGGGGCATGTCCGGCGTCATGGTGCGGGGCTCGGGCGCGGCCTGGGATCTGCGCAAGAGCCAGCCTTACGAATGCTACGCCGAGATGGATTTCGATATCCCGGTTGGCAAGAACGGCGATTGCTTCGACCGTTATCTCGTCCGCATGGAGGAGATGCGCCAGTCAATCCGCATCATGCGCCAGTGCTGCGCGAAGCTGCTGTCGCCGGAGGGGCAGGGGCCTGTGTCTTCGAAGGATGGCAAGGTGGTGCCGCCCAAGCGCGGCGAAATGAAGCGCTCGATGGAGGCGCTGATCCATCATTTCAAGCTCTATACCGAGGGTTACAAGGTGTCGGCTGGCGAGGTTTACGCCGCCGTCGAAGCGCCGAAGGGCGAGTTTGGCGTCTATCTGGTGTCGGATGGGACCAACAAGCCCTACCGCGCCAAGATCCGCGCGCCGGGCTTCGCGCATCTGCAGGCGATGGTTTTTCTCTGCCGCGGGCATATGCTGGCGGACGTCAGCGCCATTCTGGGCTCGATTGATATCGTCTTTGGCGAAGTCGACCGGTGAGACTCTTTTTGTTGAGGCCGGAATGCCGCCATTTCGAGAGATTTCCATTGTGAAAAATCCGTTTGCCGCTGCCGCGATTATCCTGCTCTGCGCCGCCTGTCAGACGGCGACGACGAGCATCAGCGAGAGCCGCGCCGAAGCGTCGATCCGCAAGTTCTGCCCGGCCTTCCGCAGCGGGCCTTTTGCCGTCGATGGCGCGCGGACCTACGGGACTGAACAGATCACGACCTTCAAGAATGCCTCGACCTTCCACTGCCGCTGCATCGCCCGTTCGGCCGAACAGGAGCCGAAGTGCAGCCAGGTCCGCCGCTTCACGCTCGGCAATATTGAGGAGGGCTGAGGAAGGCTTCGCCTTGCCTTCGCTCGCAGAGTGACAAAAGGCGTGGGTCGTCATCTTTCACGCCAACGACCCCGCCATTCGCCCTTGTGCGCTGCGGCAATGGTGGTAAACCACGCCAAAGACTCTGCATAACTGCGGGAAGCACGTATGTCTGTCCGTCGACTGGCGCCTGATCCGGTGCAGCCGAAATCCTTCGCGTTCACGAAGGAGAACGCTGCCTGGGCCAAAACCGTGATCTCCAAGTTTCCTCCCGGCCGGCAGGCTTCGGCGGTGATCGCGCTGTTGTGGCGGGCGCAGGAGCAGCACGATTACTGGCTGCCGAAGGCGGCCATCGAAACAGTGGGCGAAATGCTGGAGATGCCCACGATCCGCGTTCTCGAAATCGCGACTTTCTACTCAATGTTCAACCTCGCTCCTGTGGGGCAACATTTCGTGCAGGTCTGCGGCACGACGCCCTGCCGCCTGCGCGGCGCGGAGAAGATCATCGGGATTTGCAGGAAAGAGATCGGTGAAGAGCGCCATGTCTCCGACGATGGCGCCTTCGCCTGGCTCGAGGTCGAGTGCCTGGGAGCCTGCTGCAACGCGCCGATGGTGCAGATCAACAACGATTTCTACGAGGATCTGGACGAAGAGAACTTCACCCGGCTTCTGTCCGATTTGCGGGCCGGAAAGCCGGTGCGGAAAGGCTCGCAGACGGGGCGGTCCGCGTCCGAACCGGCCAGGGACCGCAAGACGCTGCAGGACGGCGCTCTTTACGACGGTTCGGCGATCGGCGGCTGGACGAAGGCTTTCGCCGACCGCGTTAAAAGAGCGGAGGCGGCCCGGAAGGCTGCTGCCGAAGCGGCCGCTCCGCCGCCGACTGCCGCACCGTCTCCGGCCGCGGAGGCGAAGCCGGCGCGCGCATCCAAAACGCCTGGCAACGGATCGGCGAAGTGAGGGGATGAACCATGCTCGCCGACCGTGACCGCATCTTCACCAATCTCTACGGACATCGGGACCCTGGCCTGAAAGCCGCGATCAAGCGCGGCAATTGGGACGGCACGAAGATGCTGCTCGCCATGGGCCGCGACTGGATCATCGAGGAGATGAAGGCCTCGGCCTTGCGCGGACGCGGCGGCGCCGGTTTCCCGACAGGCCTCAAATGGTCGTTCATGCCCAAGGCGGTGACCGACCGGCCGCATTATCTGGTGGTCAACGCTGATGAATCGGAGCCCGGCACCTGCAAGGACCGCGAAATCATGCGCAACGATCCGCATCTGCTGGTCGAGGGTTGTCTGCTGGCATCTTTCGCGATGAGCGCCAATGCCTGCTACATCTATATCCGCGGCGAGTATATCGCCGAGCGCATCGCGCTCCAGAAGGCGATTGACGAGGCCTATGAGGCGAAGCTGATCGGCAAGGACAACAAGAACGGCTGGCCGTTCGATCTTTATCTCGCCCATGGCGCCGGGGCCTATATCTGCGGCGAGGAAACGGCCCTGCTCGAAAGCCTGGAAGGCAAGAAGGGCATGCCCCGCATGAAGCCGCCGTTTCCGGCGAATATGGGCCTCTATGGCTGCCCGACCACGGTCAACAACGTTGAATCCATCGCTGTCGCGGGCACGATCCTCAGGCGCGGCGCGGCCTGGTTTAAAGGCATCGGCACGCCCAACAACCACGGCACGAAGCTCTTCTGCATCTCGGGCCACGTCAATACGCCCTGCAATGTCGAGGAAGCTTTGGGCCTCACCTTCCGCGAATTGATCGACACGCATTGCGGCGGCATCCGCGGCGGCTGGGACAATTTGAAAGCCGTGATTCCAGGCGGTTCATCGGTGCGGATGGTGCCGGCCGAGCAGATTATCGACACGCCGATGGATTTTGACTCGCTGTCGAAGCTGAAATCCGGGTTGGGCACGGCGGCGGTCATCGTCATGGACAAGTCCACCGACCTGATCCGCGCCATTGCGCGGATCAGCTATTTCTACAAGCACGAGAGCTGCGGCCAGTGCACACCCTGCCGCGAAGGCACCGGATGGATGTGGCGCGTCCTGACCCGCATGGCCGAGGGCCGCGCCCAGAAGCGCGAGATCGACATGCTTCTGGATGTCACGAAACAGGTGGAAGGTCATACGATTTGTGCGCTTGGCGATGCGGCTGCCTGGCCTATTCAAGGGTTGATCAATCATTTCCGCCACGAAATCGAGGCGAGGATCGATCAATATGCGGCCAATCCGCATGCCGAGCCCGTGAAGATGATGATGGCGGCGGAGTAGAAATCGGGACGGGGGTCCACGTTTCGAGGGGTAGTGGTTATGGTGAAGACGAGGTCTTGGGGAGCGATGGGATTGGCCGGGCTGCTGCTCGCCGGCTGCAATGCCGGCGGTAATCCCTTCGGCAACCCGTTCGGCAGCCGTTCGCGCCTCGCTGACCAGCAGCAGCCTGTCGTGGCGCAGCCAATGCCAGCATCAGGCGGCCGTCCGTCGGTCGCCATCAATGCGCCGCCCAAACGCGTGCAGGATACAATCGTCGCGCGGGCCGAACGGCGCGGCACGACCGTCGTCGGCGCCAACCAGACCGGCGTGACGCTCGAGATCCCGCTTGCGACCTCATCGCCGGTCGTTGTCCAGCAATGCGGCGAACCGCGCGGAAACCGCACGCTCCGCGTTTATCTGGAAACGCTTCCGGACGGCACGGGTACGATCGTTTCGGAGGACCGTTACGTCATCGACAACGGCGCGACGAGCTGCCAGCTCTCGCTGACCCAGGCCGATGTGGATGATGCGAACCGGTCGCTGCTCGAGCTCAAGCAGCAGGCGGAAGGCGCAAGGCCCACACCCGCTGCTTCGAACACGATCATTCCGGGCGACGTGCAGCCCATGAATCCGGGGCGTCCCGTGATTCCGATCCGATAGGAAGATGTGACGATGACGAAGCTCATCATCGATGGCGTGGAGGTCGACGTTCCGCCGACCTATACGGTGCTGCAGGCCTGCGAGGCGGCCGGCGCCGAAGTGCCGCGCTTCTGCTTCCACGAGCGGCTGTCGGTGGCGGGCAATTGCCGCATGTGCCTCGTTGAGGTGAAGGGCGGGCCGCCCAAGCCGCAGGCCTCCTGCGCGATCGGCGTGCGCGATCTGCGCCCCGGCCCCAATGGTGAGCCGCCGGTTGTCTCCACGACTTCGCCGATGGTGAAGAAGGCCCGCGAGGGCGTGATGGAGTTCCTGCTGATCAACCATCCTCTCGATTGCCCGATCTGCGATCAAGGCGGTGAATGCGATTTGCAGGATCAGGCGATGGCCTATGGCGTCGACAATTCCCGCTATTCCGAGAACAAGCGCGCCGTCGAGGACAAATACATCGGTCCGCTGGTGAAGACGACGATGACGCGCTGCATCCATTGCACGCGCTGCGTCCGCTTCACGCAGGAGGTGGCCGGCGTCGGCGACCTGGGCGCCATCGGGCGCGGCGAGGATATGGAGATCACCACCTATCTCGAGGCGGCGATGTCCTCCGAGCTGCAGGGGAATGTGGTCGATCTCTGCCCCGTGGGCGCGCTGACCTCGAAACCCTATCAGAACCGCTCGCGCCCCTGGGAATTGACCAAGACCGAGAGCATCGACGTGATGGATGCCGTCGGCTCCAGCATCCGCGTGGATTCACGCGGCAAGGAGGTTCTCCGCATTCTGCCCCGCGTCAACGAGGCCATCAACGAGGAATGGATATCCGACAAGACGCGCCACATCGCCGACGGGTTGAAAACGCAGCGGCTGGACCGGCCTTACATCCGCGAGAACGGCAAGCTCAGGCCGGCGAGCTGGCCGGAGGCCTTTGCGGCGATCAAGATCCGGATCGATGTGGCGTCGCCGAAGCGCATTGGCGCGATCGGCGGGGCTCTCGCCGGCGTCGAGGAGCTCTATGCCTTGAAGGCGCTCCTCAACGCGCTTGGCTCGCAGAACACCGACATGCAGGGCAGGGGCGGGCTTGATCCGTCGAAGGGCCGCGCCTCCTACATCTTCAACACCACGATCGAGGGCATCGAAGCGGCTGACGCCATCATGATCGTCGGTTCGAATCCGCGCCGGGAAGCGCCGATCCTGAATGCGCGCATCCGCAAGCGCTCCCTGCGCGGCGGACTTTTAGCAGGTGTTCTGGGAACGAAGGCCGATCTCACCTATGGCTACAATCATCTGGGGACCGATCCCGAGACATTGGTGAAACTAGCCGATCATGCGCCGGCTAACAAAGAAAAGCCGATGCTCATCGTCGGCGAAGGCCTGTTCAACCGCCCGGATGGCGCGGCTCTGATGGCGGCCGCCGCGCGCGCCGCGCTGTCGCTCGGCATCGTCAAGGAAGGCTGGAACGGCTTCAGCGTGCTGCATACGGCGGCGAGCATGGTCGGCGCGCTCGATATCGGCTTCGTGCCGGGCGAGGGTGGCCTTGATGCTGCCGCGATGCTGCAGGGCGGCGTGGATGTGCTGTTCAACCTCGGCGCAGACGAGATTGATGTGCCCGCCGGCGCTTTCGTCATCTATCAGGGCACGCATGGCGACCGCGGAGCCGAGCGCGCCGATGTGATCCTGCCCGGCGCGGCCTACACCGAAAAGTCCGCGACCTATGTGAACACGGAAGGCCGCCCGCAATTGACCAACCGCGCGGTCTTTCCGCCGGGAGAGGCGAAGGAGGATTGGGCGATCCTGCGTGCGCTCTCCGATGTTCTTGGCCGCGCCTTGCCATTCGATAACCTCGCGCAATTGCGTCGGGCGCTTTACGCGGCCTATCCGCATCTCGCCGCCATCGACGCCGTCGAGCCTGCCGATCCGGCGGCGATCGCCACACTGGCGACGGGCAAGGATACGATCGGCAAGGCGCCGATTACGGAGACCATCGCCGATTTCTACTTGACCAACCCCATCGCGCGCGCCTCCGCCGTGATGGCGGAATGCTCGTCCCTTGCCCGGGGAACTTTTGCGATGGCGGCGGAGTGAGGATCGAGATGCCCCTGATCGATATCCTCATCCTCGTCGGCACGATCCTCCTGAAAAGCGTGATCCTCGTGGTCGCGCTGCTGATCTTCGTGGCCTATATCCTCTATGCGGACCGCAAGATCTGGGCGGCGGTCCAGCTGCGGCGCGGTCCCAACGTTGTCGGACCCTGGGGCCTGCTTCAAAGCTTCGCCGACCTGCTGAAATTCTTCCTCAAGGAGCCGACCATTCCGGCGGGCGCCAACAAGGGCATCTTCCTTCTGGCCCCTTTGGTGACGGCGGTGCTCGCGCTCTCGGCCTGGGCCGTGATCCCGGTCAATGACGGCTGGGCGATCGCCGATATCAATGTGGGCATCCTCTATATCTTCGCGATCTCGTCGCTGGGCGTCTATGGCATCATCATGGGCGGCTGGGCTTCAAACTCGAAATATCCGTTCCTTGGCGCCCTGCGCTCCGCCGCGCAGATGGTCTCCTACGAGGTGAGCCTCGGCTTCGTGATCATCTGCGTGCTGATGATCGTCGGCTCGCTGAACCTCAATGACATCATCACGGCGCAGAGGGATTATGGTCTGGCGACGGCCATCGGCCTGCCATGGCTCACGATCCTGAACTGGTACTGGCTGCCGCTGTTCCCGATGATGGTGATCTTCTTCATCTCGGCGCTTGCGGAGACCAACCGTCCGCCCTTCGACCTGCCGGAAGCGGAATCGGAGCTCGTCGCCGGCTTCATGTCGGAATATGGCTCCACCCCATACATGATGTTCATGCTGGGCGAGTATATCGCCATCGTCACGATGTGCGCGCTGACGGCCATCCTCTTCCTTGGCGGCTGGACCTCGCCTGTCGATCTGCCGCCCTTCAACTTTGTGCCGGGCGCCGTGTGGTTCACGCTGAAGGTCTGCTTCGTCTTTTTCTTCTTCTCCATGGTGAAGGCCTTCGTGCCGCGCTATCGGTATGATCAATTGATGCGGCTCGGCTGGAAAGTTTTCCTGCCGCTCTCGCTTTTCGCCGTCTTCTTTTATGGGCTCATTCTCCAGATCACCGGCTGGGCCGGTGTGATGGCGGCGCAGTAGGGAGGCGAAGGCGATGTCACTCTCACAAGCCGCGAACGGCCTGCTCTTGAAGGAATTCGTCTCGGCGTTCTTGCTGTCGATGCGCTATTTCTTCAAGCCGAAAGCGACGATCAATTACCCCTTCGAGCGCGGCCAGCTGTCGCCGCGTTTCCGTGGCGAGCATGCTTTGCGCCGTTATCCCAATGGTGAGGAGCGCTGCATCGCCTGCAAGCTCTGCGAGGCGATCTGCCCGGCGCAGGCGATCACCATCGAGGCGGGCCCCCGCCGCAATGACGGCACACGCCGCACCACGCGCTACGACATCGACATGACGAAATGCATCTATTGCGGCATGTGCCAGGAGGCCTGCCCGGTGGATGCCATCGTGGAAGGGCCGAACTACGCTTTCGCGGCGGAAACGCGCGAGGAGCTCTTCTACGACAAGGACAAGCTGCTCGAGAATGGCGCGCGCTGGGAGCGGGAGATCGCCCGCAACATCGCAGCCGATTCGCCCTACAGATAAGCAGGCAAACCGGATGAACGCTGTCGCCTTCTTCTTCTACATCTTCGCGGGCATCACGCTCGCTTCGGCCCTGATGGTGATCACGGCGCGCAACCCGGTGCATTCCGTGCTCTGGCTGATCCTCGCATTCTTCAACGCGGCGGGGCTCTTCGTGCTGATGGGGGCCGAGTTCCTGGCGATGATCCTTGTCGTCGTCTATGTCGGCGCGGTGGCGGTGCTGTTCCTCTTCGTCGTCATGATGCTGGACGTCGATTTCGTCGAATTGCGGCAGGGCTTCATGCAGAACCTGCCGGTCGGCGCGCTGATTGCCGGGCTTTTCGCCATCGAGCTGGTGCTGGTTGTCGGCGCCTGGACGTTCACGCCGGAGGCGCTGAGCCTCAAGCAGGCGGCAGCGGCGCTGCCGCCCGATGCCTTTAACACGCGCGCCCTGGGCCGTGTGCTCTACACGAAATACGTCTACATCTTTCAGGGGGCCGGACTGGTGCTGCTGGTGGCCATGATCGGCGCGATCGTGCTGACCATGCGACCGCCAAGAGCGAATGTGAAGCGGCAGGATATCGCGAAGCAGAACGCGCGGACGAGGGAGAGCGGCCTGGCGGTGGTGCCGGTGAAGTCCGGCGCGGCTTTGCCAGAGAAAGTGGAGGGCTGAGGGATGCGGGTTGTTTACGACAATCTTCCCATGGAAGTCAGTGGCATTTGGCTGCCAGGCATCCTAGCCCTGTTGAGTGCTTTGTTCCTTCCAGGATGGTGGAAGGTGCTTGGCTTAGTTGCGGCTGCACTTTTGCCTGCCGCTATCGTAGGCGCTTATGCTTGGTCATCAGGTCTGGCAGCATTTGCCCTCGTAATTCTGGTCACATCTGTACCGAGTGTATTAGTGGGGGGACTCCTCGGCATCGTGTGTTTGGCTATCTGCCATAGGCAAACGTCATGACCATCGGCCTTGGGCATTTCCTCACCGTCGCCGCCATCCTCTTCACGCTTGGCGTCTTCGGCATTTTCGTGAACCGCAAGAACATCATCGTGATCCTGATGTCGATCGAGTTGATTCTGCTGGCCGTGAACATCAACCTTGTCGCCTTCTCGACGCATCTGGGCGACATCACGGGCCAGGTCTTCGCGCTCTTCGTGCTGACGGTGGCGGCGGCGGAGGCCGCCATCGGCCTCGCCATTCTCGTCGTCTATTTCCGCAACCGCGGCACCATCGCGGTCGACGACGTCAACATGATGAAGGGCTGAGATCATCATGTATCAGGCAATCGTTTTTCTCCCGCTCCTCGGCTTCCTGCTGGCCGGCATCGCCGGCATGCTGACCTGGAAGTTGGGCTCCCATGTCGCCGCCTGGGGAGCGGCGGATCATTCCGGCCACGGCCATCATCACGGCCATGATGCGCATGGCGATCACCACGATGATCACCACGCCATCGAGCCCTCGCCGCACAGCGAGAGCGTCAACCGCTTCGCGGAGATCGTGACGACAGCGCTGCTCTTCGTCTCCTGTGCGCTTTCCTGGGTTGCGTTCTTTGATGTCGGCATCGGCCATGGCAAGAGCTTCACCGTGCCGGTCGCGAACTGGATCTCGTCCGGCGCGCTGCAAGTGAACTGGGCGCTCAAGATCGACCCGCTCACCTGCGTGATGCTGATCGTGGTGACGACGGTGTCCTCGCTCGTGCATCTCTACTCAATCGGCTACATGCATGAGGATCCGCATCGGCCGCGCTTCTTCGCCTATCTCTCGCTCTTCACCTTCGCGATGCTGATGCTGGTGACGGCGGACAACCTCGTGCAGATGTTCTTCGGCTGGGAGGGCGTCGGCCTCGCGAGCTATCTGCTCATCGGCTTCTGGTTCAAGAAGCAATCGGCGAAAGATGCGGCGATGAAGGCCTTCATCGTCAACCGCGTCGGCGATTTCGGCTTCGCGCTCGGCATCTTCCTCGTGTTCTGGCTGACGGGTTCGGTCGGCTTTGATGCCATTTTCGCCGCCGTGCCCGGCCTCAAGGATGCGAGCTTCAACTTCATCGGCATCGAGGGCCATGCGCTGACCATCGCCTGCCTCCTGCTGTTCATGGGGGCCATGGGCAAATCGGCGCAGTTTCTGCTCCACACCTGGCTGCCGGACGCCATGGAGGGGCCGACGCCCGTTTCCGCCTTGATCCATGCGGCGACGATGGTGACCGCCGGCGTCTTCATGGTGGCGCGCCTTTCGCCGCTGTTCGAGCTGGCGCCTGTGGCGCTGTCGGTGGTTCTGCTGGTGGGCGCCATGACCGCGTTTTTCGCCGCGACCGTCGGCCTCGTGCAGAACGATATCAAGCGCGTTGTGGCCTATTCGACCTGCTCGCAGCTCGGCTACATGTTCGTGGCGCTGGGCTCCGGCGGCTATGCGCTCGGCGTCTATCACCTCTTCACGCATGCCTTCTTCAAGGCGCTGCTGTTTCTGGGCGCAGGCGCGGTGATTCACGCCATGCACCATGAGCAGGACATCCGGAAGATGGGTGGTCTGGCGAAGAAAATTCCCTACACCGCCGCCCTGATGGCGGTGGGCACCCTGGCGCTGACGGGCTTTCCGCTGACGGCCGGCTTCTTCTCGAAGGATGCCATCATCGAGGCGGCCTATATGACCAAGGTGCCGGGGCATGATTACGCCTTCGTGGCGGTGATCGTCGCCGCCGGCATGACCTCCTTCTATTCCTGGCGGCTGTGGTTCCTGACCTTCTGGGGGCCAACGCGGGCAGAGCAGAAAATCTACGACAGCGCCCATGAAAGCCCGCTGGTGATGATGATCCCGCTCGTGGTGCTGGCGGCTGGCGCGATCCTCGCCGGCTGGCCGCTGAAGGAGTTCTTTATCGGCCATCATCACGATGAATTCTGGAAAGGCGCGCTCTTCTACGCCAAGGACAACCACGTCATCCACGATATCCACGATGTGCCGAAATGGGTGGTCGCCGCGCCGCTGGTCATGATGCTCTCCGGCTTTGCGCTGGCCTGGTACATGTATGTCCGCTCGCCTGAGACACCGAAGCGTTTCGCGGCAGAGTTTCCGGGCCTTTACCGGTTCCTGCTCAACAAATGGTACTTCGACGAGCTCTACGATCTCATCTTCGTGCGGCCCGCGAAATGGCTCGGCCGCGCGTTGTGGAAGCAGGGCGACGGCAAGATCATCGATGGCTTCGGGCCCGACGGCGTCTCCGCCACCGTGCTGCGCACCACCGGCCGTGTCGTGAAGCTGCAGACGGGTTATATCTACAATTACGCCTTCGCGATGCTGATCGGGGTAGCCGCCCTCGTCACCTGGTATCTGTTCGGAGGGCTGCGCTGATGCTCGGTTTCGGCATTCTCTCCGGGCTTCTCACCCTGCCGCTCGTCGGCGCGCTGTTCATCGCCTTTGCGCTCAAGGACGATGGCTATGGCGTGCGCAACGCCCGCTGGGTGGCGCTGTGGACCACCTTCGTCACCTTCATCCTGTCGCTGTTCGTTTGGGCTGGCTTCGATACCGGCAAGGCCGGGTTCCAGTTCGTCGAGCGGAAGGAATGGCTCGGGCCGATCGTCTTCCAGCTTGGCGTCGATGGCATCTCGATGCCCTTCGTGCTGCTGACGACCTTCCTGATGCCGTTCTGCATCGTGGCTTCGTGGGAATCAGTCACGAAGCGCGTGCGCGAATACATGATCGCGTTCCTTGTGCTCGAAACCATGATGCTCGGCGTCTTCATGGCGCTCGATACCGTGCTCTTCTATATCTTCTTCGAGGCCGGTCTGATCCCGATGTTCCTGATCATCGGCATCTGGGGCGGGGCGCGGCGCATCTATGCGAGCTTCAAGCTGTTCCTCTACACGCTGCTCGGCTCGGTGCTGATGCTGCTCGCCATCATGTTCATGTCTTTCGATGCGGGCACCACCGATATCGTCAAGCTGCTCGCGCATAAGTTCGATCCGAAGTTCCAGTACTGGCTGTGGCTCGCCTTCTTCGCGTCCTTCGCCGTGAAGATGCCGATGTGGCCGGTGCACACCTGGCTGCCCGACGCGCATGTGGAAGCGCCGACGGCGGGCTCGGTGGTCCTGGCCGCCATCCTGCTGAAGATGGGCGGCTATGGTTTCATCCGCTTCTCGCTGCCGATGTTCCCGGATGCCTCCATTTACTTCGCGCCGCTGGTTTTCGCCCTGTCGGTGATCGCAATCATCTACACCTCGCTGGTGGCGATGATGCAGGAGGATATCAAGAAACTGATCGCCTATTCCTCCGTCGCCCATATGGGCTTCGTGACGATGGGCATCTTCTCGGGCAACACACAGGGCGTGCAGGGCGCGGTGTTCCAGATGGTGAGCCACGGGCTTGTCTCCGGCGCGCTCTTCCTCTGCGTCGGCGTTGTCTACGACCGCATGCACACCCGCGAGATTGCGGCCTATGGGGGCCTCGTCAACAGGATGCCCTGGTATGCATTCGTCTTCATGGTGTTCACCATGGCGAATGTCGGCTTGCCCGGCACCTCGGGCTTCGTGGGCGAATTCCTGACGCTGCTTGGCGCGTTCAAGGCGAACACCTGGGTCGCGTTCCTGGCCACGACTGGCGTCATCCTCTCGGCCTGCTATGCGCTCTGGCTCTTCGCGCGTGTCATCTTCGGCGAGATCAAGCGGCCGGTCTTCGAGACGATCCCCGATCTCGACCGGCGCGAGATGGCGATGCTGGCGCCGCTTGTTGTCCTCGTTATCTATTACGGCGTGCAGCCCGGCCCGATCCTCGATGCATCCGCCGCATCGGTCGAGCAGATCCTGAAGACCTATCAGGCGGCGGCGAGCGCTGTGGCCAAAACCGCTGCGCTCGCGCCGTGAGGACCATGATATGAACGTCACGACGCCGATTTTCGCGCTTCCCTCGCTGCTTCCGGCCCTGCCCGAGATCGTTCTGGCGCTCGGTGCGCTGCTCATGCTCCTGGTCGGCGCCATCAAGGGCCAGTCCGCGCAGACGCAGCGGGTCGTCGACAGCCTCGCCATCGCCGTGCTGCTAATCGCGCTCGCCCTGGTGCTCGGACAGGACAATGCCAAGGTTCTGACCTTCGAGCGGGCTTTTGTCTCCGATGGCTTCTCCCGCTTCATGAAGGTGCTGACCCTCGCCGGATCGATCATGGCGATCCTGCTCGCCATGGATTTCATGAAGCGGCGCGGGATCGAGAAGTTCGAATATTCGATCCTGATCACGCTCGCGACGCTTGGCATGATGATGATGATCTCGGCCAATGACCTGATCGCGCTCTATATCGGGCTCGAATTGCAGTCGCTGGCGCTTTATGTCGTGGCTTCGATCCATCGTGACGATGCGAAATCTTCCGAGGCTGGCCTCAAATATTTCGTGCTCGGAGCTTTGGCTTCGGGCATGCTTCTTTATGGCGCCTCGCTGATCTACGGCTTTACCGGCAACATCAATTTCGACGCGATCGCCACCGTGCTGCAGGGGAATGCGGCGACCGGGGCCGTCTTCGGCCTTGTCTTCCTGATGGCCGGATTGGCATTCAAAGTTTCGGCCGTGCCGTTCCACATGTGGACGCCTGACGTTTACGAAGGCGCGCCGACCCCGGTGACGGCCTTTTTCGCCGGCGCGCCCAAGATGGCCGCCATCGCGCTCTTCGTCCGTGTCATGATGGAGGCCTTTCCAGGCATTACGCACCAATGGCAGCAGATCGTCACGTTCCTCGCCATCGCGTCCATGGTGCTGGGCGCCTTCGCCGCCATCGGCCAGAGCAATCTCAAGCGGCTGATGGCCTATTCGTCGATCAGCAATATGGGCTACGCGCTTGTGGCGCTCGCCGCAGCCAATCAATCCGGCGTTCAGGGCGTCGCCATCTTCATGGCGGCCTATCTGATGATGACCGCCGGCGTCTTCGCCTGCGTGCTGGCGCTCACCAACGCGAAGGGTCACGCCGAGACGATCGACGATCTCGCCGGCCTTTCGAAGACGCGCCCCGGCATCGCCTTCATCCTCGCGATGCTGATGTTCTCGCTGGTGGGCATTCCGCCGCTCGCCGGCTTCTTCGGCAAGTACTATGCCTTTGCGGCTGCAATCGAGGCGAAGCTCTATCTGCTGGCCGTCATCGGCATCGTATCGAGCGTCGTTTCCGCCTTCTATTATCTGCGCATCGTCAAGGTCATGTATTTCGACGAGGCCTCTGTTGCCTACGGTGAAGGCGATGCCGGCGTGAAGGCGGTGATGGCGGTGAGCTTCGCCTTCGTCTTCCTGTTCGCGATCATTGCGGGGCCGGTCGTGACCATGGCGCAGGCCGCCGCCAAATCCCTGCTTTGACAGCCTTGCAGCTTCCGCCCGATCGGATCGCAGCCGGCGACAGGCTTTGCTTCTACGAGTCTCTCGATTCCACGATGGAGGAGGCGCGCCGGCTTTTCGCCACCGGCGTGTCTTCGCCCGTTTGGATCGTGGCCAGCGAACAGAGCGCAGCCAGGGGACGCCAGGGCCGCGTATGGACGAGTCCGTCCGGCAATCTGCATGTCACGCTTCTCCTGCCGACCTGGACAAAGCTTCGCGACCAGCCGAAGCTCGGCTTCGTGGCAGGCGTCGCTCTGGCGCGCGCCGCAGGTCAGCATCTGCCCGCGCAAGTCGCCGCGCAGCTGAAATGGCCGAATGATCTGCTCGTGGAAGGCGCGAAAGTCAGCGGATTGCTGCTGGAAGGCCTGGGGCAGGGCGCTGCAATCGCCATCGGCATGGGGGTCAATATCGTTGCCCATCCGCCCGATACGCCATACCCGACCGCGCACCTCCGGCAATTCGCCCCTGGCCTCACTGCTGATGCGGTTTTTTCGAGCCTTTCCATCTGCCTGGCGGAAGAACTTGAATCGTTTTCGGAAGGCGCCGGCTTTGCGCTGACGCGCCAACGCTGGCTTGCAAGGGCGGCGCATCTTGGCAAGCCCATCCGTATCCGACAGCCAGAAGCGGTTCTTGAAGGCACGTTCGTCGACATCGATGCCGACGGCCGCCTAAAGCTCCAGACAGCAAACGGCCCTGTCCTCGTTGACGCGGGGGATGTTTTTCCTCTCGACAAGTGAGGCCTCGCGGCCCATGACCAACCCGAACAAATTGCCGACCTGACCGAAAGCGCCATTTCCATCGCATGACGAAATCTTCCTCGCCGACCGATCTCTTTTTCGTGCCGCTGGGCGGATTGGGCGAAATAGGCATGAATGCCGCCCTTTACGGGCTTGGCAGGGGCAAAAATGGCCAGTGGCTCATGGTCGACGTGGGCGTCGCCTTCGGCGGTCCCGATACGCCGGGCGTCGATCTCATCCTGCCGGACATCACTTTCATCGAGCGCGAGCGCAAGAACCTCGCGGGCATCGTCATCACCCATGCCCATGAGGATCATTTCGGTGCGCTGGCGACCTTGTGGCCACGACTTGGGGTACCGGTCTATATGACCGAGTTCGCTGCTAGCCTGCTCGAAGTCCGCCGCCTGCAGGAGCCAGGCGCGCCAAAGATTCCCGTCAAGATCGTGAAGCAAGGCGACCGCGTGCAGATCGGCGGCTTCGATGTCGAGTTCATCAACGTCGCCCATTCGATCCCGGAATCCTGCGCGCTGGCGATCCGGACATCGGCGGGCACCGTGCTGCATACCGGCGACTGGAAGACCGATCCGACGCCCGTCGTCGGCCTGCCGACGGATGAGAAGCGCCTGCGCGAGATTGGCGACGAGGGCGTGCTCGCCATGATCGCAGATTCGACCAACATCTTCCGCGATGGCGTCTCGCCATCGGAAGCCGATGTCTCGAAGGCGCTGACGGAGCTCATCTCCAATTCGCCCGCCCGCGTGGCGGTGACGACTTTCGCGTCCAATGTGGCGCGCATGCGCTCGGTGGCGCAGGCTGCCGCCGCCTGCGGACGCGAAGTGATCTGTGTCGGCCGCGCGATGGACCGCGTCGTCGGCGTGGCGGCCGAGATGGGCATGCTCAAGGGCCTGCCGCCGTTCCGCTCGGCCGATTCCTATGGCTATCTGCCGCCGGACAAGGTCGTGGCGCTGATCACGGGCAGCCAGGGCGAACCCCGCGCCGCGCTCGCCCGGATCGCCCGCAACGATCATCCGGAGGTGACGCTGTCAGCCGGGGACCGGGTCATCTTCTCATCGCGCACCATTCCGGGCAACGAGAAGGAGGTCGGCGCTATCGTCAACGGGCTATACCGGCAAGGCATCGAGGTCATCACGGATCGCACCCATCTCGTCCATGTTTCGGGCCATCCGCGCCGCGATGAGGTGAGGCAGCTCTATGGATGGGTGCGGCCGAGAGTGGCCATTCCCGCCCATGGCGAGACCGCGCATCTTTCCGAACATGCGAGTTTCGCCCGCGCCCAGGGCGTGCCCACCGTGATCCGCGCCTTCAACGGCGAGATGGTGCAATTGTCCGGCGGGGCCCGCGTGGTCGATCAGGTCCAGAGCGGCCGCATCTACAAGGATGGCGACATCCTGGTGATGGCGACCGACCGCACAGTGAACGATCGCAAGAAGCTTTCCTTCGCCGGCATCGTCTCGGTCGCGGTTGCGATCGATGAGCGCGGCACCTTGATGAGCGATGCTGAAGTGCGTACGGCAGGCCTGCCGGTGCGCACCAGCGATGGCCAGGATTTCGATGCTTTCGTGCTGGAGCTGGCCGAAGATCTGCTTGATAATCTCCCGAAGAAGAAGCTGCAGGATGCCGAGGCGGTCCGCCAGATTCTGGAGCGGGGGCTCCGCAACGGCATCGCGCAGGAATGGGACAAGAAGCCCGTCGTCCACGCCCTCGTAACGCTCGTCTGAACCATGCTCGGCAGATTGAACCATGTCGCTATTGCGGTGCCCGATCTCGAAAAGGCCTCGGCGGTCTATCGCGATATGCTGGGCGCACGGCTGTCACAGCGGCAGGAACTCCCTGAACACGGCGTCACTGTCGTGTTCATTGAATTGCCGAACACCAAGATCGAACTTCTGGAGCCCTTGGGCGCCGACAGCCCCATTGCGGCGTTCCTCGCGAAGAATGCCGACGGCGCCATTCATCACATCTGCTATGAAGTGGATGATATCCTGGCTGCCCGCGACCGCCTGAAAAGCGAGGGCGCGCGCGTGCTGGGTTCCGGCGAACCGCGCATCGGCGCGCATGGCAAGCCGGTGCTGTTCCTGCATCCGAAGGATTTCTGCGGCACGCTGGTTGAACTGGAGCAGATCTGATGCAGATCGGGTCGGCGGTCGCGCTCTATTTCGTCATCTGGTGGCTGACGCTGTTCGCGGTTTTGCCTTTCGGCGTGCGCTCGCAGCATGAGGCGGGCGAAGTGGTGGCCGGTTCTGATCCGGGCGCCCCGACGATGGTTCGGGTGCTGCGCGTCGTGGTTCTGAACTCGGTCGTCTCGCTGGTCGTGCTGGCGCTGTTCTGGATCGTTTACGTCGAGAACTGGTTTGGCTTATCGATCATCAACGACATCAGCCGACGTTAGACCTTGGCAAAGAAGAAAGCGGAGCTTTTGCTCCGCTTTGAAGTCTGTCCACTTGTCATCGCTATTTCCTCCGGAAGCGCTCTGGCATCTTGTTGCGCCAGTAATCGCGCCGGTATCGACAGCCTTCCTCCCACGACTTGGACCGCCAGCGCAGCTTTCTCGGGTGCGTCAGGCTCGTCTCCTCTTCTGCCGAAATTTCAAACAATTCAAGAGCGTTCGGCGGTAAATCGTCGCTGCAATGCAGCAAGAAACCCGCCCCTCCTCGACAGCAGCCGCTGCCGGATTTTCATTGACCGCCCGGCATGGACGCAGCAAGGACCAAGCCAAGATAGAGCTCGGCATTTCCGGGAGGACCGATGAGCGGCGTCACGCAGGACCTGAAATCGAGTGCGCTGTTCTATCACCGCCATCCGAAACCCGGAAAACTGGAGATCCAGGCCACCAAACCGCTCGGCAACCAGCGTGACCTGGCGCTAGCCTATTCACCGGGTGTCGCCGCCGCCTGCGAGGCCATCGTCGAGGACGAGGGCCAGGCGGCGGAATTGACCGCCCGCCAGAACCTTGTCGCAGTCATCACCAATGGCACCGCCGTGCTGGGCCTCGGCGACATCGGTCCGCTGGCCTCCAAGCCCGTCATGGAGGGCAAAGCCGTTCTCTTCAAGAAATTCGCCGGCATCGATTGTTTCGACATCGAGGTGAACCAGAAGGACGTGGCGAAGCTCGTCGATGTCGTGGTGGCGCTGGAGCCTACCTTCGGCGGGATCAACCTTGAGGATATCAAGGCGCCGGAATGCTTCGAGGTCGAGGCGCAATGCCGCGAGCGGATGAATATTCCCGTCTTTCATGACGATCAGCACGGCACGGCGATCATCGTCGCCTCCGCTGTGCTCAATGCCATGGAATTGGCGGGCAAGGCGCTTAAGGACGTGAAGCTTGTCACCTCCGGCGCCGGCGCAGCGGCGCTGGCCTGCCTCAACCTGCTGGTCGAACTCGGCATTCCGCGCCGGAACATCTGGGTCACCGATATTGAGGGCGTCGTCCATGTCGGCCGCGAAAAGCTCATGGACCGCTGGAAATCGGTCTTCGCCCAGGAGACGGAAGCCCGCACGCTGGCGGATATCATCCAAGGCGCCGACATCTTTCTCGGCCTTTCCGCCGCAGGCGTCCTGAAGCCCGAGCTCCTGAAGCAGATGGCGCCCAGACCGCTGATCATGGCGCTCGCCAACCCCAATCCCGAGATCATGCCCTCCGAAGCGATGGAGGTGCGGCACGACGCCATGATGTGCACCGGGCGCTCCGATTATCCCAATCAGGTCAACAATGTCCTGTGTTTCCCTTATATCTTCCGCGGCGCGCTGGATGTGCAGGCGACCACCATCAACGAGCCGATGAAGCTCGCCGCCGTGCGCGCCATTGCCCAATTGGCGCGCGAGGCTCCTTCCGATGTTGTCGCCAAGGCCTATGGCGGCGAAACGCGCACATTCGGCAAGGATTCGCTGATCCCCAGCCCCTTCGATCCACGGCTGATCCTCCGCATCGCTCCCGCTGTGGCGCGGGCTGCGATGGAGACCGGCGTGGCGCGCAAGCCGATCACCAATTTCGAGGCTTATGACGAAACGCTGTCGCGCTTCGTCTTCCGCTCCGGCTTCCTGATGAAGCCGCTGCTGCAGGGCGCGAAGGCTGATCCAAAGCGGGTCATCTACGCGGAGGGCGAGGATGAGCGGGTCCTGCGCGCCGTTCAGTCGATCGTGGAGGAGGGGATTGCCATCCCGATCCTGATCGGCCGCCCTTCGGTTATCGAGAGCAGGCTTGAGCGTTTCGGATTGTCGATCCGGCCCGGCAAGGATTTCGAACTCGTCAACCCGGAGGATGATCCGCGCTACCGCGATTATGTCGCCGCTTATATGCAGACGGCCGGGCGCAAAGGCATCACGCCCGATGCCGCCCGCACGCTGGTGCGCACCAACTCGACCGTTATCGCTGCGCTCGCTGTCCGGCGGGGCGATGCGGACGCGATGCTGTGCGGCGTCGAGGGACGCTTCACATCGCGGCTTCGCTACATCAAGGACATCATCGGGTTGGCGCCGGGCGTCGAGGATTTTGCGGCGCTATCTCTCATGATCACCTCGAAAGGGGCCTATTTCCTCGCCGACACGCATGTGCGCTGGAATCCGACGGCGCGCGAGATCGCGGATATGGCGATCATGGCGGATGCGCATGTGCGCCGCTTCGGCCTGACGCCCAAGATCGCGCTGCTCTCGCATTCTGATTTCGGCTCATCGGATTCGCCCGAAGCCCGCAAGATGCGTGAGGCGCTGGAGATCATCATCGAACGCGCGCCCGATCTGGAGGTCGACGGCGAAATGCAGGCCGATACGGCGCTGTCAGAGCTCATCCGCGAGCGCGTGATGCCGCATGCGCGGTTCAAGGGCGTGGCCAACGTCATGATCATGCCCAATCTTGACGCCGCGAACATCGCCTACCAATTCACGAAAATCCTGGCCGATGCCTTGCCGGTCGGCCCCATCCTGATGGGCGCCCGGCAGCCGGCGCATATCCTCACGCCATCGACGACGGCGCGCGGCATCGTCAACATGACGGCGGTCGCCGTGGCGGAAGCCCAGGCGATCGCGCGGCGCGAGCAGGGTTAGTTCGCGAGAACCGCCCGGATTTTCGCCGCATGGGCCGCCAGCACCTCCGGCGGCGCCATATCACCGCTGTGCGGGCGCATCGGGATTCCCTCGAAACGCGGAATCACGTGGAAGTGGATGTGGAACACCACCTGGCCGCCGGCAGGCTCATTGAATTGCTGGATGGTGACGCCGTCCGCGCCCATGGCCGCTTTCACGCCGAGCGCCACGTTCTGCACAGCCTGGATCAACTGCGCCAGCGCTGCCGGATCAATATCGAGGATGTTGCGGGCCGGAAGCTTGGGAATGACCAGCGTATGGCCGTCGCCCCGGGGCATGATGTCCATGAAGGCGAGGACCGCGTCATCCTCATAGACCTTATGCGCGGGGATCTCGCCGCGCAGGATCTTCGCGAAGATGTTGTTCGGATCATAGGCGCTGGACATGAAGGTCTCTCCCGCAAAAAACCCTTCCCGACAAGGTCGGGAAGGGTGGTTTACGCTGTTGAGAGCCGATCAGACAATCACCAATAGCGCCTGCGATAGAAGCGGCGACGGGGATAATAGACCGGACGACGGTAATAGACGGGTCTGCGGTCGAACACCGGGCGACGATAGACCCGCGGCCTGTAGAAGCGGCGGCGATAGACCCTGCGCCGACGGCGCCGGAACACACGCCGGCGACGACGGTAATCATATTGGACATTCTCTGCAGCCGGCAGGCCATCGGACCCGGGCCGGTAATCCGCTTCGTTGCGGTTCGCTTCCTCCGGCTCCGGTCCGGGCTTCACGGCCGGCAGCGGCGCGGCCTCAGCACTGTTCGCACCGGCGCTCAACACGACGCTGGCTGCCGCCACGCCAAACAAGCCGCGTGCGAACGCTCTGCGATCCATCACGCCCCTCCGTTGACGATCCAATTCTACCTCACGAACAGGCTGCGATTCTTGCCCTGAAGCGCAGATGAATGTCCGTTTTGTCATGCGGATTAACGCGACCCCTGTCAGGAAGGTTCCCTGTCGTCGGCCGCCTGCCGGTAAGGACCCTCCGCCGTGAGCGCCTCTTTCATGGCTTCGACATGCAGCCGCTCGCGGTCGAGATAATCGGCGATGGCACGGCGGAGCCTTGGATCGCCGATGAAATGGGCCGAGTAGGTCGTGGCCGGCATGTATCCACGGGCCAGCTTGTGCTCCCCCTGAGCGCCGGCCTCCACGTAGGCCAGACCGCGCGCAATGGCGAAATCGATGGCCTGATAATAGCAGACCTCGAAATGCAGGCAGGGATGATCCTCGATGCAGCCCCAGTTGCGGCCGTAGAGCGTGTCGGGCCCGATCAGATTGATGGCCCCTGCGATCGGCCTGCCGTCGCGCCTGGCGATCACAAGCAGGATCCTGTCCGCCATCGTCCGGCCGATCTCCGTGAAGAAGGCCCGGTTGAGGTAGGGCCGTCCCCATTTGCGGCTGCTGGTGTCCATGTAGAAGCGGAAGAAGGCCTCCCAATGCGCTTCCGTGATGGCGCTGCCGGTGAGTTGCTCGATGGTGATGCCGTTCTGAACGGCCGTCTGGCGCTCCTTGCGGATGTTCTTTCGCTTGCGGGAAGCCAGCGTGTCGAGAAACGCCTCGAATGAGGCATAGTTGGCGTTGAACCAGTGGAACTGCTGGTCGATCCGCTGCAGGAAGCCCGATGCGCCCAACGCTTCCCATTCTTCCCTCGCCGCGAAGGTGATGTGGACGGAGGAGGCGCCGAGGCGTTGCATCACCGTCTTCATCCCCTCGATCAGCGCTGCCCGCGCCGGGGCGGCCTGTTCGCCGGCCCGCACGAGCAAGCGCGGACCCGTCACTGGCGAGAACGGAGAGGAGATCTGGAGCTTGGGATAATACCGTCCGCCGGCGCGCTCGAATGCATCCGCCCAGCCGTGGTCGAAGACATATTCGCCCTGGCTATGCGTCTTGAGATAGCAGGGCGCTGCCGCAACAAGCCTGCCCTCCGCTGTTTCGACCAGGAGATGGGCCGGGTTCCAGCCGCTGCGGCCGCCGGTGCAGCCGGACAATTCGAGCGCCAGAAGGAAGGCGTGGGACACGAACGGATTGGGCGCGCCCGCCGGATCCGAGCCCAGCGCGCAGGCGTCCCATTCCGCAGCCGGCACGGATGCCAGCGACGGCTCGACCCGCAGCCTGAATGGGCTGGACGATCCGCTGCTCACGGGAAAAATCCGGTTGTCATCGCTCTACGGTGAAGCGCCGGCGTGCATGTTGCAACTGCGCAAAAAGCCTCGGGCAAAGCAGCGCATTGCGGAGTGCGCCTCGGCACCGCACATCATGGCGCAGAAGGAGCGCCAGTTCATGCCGGAGAACATCATTTCAGAAGCGGTTTCCAGCACCGCAAAGCCGATGCGGCTCGAATCCCATCGCGGACCGATCCATGTCGCAGCCGTCGAACTGCTCGTCCGCGATCTCGATCGTGTGACACGTTTTTATCATGATTTCATTGGCTTGCCGGTCCTTTCTGAAGTCAGTAACGAGGTAGTCCTGGGCAACGACGGCGTTGAGCTGCTTCGCCTCAAAGGCGATGAGCGCGCGGAGTGCGCGCCGGAAGGCACGCCCGGCCTGTTCCACACGGCCTTCGTTGTTCCCGAAAGGCGCGATCTCGGCCTCTGGCTTCGCCATGCCGCAACGCAGCGCGTCGTGATCGAAGGCATGTCGGATCATCTGGTGAGCGAGGCCATCTACCTTTCCGATCCGGAAGGCAACGGCATCGAGATGTACCGCGATCGGCCGCGCGCCGAATGGAGCTATGAGGGGACGCGCGTGAAAATGGCGACCGCGCGCCTCGACGTGAGCCCGCTGCTCGCGCTGGCCGACGCAGAGCCGTCGCCGACGGACTTCAGGTTGGCCCCCGGGTCGCGCGTCGGTCATGTGCATCTTTACGTCAATGATCTTGAGGCGGCGTCAGCCGCCATTGCGGATGGGCTCGGCATGGCGCTGATGTGTGAATATCCCGGCGCCTCGTTCTTCGGCAGCGGCGGCTATCATCATCACCTCGCCACCAACACCTGGCAGACGCGTGGAAACGCCAAGCGGGGGCTCGGGCAGGCGGGGCTCGGCAAAGTCGTGCTGGCCGCTGCGGATGACGCGGCGCATGCGGAGACGGCCGCAAGGCTCGCCAAGCTGCCCGAGGCGAAAGCCGGGACCGGCGTGACAATGCTCGACGGGATCACCTTCGACCTTGCGCCTCGGATCAGCATGCTGCCATAAGTTGCAACAAGGCTGAACCCGTCTTTGCGAGGAGCGAAAGCGACGAAGCAATCCAGTCAACGACGGATGCGATGCGCGAAAGCCATCGGAGACGAGCGCCATGCCCAAGGAAGCATTGCTGGATTGCTTCGCTGCGCTCGCAATTGTCTGTTCAAATTGTGCGAAGGTGGGATGCCAGGACGAAGGTGGCCACCCGATTCCTGGCGCGGCAAATTGACCGTCTCGCAATTGGGTTTTCGCCCGTCGTCATCATGGTCACTTTGCCGCTTCCCGACCAACGCTTGCTGAGTTGACAGGGCCTCTTTCGAACGCCCGCAGACA